>JAUIAS010000004.1 GCA_030425395.1 Alphaproteobacteria bacterium
TCCGGTTCGGCCCCGACGCGCAGCGACGCCAGCACCGGTGACGCGGTCGAGATGTTCTCTTCCGGTTCGGCCCCGACCCGCAGCGACGCCAGCACCGGCGACGCGGTCGAGATGTTCTCCTCCGGTTCGGCCCCGACCCGCAGCGACGCCAGCACCGGCGACGCGGTTGAGATGTTCTCCTCCGGTTCGGCCCCGACCCGCAGCGACGCCAGCACCGGCGACGCGGTTGAGATGTTCTCCTCCGGTTCGGCCCCGACGCGCAGCGACGCCAGCACCGGCGACGCGGTCGAGGCGTTCTCCTCCGGTTCGGCACCGACCACCGCAAGCGCGGTTGTCTCGGGCGATGCAACGCACGCCTTCTCCTCGGGCAGCTGATCTGCCTCTGGACGGGACCGGGCGTTCAGGCCCGCCATTTGAAGAAAAGGAATCCTCCCATGTCGAATGTCATCACCCTGAACGTCCCGTCCCGCCGCCGTGGCCTTGGCCAGCGCATCTCGGGCATGATCGAAAGCTTCGCTCATGCCCGGCGCACCGGCGATGATGTGTTCTGGCTCAAGGAAAACGCCGAACTTCTCAATATCCTCGAATGCACGGGCACGCCGCTGGAAGACGGCGCGCTGGATCCGCACCGGGGCTATCTGCAACAGGTGGCACGGCGACTCGAGTTTTTCCCCCAATATTACCGGTTTCTTTTGTCAATCTGTCTGGATCTCGAGGATCTGGGCATGGGCGCTGAGGGGATCGGTGAAGATCTGGTGATCTGGGCTGATCGCGCGGGCTTGCCGCAGGCCGAATTGTCCGATCTGCAACGGGCCGAGGCCCGCCGTCTGATGTTGCGCCGGGGTGTGAACCCGATGGCCCATGACGCAGGCCTTGATGACCGGTTGCGTGCCTTTATCGGGCGCACGCATACCTTTGCCATGCCCAACAAGAAGGCCGCCTATGAACTGACCCATATCGTATTTTACCTGTCGGAATATGGTCGCCGCGATCCGGAACTGGACGGGGCCGCGATCACTTCGCTCGAATATGCCGGGTTGCTGGCGTTTCTCGATCAGAACGCCGATCTTCTGGCCGAAATCTGCGTCGCGCTGCGGTATGCGGGGCGCACGCCCTCCCAGATTTGGGAGAACTGGCTGGAACGGGAAACCGCGTTGTTTTCGATTGCCGAAGACGACACTGCCAGTGTGAATGACGATTATCACGAGTTTTTCGTCAGCAATTGGGCGTTGGCCGTGGCCGGGCGTCCTGCTTTTGGCAAGGCGATGGGGCCGGGGCGGGTGCGGTTTGACCGGGCGCGTGGAGTGGCCAGCCCGCTGCGCGACATGTCGGAATGCATGTTCCGCCTTGATCTTGCACGTCAGGCCGATTGGCAGGTGATGCGCCCCCATGTTCAGAACGCGCTCAGCGACGAGGGTCACGAAATCCTGTCAGAGGCCGAGGCCAGTTCTGACAAGTTTGACAGCTTTTTCGCCGGGTTCGCCCGCACGGGGTTGCGGGGGCTGCAATGACACCGCGCGGCCCCGCGCTGGCCGGGTTGGCGTTGGTGGCCGGGTATACCGGTTTGATCTCAGGGGCGGATGGCATAACCAAGCTGCTGGCGGGAGGCTATGCCGCGCCGCAGCTTTATGCCTTGTCGGGGATCATGGTCGCCGCCCTCTGCGCGGTGTGCGCACGCGGGACGGGCGCGCGCGCGGGCAGGGGGCTGCGCGCTGAATTGCGCATGACGGCTCCGGGTGCGATGGCGCTGCGCGCAGGTGCGACGGTGGTCGCGGCGCTTTGTTTTTATTCCGCCTTTCGGCTTTTGCCCTTTGCCGAGGTGTTTCTGTTCATCGGTTTGATGCCCATTCTCGCAGGTCTGATGTCTGGTCCGATCCTGAAGGAGCATGTGCGCCCGTCGGCGTGGTTTGCGCTGGTGGCGGGGGCAGTTGGGGTCGCGTGCCTGTTTCCGCAAGGGGTCGCGGGCATTGGCGGCGGGCACCTCTGGGCCTTGGGCGCGGCGGTGTCGGGCACGTTTTCGATGGTTATGGCACGGCGTCTCTCGGGGCTGGGCACCGGGGCGCTGGCGCAGGTGTTTTATCCGAACCTTGCTCTTGGCGTGTTGATGCTTGCCGCATTGCCGTTTGTGTGGCGGCCCATGGGGGCAGGGGATGCCGGGCTTGTCGTGGCTTATGCGGCGCTCTTGTTCGGTGCGCGTTGGGTTCTGGTGGTGGCGCTGCGGCTGTTGCCTGCCTTCGCGGTAACGCCTTTGATGAATTTGCAATTCGTCTGGATGGTGGCGATTGGTGCGCTGGCATTCGGAGAATGGCCACAGGCGGGCACGTGGCTCGGCGTGGCGATCGTGGTGGCGTCGGGTGCGTATCTGCTATGGGATCAGATGGCTCCCAGACCGACGACGGTGCCGCCGAGGGCGCGCACCGATCCCTGAACACAGGGGCCAGACAACAAAGTCACATGGAAAAGGACGTGCCGCACCCGCAAGAGCTTGTTGCGTTGGGGTTTTCAATGACAAAGCGCGCGCCGATGAGTTCCTCGCTGAAGTCGATCACCGCGTTTTCCAGAAACGGCAGCGACACCGCATCGACAACCACCCGTTCGCCGTTGCCCTCAAGGATCAGGTCATCTTCCTTGGGCGCGTCCAGCGCGATTTCGTATTGAAAGCCGGAACAGCCGCCGCCTTCGACGGCGACACGCAGGGCCTGACCCTGATCACCGGCACCGATCTCCGACAAGCGGGCAAAGGCACGTTCCGTCACACGTGGGGGGATTTGCATATCTCAGGGCTCCGGGTGTTTTACTGTTGCGCACTGTGCAATATAGATGTGGCGAAACCCGAACTCAAGGACAGGAGCGTCCATGCACGCCCCCTTTGCCTCTGATCCCGCCCGCGCCCGCGGCCGGCTGTATCACGAAGAGGAAAGCCATTTCCGATCCTGCTTTCAGCGGGACCGCGACAGGATCATTCACGCCAGCGCCTTTCGGCGGCTCAAACACAAGACGCAGGTGTTCATCGAACACGAGGGCGATTATTTTCGCACCCGGCTGACGCACTCAATCGAGGTCGCTCAGGTGGCGCGGACGATCGCGGGCACACTGGGATTGAATCAGGAACTGACCGAAGCGGTGGCCCTGGCCCATGATCTGGGGCATACGCCCTTTGGTCATACAGGGGAGGAGGCACTGCATGTGCTGATGGCTCCTTATGGCGGCTTTGATCACAATGCACAGGCCATCCGCATCGTGACCGCGTTGGAGCGTCACTACGCGGATTTCGACGGGCTGAACCTGACGTGGGAAACGCTGGAAGGGATCGCCAAGCACAACGGCCCGGTGTCCGATCCGCTGCCATGGGCGCTTGCCGAATATGATGCGCGCCATGATCTGGAATTGCACACGCATGCCAGCGCCGAGGCGCAGGTGGCCGCGATTGCCGATGATGTGGCCTATAACCACCACGATCTGCACGACGGTCTGCGGGCCGAACTGTTTTCCACCGACGAACTGGCAGAGCTGCCGATCCTGCATGACAATTTCGCCGAGGTGGACCGCCTGTATCCCGGTCTCAACTATTACCGTCGCAGGCATGAAGCGCTGCGCAGGTTCTTTGGCGTTCTTGTCGAGGATGTGATCGGATACGCGCGCACGGCGCTGGCGGAAATCGACGCGCGCGACGTGACGCAGATCCGTACGGCGGGCCGTCCCGTGATCAGGTTTTCGCAGCCTGTGTTCGATGATCTCAAGGTGATCCGCACGTTCCTGTTCGAGCGGATGTATCGCGCTCCGGATGTCGTGGTGATGCGCCGCAAGGTGACGCGGGTGGTCAATGAACTCTTTCCGCATTTCATGGATCATCCCGACCAGCTGCCCAAACAATGGCGCAAGGATGTGGCCGAGGCCCCCGATACCGTCGCTTTGGCGCGGATCGTGTCCGATTATATTGCCGGAATGACCGACCGCTTTGCCCTTCAGGAACACGCGCGCCTGCTGGGCGGGGTTCCCGCCGCCAGCCCGCCGGATTTCGTCTGAGGCATCGTGTCGGGTGCGGCTGAGTTGACGCGCCGCGCCGGAGTGATAGAGAACGCTCAAACTGATGGAAGCTTGTGACATGAACCTTTTTGCCGAATTCCGCGCGCTGGTGATCCAGAGCCTTGACGACATGGCCGCTGATGGCGCGTTGCCTGCGGGGCTTGATACTTCGAATGTCACGGTCGAGCCGCCGCGCGATCCTTTGCATGGTGATATGGCGACCAACGCCGCGATGGTTCTGGCCAAACCCTCAGGCCAGAAGCCGCGCGACATCGCGCAGGGACTGGCCGAACGGCTAGGACGGGACGCCCGCATTGCCAGCGCCGAAGTGGCGGGGCCTGGGTTCCTGAATTTTCGCCTGTCGGACGGCGTCTGGCAGGGGGTTATCGGCCAAATCTTGCAAAATGGCACTGCTTTTGGCCGGTCCGACATGGGCGCGGGCAAGAAGGTCAATGTTGAGTATGTGTCGGCCAACCCCACGGGACCGCTGCATGTGGGCCATACGCGCGGCGCAGTTTTTGGCGATGCTCTGGCCAGCCTCCTTGATTATGCGGGCTATGACGTGACGCGCGAATATTACATCAACGATGGCGGCGCGCAGGTCAACGTGCTCGCCCGGTCGGTCTATTTGCGTTATCTCGAAGCCCATGGGCAAGAGGTCGCGTTCGAGGATGGCACCTATCCCGGCGAATACCTGATCGAGGTGGGCCAGACCCTCAAGGACAAGGTTGGCGACGCCTATGTTGGCCAACCCGAAGAGGTCTGGCTGACCGAAGTTCGCGATTTCGCCACCGAAGAGATGATGAACCTGATCCGCGCCGATCTGGCATTGCTTGGCGTCAAGATGGACGTGTTCTATTCAGAAAAATCGCTGTATGGGACGGGCCGGATCGAGGCCGCGCTTGAGACGCTGGAATCCAAGGGGCTGATCTATGAGGGTGTGCTTGAGCCGCCCAAGGGCAAGTTGCCCGAAGATTGGGAACCGCGCGAGCAGACCTTGTTCCGGTCAACCGATCATGGCGACGATGTTGATCGCCCGGTCAAGAAATCTGACGGCAGCTGGACTTATTTCGCCCCGGATATCGCCTATCACTATGACAAGGTCACGCGCGGGTTCGATGCGTTGATCGACGTGTTCGGTGCTGACCACGGTGGGTATGTCAAGCGGATGAAGGCGGCGGTGTCGGCGCTTTCGGACGGTGCCGTCACGCTGGACATCAAGCTGTGCCAGTTGGTCAAGCTGTTCAAGAATGGTGAACCGTTCAAGATGTCCAAGCGGGCAGGGACGTTTGTCACCCTGCGCGATGTTGTCGAACAGGTGGGCGCCGATGTCACGCGTTTCGTGATGCTGACACGCAAGAACGACGCCCCGCTGGATTTCGATTTTGACAAGGCGGTGGAACAGTCCAAGGAAAACCCGGTGTTCTATGTGCAATACGCCAATGCCCGCGTGATGAGCGTGTTGCGCCGCTGTGGCGAGGCGGGGATTGCCACTGACAGCGCTGCTTTGGCCGCTGCGGATCTTGGTCGCATCGGGCATGAGGCCGAGCTTGACGTCGCACGCAAGCTGGCCGAGTGGCCGCGTCTGGTGGAAATCGCGGCGCGCACAAACGAACCGCACCGCATCGCATTTTACCTCAATGAGCTGGCCGGAGAGTTCCATTCCCTGTGGAACCGGGGCAATGATGTGCCGGAACTCCGCTTTGTTCAGGATGGCGATCCGGCAACGTCTCAGGCGAAAATCGCGCTTGCGAGCGCCGTTTCCATTGTCATTTCCGCAGGTCTTGGTATTCTTGGGGTCACACCGGCGCAGGAGATGCGATAAAAAATCCCGCACCCCGCCGGTCTTGACGCAGGCAATTCGGACGCGCTTTTGCGCCCGGGCAGTATGAGGCAGACATGGCGGCCTATGACGATTGGTCCGGGAACGGATCGCGGCAAGACCCCGTTGGACACGCCCCGCAGGCCGATCAGGTCGCGGGACAAACAAGTGCGTATTTCGGTGCAGTTCACATTCTCGGGGCGCTCACGTCGATCGGTTTGATCGTCGGTCTTGGCGTCTGGAGCGTGGATACCCTGACCCGCGATGTCAGCGGTGTGCCGGTGGTTCGCGCGCTCGAAGGCCCGATGCGGGTGCAGCCCGAAGATCCCGGTGGTGTGACCGCCGATCATCAGGGGCTTGCGGTCAATGTGGTCGCAGGCAGCGGCGCGGCCGCCCCGCCACCTGACAGGTTGGTTCTGGCGCCGCGTCCCGTCGATCTGACTGACGAAGACCTGCCGCCAAGCGACCTGCGCGATCTTGCCGCCCGTCCGCAGCAAAGCGATGCGGAACGCGATCGCCGCATTGACCAGATGTTTGCCGCTGCGCAGTCGCAATCGGATCTGAACGACAGCGGACCGATCAAACAGCCAGCCCCCCTTTCGCCGGAGGGAGGCTCGCGTCATGCGGCCCTGTCCGCGCCTGATCCTGTCACCAGAGTTACGCCGTCGGCCCCGAAGACCCTGTCGGAGGCGCCGCAAGCACGCGCGACAACGACCGATCCGGGCGACGGATTGCCCACGTCCCTGCGCCCGCAGCGGCGTCCAGAGGATATACAGGCCCGCGTTGTGATGGCCGCTGTGTCCGTTCAGCCGCGCCCGGAAATTGACGTGGCCCCCGAAGATGTGCCTGTGGGCACCAGCCTTGCACAGCTTGGTGCCTTCGGAAGCACCGATATCGCCGTCGGCGAATGGGATCGGCTGCAATCGCGGTTCGGTGATTATCTGACGGGCAAGCAGCGGGTGATCGAACGGGCAACCAGCGGCGGCCGGGTGTTCTATCGTTTGCGAGCCATGGGCTTTGACGATCTCAGCGATGCGCGCCGGTTCTGTTCTGCCTTTGTGGCCGAGGGCACGGATTGTGTGCCTTTGGTGGCACGGTGACCGATCTTGGTGCGACGATCCTCGATGCGGACGGGCTGCGCCTGAGCGCCGAGGAAAAGCGGTTCTTCCGCGATGCACGCCCATTCGGGTTCATCCTTTTTGCGCGCAATATCGACACCCCTGATCAGGTGCGTGCGCTGTGCGAGGACATGCGCGAGGCCGCTGGCCATGACGCGATGATCACCATTGATCAGGAAGGCGGGCGCGTGCAGCGTTTGCGCGCGCCGCATTGGCGGGAATGGCTGCCGCCGCTGGATCATGTCCACGCAGCCGGGCGCGCGGCACAACGTGCAATGTTCCTGCGTTATCGCATCATTGCTGCGGAACTGAACGCTTTGGGCATAGACAGCAATTGCGCGCCTATGGCCGATATTGCCTTTGATCAGACGCATCCGTTCCTGCGCAATCGCTGCTATGGGACTGATGCGGGCGAGGTTGCCGCGTTGGCCCGTGCGGCGTCGGATGCGATGCTGGAAGGCGGCGTTCTTCCGGTGCTCAAGCATATTCCGGGACATGGGCGCGCCACATCGGACAGCCATTATGACCTGCCACGGGTCTCCGCCACGACCGAGGATTTGCGCGCCACGGATTTCGCCGCCTTTGCCGCGTTGCGCGACCTGCCGCTGGGGATGACGGCGCATGTGGTTTATGAGGCGTTCAGTGATGCCCCGGCAACGTTGTGTGCCACAACGTTGGAGGCGGTGCGCAAGGATATCGGCTTTGACGGGTTGATCATGACCGACGACATTTCCATGAAGGCGCTGTCGGGCGATCTGGGGACACTGTCGCAACAGGCGCTTGGGGCGGGATGCGACGTGATCCTGCATTGCAATGGAACGCTGGCCGAACGCCGCGCCGTCGCCGAGGCCGCAGGAACACTGGCAACCGACGCCAAACGCCGCGCCGATGCCGCGCTTGCCGCGCGTGTGGTGCCTGCCGATGTTGACATTGAATCTCTTGAGGCGCAGCTTGGGGCGCTTTTGGGTGAAGGGAGCCATGGCTGAGGAGACCTTTCAGGAAGACCCGCCGCAGACCGTGGCAGACCGTCTCGCTGCCGAGGCGCTGATTGTTGATGTCGATGGGTTCGAGGGGCCGCTGGATCTGCTGCTGATGCTGTCGCGCACGCAGAAGGTCGATCTGCGACGCATTTCGGTTCTGGATCTTGCGCGGCAATACCTGACCTTTGTGGACCGGGCCAAACATCTGCGCATTGAATTGGCTGCCGACTATCTGGTGATGGCAGCGTGGCTGGCGTTTCTCAAATCGCGGTTGTTGTTGCCGCCCGATCCTTCCGAGGAAGGCCCAAGCGGCGAAGAGCTTGCCGCGCATCTCGCATTTCAGCTCGAACGGCTTCAGGCGATGCGCGATGCTGCGGCGCGGTTGATGGCGCGCGACCGGCTGGGACGGGATTTCTTTGCCCGTGGCGTGACAGAAGATGTCACCCGCGTGCGTCGTGTGACCTATGGTGCGACCTTGCTTGATCTCATGCAGGGCTATGCCCGTATCCGCACCCGCGATGAATTCCGTCCCTTTGTGATGGATCGTGACCGGGTCTTCACGATGGAACAGGCGCTGGAACGGATGCGCGGACTGATCGGGTTTTCCGGCGACTGGACAGACCTTGTAAGTTATTTGCCCGATGAGGCCAACGCAGACCCTGTCATGCGCCGGTCAGCCACCGCGTCGACATTTGCCGCGACGCTGGAACTGGTCAAGGAAGGGCGCGTCGAACTGCGCCAGTCAGACACATTCGCGCCAATCGAAATTCGACAAAGGAAAGACGCAAGGTGAGCGGTAACGACGAACCGGGCCCTCAGGTCGAAGAAAGCCTCTTTGAGGCCCCGCCCATGGGTGAACAGGAACGCATGGTCGAAGCAATTCTGTTTGCCAGCGCCGACCCCGTCGGCGTCAAGGAACTGGAGGCCCGGATGCCCCACGGATGCGATGCCGCCGAGGCCGTGGCCCATCTTCGCAAACGCTACGAAGGGCGGGGTGTGCGGGTTGTGCGCGTGGGCAATGAATGGGCGATGCGCACGGCACCCGACCTTGGTTTCCTTATGCAAAAGGAAACCGTTGAGACGCGCAAGCTGTCGCGCGCGGCTATCGAGACGCTGGCGATCATTGCCTACCATCAGCCTGTTACCCGCGCCGAGATAGAAGAGATTCGCGGTGTGTCGGTGTCGCGGGGCACCATCGACCAGTTGATCGAAATGGAGTGGATCCGGTTCGGTCGCCGGAAAATGACGCCGGGCCGTCCGGTCACCTTTGTGGTGACACCGGGCTTTCTGGATCATTTCGGGTTGGAAAGCGCGCGCGATCTGCCCGGCCTCAAGGAACTGCGCGCGGCCGGGCTCTTGGAAAATCGGCCGCCGCCGGGGGCTTTGGACTTTGGCGCGACCGACGGCGAAGACGACGACGATACGGAAGGGCAAAGCGAACTTTTCGAAGATTGATAAGACTTACGCCCTCAAAATGGCACGTTTCGTGCTTAAATGCAGGCAACAAGAAACAGGAGAGCGAACAGATGAACATCAATTCGCTGATCAACATGGTCATCCGCGCCTTTGTGCGCAACATCGTTAATCGCGGTGTAAAAGCGAGCATCGACACCGCGGTAGATGTCGGAAGCAGGCGCGGCCGCAAGAGCCGTCAGCAACCGGTCGGAGAAATCGACGACTTCGGCAATTCCCGGCATGCAGCACCGCCGCAGACAAGAACCCAGCCCTTGCCGCAGGGCCATCAACAGCAGCCTGAAAAGGCAGCGGATGCCAAGCAACAGCAACGCGCCGCGCGCCGGGCCGTCCGGGCTGCGCGCCGCGCCGAAAGATCGTGAGATATTAATGGGTTGTCAGGTGGTCTTGAAGTGCTTTGAAAGCTTCAGGCCCTGACCCTGATAGTTCGAGGCAATGCCCGCGCCGTAAATCTGTTTGGGCACCTGCGACATGCGTTCATAGACCAGGCGCCCCACCACCTGTCCGTGTTCCAGAACGAACGGTGCCTCGTGACAGCGCACTTCGAGAACGCCGCGTGATCCTGCGCCTCCTGCAGCATCATGGCCAAAGCCCGGATCGAAAAAGCCCGCGTAATGCACGCGGAATTCCCCGACCATGGCCAGGTATGGGGCCATTTCGGCGGCATAGGCCGGGGGGATGTGCACGGCCTCGCGACTGACCAGAATATAGAACGCACCGGGGTCTAGGATGATCTGGCCGCGTGTGCTTCGCACCTCTTCCCAGTATTCGGCGGGGTCGTATTGGCCGATGCGGTCAAGGTCGATCACCCCGGTATGCGGCTTTGCGCGATAGCCCACCAGATCACTGCCCGGCAGGGCCAGATCGACGGAAAACCCAAGCCCTTGTTCGATAACGGCGTCCCCATCCACCAAAGGTGTCTGGGCATGTAGAGCGGCCAGTTCGGCATCGGTCAGCACCGCTTGGCCCTGACGAAAGCGAATCTGATTGAGCCGCATGCCGGGACGCACCAGCACAGAAAAAGACCGCGGGCAAATTTCAGCATAAAGCGGGCCGGAATAGCCCTCTGATATGCGGTCGAATTCGGTGCCACCGTCGGTGATCGTTCTCGTCAGAAGATCAAGCCGCCCGGTCGAACTTTTGGCATTGGCCACTGCGCTTACACCCTGAGGAAGATCAAGCGCCTCCATCAAAGGCACGAGATAAACGCAGCCTTTTTCCAGAACTGCGCCATCGCGCAGGTCGATGCGGTGCATCTCAAATTCGGTCAGACGGTCAGATACGCTGCGGCCGGTGCCAGCAAGGAATGACGCGCGCACGCGGTAAGCGACGGTTCCCAAGCGCAGGTCAAGGCTGGCAGGTTGAACCTGACCATCGGGCATGGGCGTGTCGCTGCGGATTTCACCGCGTTCGATCATCGCTTCGATCTGTTGGCTGGCAAAGACCCCGGTCATCGCTTTCTCCGCTTTGCGACCGGCGCAAAGGTTCCGAAGGGGGGAATTCGGAAATGGTAGCTGGTCGGGCTAGCAGGACTCGAACCTGCGACCTTCCGTCCCCCAGACGGACGCGCTACCAGGCTGCGCCATAGCCCGACTACGCCGTGTTCATACCCGTTTTGGGACCGGGGGCAAGGGGGAATCATTAAAAAATCAGACGCTTTTGTCAGAGGCTGACATGCGGTCGCGCAATGCAGCGAGGCGGGCGACCAGCGGCACGATCCGGGTCGTGGTTTCGGCGTCGAGGTGCGACACCCCGGCCACCAGCGACAGGGCTCCGGGCGATACGGCGATCTGATCGAGGGGGGGCGGGTCGGCGGCTTCGACCAAGCGCGGGATCGGGGCAGGGGCGGTTGGCGCGTTACTGTCCTCTGCTGGCCCGTCGGGCAATGGCGTGGATTTGGCGGCGGTGTCCTGCGCGGCATCCTCTTCGGGAGGCTGAGGATCGGGTGCGGCTGTGGCTGCGTCAGCGTCTTGCGCGTTGCCTGCTACACGAAACAGCGGGCCGTCGTCCTCGGGTGGATTTTCTGTGGGAACGGGGGATTGGTCCGGCGCCGCATCGGCGGCCTCTTCGGCCTCGCGGCCCTGGAACTTGACGACGTTACGACCCAGTTCGTCACCGTCTGCGGGCATCTCATCGGGCGAAGGGGAGAATGAGGAAACATGCGCAACCCCTTCTTCCTTAAGTATTTTTTGAACGCCTTTGATCGTCATGCCCTGATCATGCAGCAAAGTCTTGATGCCGCCGATCAGTTCCATGTCGGCGGGGCGATAATACCGACGCCCGCCAGCACGTTTTACCGGTTTGACCTGTGGAAACTTGCTTTCCCAGAACCGCAGGACATGTGCCTGAACACCAAGCCAGTCGGCCACTTCGCTGATCGTGCGGAAGGCGTCGGG
The DNA here is from genome assembly GCA_030425395.1 of Alphaproteobacteria bacterium. Taxonomy (GTDB): domain Bacteria; phylum Pseudomonadota; class Alphaproteobacteria; order Rhodobacterales; family Rhodobacteraceae; genus JAUIAS01. Next base: position 11,816 of record JAUIAS010000004.1, read on the forward strand.
GCTTTTCTTGTCCATATTCCTGTGCTCGCTCAGCTCTTGTTGCCGGCGGCGACACGGTCTTTCATCAGGTGCGACGGCCGAAAGGTCAGAACGCGCCGAGGCTGAATCGGGACCTCTTCACCGGTCTTGGGGTTGCGGCCAACGCGGGCCGATTTTTCGCGCACGCTGAATGTTCCGAACGACGAGATTTTGACCTGTTCGCCTTTCACAAGCGCGTCGGACATGTGTTCCAACATGCTTTCGACCAATTGCGCGCTTTCATTCCGCGACAGACCCATTTCGCGAAACACCGCTTCGCTCAGATCCATGCGGGTCAATGTCTTTTCACCCATACCATCCCCCTTATTTTCCAAGCAGCATACGTGCGCCTGAAATTCCGAGTCAATATCAATGGCATGCAAGGGCTTGTTTTTGCGGTATTTCGGGGCTTTACCAGCGCAGGACAACGGCCCCCCAGGCCAATCCGCCGCCAATTGCTTCGGTTACGACCAGATCGCCGGTCTTGATCTGGCCGCGCGCCTTGCCGACAGACAGGGCGAGGGGAATCGATGCGGCAGAGGTGTTGCCGTGATCCTGAACGGTCACGACGACCTTTTCCATGGGAAGGCCCATCTTCTTGGCGGTGCCCTGAATGATGCGGATGTTTGCCTGATGCGGGACGATCCAATCTACATCGGACGCCGTAAGGCCGGCCTTCTCCAATGCGGTTTCCGCCGTTTTGGCCAGCTTTTCGACCGCGTGCCGGAACACCTGATTGCCCTGCATGCGCAGCACACCCGTGGTCTGGGTGCTGACGCCGCCGTCGACATAGAGCAGGTCGCGATAGCGTCCGTCGGAATTGAGATCGGTGGCCAGAATGCCGCGATCCTGCGCGGTGCCGGTTCCGGTGCGCGCCTCAAGGATGAGCGCACCAGCACCATCGCCGAACAGAACGCATGTGCCGCGATCCGTCCAGTCCATGATACGCGAAAAGGTTTCCGCACCGATGACCAGAACGCGTTCCGCCTGACCTGACAGGATCAGAGCATTGGCATTGGCCAGCGCAAAGGCAAAGCCTGCGCAGACGGCCTGCACGTCAAAGGCAAAGCCGCGCTCCATGCCCAGTGCGGCCTGAACCATCGTTGCGGCTGACGGGAACGTCAGATCGGCGGTCGATGTGGCCACGATAATGGCGTCGATGTCGTCTGCGGTCATGTCCGCATCGCGCAATGCCGCGCGTGCCGCGGCGGCACCCAGATCGGATGTTGTTTCGCCTTCGGCGGCGAAATGCCGACGCTCGATGCCCGAACGGGCCCTGATCCATTCGTCCGATGTGTCCAGCGTCTTTTCGAATTCGCTGTTCGGCACCACCCGTTCCGGCAAATAGTGGCCAACACCGGCCACGACAGCGCGCAAGGTCATGTCTGTGCCTGTCCTTCCTCGGTTATGGAACCCGGGGTGGCATCGGTGTCGTCCGTGCCGTTGTCCCCATCGGTATCCTGTGTCAGCGCGGCTGCACTTGCAACCCGCGCGGCCAGCTTTTCGGCAAAGCCCGACTGGGCCAGTCGCACCGCCAGCCCGACCGCCGCGGCAACCCCGGTGTCGTCGGCCCCTCCGTGGCTTTTGACCACCGTGCCGTTCAACCCAAGAAAGACCCCACCGTTCACACGGCGCGGATCAATCCGCTTTTTCAACCGTTTGAGAGAGGTCAACGCCAACAGGGATGCCAGCCGCGACATTGGCGAATAGCTGAACGCCTCGCGCAGAAGATCGCCCACCAGCCCGGCAGTGCCTTCGCCGGTTTTCAGCGCCACGTTTCCGGTGAACCCGTCGGTGACGATCACATCTGCCGTCTTTCCGGGGATATCGCCACCTTCGACAAAGCCGACGTATTCGAAATTGGCGCGTTCGGAAAACGTGCCGATCAATTCGTGGGCCTCTTTCAGCTCTGCGCGGCCCTTGTGTTCTTCGGTGCCCACGTTCAGCAGCCCGATGCGCGGCCGGGAAAGCCCCAAACCGTTTCGGGCATAGGAACCGCCCATCATCGCATATTGCAGCAGATCCTGCGCGTCGGCCCGCACATCCGCACCCACGTCCAGCATCACGTTGAAGCCCTGCGGGTTGAGCGAGGGCCAGAACACCGCAATGGCGGGCCGGATCACGCCGGGCAGGCGGCGCAATTGCAGCATCGACAACGCCATCAATGCCCCCGTATTGCCGCAGGAAACAGCCCCGGACGCGCGCCCGTCGTGCACCGCGGCGATGGTCGACCACATCGACGTGCCCTTGCCATGCCGCATGACGTGGCTTGGCTTGTCTTCCATGGTGACCACGTCTTCGGCGTGGATGACCTCAACGCGATCAGACAAACCCCGCCGGCGCGAAACCAGCGGGGTCAGCACGTCCCGCGGGCCGTGCAAAAGAAAAGAGACGGACGGATCGGATTTTGCGTAGCGTACCAGACCCGCCACCACCGTGGCAGGGCCTGAGTCGCCGCCCATCGCATCAACCGATAGGATGATCTTGCCGGGACTCGGAGCGTTATGATCGGACATATCCGTCACCGATTGACCCGCCAGATCTTCCGGCTCAGGCCGCGTCTTCGTCCAGGTCGATTTCCTCGGCCATCGCGACGACTTCACGGTCATCGTAGTGGCCACAGGACGCGCAAACGTGGTGCGGGCGTTTCATCTCGCCACAGTTTGCACATTCGTTCGGGTTCGCAGCAACCAGCGCATCGTGCGCGCGACGGTTGTTGCGGCGCGATTTGGAAACTTTGTTCTGTTGGACAGCCATGTCTCAACCTTTGCCTTACTGGGGCCGGCGCTCCGGGCGACCGGCGGGTTTTCAATATCGTTCCTTGCGGCGTGACGAGCGTTTAGGCCGCGGCCCACGCTTTGTCCAACGCTAATTCCGATGAGGCGGCGAAAATACTGCGAATTCGGAGAGTCGCAAGCAGATTTTCGCAAGCTGCCCAAATCGGCGGGACCGGATGGGCCGTTCGCACCTGTCCGGCACAGTGTTTGACAGGGCACCCTGTCAGGATTCGGCGGCTGCCGGGACAATGATCGCCCGGAGGGTCCGTCCGGGGCATCCGGGGTCACGTCTTGGAATCAGTTTCGGGATCGTTGCTGACCAGTTGATCGCGCAGCTGCGACAGGGCGGCAAAGGGGCGGGCATCTTCGTCGCGCATGGGGGCGACATCGGGCGCGGCAAAGACCGCCTCTCCCAGTTCCGCGCCAGAGGCGCGCGGATAAAGTGGCAATGCCAGCGCAAGGGCTTCGGTCATGACGGTCTGAACGTTGATGACGTCGCCCAGCGGTTCAATGGTGTCGTCATCGGGCATTTCGACTTCTTCGTCGTTGGTTTCGGGCAGTTTGGCACAAAACAGGCGGCGTACGTCCGTGTCGAGCCGCGTGGTCACAGGGTCCAGAGTGACAACGCAGGGCTGCACGACCGTGGCCCCCAGCTTGGCCACCAGTTCCCAATCGCGTTTCCCGGCCGGCCGGATTTCGCCGACAAAAGACAGCTTGCGCAGCGCGGACAGGTCAAGTTCGGCCGCAATAGTGGCGCGCAGGTCGGATTCTGGGCGCAGATCAAAGCGCTGAGGGACCGCCGAAGACAGATCGGCCACGCGAAAGACAGGGGATGCGGTCATGATGTGCTTTCGTTTCTTGAACGTTGGGGCTAGCTTCTGTAATCCGAAGTAAGTGGCAACCACCGCCGAAGCAAGAGGGCAGACATGACCAAGACCGCAGGAACACGTGTCGGGAAACTTCGTCCGCTTATGCTGGGGCTTGTGCTCGTGGCAGTGGCGGGGTGTTCGTCGATCTACCGTAACCACGGCTACGTGCCCAGCGATAGCGAACTGGAAAACGTGGTCGTCGGGGTCGATACCCGCGACAGCGTGGCCGAAACCCTTGGCGCGCCGTCATCTTCTGGGGTGCTGAACGAGAGCGGGTATTACTACGTTTCGACCAAGATGCGCCACTTTGGCATCCGCCAACCCGAAGTTGTCGAACGGCAGCTTGTCGCGGTGACATTCGATCAGCGTGGCGTGGTGCGCAACATCGAACGCTACGGTCTTGAGGACGGACGCACGGTGCGGCTGTCGCGCCGGGTGACCGAATCCAGCGTGTCGAGCCAGACGTTCATTCGCCAGTTGCTGGGCAACCTTGGCCGCATCAACCCGAGCGCGTTGCTGGAGTAACGGTTGCACGTGATGCAAGCGCCGGGGCCGCGACGGTCGTGACGGGATCGGACCTGACAGAATCAGAACGGTATGGATCGGGGCGTGCAGCCTCCGGGAACCCGGTGTTTTCCAAGGGACGATACCATGTGCGCGCGGCCGTGTCGGCGCAGGATGTGTCAGCCACCCAAGCCTTGCGCGCGTTGGCCTTTGGCACCGGGACCCCGGATCACGACGCCCATGACGCGCGATGCACCCACATGATGGTAGAGCATTGTGAAACGGGGCAGCTTGTCTGCTGTTTCCGGGTGCTGCCTGTGACCGGGGCCGACGCCCTTGGCAACAGTTATGCTGCGCAGTTCTATGACCTCGGCGCGCTTGCTGCCTTTGGCGGACCAATGTTGGAACTGGGCCGGTTCTGTATGCACCCGGCGCATCATGACCCGGATATCCTGCGGGTTGCGTGGGGGGCGCTGACCGCGCAGGTAGATCGCGACGGGATCGAGATGCTGTTTGGCTGCTCGTCCTTTGCGGGCATTGATCCGCGCCCCTATTACGAGGCTTTGGCGTTGTTGCGGGTGCGCCACCTGGCACCGCCGCGCTGGCGTCCGGGTGTTCTGGCCCCCGAGGTCTATCGTTTTGCCGCGCGGTTGCGGCGCAAGCCTGACGCGCGCAGGGCAATGCAGGTGATGCCGCCGCTGCTGCGCACCTATCTGGCAATGGGTGGTTGGGTCAGTGATCATGCGGTGATTGATCGGGGGCTTGGAACGTTCCACGTGTTTACCGGGCTTGAAATTGCCGCGATTCCCCCGGCCCGCAAGCGTTTGCTCAGGGCGGTGGCCGGGTAATGGGTATTTGGAACGAGAAAGAAGCAGGAGGCAGGGCGCTCTCGGTCGGTGGCACGCTTGACGCGGCGCGGGCTGGGGGATAGCTGCCCGGCATGGCGCGTGCACCCCTTCTTCAGCTGAGTGGAATTTTCCTGACCTTCGGGGGAGATCCGGTTTTTGACGGTCTTGATCTTGTTGTGCAGGAGGGCGAGCGCGTGGCGCTTGTCGGGCGCAATGGATCGGGGAAATCCACCTTGATGAAGGTGATGGCCGGGATCGTCGAAGCCGATCAGGGTTCGGTTATCCTGCCACCCGGGCAAAGCGTTGGATATATGGAGCAGGACCCGGATATGAGCGGGTTCGAGACGCTGGGTGATTTTGCGGCGCATGGGCTGGAGCCGGGCGAGCTCTACCGCGTGGAGCGGGCGGGCGAAGGGCTCAAGTTTGACCCGTCCCGCCCGGTTTCCACGGCCAGCGGCGGTGAGAAGCGGCGCGCAGCCTTGGCCGCGCTGATGGCCCGTGAGCCGGATCTGATGCTCTTGGACGAGCCGACCAACCATCTGGATGTAGAGGCGATCGGCTGGCTGGAACGGGAATTGTCCGCCTCGCGGGCGGCGGTGGTGATCATCAGCCACGATCGGGCCTTTCTGCGGGCATTGACCCGCGCCACGCTTTGGGTCGATCGCGGCGTCGTGCGGCGACAGGACAAGGGTTTTGCCGCCTTTGAGGATTGGCGCGACACGGTCTGGGCGGAAGAGGACATGGCGCGACACAAGCTGGATCGCAAGATCAAGGCCGAGGCTCGCTGGGCCGTGGAAGGCATCAGCGCGCGACGCAAACGTAATCAGGGCCGGGTGCGGGCCTTGCAGGGCTTACGGGCCGAGCGCGCCTCGCAGATCCGGCGTCAGGGGACGGCAGCGATGGCGTTGGAGGCCGGCCAGAAATCTGGCAAGCTGGTGATCGAGGCCCGCGATATTGCCAAAGCCTTTGGCGACAAGACGATTCTGGCCCCGTTTTCCCTACGTATTCAGCGCGGCGACAGGGTGGCCTTTGTCGGCCCCAACGGTGTTGGCAAGACCACGATGCTCAGGATGTTGCTGGGCGAAGAGGCCCCCGACAGCGGCACGGTCCGTCTGGGCACCGGGCTAGATGTCGCGGTGTTTGATCAGACCCGTGCCCGGCTGGACCCGGATATGAGCCTTTGGGACAGCCTGACCGGCGACCCTGAGATGCGGGTTTCGGGCAAGGCCGATCAGATCATGGTGCGTGGTCAGCCCAAACATGTGGTCGGGTATCTCAAGGAGTTTCTGTTCGACGAACGTCAGGCGCGCGCCCCGGTGCGCGCCCTGTCGGGGGGCGAAAAGGCGCGGCTGTTGTTGGCCAAGCTGATGGCGCAGCCCGCGAACCTGCTGGTTCTGGACGAACCGACCAACGATCTTGATCTTGAAACGCTGGACCTGTTGCAGGAGCTTCTGGACGCATTTGACGGCACCGTCCTTCTTGTCAGCCACGACCGCGATTTCATCGACCGGGTGGCTGCTACGACCATTGCAATGGAGGGCGATGGCCGCGCCGTGGTTTATGCGGGCGGCTGGAGCGACTATCAGGCGCAAAGGGCAGAAGCCGCGGTTTCGGGTGGCTCCGGTGGTCATAAGGCCGGCAAGGGCCGGTCAGGTGAAAAAGGGCTGCATGAAAACGGCCCGGACGGACGAGAACCAACCGACGCCAGCCCCGAACCGGGCGCAAAGCCAAAGAAGGCGGCGGGCTTGTCCTTTACAGAAAAGCACCGTCTTCAGGCCTTGCCGGATGAGATCACGCGTCTGGAGGGTGAGATTGCCAAGCTCGAAGAGCTGCTGGCCGACCCCGCGCTTTATACCCGCGAACCGGTGAAATTCCGCAAAGCTACCGAAGCACTGGTGCTGCGGCAGACCAAGCTGGCCGCCGCCGAAGAGGAATGGCTGACGTTGGAAGAAAAGGCTGAGAGCACCTAGGCCCGCGTGGTCAGCCGGTAGCCACCGCGCAGCGCATCCACAAGAGGCGGTGGGGTCAGGAGCGTGACCGTGCCTTGCGGCCGCGGTTGTGCGGGCCGATAGCGAAACTCCACAAATGGCATGGCCGCGTCACCACTGATCATCGCAGGCGTTCCGTCGCCAAGCAGCACAAACACCCCGTCGGGCAGATCCCCGGCCTGCGCCTCATGGTGCCGCTGGGCCCATTTGCGCGGGATGACGCGGGCGGCATGCAGGTCTTTGTCAAACGCTTCAATGCGCCCGGTGATCCCGGCCGCCTCGCGAAAGGCGGTGTAATCGGAGCGACGGCATTCGGCGCAAGGTCGGTGACCCGCTGCAAAGGCCACAGCCTCATCAAAAAAGAATAACTCGGTATAGCGTCCGGGCGCAGCAAGCGTTCGCTTGCGGCCCTTGAAGTCCAGCAAACAGGTCACCCAGCCCTTCAGCCGCCACCGGCGGTGTCCTAGCACGCCGGTGTCATCGTGCAGGATGCCGCGATTGCCCATGAACAAGCCGCGCGCGGGATGCGCGACGATCTCGGCCTTGGGAGTGACCCGGTTTTGCCGCGCCATCATCGCATACGCAATGCGCCATCAATGCGGATCACCTCGCCATTGAGATATCCCATCTCGACGATGAAACCTGCAAGCCGCGCGTATTCCGCCGGATCCCCGAGACGCGGCGGGCAGGGCACATCGGCGGCCAGCTGCGCCTGAACCTCTTCGCCCAGTCCCTCGAGCATCGGGGTTTTGAAGGTGCCGGGTGCAATGGTCATCACCCGCACGCCAAGCGAAGCCAGATCACGCGCCATGGGCAAGGTCATGCCCACAACACCCCCCTTTGAGGCGGCGTAGGCGGTCTGGCCTTTTTGGCCGTCATAGGCAGCAATAGAAGCAGTGTTTACGATCACGCCCCGTGCGCCGTCGGGTTCGGGATCGTTTCGGGCCATTTCAAAAGCAGCCAACCGGGCGACATTGAAACTGCCGGTTAGGTTGATGTCCAACGTGCGCTGGAAATCACCGAGAGGATGCGCCCCATCGCGCCCCACCGTCTTGATCGCATAGGCGATGCCCGCGCAGTTCACCGCGGCAGTGATCCGGCCCATACGATCCATGGCGTGTGCGATGGCCGCCTGAACCGAGGCTTCATCGGTCACATCGGTTCGGGCGAAATGGCCGCCGATTTCCTCGGCGACGCGCTCGCCGCGTTCAACATCGCGATCCAGAATGGTCACCTGCGCGCCTGCGGCGGCAAAGTGGCGGGCGGTTGCTTCGCCCAGACCAGAGGCCCCTCCGGTGATGACGGCACATGTTGTCTCAAGTTTCATGGGGTGGTCTCCTGATCCAGGTATTGAACAAGTGTTCATATCCCGTGATCGCGTTTCGGCGCAAGGGGCAGGGCGCGCGTCTGCAACCGCTGCTGCGCCTCCCTGCTTCTCTCTCGTCAAAAATACCCAAAGACCCGTCGGTTTGCCCCAAGACACTCCGCCAGAGCGGCGCGCGCGGCACGCCCCGGGCAGGTTGTCGCCGCGCCCGAGATAATCTTTGGCAAGTGAAATGGGCTGACGGATCAGCCCATCTGGATCAGCGCGTGCCGTTTCTTGCCCGCCGAGAGTTTGACCGGCGACGACAAGGCACCGGCGTCCAGCATCAGGCCCGCATCGGTGAGAGGTTGGTCATCCATCCGCGCGCCGTTCTCAGAGATCAGCCGTTTGGCCTCCTTGCCGGAATTGGCAAGACCCGCACGCACGAAGGCCTGCACGATCGACAGGGGGAGATCGTCCGGCCCGACAACCAACGTGGGCAGGTCGTCGCCGACACCGCCTTTCTCAAACACTTCGCGGGCCGTGGCTTCGGCGGCCTCGGCGGCGTCTGCGCCATGGCAGAGCGTTGTGACCGCGTTGGCCAGCGTGATCTTGGCGGCGTTGATCTCGGACCCTTCCAGAGCCCCGAGCCGGTCGCATTCCTCCACGTCGATTTCGGTATAGAGCTTGAGAAACCGCCCCACATCGGCGTCGGTGGTATTGCGCCAGAATTGCCAGAATTCGTAGGGGCTGCGCATGTCGGCATTGAGCCAGACCGCGCCATTCGCGGATTTGCCCATTTTCTTGCCGTCGGACGTGGTCAGAAGCGGTGTGGTCAGCCCGTAGATTTGGTGGTCCAGCACCCGGCGCGTCAGGTCGATACCGTTGACGATATTGCCCCACTGGTCCGATCCGCCAAATTGCACCAGACAGCCATAGCGGCGGTTCAGTTCGAGAAAATCATACGCCTGCAGGATCATGTAGTTGAATTCGAGAAAAGACAGCGACTGTTCGCGGTCGATCCGCGATTTGACGCTTTCAAAGGACAACATCCGGTTGACCGAGAAGTGCCGCCCGATATCCCGAAGAAAATCGAGGTAGTTCAATCCATCGAGCCATTCGGCGTTATTGAGCATCATCGCGCCGGTGGGCGTGTCGTCATAGGACAGGTATTTTGCAAAGACCTGCTTGATACCCGCGATATTGTCGTCGATCTGATCCGGCGTCAGCAACGGGCGTTCGTCGGCGCGAAACGACGGGTCGCCCACCTTGGTCGTGCCTCCGCCCATGAGCGTGATCGGCTTGCCGCCGGTTTTTTGCAGCCAGCGCAGCGTCATGATCTGGATCAGACTGCCCACGTGCAGCGATTTGGCCGTCGCGTCAAAGCCGATATAGCCCGGCACCACCCCTTTATAGAGCGCGTCATCAAGGCCCTGATAATCGGTGCAGTCGGCCAAAAAGCCGCGAGTCATCATGACGTGCATGAATTCCGATTTGGGATGGTAGGTCATGGCTTGCCTCTGGTTGGATTTGCGGGGCAGTGTATAGGCCGCGCGGCAACAAAGGAAAAGGCCATGATTGAGGCCGGACATCGGGCAGGCAAACGCAACCAAACGCAAGCCCCGGTGCTGCGTGTTCTGGGAGCCATGAGCGGCACATCTCTGGACGGGGTGGATGCGGCGGTGATCGAAACCGACGGCGTCGACATCTTCGGGTTCGGACAAACCGCCTATCAACCGTATTCCGACGCGCAGCGCGCTGCCCTGCGCGCCGCGTTGGGCCATTGGTCCGGGGCCGAGGTCGAGACCGCCGCCGATATCGTGACGCGCGCCCATATCGAGGTGCTGTCCGGCATGGCCTGTGATCTCGTTGGCTTTCACGGCCAGACGCTGGCACATGCCCCGCGCGCGCAGGGCACGCTGCAGGTGGGCGACGGTGCCGCGCTGGCGCAGGCGCTGGGGGTGCCGGTGGTCTGGGATTTTCGTTCCGATGACGTGCAATTAGGCGGCGAGGGCGCGCCGCTTGCGCCGTTCTTCCATCACGCCTGCGCGCGGCGCATCGGGGCGACCGGGCCGCTCGTGTTTCTCAACCTTGGCGGCGTGGGCAATCTGACATGGGTCGATCCCCGCGTTTCCGATCCCGCCGCGCCGGGGGCTCTGCTGGCCTTTGATACGGGTCCGGCAAATGCACCGATCAACGATCTTCTGCACGCGCGTCTTGGCCTGCCCTATGACGAAGGCGGGCTTGTCGCTACCGGTGGCACGGTCGAAACCGGCGCGCTTGAGCTGTTTCTGGCCGAGCCTTATTTCGCCCGCATCCCACCCAAATCATTGGATAGAAACGACTTTTCAGAGATGATCGGGCTTGTTGGCGAATTGAGCGATGCCGATGCCACGGCGACCCTGACCGCGATGTGCGCCGCCGCTGTGGCACAGGGGATGGAGCATTGCCCTTCGGCACCCGAAATGATCCTTGTCACCGGGGGGGGCAGGCTGAACCCGGTTCTGATGGAAATGCTGCGCGTGGCGCTGGATTGCCCGGTGGACGCGGTCGAAGCGGTTGGTCTGGATGGCGACATGCTTGAGGCACAGGCCTTTGCCTATCTTGCGGCGCGGGTGCGGCGCGGCTTGCCCACGTCGTGTCCAACCACAACAGGGGTGCGCGCGTCCGTGGGGGGCGGGGTCGTCAGTTCGCCGGGTTAGAAACGCACTTCAAACGGCGCGCGCATTGCTTGGGGCGCGGCGCTGATCGGATGTCACGGGATGTCGAACCCCGGCGGGGCCAGCGTGAAACCGTCGAATTGAAATCCCGGAGACACCGTGCAACTGACCAGCGTCCAATCTCCTGTGGTGCGGGCAGCCTGCCAATGGTTTTCCGGGACGATGATCTGCGGGGCACCTTCCGTCAGATCGGGGGTGAGGAAATGTTCGGTCTTTGGGCCTTCGTCGGTCTCGGCCAACGACAGCACCAAAGGTGCGCCCGCATGGAATAGCCAGATTTCGGTTGCATCCACCTTGTGCCAATGGCTCGCCTGACCCTGTGCCAAGAGAAAATAGATACAGGTGCCGATGGGTCGGCCGGGGTTCCGGGCAACCCACGTCTGGCGATACCATCCGCCCTCGGGATGCGGGGCGAGATCCAGCCGCGCGATGATGTCTTCCGCCGTCATACCGCCTGCTGCGCAACACGCTCGGCAAGTTCAATAAAATCACCGGCCACGATATCCCAGTCCGATTGCGGCGTCAGGTCAATCGCCTGATCAGGGCCATATTCCAGCGGCCGGGGGACAAAGGCCGTGCGCAGGCCCGCGTCGCGGGCGGCGGCCAGATCATCGTTATGGGCCGCAACTATCATCACCTCATCCGTGGCCAGCCCCAAAACCGCACAAGAGGCCCGGTAGACGTCGGGAACGGGCTTGAAATCGCGGGCGATATCAGCGCCGAGGATGCAATCCCAAGGAAACCGGGCATGGCGGGCAAGCCGTGCCATCAGCCCGATTGACCCATTGGAACAGGGCGCAATCAAGACATGTTCGCGCAGCGATTGCAGACCCGCAACGACATCGGGCCATGGATCAAGCCGTTCCCAGGCGGAATTCAAAGTCTCGTCGACCTCGACCCCGAAACGGCCCGAGATGATATGAAGGTTTTCCAGATGCAAGTCGTCGAGCGGCACATAGCCGCGCGCGCCCGCGCGAATGCGCTCCATGGCGGGCTGATATTCGCCGCGCCAGGCATCGGCAAACGCCAACGGATCAACAGCGAGCCCTGCGGCCGCTACCTCAGCAGCGACCGACGTGCGCCAATCGACACAGGTGCCGAACACATCGAAAATCAACGCCTTGACCATGGGCGGTCCCTCCTGACGCAAAGGTGACGCGCATCGCGCGTCAGCGCAAGCCCCATGGCCGCCCGGCTTTTTCTCTTGCCGGAAATATCCCGGGGGGAGTTCCCCGCAGGGGAACCGGGGGGCAGAGCCCCCCGCCACCGTCCAACTCTCAAGCGCAGCACGGGCTGGCCCGCGTGGTGAAGCGGGTATTTGAAACGAGAAAGAAGCATCAGCGCGCCCCCACGGTCGGCGGCGCGCCGGAGGCTCAGCGCAGGATGCTGCGGCCTGCGTATTCCGCTGTTTCGCCCAGGATCTCTTCGATTCGGATCAGCTGGTTGTATTTCGCCAGCCGGTCGGAGCGTGCCAGCGATCCGGTTTTGATCTGACCGCAGTTGGTTGCCACGGCAAGATCGGCGATGGTGGCGTCTTCTGTTTCGCCCGAGCGATGCGACATCACGTTGGTAAACCGCGCGCGGTGCGCCATTTCCACGGCCTTGAGGGTTTCTGTCAGCGATCCGATCTGATTGACCTTGACCAGCATCGAGTTCGCGCAGCCCTTCACGATCCCATCGGCGAGGCGCGCGGGGTTGGTCACGAACAGATCGTCGCCGACAAGCTGGACCTTGTCGCCAAGCCGGTCGGTCAGCGCCTTCCAGCCTTCCCAGTCGTCTTCGGACATGCCGTCCTCGATCGAGATGATCGGATAATCCCCGACCAGCGCCGCGAGGTAGTCGACGTTTTCTTCCGAGCTCAGCGTCTTGCCTTCTCCGGACAATACGTATTTGCCGTCACGGTAGTATTCGGTGGCCGCGCAATCGAGCGCCAGATACATGTCGTCGCCCGGGCGGTATCCGGCCTTTTCGATCGCCTTGAGCACGAAATCCAGGGCGTCGCGCGTGGAAGACAGGTTCGGCGCAAATCCACCCTCGTCGCCCACACCTGTGGCCAGACCCGCGTTGGACAACTCTTTCTTGAGCGTGTGAAACACCTCCGCGCCCATGCGCACGGCGTCGCGGATATTCTCGGCCGCGACCGGCATGATCATGAATTCCTGGATATCGATCGGGTTGTCGGCGTGTTCGCCGCCGTTGATGATGTTCATCATCGGGACGGGCAGCATCCGCGCCGAGGTGCCGCCCACGTAACGGAACAGAGGCTGGCCGGTATAATCGGCGGCGGCCTTGGCGGTTGCCAGCGACACGCCAAGAATGGCGTTGGCACCCAGACGGCCCTTGTTTTCGGTCCCGTCGAGTTCGATCATCGCCATGTCCACGCCCACCTGCTCGGTGGCGTCGAACCCGACGAGGGCTTCGGCGATTTCGCCGTTCACCGCGGCCACGGCCTCAAGAACGCCCTTGCCGAGATAGCGGGCCTTGTCGCCGTCGCGTTTCTCCACGGCTTCATAGGCCCCTGTGGATGCGCCCGACGGCACCGCCGCGCGGCCCATTGTGCCGTCTTCGAGGGTGACGTCCACTTCGACGGTGGGGTTGCCGCGGCTGTCAAGGATTTCGCGGGCGTGAATGTCGATGATCGTGCTCATGGTTCTGGTTTCCCTATGGGTCGTCGGTCGGGCGACCTCATAACGGGGGCTGCGCCCGAGGGAAAGGGGCGCTCAGGCCGCAGGGCGGATATTGCGTTCCCGCCACAGGGTAAACAACCCGGATCCCACGATCAGCACACACCCCAGAAGCATAAGGCCGTCTGGCCGTTCGCCGAACGCCACCGCCCCGATGCCAAGCGCAAAGACGATCCGGCTATATCGGAAGGGAGTGACATAAGACACTTCGCCCACGCGCATGGCGGCCACGATGGCGTAGTAGGACACCACCCCCAGGCACAGCATCGCAACAATGGTCAGCGTGTCCGAGGCTTCGGGGCGTACCGGTGAAACGCCCTGGATCCAAGCTAGGATGGCGGCGGCCGGCAACAGGGTCAGAAAGGCCAGAAAGCTGAGCTGCACCGAAGAGGTCTGAACCCGCACACGGCGTGTTGCCAGATCGCGAATGGCCAGCCCCAACACCCCCTGCAACGCAAACAAAGCGCCGAGATCGAACGAGACGCTCCCGGGCCGGATCACCAGCAGCACCCCGCTGAACCCCACAAGGATCGCTGTCCACCGACGCCAGCCCACGGGTTCGCTCAGAAACAGCGCCGCGCCCATCGTCACCACAAGCGGTGTGGCCTGCAGGATGGCCGATGCGGTCGACAGTTCGATCATGGCCAATGCGGTTACGAATCCGGTGGTGCCGATCAATTCACCAAGGTTGCGCAGCAGAACCGCCGGGACAAACATGGCCCGTGACCAAAGCGACTCACCGCGCAGTTTGACCATGGCGCCGAAGGCCAGCGCGCCACCGCATCCCAGAAACGCAATGATCTGCCATGTCGGGAACCGCAGCGCCAGGATTTTGACGAACATATCCTCGACGGCAAAGCCAAGCATTGCCAGCGTCATCAGGGCCGCGCCGCGCAGGTTGTCCATAGGTGGCCTCATTGTGGGAAGGGATGCGTGTTCCTTGCACCCGTTTGCGCGTCTATGCAAGCGCGCTTGGCCAAAGGCGATGCCGCGTGGTAGCGCATGGGAATGCGTCGTTCCGATTCCCCTTCTCAGTTGTCCCAGGACACGCCTCGTCGCTGGGTGAACTCGCCTGATCTGTGGGCGACCCTTATGACGCTTGGTCTGTCTGCACTGGGGGCGTGGCTGGGATGGATGTTGGGATTTCCCGCCTACCTGATCACCGGGCCAGCCATTGCGGTGACACTGGGCGGTCTGGCGGGATTGCGGCTGGATATTCACAAGGGGCTGCGCGACGTGGTGTTCGTGGTGATCGGGGTCGGGATCGGCAGCACCGTGACCGAAGACACCGTCGCCGCAATGGCCGCGTGGCCGCTGGCGTTCGTGGTGCTGGCGATATCGCTGGCGGTGACCATGTCACTGAGCGGTCTCGCTTTGCGCCGGATGTTCGGGCAGGATCCGCGCGCCGCCGTTCTGGCCTGCGCACCGGGCCATCTGAGCTTTGTCATCGGGCTGAGCGCGGAACTCAAGGTCGATACGGTGTTCGTCACCGTGGCGCAGTCGGTGCGGTTATTGTCGCTGACGCTTGCCGTGCCGATCATGGCGCGACTGATGGGGGTTGAACTGCGGGGCCTGCCGCTTGGTGGCGGTGAGGCGATGCCGTGGGGGGGATTCGCGATCCTGTGCGCGGCGGGCGTTGTTGCAGGGTTTGGAATGCTCAAACTTCGCGTGCCTGCGGCCTTGTTGGTGGGGTCGATGGCGGTTTCTTCCGTCGCCCATGGCGGAGGGATTGTGCATGGCGGTCTGAACCCGGCGCTGGCGCTGGTCTGCTTTGCGGTGCTGGGGGGAATGATCGGCACACGTTTTTCAGGCGTGACCCTGCGCGCTCTGAGGGACGCGATGGGCGCGGGGCTCGCGGTCACGGCAATCGGGTGCACCGTGGCTCTGGTCGCGGCGGTTCCCGTGGCGTGGCTGATCGGGATGCCCGCGACGACGGTGCTTGCGGGCTTTGCCCCGGGAGGGTTCGAGACGATGATCGCGCTGGGTGCTGTTCTTGGCGCCAATCCGGGGTTTGTCGCCGGTGCCCATGTGGCGCGCCTGTTGGTGTTGACCGCTTTGGTGCCGTGGTTTTTGTCGCGCGCTGAGCGCGGTGCGGCCTGAAAGAGGATGCGCAAAGAGGGTAAGCACAGAGGGTGAGCGGCATGGCCGCCCCATGCCAATGCTGCCTTCGTCGGCTCAGCCGTTTTTGTCCTTGCCGATTGGCACGCCGTAAAGTTCCATGCGGTGTCCGCGCAGCTCATAGCCGAGCTTGCGCGCGATTCTTTCCTGAAGCGCCTCGATCTCGGGATCGACAAATTCGATCACGTCGCCGGTCTCCAGATCAATAAGATGATCGTGGTGGGCCCGCTCTGCATCCTCATAGCGCGCGCGACCGTCGCCGAATTCCAGCTTTTCCAGAATGCCTTCTTCTTCCAGAAGCCGCACGGTGCGATAGACGGTGGCCAGAGAAATGCCCGGATCGCGGTGGCTGGCGCGTGCGTGCAGTTCTTCGGCGTCAGGGTGGTCGTCGCTGACCTCGAGCACCTGGGCGATGACCCGGCGCTGCCCGGTCATTCGCAGGCCTTTTGCCTCGCACCGCTCCGTAATCGTTCCGCGCATATCGGTCCCCGTGATCTGTGCCCAAGGGTTTAACGAAAGCGCGAACGCGGTGCCAGACTCAAATCCTTGCGGATGGCGCGGCAGGCGACATCGCACCTTGACAGCAGCGGCGCGGGCACATCCTTTGGCGGGATGGAACGTAGAACGACAATGGACGCGGGCGGAACCGCGGCGCTGATCTTCTTTGCATCGCTGTTTGCGATCAATCAGGTCGTGGTCAAGGTCAGCGGGGCAGGGTTCGGTCCGGTGTTCATGGCCGGTTTGCGGTCGCTCGGGGCGATTGCGGTGGTGCTGATCTGGATGCGCGTGCGCGGGATCGCGATTACCACGCCGCAGGGGGCCATTCTGGGCGGCATCCTGTCAGGGCTTCTGTTCGCGCTGGAGTTCATGCTGCTGTTCACCGCGCTGGACATGACGACCGTGTCGCGGGCCTCGGTCATCTTCTATTCCATGCCGGTCTGGCTGACGATTGCGGCGCATTTCCTGCTTCCGGGAGAAAGCTTCACCCGCCGCCGGGGGATCGGCCTGATACTGGCCATGGCCGGGGTGGCGCTGGCCATGGCGGACCGCTCGGGTGGCGAAGTCAGCCTTGCCGGTGACCTTCTGGCGCTGGGCGGGGCGATGTGCTGGGCCGGGATCGCGCTGACTGTGCGGATGACGCCGCTGGGACGCGCCAGCCCCGAAATACAGTTGCTGTGGCAGCTTGTGGTTTCTGCACCGATCCTTTTGCTGATCGCCCCGCTGGCCGGTGACCTGCTGCGCGCGCCCGAAGCCCTGCATTGGGCCGGGCTGGTGTTCCAGACGGTTTTCGTGGCCTCGCTTGGCTTCTTGATGTGGTTTGTCCTGCTGGCGCGTTATCCGGCATCCGCGGTGGCGTCGTTCAGTTTCCTGTCCCCGGTCCTCGCGGTGCTGTTCGGATGGGGGCTGCTGAACGAACGTCCCGGACCGGCGATCTGGATCGCGCTGTCTCTGGTGGCGATCGGTCTTGTGCTGATTAACCGCAAATAACCCCCCCGCACCCGCGCCTGAACCGGTGTGTCGCTGACGTTCAGGCGCGGCGCTATGGGGTATTTTTGACGAGAAAGAAGGCTCAGGTGCCGCAGAATGTTGCGGCCACCACCTCATGAGGTGCGGGTGGCGAGGCAAGATCACGCGCGTCGGTCAGATCCTCGAAGGGGTGGGCGAGAACGGCGTTGAGCCGCTCGAACGGGCCATAGTCGCCTGCCACGGCGGCGGCGATCATTTCCTCCAGACGGTGATTGCGCGGGATCACGGCGGGGTTGGCCGCGCGCATCGTCGCAAGGGCGTGGTTTTCGTCTTCAAGCCGGGCACGCCAGAGGGGTTCCCATCCATCAAACGCGGTGGGATCGGTGAATTGATCGCGCGCGTTTCCTGTGATGAGGGCGCGGAACGTATTGGTGAAATCCGCGCGCTGCGACTGCATCCGTTCAAGCAGGTCGCCGACCAGCGCTGCATCGCCGTCGCGCGGGGTGGGGATGCCGATCTTGGCCGCGAAACGGCGGGTCCATTCGCTGCGGATCATCTCGGGCATGGCGTGCACGATTTCTGTCGCCTCGGCGATGGCGGCGTCTGTATCGGGCATCAGCCCGACCAGTGCGCTGGCCAGTTGCGCCATGTTCCACACCGCGATGTCGGGCTGGTTGCCATAGGCATAGCGTCCGCCACGGTCGATTGAGCTGAACACCGTTTCCGCGTCATAGGTGTCGAGAAACGCGCAAGGGCCGTAGTCGATCGTTTCGCCGGAAATCGCCGCGTTGTCCGTGTTCATCACCCCGTGGATAAACCCGACCGCCATCCATTGCGGGATCAGGCGGGCCTGTGCCGCACAGGCCGCGCGCAGCAAGCCCATCGGCCCCTCTGCGTCGGGGTAGTGGCGCGCGATCGCGTAATCGGTCAGACGCTGCAGTTGTGCCTTCTGGCCGCGGGCGGCAAAGACCTGAAACGTGCCAACGCGCAGGTGGCTGGCGGCGACGCGGGTCAGAACCGCGCCGGGCAGGGCACCGGCTTCGCGGTAGACAGGTTCGCCGGTTTCCACCACCGCGAGCGCCCGGGTTGTGGGCACGCCCATCGCTGCCATGGCCTCGGACACCACGTATTCGCGCAGCACCGGGCCGAGCCATGCGCGCCCGTCGCCCATGCGGCTGTAGGGGGTGGGGCCCGAGCCTTTGAGCTGGATGTCGCGGCGTTGCCCGTCGGTGCCAGTCACCTCGCCCAGAAGGATGGCGCGCCCATCGCCCAGTTGCGGGTTGAAGTTCCCGAACTGGTGTCCGGCATAAAGTTGCGCCACCGGGTCTGCGCCATCTGGCAGGGTGTTGCCGGAAAATACCCGCGCCATGTCCTCGGCCTCGGTCGCGGTTATGCGCAGGATCTGGGCCAAGGGGCCGTTGAACGCCCGCAGTTTTGGATGCTTCACCGGCGTGGGGGTCACCCGCGAAAAGAAGGCCGGGGGAAGGGCGGCAAAGCTGTTGTCGAAGGGAATTGAGACTGTCATGGGGGAAAGATATGTCCTAAATGCTGGATTGCCAGAGCCACGCGGACGCGGCCGCATCTTCAACGGCTGGATTCAGCCCACCCGCGTCATCAAGGCGTAGCGGTCGCGCATGGTAAATCCGGCGCGTCCGTAAAGCCGCTGCGCCGCGTCATTGTCGCGCGCGACTTCCAGATGCAGGGCGCGTACGCCGCTATCGCTGAGCGCGGGCAGCAGCTTGCCCAGCACTTCGGTGCCGATCCCGCGTCCGCGCACGCGCTCGCGGATAAAGAACTCGTCTACGAACCCGTCAATCCCGCCCAATTCCACCGAATAGCCGAACGACACCACGATATACCCCACCGGGCTGCGGCGTGGCCCGATCAGGTAGGCCACGCCGAACGGCAGGGTGCCATCTAGCAACGGCAACAGCGCGGCGCGGCGGTCGGCCTCGGTGCTGGGAATGCCTTCCAGCGCGTGGTAGGCGGCCACCATCGGTTCCAGACGGTCGAGGTCATCTGTCCCAGCAAGGTGCAGCGCCGCGCTCATAGTCGGGCCAGACGTTCGGTGAGCAATGCAAAGAAACCGTCGGCGTCAATGTCACCGATGAACAGTGCGTTTGGCGCGCGGTCGGTGACGCCCCACCAATCCGCGACCGTCATGCCCATGGTCAGTTCGGATTCGGTTTCCACCGTTACATTCACCCGGCGGCCCGTGAACAGGTCGGGACGGATCAGCCACGCGGTCACGCAGGGATCATGCAGCGGCGCGCCTTCGGACCCGTATTTTTCCTTGTCATAGCGTTCAAAGAATTCGGTCATCTGGGCGACAGCCACGCCAACCGGGGTGCCGATTGCGCGAAAGGCATCGTTGCGTGCCTGCGTAACCAGTGCCTTGTGCGTCACGTCCAGCGGCATGACCACGATGTCGATGCCCGAACGGAAGACGATATCGGCGGCCTGCGGGTCCACATAGATGTTGAACTCCGCGGCGGGCGTGATGTTGCCCACCTCGAAATAGGCCCCGCCCATGAGCACGATCCGCGCCACGCGATCCACGATGTCCGGGGCGCGTTCAAAGGCGGTTGCGATATTGGTCAGCGGCCCCAATGGGCATAGCGTCACGGTGCCTGCATCCTCATGGCGCAGGGTGTCGATGATGAAATCCACCGCGTGGCGATCATCCAGCGGCATGGTCGGTTCCGGCAGGTCAGGCCCATCCAGCCCGGTGCGCCCGTGCACGTGCTCTGCTGTTACAAGCGGGCGCGACATGGGGGCCTCGCAGCCTGCCAGAACGGGCACATCCCGGCGACCGGCCAATTCGCAGATGATGCGCGCATTGCGCTGGGTCAGAGGGAGCGGCACATTGCCTGCAACCGCTGTAATTCCCAGAACCTCGATCTCTTCGGGGCTGGCCAGTGCAAGCAGGATCGCGACGGCGTCGTCCTGTCCGGGGTCGGTGTCGATGATGATGCGGGTGGCGGGCATGGCTGTCTCCGGTTTCGTGGCGCTTGCCAGCGGGGGCTTGGGCCTTCATAAATGGCCAATGGGCAGGGGCGCAATGCCGTCCCATGCCTGCCCGCGCGGCAGGAGCAGGAAGACGATGGACAAAATGACCACACCCGTTGCAGACGAGGCGATGGACGCAAAGATGCGCGAGATCTGGGCTCGGTTTGAAAAGCCATGGATTCGCAACAATTTACGCGACATGCTGCCGCCGACACCGGTGGAGTGTCTGGGCACGAAATTCATTGTGCACCCGCGCGATAACTTTACCGAATTCAAGATGTGGGAAAATGCTCTGCCGCCTGAACATGAGGCGACAGAGACGCTCGCCGCGCTGATGGCGGGGGAAGATGTTGTCATCGTCGATGTAGGGGCCAACGCGGGTGCGTTTTTCCTGCCGATCCTGAAACATGCGGGCAAAGGGGCGCGGGCTGTGGTCTTTGAACCCAATCCCGTGATGCGCGCCCGTTTGTTGACCAACATTGATCTCAACGCCTTGTCCGACCGGGTCGCAGTGTTCGACTGCGCGGTTTCCGACGAGCCGGGACAATCGCGTTTGCATTTCCCGCGCAACGGCAACCTTGGACAGGGCCGGGTCGAGGTGGCCTATGACAATGCCGCGGGCGAGGATGACGGCGTGGAAGTGGTGCTGCGTCCCTTGCCCGACTGTCTGAATGAAGCCGGAGTAGCACAGATAGATTTCCTCAAGGTCGATGTCGAAGGGCTGGAGGATCGGGTGATCTGTCCATTGCTGGAAGCCGACGCGGCATTGCGTCCGCGGATGATCTATTTCGAAATCGCCCATGACGGGGTGTGGAAATACCCGTTGATCGACCGTTTGGAAGACGCGGGATATGTGCGCTCTGAAACCTATGGCAAGAACGCGCTGTTCGAACTGAACAGCACGGAATAAGGAATTTGCCCTTGCGCATTGCTTTCCTGACGATGGTCTGGCGGGATTACTGGCTGCTGGAAAAATGGGTGCGCCACAATGCGTCGATCGTGCCCCGGTCACAGCTTTACGTAATCGACCACGGTGGCGATCCCGAGATTGCGCGCATCGCCGAGGGTTGCAACATCATCACTGTGCCGCGTGAAGAGTTGACCATTGACCTCACGCGCCGCCGCTGGGATCTGCTGGGCGGGGTGACAAACGGGCTTTTGGCTTTTTATGACCGCGTGATCGTGACCGATGTCGATGAGCTTATCCTCTATACCGGGGACCGCGACGGGGGGCTTTTGGCCCATCTCGCCGCGACCGAGGTTGAAGGAGCCGCGATTTCGCCTGTTGGTCTGAACCTGATCCCGACGCCCGAGGATGGCACCGACCCGGACGCGCCTGTTCTGACCAATCATCCGCACGCGATCCTCAGCGCCAAATACACCAAGCCCTGCATCGCCGCACAACGCGTTGTCTATACCGTTGGCGGGCACGGCCTGTTGCGCGGGGCATTCCAGATCGACCCGGAATTGGTCATGGTGCATCTGCATTACGTGACGCCGGATTACGCCGAACGCATGGCTGCGCGCCGCGATATCGTGTCGGAAACCCGCGCCACCAATGATGCATCCGATGCCCCGATGGATATGGGCGGCCGGTATTGGATCAACTGGGCCAAACCCGACATGATCCGCGACAAGGAGATGGGCATTTATGACCGGGCGCGGGATATGGATGTGGCCGGCGGATTTGGGGCCTGTGCCGACATCCTGCGCGCCGCGGTACGCAAGGGCGGCAAGAAGGTCGTGGTCGAACCTTCGGTTGTGACCGCCGATCCGGTGCGTGTTGTTTTGCCCGAGGCGCTGCGATCCAAGATATGACACCCGTGGCCTGAATTTGGATCACCCGCCCGGTTTGGCCGCCTTTTCAGCCAGCTTGGCGCGATCCCACAATGCGTCCATTTCTTCGAGCGTGCTGTCTTCGGGCCGTTTGCCGATGTCTTTAAGGCTGTCTTCTACGGAATTGAATCGACGCGTAAATTTTGCATTCGTGCGGCGCAGCGCTGTTTCGGCATCCACCCCGAGGTGGCGTCCCAGATTGACCATGACGAACAGCAGGTCGCCGAATTCTTCTTCGATCTCATCGGATCCGAGGCTGTCGCGGGCCTCTTCCAGTTCGGCGGCTTCTTCGGTGATCTTGGCCAGAACATCCTGAGCGGATGGCCAGTCAAATCCGACCCGCGCGGCGCGTTTTTGCAGCTTTTGTGCCCGCATCAATGCCGGAAGTCCCGGCGCAACCCCGTCCAGGGCTCCGCGCTGGGCTTTGCCCGCGCGTTCGGCGGCCTTGATCTTTTCCCAATCGACGGTTTGCTGGTCGGCGCTCTTGTCGCGGCTTTCGTCGCCGAACACATGCGGATGGCGCGCGACCATCTTGTCGGAAATGTTGCGCACCACGTCCTGAAAGGTGAACCGCCCGTCCTCGGTGGCCATCTGCGCGTGATACACCGCCTGAAGCAAAAGATCGCCCAATTCGCCTTCCAGCTCGCCCCATGCGCGCCGTTCAATGGCGTCTGCGACCTCATAGGCTTCTTCAATGGTATAAGGGGCGATGGTGTCGAAATCCTGTTCGATGTCCCAAGGGCATCCGGTATCCGGGTCGCGCAGGCGGCGCATGATTTCTATCAACCGGTCAATCCCGGCACCCGTGTCGTGGATCAGCGTGTCATCAGGCATTGAGTTTCCTATCCCGGCAATGTCAGATGCACTTGAATTCACCGCGCCGCAGGAGTCCACCCCATGCCCGTTCTCAACCGTATTGCCGATTTTTCGGATGACATGGCCCAATGGCGCAAACATCTGCACTCGATCCCGGAACTGGGGATGCAGTGCCCTAAGACGGCGGCTTTCGTGGCGGAGCGGTTGCGCGAATTTGGGGTGGATGAATTGCACGAAGGGATCGCCGAAACAGGGTTGGTGGCCATTGTGAACGGGCAGGCGGCGGGGCCGACCATCGGATTGCGTGCGGATATGGACGGGCTGCCGATCGAAGAGGCAACCGGCGTTCCCCATGCGTCGGTGCATGCGGGGAGGATGCACGCCTGCGGCCATGACGGGCATACCGCGATGCTGCTGGGGGCGGCGAAATACCTGTGCGAGACGCGCAATTTCGCGGGCCGGGTCGCGCTGATTTTCCAACCGGCAGAGGAAGACGGCGGCGGTGCGCAGGTCATGGTGGATGAGGGCATCATGGATCGGTTCGATATCACGCAGGTCTATGCGCTGCACAATGCGCCGGGTGTTGAGGAGGGCAGCTTTTATACCACGCCCGGCCCGATCATGGCGGCGGTGGATGAATTCCACATCCACATCACCGGCAAGGGGGGACACGGCGCGATGCCTCATGATACCTGTGATCCGGTGGTTGCCGCTTGCGGAATTGCGCAAGCCATTCAGACCATCGTCAGCCGTAACCATTACGCCTTGGAGGATCTGGTGGTGTCTGTCACCCAGATCCACACGGGCACCACGGATAACGTGATTCCCGAAACCGCCTATATCAACGGGACGGTGCGCACCTTTGCGCCGCATGTGCAGGCGATGGTGATGCAGAGGATGCAGGCCATCACGCGCGGGCAGGCCGAGAGCTATGGCGTGCAGGCCGAGCTTGACTATCAGGTCGGCTATCCCGCGACGATCAACGATCCTGCGCGCGCGGCCTTTGCCGCCGAGATCGCCGGTGAGATCGCGGGACCGGACCGGGTGGTGCCGGATGCAGGCCGTGAAATGGGCGCAGAAGACTTTGCCTACATGCTGGAAAAACGGCCCGGAGCCTACCTGTTTCTGGGGCAAGGCGAGGGCAAGGGGCTGCACACTGCGGAGTATGAATTCAACGATGCGGTGGCACCTGTGGGTGCGTCGTTCTTTGCGCGGCTGGTGGAACGCGCGCAACCGCTGCATCACACGACATGAGGGAACAAGATGGCGCTTGAAGACGCAAAAAACACGTCAGACGAAGCATTTACGCGGCAAAGTTTAACTGGCCCAAGCTTTGAGAATACATTCGCCGGGGCCACGTCGTTCTTGCGGCGGCGGTATTCCAGAGATTTGACGGGTGTCGATATCGCGGTCACGGGGATTGCCTTTGATCAGGCCGTGACCAACCGGCCCGGAACCCGTCTGGGTCCGCGTGCCATCCGCGAGGCGTCCGCCCTGCAATCCCCCGATGCGCCCTATGGCTGGCCGTTTGATGTTCTCAGCGAACGGGCCATCGTGGATTACGGCGATATGCCCTTTGATTATGCCGCGATATCGGACATCCACGCCCGGATCGCCGCGCATGTTGGCGGTATTCTGGACGCAGGGGTGGCCCCCGTTGTTTTGGGAGGGGATCATTACATATCTTACCCGATCTTGCGGGCGATGGCGGATCGGTTCGGGCCGATATCCCTGATTCAGTTCGACGCGCATTCCGACACCTGGGCGGATGATGATTTCGACCGGATCGACCATGGCACAGGCATGTACAAGGCGATCCGTCAGGGTTTTGTCGAGCCCGCGCGATCTGTTCAGGTGGGTATTCGCACCACCAATCCCGATACGTTGGGCGTGACAATCATCGACGCGGCTGAGGTCCACGCCGGTTCTCCGTCCGATGTGGCGGCGCGGATCAAGGATGTCGTGGTTGATCGGCCTGCCTATGTGTCGTTCGACATTGACGCGCTTGACCCGGCCTTTGCGCCGGGGACGGGCACGCCTGTCTGGGGTGGGTTGAGCAGCGCGCAGGCGGCGGCGATTCTGCGCGGTCTGGGCGGCATCAATATCCGGGGCGGCGACGTGGTCGAGGTGTCGCCACCATTTGATACCGCAGGCATCACGGCCATTGCGGGCGCACATGTCGCCACCGAAATTCTGAGCCTTCTGGGCTGGAGGATGCGGTCATGAGCGATTTCAACCAACCCTTGGGGGGCAATGAGCTCGCGCGGTTTTCCGGCCCGAACACATTCATGCGGCTGCCATCGGCGAGCGACCTGACCGGGCTCGACGTGGCGTTTCTGGGCATACCTTTGGATATCGGCACCTCTTGGCGGTCGGGCACGCGGTTCGGTCCCAAGCAAATCCGTGCCGAAAGCGCGATGATCCGGCCCTATAACCTTCAGACCGGAGCTGCCCCATTTGACAGCCTGAATTGTGCCGATATCGGTGATCTGGCGATCAACACCTTCTCTCTTTCGGATAGTTTGCGCGTTATTTCAGAAAGTTACGACCGCATCCTGAAGTATCCGTTGATTCCTGTCGCAATGGGGGGCGATCATTCCATCACCCTGCCGATCCTGCGTTCGATTGCACGTAAATACGGGCCGGTTGCGTTGGTGCATGTGGATGCCCATGCAGACGTCAACGACGAGATGTTCGGCGAACGCGAGGCGCACGGAACCGTGTTCCGCCGCGCCTATGAAGAAGGTCTAATTCTGCCGGACAAGACCTATCAGATCGGTCTGCGCGGCACCGGATACGCCGCCACCGATTTCACCGAGGCACAGGAATGGGGCTTTCAGATGTTTTTGGCACCTGACCTGTGGCATAAATCCCTTTCGGGGCTGGGTGCGGAAATACGTCGCGATATCGGCGATAGGCCGGTCTATGTCACCTATGATATTGATAGCCTCGATCCGGCCTATGCGCCGGGCACCGGCACGCCGGAAATTGGCGGGCTGACGACACCGCAGGCACTTGAGCTTATCCGGGCATTGAGAGGGGCCAATATCGTCGGCTGCGATCTGGTCGAGGTGTCGCCGCCCTATGACACGACGGGAAACACTGCCCTGACGGCGGCCAACCTGATTTATGAATTGCTCTGCGTTCTGCCGGGTGTGAAACAAAAATAAGAAAAAGGCCCGCATCCCCGGATGATGGTCCGGGTGCAGGGAATGGAAAAACTGATGTTGGTCTTATGGATTATGATTGCTGCGGCTGTGGTGGTGGCGGGCTATATCCGCCTTGCGCCCTCCGATCCGATGCAGTGGCACGTGGAACCCGCGGTCAGCCGCAACTCCGATCAGGCAGGCGGTGTGCGCCGCATGCTTGAGGGGGACGCCGATACGCTCTACCGATTGCACAACATCATCATGGACAGCGACCGGACGGAAATGCTGGCCGGTTCGCCGGCAGACGGGATGATGACCTATGTCACGCGGTCACGGATCATGGGATTTCCCGATTACACAACGGTCTGGCTGGACCGTGGCCAGATCAAGATTTTTGCCCGCCTGCGTTTTGGCAAATCAGATCTTGGGGTAAACGCTGCGCGTGTTGATGGGTGGCTTGCGATCCTGCAGGCGGGATGACAGGCACCCTTCGGAGATCTCGCGCCACATCGGCACATTCAGTGACATCTGGCATTGGGCCATGAACATGCGCCCATCAACCTGAAGGCAGATCGTCTCGCCCAGCTCGACGCGGGCACCGCTGGTGTTGGTGCAATAGCAATCAATCGTCTTGCCACCCGGCCCAGTCACATCGGCCAGCGCCGGAGAGGCCAAAAGCATCGCCGCCAAAAGCAGCGTCGGAAGCACAATTGCGGGTCTCATGAGACTATTTTACACCCGTTTTCGTGATTTGGGAAGCTGGTGTGCGGTTGTTGACCGGGAGTTTGGCAGGGTTGCGTGCATGGGTGTTGCGCGTGGCACTTGACCAAAGCCGCGGGATCGCTCAAACCGCGCGGATGATCCCCGAAGAACGCCTTGAACAAATCCGCCAGAGGTTCGCCTATATCGAGGCGCGCATGGCTCAGGCTGGCGGTAGTGAAATCGCCCAGTTGTCGCGCGAGTATTCCGATCTGCGTCCCGTCGTGGCCGCGATCGACGACTGGCGCAGGCTAAGCGCCGAAATTGCCGATGCCGAAGCGATGCTGAGCGATCCGGAAATGCGTGCTCTGGCCGAGGAAGAGCTTCCCGACTTGCGTCACAGCCTGTCAGAGGCCGAACAGGGGCTGCGGGTGGCGCTGTTGCCCAAGGATGATGCCGACAGCCGTCCGGCAATTCTCGAAATCCGGCCCGGCACAGGGGGGGATGAAGCGGCCCTTTTCGCGGCTGATCTGCTGCGCATGTATCAACGCCATGCCGAAGCGCACGGTTGGGGGTTCGACATTGTCGAACTGCAACAGACGGAACTTGGCGGGATCAAGGAAGTTGTGGCCCATGTGAAGGGCGACGGTGTCTTTGCACGGCTGAAATACGAAAGCGGCGTGCACAGGGTCCAGCGGGTGCCCAGCACCGAATCCGGCGGGCGCATCCACACATCGGCGGCAACGGTCGCCGTGCTTCCCGAAGCGGTGGACGTCGATATCAAGATCGAGGCCAACGATATCCGCATTGATACGATGCGGTCATCCGGGGCGGGTGGTCAGCATGTGAATACCACGGATTCGGCTGTGCGGATCACGCACCTGCCATCGGGTATCGTGGTGACCAGTTCCGAGAAATCCCAGCATCGCAACCGCGAGATCGCCATGCAGGTTCTGCGTGCGCGTCTGTTCGACCTTGAACGCAGCCGCGCCGCGGATGAACGTGCCGAAACCCGTGCCGCACAGGTTGGCAGTGGGGACCGCTCTGAACGCATCCGTACCTACAACTTTCCGCAGGGCCGCGTGACCGATCACCGGATCAATCTCACGCTCTACAAGCTGGACGCGGTAATGCAGGGCGATCTGGACGAATTCAGCGACGCGCTGGCCGCTGACACTCAGGCCCGTCTCTTGGCGGAGATGGAAGGGTGACCGCCGCCGAGGCGATGGTCGCCGCCACCGCGCGGTTGCG
The DNA here is from genome assembly GCA_030425395.1 of Alphaproteobacteria bacterium. Taxonomy (GTDB): domain Bacteria; phylum Pseudomonadota; class Alphaproteobacteria; order Rhodobacterales; family Rhodobacteraceae; genus JAUIAS01. The sequence goes on from JAUIAS010000004.1 coordinate 39,872, forward strand.
CGCCGCCGGGGTGCCGGACCCGGCGCGGGACGCGCGCGTTCTGCTGGCTCATGCCGCCCGCATCGACGCCGCCCGTGTGACCCTGATTGCCCCCGAAGACCTGAGCCACGAAATCGCCGAACGCTTCGAACAGCTTGTGGCCCTGCGCGCGGTGCGTATGCCGGTTTCGCATCTCGTGGGGGAACGTGCCTTTTACGGACGGCGCTTCAAGATCAGCGCAGAAGTGCTTGATCCCAGACCAGAAACCGAAATTCTGGTCGAAGCAGCGCTGGCGGAACCCTTTGAGCGGGCGCTGGACCTTGGTACCGGTTCAGGCTGTATTCTCGTCACGCTTCTGGCCGAACGCGAGACCGCCACCGGCCTGGGCGTGGATCTGAGCGAGGCCGCCTGCCTGCAAGCCAGCGCCAACGCAGTTCTGCACCAAACCGCGCCGCGCGCCGATATCCGCCAATCCGATTGGTTTTCGGCGGTCACCGGTCGCTTTGATCTGGTGGTGTCCAACCCGCCTTATATTGCGATGGGCGAAATGCCGGGACTGTCGCGCGAGGTGCGCGAACACGAACCCGAATTGGCGTTGACGGACGGGGGCGATGGGCTGGGTGCCTATCGGACGATTTGCGCACAGGCCCCCGAATTTCTGCGGCCAAAGGGGCGGCTGATCGTTGAAATCGGTCCGACCCAGGGAACGGAAGTTTCTGCGTTCATGGTTGAGGCGGGATTGACCGGTGTGTGTATCCTGCCGGATCTGGATGGCCGTGATCGGGTGGTTATGGGCCGCGCGGTCGGCTGATGTGGCCAAAACCCTTCATTTGAAGGATGCTTTGGAAAAAACCACCGCTTTGGGCTTGTGTCATCTGCGCAGTCATGTTTATTGCACCTATCTTTGATCGCGGGCCTGTTTGCCCGTTCGAAGATTTTCAAGCCAAACAAGTTGCAGGGCAGTGGCCTGGCGACGTTACCGGAGAAGCCGCCCGATCAGAGGGCGCAGGCACTCCTCACTTAACCTGACGATAAGGCTGAACAAAGTATATGAGATCGTCCAAATCCCGCTCGCGGTCGAAGTCTAACCGCAATCGGCCTTCGGGCAGCAATGTCATCAACCGGGTCTTTGACAGCTCCGGTCCCGAAGGCAAGGTGCGCGGCACGCCGCAACAGATCATCGACAAATATAACCAGCTCGCCCGCGATGCGCAGTTGGCCAATGACCGTGTCGCCGCCGAAAACTTTCAGCAGCACGCAGAACATTACCTGCGCCTTCTGAGCGAAGCACAGCGCGAAATCGACGCGCGACGCGAAGAACAGGAGCGGCAGAACCGCGAACGTCAGGCTGAACGCGATCGCGAACGCTCTGAACGTCAGGATCGCGATACCAATACCGCGCCGGAACGCGACAAACCGGCTGTCGGGGAGCGGGAAAAATCCGAAGACCCGTTGAGCATGGCAGATGACGGATCGGAAACGGATACCGCCAGCACGCTGGTCGAAACACCAGAGAATCGCGGTAGTGACGATGCTGCCCCACAGGCCAGCGATACCCGCGGTGACTCGCAGTCAGAGGCCTCTTCAGAGACCGCGGGCGCGGATCAGGGTCTGGACAAACCTGCCTCGGACAAGCCCAAGCGCAAGCCACGGGCCCGCAAGCCCGCCGCGCCGCGCACCCGCAAGGCCGCGCCCAAAGGCGAAGGCGGCGACGCCCCGGACGATGGCGGTGACCCGGCTCAGGCTGCCGAATAAAACGACGTTTCTGCGTTTTGCATTTCGCGCAGGGTTCTAATCAACCCCGCGCGACCTCGCGCGCCAAGGCGCAGAACCCTTCCAGCGACACCTGCTCGGCCCGTTCTGTCGGGGCAATGCCCGCCGCGCGCAGGCGGTCCTCGATGTCCGGGCCAAGCCCCTTGAGCGCCGATCGCAACATCTTGCGCCGCTGGTTGAAGGCCATCGCAACGACCCGCTCAAGAACCTTGGGGTCGGCCTCAAACCGGGGTGTGGCACGCGCCGTCAGATGGACCACGGCGCTGTCAATCTTGGGGGGCGGGGTGAACGCGCCGGGTGGCAAGGCCATCACGATTCGCGCATCCGCACGCCATTGCGCCAGCAAGGCAAGCCGCCCGTAAGCCTTGCTTCCCGGGCGGGCCACGATCCGTTCGGCCACCTCGCGCTGAAACATCAGCGTAAGACTTTCCCAGAACGGCGGCCAGTCGCGCGGGGTCAACCACCGCACCAGCAATTCCGTGCCGACATTGTAGGGCAGGTTCGCAACAACACGCACCGGCGCATTGAGCCGCGCCGCCGCGTCGATATCCAGCGCATCGCCTTGCACGATCTCAAGCCGGCCCGGATAGCGCGCCGCAATCTGTTCCAGCGCAGGCAGACACCGCGCATCCTTCTCAACCGCCAGAACCCGCCGCGCGCCTTCGGCCAACAATCCGCGGGTCAACCCACCGGGACCCGGTCCGATTTCCAGAACATCGCACCCCGACATATCGCCTGCTTGGCGCGCGATTTTGGCCGTCAGGTTGAGATCCAGCAGGAAATTCTGACCAAGTGCCTTCTTTGCGCTCAACCCGTGATCTGCGATCACGCTCCGCAAGGGGGGAAGATCGTCGATTGCACTCATGCTCTGCCTTTCCATCGCTTTCGGGCCTTGGGTTGCCGGTTTGGGGGCGCTGCCCCCTGTCTGCCCCCATCGCGCTGAGCGCGCCTCCCCCCGGAGTATTTAGCGCCATAAGACGGCGCAACAGTTGATTAACCTTGACGCGCGGTTGCTTCTTTCTCGTTCCAAATACCCCTGCCGGAGGCATCTTTGGTTTGCGTCCGGCGCAGCGTTTGTCGTTTCACGCTCTGTCCGCCATGCGATGGGCCAATCTGAGCGCCGCGATCAGGCTGTCTGGACGGGCGATGCCCATTCCCGCGATATCGCAGGCGGTGCCGTGATCGGGCGAGGTGCGTACAAAGGGCAGCCCCAGCGTAACGTTCACGCCGCCATCGAAATCCAGCGTCTTGATCGGGATCAGCGCCTGGTCGTGATACATCGCCACGGCAGCATCATACCTAGCACGCGCGGCGGCGTGGAACATGGTGTCTGCGGGCAGGGGGCCTGTCACATCCATACCGGCGTCCCGCAGAGCGTTGATGACCGGGGCGATCACAGCGGCGTCTTCATGTCCCATCGCGCCAGCCTCGCCTGCGTGGGGGTTCAACCCGCTGACCGCGATGCGTGGATGGGTGATCCCAAAGCGGTCGCGCAGGCCTTGGCAGGTGATTTCCAAAGTGCGGCGGAGGCTTTCGGCGGTCAACCGCTCTGGCACGTCGCGCAATGGAATGTGGATGGTGGCCGGGACCACGCGCAACGGGGGAGTGATTGCTTCGGCCGCGAGCATCATCACCACCTGATCCACCCCGGCCAGAGCGGCGAGAAATTCCGTGTGGCCAGGATAGGCAAACCCGGCCCCGTCGATCAGCGCTTTCTTGTGAATAGGTGCCGTGCACAACGCGCAGGCGGCTCCGGATTGCACAAGGGCAACGCCGGTTTCGATTGCCTTGATGACGCCGGACGCGTTGGCGGGATCCGGCGTGCCTTTCCGGGCGGACCCGTTAAGAGACAGCGGCAGGACAGGCAAGGCATCTGCCATGGCATCCGGTGCATCGGCGGGATTTGTGATGCAGGTGTATTTTGCACCATCGGGCAGGTGGCGCGGATCACCGATCCAGAAGAAGGCCATTTCCTCGCGCAGCGCAGACCACGCGGAAACGGCGATTTCCGGTCCGATTCCCGCCGGTTCCCCGCAACTGAGCGCGACCGGCGCGCGGGTCATCGCTCGACGATGAGCGCGTCGGCGCGAACCTGATCAAGGAAGCCTTGCGCCAACGCGTTCAGGCGCTGGTTGGTCAGCGCATTGGCGATGTCTTCGCGGGATGCGTCTTCGTTCAGTTCCGCTGTGCGGCCGCAGAGCATCAGGAACACGAGAGATTGCCCGTCGTTGGTGACCAGTGAGGTGGACACTTCACCCGCGTCCAGCTTGGCCAGTTCCAGCGCATAGTCGCGGGGAATGTCCGACGGGGGCAGGGATTGACGGCGCAAGGTGCCTTCGGGCTGATCCAGAGCACTGCCATAAAGATCGTCGCATGTATCGACCTGTGCGCGCAATTCGGCAGCAGCGGCTTTGGCCGCGTCACTCTGGCCACCGGGGATGAAGTAGGCGGCGAATTCAATCGCTGAATACCGTGGGTTCGGGGCACCGGTTTCCTGAATGCCGCGCATCTGGAACAGCGCCACGGCATCGGGCAGCGGGATTGGCGCTGTCACTTCGCCGGGGGAAAGCTCAAGCACCACAGGCTGGATTGCGGGGGGCAGATTGGACAATGCCATCCATGGCATCCGTCCGCCGGTGTCCCGTGTCTGGGTGGCGGAAAACTTACGGGCTTCGTTGGCAAAGGCGTCGATAGAACGGATTTGCGATATCCGCTCGGCTTCGGCCTGAACCTGATCGATGGTTTGCGGGGTGGTCGGGATGATGATTTCAGACAACAGAACCCGCACACCGCCGCCGGAACCGTCGGTTCCCAATGCGCGGTCGATTTCGGCTTCGGTGGGGCGCGCACGCCCGGCAAATCGGGCGCGGACATATTCCCGCCAAGCCACCCCGTTGAGGATGAAATCCCGGAAGGTTTCGGCCGATACGCCGCCCTGTTCCAGTGCCTTGATGAAGTCTTCGGTGCTCAGATTCGCCCGCTGGGCGAACTCTGTCATGCCCTGCACGACCTGTTCCTCGGTCGGGCGAATGCCGGCTTCTTCAACGATCTGTTGTTTGAGGCGGTCTTCGATCAGGGCGGTGCGGGCGAGTTCGGCGATATTGCCGGGCGCGCGCAGCAGGCGCAGGAATTCCATGCGCTGTTCAAGTTCAAAGTTGGTGATGACGTTGCCGTTCACCTCGATCGCGGGGGAAAACAACCCCTGCGCCGCAACCGGGGCCGGTGCGACCAAGCCCGTGCCGACCGCGATCATCACGGCGGCGGCGATGCTGCGGGCGGTGCGTGAAATCGGTTTGCTCAGGAATTGCTGCATGACTTTGTATATCTTTCTGTTCCGTCCGAGGCACCGAAACCTCTCAGGGCGATGGTAAATCCGAAATCGGTCGAAGGCTCAACACTTGTCGACGAGGTATAGCGCCGGTTGAGCGAAAGATCGACCAAAACACATTCATTTCGGTAGGCAAGCCCGAGTCCGGCTGAGGAGGCGCGGTCGTCTTCGAGATCATAGCGCCAAGATGCGCTTGCCAGCCAGTGCCGGGTCAGATCATAGCTGCCGTCGATGTTGAATTCTGACACCGGGCGCGCGCGGCCCTCTGCAGGGTCGGCATCCAGATAGACATAGGTGCCGCCCAGTGTCGCCTGGTCGCCGCGCCAATCACCGCGCAGTTCGGCCTTGGCAAAGTCGAGGTTGTCGTCAAACAGGCCGCGCACCGACAGGCCCAGCCCGAAGTCGGCGGCGATGTGACCTGCGAGAAGGAAATCCGATGATGTGCCCGACAGGCCGGATGCGTTGGTAAAGCCCGGTTGCGCGACCTCGCGCACGACTTGTCCGATGCTGAGCGATGCCGACCAGCCGGTCGCGGCATAGCGTGCCCAGTTCAGGCCATAGGCGATGGCCCATCCGTCCTCGCGCTGGTCGGGGGCGGGGAAACGGGACAGGGACAGCAGGTTGCCCTGATCAAATTCCACACGCCCGCTTTCGTCCACCGGCACCGCGCCACCTGAGACGCGGGTCCAGCCGAGTTGCACGATCGGTTCCAGAAACTGGGATGCGCCGCCCTTGCCGGGGCGCACCATCGGCAGCCGGAATGTCATCGCCGCATAGGGCATGGATCGTGTTTCGTGCGAATTGAAGGCCACGTCCTGACGCGTATCAAAAATATCTGCCGCGAGGCCAAGTGTCAGGTCCGTGCGCAGGCCACCCGACAGAATCCAGTTGTTGGTCCAGCCGATATCGGCGCTGATCCGGCCCACATCGCGCCCAACGGCATTGATATCGGAGGTGCGGTAATGCGCATGGGCGGCAAGTCCCAGACGTAATTCTCCTGCGTTGCGCGGCAGGATGTGTCGTTGTTCGATTTCGGAATCAAAGACCAGAGACGGCAGCAGCGATTCATCTTCCGCGTCGCGCAACGAGTTGAAGTGGAAAAAGCTGGCGCGCACGAATTGATCACGTTGCGCGCGGCTGATCGCCAGTTCGGTTGTCAGGCGGTCCTTGTAGTCTTTGCCGTAGTCCAGAAGATAGGCGTTGTCCGAAGTCCATTCCACGTCGAAAGAAAACGTATATCCGCGTCCCAGTGCGAAAGCCCCAGACCCGAACAGGTAGCCACGCGTATTTCCGGCCAGAAGGTCGTCGCGGGTATAGCCGCCTTCGAATTCCACCCGGCCCGTCGCAAAGGCCTGACGATAGCGCGCATCCAGCGTGCGGGTGCGCGATGACAGGTAGGGCGTCAAGGTCAGGTCGGCGTGATCCCCCAGCCGGAAGAAGTACGGCACCTTGATCCCGGTCCCGAGCTGCGAGGTGGTGCGCACCGACGGGATCATGAACCCGCTCGCACGGTCCAGCGTGGGATCGGGAAGGCGCAGTTGCGGCACCCAGAGCACCGGAATATCCAGAATGCGCAGTTGCGCGTCGTCAAAGTAGAGCTGGCGCGCCTGCTGGTCATGCACAACCCGGCGGGCGCGGATCTGCCATAGTGGCGGATTGTCATCGCCACAGACCCGGCAGGATGTCACAGCGGTCTTGTAAAGCTGGGTATAGCGGCCCTCGGTGCGGTTCAGTTGCACCGAGGCAAGCTGAAGCCTCTGGTTGAGCACCATGCGCGCCCCGGTCAGAAGGCCTTCGGTCAGCGTTCGATCCAACTCGGCTGCGTTGGCAAGGATTACAACATCGGTGCCATCGTCGATGCGAATCGGCCCCTCGATGTTCAGCGAGCCACCGGCGCGGTCATAGACGATGCGGGATGCGCTTAGCCGCGTGCGGCCCTGAAATGCCTGCACGTTGCCTTCGGCGATCAGGTTGCGATCGGCGGACACAAAGATACGGTCCGCGATCAGAGCCGCCGGGGCCGGTTCGGTCACAAGGTTCTGGGCGCTGTCTTGCGCGGATGCGATCCCATGCATGTTGAAAAACGGGCTTGCGGCCAAGGCAAGGCAGACGGCAAGCCGGCGCAGACCGGTCGGGATGTTTCGCGCAAGCATCAGCCATCCTCCGCATGCAAGAGAAGACCAAGCGCCAGCATGACAGAGGCAATCGGCGGCGCCCATGCCGCCAGCGCCACGGGAATTTGCCCGTTTTCACCCAGAATTTGCGCAAAATTTCGAATAAAGAACAACCCGAACCCCAGCAACACAGACATCAGCACCGCGACTCCGGTGCCCCCCGAACGGGTATGCCGCATGGTGAAGGCTGCGGCAACCAGCACCATCGAAATCAGGAAAATCGGTCGCGCCAGTTCGATCTGGAACCAAACCTCGTGGCGTTTGGTGGCAAACCCGGCCTGCTGCAACTCTTCGATGGTGCGTGGCATGTCCCAGACGGAAACGCCGCTGGGCGATCCGATGCCGCTTCGGATGCGGTCTTGTGTCAGGGTTGAGGGCACGCGCAGGCTTTCGTGGAATGCGGCGTTTGTCTCGGGGTTGATGCCTGCGGCCAGCGGCCAGACCTTGGCCCCGGTCAAATCCCAGAAGCCGCCGCGCAGCGTTGCCCCCTCGGCTTCGATGCGGCGCACCGGCCCGCCGCCCGCGCTATAGGCCAGAAGGGTCACATCCAGCAGCGCACCGGTTTCCCCATTATAGCGCCTTGCGTGGATCACGGTCTGGCCCTGTTTGCTCCCCTGACGCAACCAAAGCCCTTCACCGCTGATCGACAGCGCGGCGGCATCGCCGGTGCGATAGATTTCGCTCAGTTGTTCGGATCGTGCAGACGTTGCCGCAACGATCGGGTTCAGTGTGGTCACGGACAGCACCCCGATCAGGGCCGCAACCGTGGCCGGTGCGATCAGTGCGCGCAATCCCGATCGCCCGGACGCGCGCGTCACCACAAGTTCGCTGGACCGCGCAAGCCCCACGAACATCGCGATGGTGGCCAGAATAACGATCAGCGGCAGGATTTCGCGCACCGCCCCCGGCGCGTTCAGGAGCGTCAACCCGAACAGCCGGTCAAACCCGACATCGGTGTCGGCAAAACGGCGCATCTGTTCGACCAGATCAATCAGCATCAGAAGGGCCATGAAAACCCCCATGAGCAAGCCGAAGATCTGAATAAAGCGACGTCCGAAATAGAAATGCAGAATCATGCCGCAACCCTCGCCCGTCTGGGGCGCATCCGGCGCCGCGATGACAGATGCAGAAATCCCGCCGCGATACCCAAGCCGATCATCGTGGGCAAATAGACGAGCGGCCAAAGGCTGGCGTCGCGGATCACCGGATCGGAAAACACCGCGCGCAATGCCTCAAGCACGATCAACAAGGCAAAGGCCAGACCAATCTGTCGCCAGACGCCAAAGCGTGAAAACCCCCCGACCAGAAGCGTGGCATACCCGATCAACGCCACCGCCACGCAAATCGTGGCCCGTGCTACGCGCAGGTGCAGCTCCTCGGCCTGCACACCGGCGCTATAGCCATCGCGCTCCAACACCTCGGCCCTATGAAACAGCAATTCCGGCGTGGGAATGGCCCGGATATTGCGCGCAGGCACTCCCCCCTTGCCCACAAGAGAGCTGATATCCTGCGACAGGTCCGAGAAATTGGTGGTAGACAGAAGCTGGCCGTCGCTGGTCAGCCGCTGCGCCAGACCATCAACCATGATCAGATTGGCCTTGTCGCCGCCGCTGACCAGAAAAGCGCGCGCGGCGGTGTAAATCATCGTGGTTTCAGGATTGCGCCGGTCCGACAGAAAGATATCGCGCAGGGTGCCGTCATCGTCGATGGCGCGGATAAAGAACGTCACCCCTCCTGTGGGATGTAGAAACTCTCCCTCGGTCAACAAGCGGGCTGTCACGTTGCGGTTCACCTCAGTCTGGCGAATCGACAATTGGCTGATCGAGGCGGGCAACAACACATGTGTGAGTATGCTCATCATGACGGCAACAATCAGCCCGAAGGCCGCATAGGGCCGCGCCATGCGCCACGGGCTGGAGCCTGTGGCCTGCATCACGGTCAGTTCGCTTTCGCTGCTCAGACGGTTGGTGACATAGACAGCAGAAGCAAAACACGCCAGCGGCAGCACGATCCTGATCAGATTTGGCAGGCTAAGCGCTGTAAATTCAAGGAACACCATCGCCGATTGCCCGTCACCGATCAAACGGTCGAACAGAACAACGGCGCGGTTGATCCAGAACACCGCCACCAGAATCAGTGAGAAGAAGCCAAACAGCACGAGAAGCTGCGACAGCACGTATCTGTCGTATCGCGACACGTATCCCCCCGGCGCATGTCTTGTTGTATGACGTGACCGTAAAGCAAAACCAGCGGCGGGAAAACTGCTATCTGGCTTTCGCGGGGGCATCGGGCTAGGTCTTGGGTAACACGCATCTTGTGGCCAGAAACAGACGGAGCACGACATGAGCAGGCTGACGCCCATTTCCTTTTGCGAAACCGATCTCGATACGCTGGCAACAGCAACGGGCCGTGTGGCGGTGACGGTCACCCCGGATGGCAAGCTGGACGTCGCCGCGCGCAGGGTAAATCGCCTGACACGCGGCGCGGTTCAGAGGGTCGTGTCCGACGAAGGATTCGCCAAGGTGCGCAATGGTCAGGTCATCACCCTGGCCTGGCCCGCAGGGCTTGAGGCCGAGGCGCTGGATATCCTTGTGATCGAACGCCGCGCCGACGCGCTGACCCTGCGCAAGGCCGGTGTCGCATTGGCCAAGGCCAAAGGGACCAAACCGCTGCTTGTGGCCACCGGCAGCATGCAGCGCGTGGGGGCTTTGGCGCAGGGAATTTCCCTGCGCGATTATCGGTTCGATACCCACAAGACGGGAGAAGACGCCGGCGCAGAGGTGGGTGGCGTGGTCATCCAGCACAACAAGCCCGAACAGGCCGCCGAGGACGCAGGGCCTCTTCTGGCCGTCGCCGAAGGCGTTGTGGCAACCCGCGATCTGGTCAATGAACCGGCCAACGTCCTGACCACCACCGAATTCGCCGACAGGCTGGAAGAGATGCGCGCACTGGGTCTCGTGGTCGAGGTGCTCGAAGAAGACGAACTCGAAGCGCTCGGAATGCGCACGCTGCTGAGCGTGGGGCAGGGATCGGTCAGCCCGTCCAAGGTTGTGGTGATGCAATGGAACGGCGGGGTCGAGGGCGATGCACCTTTGGCTCTTGTGGGCAAGGGGGTGGTTTTTGATACCGGCGGTATCTCCCTCAAACCGGCGGGCGGCATGGAAGACATGACCATGGACATGGGCGGCGCGGGTGTCGTGGCCGGAGCGATGAAGGCGCTGGCCCTGCGCAAGGCGCGGGCCAATGTGGTGGGTCTGGTCGGGCTGGTGGAAAACATGCCTTCGGGTAACGCGACCCGTCCCGGCGATGTGATCCGGTCGATGAAGGGGGACACCGTCGAAGTCATCAATACAGATGCCGAAGGGCGGCTCGTTCTGGCGGACGTGCTGTGGTATGCGCAAGAGCGGTTCGCCCCGGCCGGTATGGTCGATCTTGCCACCCTGACCGGCGCGATCATCATCGGTCTGGGTCACGAAAACGCGGGCGTGTTTTCAAACGATGATGATTTCTGCAAGGATTTCCTAAAGGCCGCCGAAGCCGAAGGCGAAGGCGCATGGCGGATGCCACTGGGCAAAGCCTATGACGATCAGATCAAATCGCGCATCGCGGATATAAAGAACACGGGCGGCCGACCCGCCGGGTCTATCACCGCGGCCCAGTTTCTGGCCCGCTTTGTCAAACAGGACACCCCCTGGATTCACCTCGATATCGCCGGGGTAGCCTCGGTCAAGGCAGAAACCGCCTATGCCCCAAAAGGGGCTACGGGCTGGGGCGTGATGGCGCTCGACCGGTTGGTGCGCGACCGGTTCGAAACCTTCTGAGGATCAGGATGGGAGAGGCCTATTTCTACCACCTGACGCACAAGCCGATGGAAGAGACGCTCGCCATGCTGCTGGCCAAGTCCCTGGAGCGTGGCTGGCGAGTGGCGGTGCGCGGCACGGACCGCGACCGGCTTGATCGGTTGGACCGCCACCTGTGGTTGGGGGACGAGGCGGGTTTCCTGCCGCACGGGCTGGCGGGCGGCGCGCACGATACCCGTCAACCCGTGTTGTTGACCACCGCAAAGCAAGCACCCAACGCACCGCAATGCGTCATCGCCATCCATGGTGCCGATCTCGATCCAGAAGAAATCAACGGGCTGGAACGGTGCTGTTTGCTGTTCGATGGGGGCGACGAGGCCGCGATGACCCACGCGCGCGATCAGTGGCGCACGCTCAAGACAGCGGGATGTTCGGCGCAATACTGGTCCGAAGAAACCGGACGCTGGGAAATGAAGGCCCGAACCTGAGGGCTATCCTGCCCCATCCCCGCGTGACAGAACCAGTTCTCCGCGGGTGATCTCGATGCGGTCCCAACGCTGAAGATAGGACATGCCAAGCAATGACTTGTCCATGTCGCCCTCATTCACCCAGGCAGGCACGTTGCGATCCCCCAGCGATCCCACGGTGATACTGTCAAGCCGAACAGGCGCGGTGCGCACCTCTCCATTCGCGGTGCGCGCACGTCCGACGTAACTCAGATCGTCCAGCGGCAAACCGATGCGTTCGGCATCGCCATGGCTCAACACGATATCTGTGGCACCGGTGTCCACGACAAACCTGACAGGCGCACCATTCACGGTAAGGGTCAGATAATAATGCCCGTCCCGCGCGCGCGGCACGACCACGCGCCCCTCGGTGGCAAAAACCACGGCCTGAGGCTCGAACCGGGTGCGGATATCATCCCAAAGGCCAACAGCCACAATCGCGACAATGAAAATCAGCGCCCAGCTGGTGGCACCGCCCAGGAACTTTTTCAGGCCGATCCGCTTGTCGCGCATCATCCCCCAGAGCAACGCCGCCCCGAGAAGTCCGAGAAATGCCAATTGCGCCCAGTCCTGTTCGCTCATGATCCAATCCTGAAATTCGCCTTGAATGTCATTTAGGTGTGTTGTCCGCAAAAACGAGGGGCACCTGCCGCCGGAGCAGGGGGCTCTGCCCCCCGCCGCGCTGCGCGCGTCTCCCCCCGGAGTATTTTGGGCCAGAAGAAGCGCAACGGTCTATTAACCTTAACGCGCCCCTGCTTCTTTCTCGTTCCAAATACCCCCGCCGGAGGCGGTCCCGTGGTTTCAGCCCGCGAAACCGTAAGCGGTGAGACCGTCCAGCACGAATTGTACTGAAAGTGCGGCCAGCAACATGCCCAGCAGGCGGGTCACAACGACAATACCGGTGCCGCCCAGGGCGCGTTCAATGAGACCGGATGCCAGAAACAGACTGAGCACCACGCAAATCACCGCGACCATAACGCCCATGGCGAGAAAGAAACCTTCGACGCCGGGTTTTTGTCCGGTGAGCAGGATCATCGTGGCTATGGCACCCGGACCTGCAATGAGCGGGATGGCGAGTGGGAAAACCGATGGGTCGTCGTGGTCAACGTCGGCAGTGGCTTCTCCGGCATTGTCCTGACGTCGTTTCGTGCGTCGTTCGAACAGCATATCGAGGGCGGTCAGGAACAGCAAAAGCCCGCCCGCTATGCGAAATGCCGGCATTGATATTCCGACAAATCCCAATAGAGCCTCCCCAAACAGTCCGAATGCGGCAAGGATGACCACCGCGATAACACAGGCGCGCAGGGCTATGGCGCGTCTTGCGCGCGCCTGCATCCCTTGGGTCAGGGCCACAAAAAGCGGGGCGAGCCCGATTGGATCAATCACCACGAAGAGGGTCACGAAGGCGGTGATCAGAAAGGCGGTATCCATGGCGGCGTTCCCCTTCTAAGTCCCGTCTCGCGCGGTAGCGGACAGGGCCAGCAGTGTGTCCAGCGCGGTTTGTGCCTGACCTGCTGGCACGAAGATGTGGTCGTGATGAAAGGCCGCGACCACGTTGCAGGGGATCGCGGCATCGGTCAATGCCTGCGCCACGGCCGCTGTCAGCCCGATCCCGTCCAGCGCCGAGTGAACCTCGAGCGTGATGCAGCGCATCGGTATGTCAACTGTGTCTTCGTCGGTTGCGATCACCGGCAGAATGAGAGAAAGCGCTTCGGTTTCGCGGAAGCTTGCCAAGGCCTTGGGGAGCAGGGTTGCGGCTTCGGTCGGGTCGGTCACGCAGCGGAATTGCCACAGTCCGGGGCGCAGAACGGGACGCATCCCGGCGATCATGTCCCGCGTTTCACGGACCGGTGTCATTGCGCCAGCGCCTTGTCGAGTTTTTCCTGCGCAGTGATCCAGAGGGTTTCGGCGCGTTCCATCGCTTCTTCCAGTTCGGCGAACTTGCGGTTCCAGCTTTCCAGCTCTGCCACCTTTTCATCGGTATACAGGCCGGGGTCGGCCAGCCGGGACGACAGTTTTTCGTGCATTTCCGCCAGCTTTTCCACGCGCTCTTCGCATTTTCGGACATCCGTGCGTAGGGCGAGGATGGCGTCACGGCTGGCGCGTTTGGGTTTCGCGACGGTGTCACCCGTGGCTTTGGCACCTTTGTTGGCGGTGGGCTTGTCGCGCGAAAGGAGCTGAGCGCGGTAACTGTCGAGATCCGATTCATACGGGCGCACTGTGCCATCGCCCACAAGCCAAAGGCGATCAGCCACCAGTTCGAGAAGGTGCATGTCGTGGCTGACCAGAACCACGGCCCCTGAATAGGCGGTCAGCGCCTCGACAAGGGCTTCGCGGCTTTCGATATCCAGATGGTTGGTCGGTTCGTCGAGGATCAGCATATGTGGCGCGTCGATGGTGGCGATCAACAACGAAAGCCGTGCCTTTTGTCCGCCTGACAGTTCGCCGACCTTGGTGTCGGCCTGTGCCGCCGTCAGCCCGAAGCCTGCCAGCCGGGCCCGCAGCTTTGCAGGTGTTTCTGTCGGGCGGAGCCGTCGCAGGTGGTCCAGCGGTGTGTCGTCCACCACCAGCTCATCCACCTGGTGCTGTGCAAAATAGCCAATGCGCAGCTTGGCGGAGCGCACCATCTTGCCCGAGAGCTTTTCGAGCCGGCCGGACAGCAGCTTGGACAGGGTCGATTTGCCCTGACCGTTCTTGCCCAGAAGGGCGATGCGGTCGTCCTGATCAATGCGCAGGTCCAACCGTTTCAGAACCGGCACGCCGTCATAGCCGACGGAACCGCCTTCGATGCGCACGATTGGGGGTGAAAGTTCTTCAGGCTGGGGAAAGGTAAAGGCGCGCAGGGCGGCTTCTTGGGGGGAGGTGATCGGCGTCATCCGCGCCAATGCCTTGAGCCGAGATTGCGCCTGCCGGGCCTTGTCAGCCTTGTAGCGGAAACGGTCCACATAGGATTGCAGATGCGCGCGCCGGGCCTCTTGTTTGCGGGATTCGGCCTCGGCCTGGGCCAGACGTTCGGCGCGCACCCGTGCGAATTGATCGTAATTGCCGGGATAAAAGGTAAGCTTGCGATCCTCCAGATGCAGGATGCCGCCCACCGCGCGGTTGAGAAGACCGCGATCATGGCTGATCACGATCACAGTATGGGGATAGCGACCGAGGTAGCCTTCAAGCCAAAGCGCCCCTTCAAGATCAAGATAGTTGGTAGGTTCGTCCAGCAACAGTAGATCTGGCTGCGCAAAAAGAACGGCCGCCAGTGCCACGCGCATTCGCCACCCGCCTGAAAAATTGGCGCAGGGCTGGCTGTGTTCGTGGTCGTCAAAACCCAACCCCTTGAGAATTGCTGCCGCGCGGGCTTCGGCGGACCATGCGTCGATGTCGGTCAGGCGGGTCTGGATTTCGGCGATCCGCGCGGGGTCATCGGTTTCTTCTGCCAGAAGCGCCGCGCGTTCTGTATCGGCGGCCAGCACCGTATCGAGAAGCGAGGTCTGTGAGGCCGGAACCTCCTGCGCCACGCCGCCGATGCGGGTGCGCGAAGGCAGAGCGATTTGCCCGCCTTCCAGCGCCAGTTCGCCCCGGATCAGACGAAACAGCGTCGTCTTGCCGGTGCCGTTGCGCCCGACGAGGCCCACCTTGTGGCCTTCGGGAATGATGGCGGTCGCGTTCTCGAAGAGAGGACGCCCGGCCATGGCGAAAGATATGTCGTCAATCCTGAGCATGGCCTGCCCCTAGCAGAGCGTTTCGCCCCGCGCCAGCGTTTCGCGCGCCAAAATCGGCGCTTGACCGGCGAACCGCGTTGTCCATGCGGTCGTGAACATGTTAGGCGGTTGACCAGAGGAAAAATGCCCATGACCCGCACACCGCCACACCTGATCACGCTGGCTGGGCTGACGTCGCTGTCGGTTCTCTCGCTAAGCCTGTTTCTTCCTGCCCTTCCCGCCATGGCGCAGGATTTCGGAACCTCGCCCAAGGTGATGGCGTTGGCGATGTCGGGGTATATGATCGGATCGGCGGTGATGCAGCTTGTCCTTGGCCCGCTGTCGGACCGGTTGGGGCGCAGGCCCGTTATGCTGTCGGCCATGACCCTTTATGTGCTGGCGTCGCTGGGCGCGTTTCTGGCGCAGGATGTAACGGTATTTCTGATCTGCCGATTTTTTCAGGCGGTTGTGGTGGCGGGATCGGTTCTGTCACAGGCAGTGATCCGCGACATCTATCCACCGGAACAAGCCGCAAGCCGCATGGGTCTGGTGGCGGCGGCGATGGCGTTGGCTCCGATGGTCGGGCCGATGCTGGGTGGTGCGCTGACTGATGCGGCGGGCTGGCGGGCGGCCTTTGCGCTCTATTCTGTGGCTGGCATGGTGGCGCTGGTGGCTGTTTGGTGGGACTTGGGCGAAACCCTGACCCGTGCCAAGGACGGTTGGCGCGATCAGATGCGCGCCTATGGCGCTCTGGTGGCGTCGCGGGTGTTCTGGGGGTTTGCGCTGTGTATGGCGTTTTCTGTGGGGTCGTTTTTTGTGTTCCTGTCGGGTGTCCCCTTTGTCGCGGCGGGGCAATTCGGCTTGTCTGCGCCGTTGATCGGGCTTGGGCTGGGATCAATCTCGGGGGGCTTTCTTTTGGGATCGCTGCTGACCGCGCGTCTGGCCCCGATCTGGGGGCTGGCCCGGCTGATCCTTGCGGGGCGGTTGGTTCCGTTTCTGGGGGTGAGCCTTGGGCTGGTCCTGTTTACGCTGGGTGCCAGCCATCCACTGGCGCTGTTCGGCACGACGGTTTTTGTCGGGGTTGGCAACGGGCTGACCATGGCCAATGCGAATTCCGGTGCAATGTCGATCAATCCTGCATTGGCGGGCAGTGCCGCTGGGCTGGCGGGGGCGCTGTCCGTGCTGTGTGGGGCGGTTCTGAGCACAATCACAGTCGCTTTGCTGGAATGGCAGGGCGGGCCGATCACGCTGCTTGGGGTGATGCTTGCGTCGGTGATTGTCTCAATGGCGGCAGCGGCGCTTGCGCTGTTGCCACGGCGGCAGCCGGTCTGACGGGACCGGACGCTGGCCCCCTTTCCAAGGTGCGGGGTGCATGGTATCGGGGCGGCGGAATCATTTGGCCGGGCACGGCGCGCCCGGCTTTTTAACATGGAGCGACCCAAATGGCCCTCGAACGCACCTTTTCGATCATCAAACCCGACGCAACCCGCCGTAACCTGACCGGCGCAATCAACGCCAAGTTCGAAGAAGCGGGCCTGCGCATCGTTGCGCAGAAGCGCATCCACATGACCAAGGCGCAGGCTGGCAAGTTCTACGAAGTGCACCAGGAACGCCCGTTCTATGACGAACTGTGCGAATTCATGTCCTCGGCCCCGGTCGTTGTGCAGGTTCTCGAAGGTGAAGACGCAATCGCCAAGAACCGCGAAATCATGGGGGCCACCAACCCTGCGGACGCGGCGCCCGGCACGGTCCGTGCGGAATTCGCGGAATCGGTTGGCGAAAACTCCGTGCACGGTTCGGATGCACCGGAAACTGCTGCTCAGGAAATCGCGTATTTCTTCTCGGGCATTGAACTGGTCGGCTGATCCCGCCCAAAGTGACCACAGGTTAGAAAAGGCCCGCGTAATTTGCGCGGGCCTTTTGCGTTTTTGTGGATGTGGGCGGATCGGGGCGATCAGGTGCCGGGCTTTTGCGCGGCTTGGATCACACCGATTTCATCGAGGCGGGCCTCCAGATCGCTGCGGTGCGGATCGTGGGCGCAGGCCTTGATTGCGTCGAAACGTGCGCGTAAGGCGATTTTCTCGCGGCCTTTGCAATCATTCCAGGGGCGACCCTGCAAACCCATCACCAGAACGTAGTAACCGATGAAATGGGGACGTGTCCCGGCGCGCAGCAGCCGGCCATAGGCGGCGTCCGCCCCGAGGGCGCGCAGTTCCTCGGCGCTGTGGATGCCTGCTTTGGCAAATGCCGCCTGCATCGCGGGGCCAAGGTTGCGGATTGTTGACACAGGCGTGGGCATTGCCGGGCTCCGGGGATTGTTTTTGCAGGGGCATTGGGCTACCGGATGCAAAGCATCGGAGACCAATCATGAGCATTTTTCGACAGTTTTTCTATAAGAACCGCAAATTTTACGACGATGATTTTGATTGGGAGAACTACACCGCCGATTCCTATCACAGGCGGCTCAAGGGGGATGTCGAAAGTCAGTATTTGACCATCGCGAAACCGGGCGATCTGAGTTTTGACGCGGGTTCGGGGAAGCTGGTGACCGCGACGCGCCCGGTGCACCCCAATCACGGCCTGATCCTCGAGATGATCGGCCGGTTGCAACCGGATTCGGTTCATGAGGCGGGCTGCGGCGGGGGCGACCACGTGGCCAACGCGCAGCTTGTATTTCCCGATATCCCGATTTCGGGTGGAGATCGTGGAGAAACCCAACTGAAGCTCGCGGTCCAGCGCCACCCCGAACTCGCGGGAAAACTGGGCGTTCAGGATATCACCATGCCGTATTCCACCCAGTGGCCCGAGGTGGACATGGTCTATTCGCAAGCGGTGGTGATGCATATCCATACCGCCGTGAGCCACTTTGTGGCGCTTGCCAATATGGTGCGTCAGGCGCGAAAATACGTGCTGCTTGTGGAAAATCAGCAATGCCACAACTTTGTGGATGACATTCGTGCCTTGCACGCCGGAGGGCATCTGGCGTGGGAGGCGATGAATATCTATCTCGCCGAGGGGTCAACTGGCGCGCGCGCGGCGCTGTTGTCGCGCGATGTTCTGGATCTGCCCGAGCTGACCTCCGATGCACAGCTTCGCGCGGGCATCAAACCTTCGCAACGCCGCCTCAAGCGCGCCGCTGAAGATAGCGCGCGCGGTCTTTTCGGCTTTGGCGGGTTTTGACCGGGCTGCGATGTAAGCGCGACCCAGATGGATTTGACACCCGAGCGGTCGGACATCGCTTCGGTTTGATACCCATTTGGGTTGGGATCAAACCTGACTTTTCATAGGGGCGGGATGTGCGCTGACCGTTAATGAACCCTGAAGGTTCAGGTTTATCGTGGCGCTTGCGGCTCATTCCCTCATTTTACCTTGGCCCCGGGGGGGCGAGCGGTGCGAATGTGCCTGCCGAAATTTTGCGCTTGGCATACCGCGCGTTTATCCGGCGCGGTGAAGGTCGGACATCCATCCCTTGGTCACGCGGTCGAGATGGGCAAGCGCCGCGCGCGCGGCCCGTTTGCGGCCATCGGAACTCATCGCTTCGATCTTGTCGGCAGCAATCCCTATGCATGCGGGGTCAAGAAGGTCTTGCCGGTCTAAGCCCCCGCGTCTGTCGGCGATCATCGAGATCGTAGGCAGGGCGTCCGCGTCGAACAGATCGGCGATTGCATTCAGTTCGCGGCCCAGTTCATAGGTTCTCAATCCTTCCTTACGGGCAGATGCGATTGCATGTGCATGCAGGATCAAGCCCGTGGGCGATGGTGCGCCGATCCCGTCATGGCCTGGCACCAGCACGTGCATCAATCCAGTGCGCCGGTCAAACGCATGCGCAACCCCGGCCACGATCTGGCCTGCGTCTTCTAGAACGGGCATGAACAACTGGCCGGTATCTCGCAGGATCCGAAGGGCATTCCTGTGGTTTTCGACACGCTTTGGCAGCCCCCTGCGACCGTGCAGTCGGGCGTGATTGCTTTTCCAGATATCCAGAACTGCGGCAATGGCATCTTCATCATCCCGTGTGTGGATTGCCAGCGGTCCCGTATCGACGAGCCTTTGACGTTCGGTCCTGATCAATTTTCTGAGCTGACGTTGCCGGAGGCCAAAGTCCTGCGCGCCCTGAAGCGTCAATGACCGCAGGGCGGCACCGGTATCGGGGCCGTCGTCGGTGCCAGTTGCGGACCAGCGCAGGCGCACAGATCCCGCATCAAGCCCGCGCGCGATATATCGCGCCCGCCGCGGGGAGCGCGCATCCCGCAAGGCAAAGCGGACCCACGGCATTCGTTCCAGAACCCGCCCCAACCGGGGCAGGACGCGCGCTTCTTCCGCCGGGTCGCACAACAAGCCCCCGTCCTGTCCAAGGCCAAGTGGCCCGAATTGATCCAGTTCGGTCTGCAACGTCTCAGGCTTTGCATTCCATATGACCCGCATCCGCAGCGCAAGCGCACACAAAAGCCGGTGCGGATCAGTGTCATCATGCAGGGTCAAGATCCGCCATCGTCCGGGTGAATCCGCCAGCACACGACACAGCCAGTCATGACCAAGAAAAAAGCTGGCTTGCGGATCGCGATGTTCGAGATCGCGCCATGCGCGGCGCAAGTACTGCAATTGCGACAGCGTTTCCGTGACGGTCAGCATCAGGCGGCCACGTGGTTGATCGAGCGGTTGGCGGTTTTGTGGACCGCGCGTGATACGGGCTGGAGAGCAGTCATCTGGCATAAACTGATACTGGCGCGCATTCCTGACGATTTCGTTAACGGATAAAGACCGATCGGATCACGGTTGGCGTGCCGGGCAATGGAGGCTAGAAACAGCTTCAGAAACATAAGGAGAAGGTTATGCAAGCACCCGATCGGTCCCCCCATGTCGTAATCGCAGGTGGCGGAATAGGCGGGCTGGCGCTGGCGTTGACGCTGCACCAGATCGGCGTTCCTTGCACCGTCCTTGAACAGGTGAGCGAACTGCGCCCGCTTGGGGTGGGGATCAATATCCAGCCGAACGCGGTGCGCGAACTGAACGATATGGGGATCGACGCCAAAGCGCTGGATCATGTGGGCCTTCCCGCGCGCGAATGGGCTTTGGTCGGGCGCAACGGGGCCGAGATCTATGCCGAGCCGCGTGGCCTTGAGGCGGGCTACAACTGGCCGCAATACGCGGTTCATCGTGGTCAGTTGCAAATGCTGCTTTATGAGCAGGTGCGCGCCCGTCTGGGTCCGCATGCGATGCGCACCGGGGTCCGCGTCACCCGGTATGAAAACCACGAACATGGCGTTTCGGTGCATATCGACGGACCGGGCGGCACTTCGGAAGTGATCGAGGCGACGCTTCTGGTGGGGGCCGACGGAATTCATTCCGCAGTGCGCGCACAGATGCACCCCGACCAGCCCGCGCCGCATTGGAACGGCGCAATCATGTGGCGCGGCACAAGTCAGGCCGCGCCGGTGCGGGGTGGGTCGTCCTTTGTCGGCTTGGGATCAGTGCGTCAACGCATGGTGTTTTACCCGATCTCGCCGGTTGATCCGGAAACCGGACTTGCGACGATCAACTGGATCGCCGAGGTGACCGTGGACAACTCCGACGGATGGACAAGCGCCGACTGGTCCAAGCAGGTCGCGCTTGAAGATGTCCTGCAGCATTTCAAGGATTGGCAGTTTGACTGGTTGGATGTGCCCGCCCTTCTTTCCGGGGCGGAACGGATTTACGAATATCCGATGATCGACCGCGATCCGGTGCCCACTTGGGTGGATGGGGCGGTGGGCCTGATGGGGGATGCCGCGCATGCGATGTATCCCACCGGATCGAATGGGGCGAGCCAGGCAATCGTGGACGCACGTGTTTTGGGCAGCTGCATGATCGAACACGGCGTCACTCCGGCAGCCTTGGCGGCTTATGACGCCAGACTGTGCGAAAAGGTTTCGGCGCTGATCCTGCGCAACAGAGGGCTGGGGCCGTTCGGTATTCTCAACCTTGTTGACGAACGTTGCGGCGGGGTCTTTGACGATATCGACGCAGTAATCGCCCCTGAGGAACGCGCCGCCTTTGTGGCCGATTACAAGGCAGCGGCTGGATTTGCCATTGACGCCTTGAACGCCGCTGCGCCGACCATCGCACCGGGGGCGCGGGTTCCGGTCTAGCGCAGCGTCTGGCTTTGCCCAATCTCCTGCCCACCGAGATTTGGGCAAGCTCGCCACATTTCCAAGGCCACGGGGTGCCGCATTTGGTGGGGTTGGTTGGCCAGATTGTTGCCGAGCACGCGAAAAGCCGTGGAAATCGACCGAATGATTCGGAAAACGGTTGCCTCAATTGGGGCAAGATTCGGGCTTAGCCACCCAAAATGCACGTTTTTGGCGAGTTGCCGCGCCTGTTATCATTCGAATTTTGGGCGATACTATTGAGCATATGGCAACAATCAAAAGATATTTTGATGATACCTTTGAAACTTGGGATAAAGTCCCAATATATAGTGTGAGGTCATTGGAAACAATGTGTTTCGCCTCATTTGTGCCGCATTGGTTACGGCGTTGTGTTATTTCAATTGTGTCGGCTTTGAGGCAGTTTTTAGCCAGAAGGTCGGCAGGTTTTTGGATTGGGACTGTTTCTGGTGAAACTGGGTCGCGCCAAAGAATTTGTAAAGCGCCTTGCTGCTAAGGTGCGTGTGCTGCGAGGTACGACTGTGAAAGATCTGGTTAATGAAGATCGGCTGATCCCGGCGACCGATGGACATTCGGTGCTGTACGGGGCGACCGCGTTCCCCGGTTCGGAAAATCTGGTGCAAACCAAAATTCGTACGGGTCTGTTGCCCGAACATGGCGGAGACGATGCGGGCAATCGCTTGGGCGCGAATTCTGCGTCCAACGGGGTATATGCGCGGATTGGTAAGCGGGTTCTGGACGTTGCGCTGGTCATCCTGACGCTGCCGGTATCGGTTCCTCTGGTGTTGCTGTTTGCCTTGGCATTGTTCGTCGAAAGCGGTCAGCCCTTCTATCAGCAAAAGCGGGTTGGCCGGGGCGGGCGCGAGTTTTCCATCTGGAAACTGCGCACGATGGTGCGGGACGCAGATGCGCGTCTTGCCACGCTTCTTGATAGTGACATCAAACTGCGGGCGGAATGGAACGCCACGCAAAAGCTCAAGAACGATCCGCGTATCACGCCGGTGGGCCGGTTCCTGCGCGCGACGTCGCTTGATGAGGTGCCACAGCTGTTCAACGTGCTTCTTGGGGACATGAGCCTTGTCGGCCCGCGTCCAATGTTGCCGGACCAACTGCCGCTCTATGGTAACCCCAAGGCATACTTTGCGCTGCGTCCAGGTCTGACCGGTCTGTGGCAGGTCAGTGACCGCAACGAAAGCTACTTTTCCTATCGGTCGGTTCTCGACCGTCAGTATCTCAAGACCTTGTCAATCTGGCAGGACCTGGCGATCATGCTGCGAACCGTAAGCGTTGTGCTGCGCCGCACCGGATACTGATTAAAAAAACATCATAGCTGGCCGCGCCATTTGAGATATACATCGGGTGGCGCGGAACCCGGGGGCAAGGGTGTCAGTGATGAAGAACGAAACCTACAATATGAACGACCGCACATTGCGTGCACGCGACGACAGCTTGGCAAGTGGAACGCGGTTCCGTCGGTTCAAGCGGGCTGGACATACCGATCACGGTGATCCGGCCAAGGCGTCAGAAGAATCTGCGGATCAAAACGGCACTGCATTCGATGCCGAGGCATCCGAAGAAGTGACAGCGATCCGGCCCGAGGATTGGATGGATGAGGTGCGCGCGCAGACAGCGCCACTCAGAAATCAAGCCCCGGCGTCAAGAACGCGCCGCGAACCCGACAGCCGGGCCCACGTGCAGCGCAAGAAGGCGGCACCGATGCCGCTGGAAGATCCGGTTTATTTGCCGGAACACGAAGACGAGGACGAAGCGTTTGCGCGTAGTTTGTCGCGTGCTGTGTCGATGCCGGACTCTCACGATCAGGCATCCTCGGGTATGGACTGGGACGATGCGCACGTCGCTACGCCAAACCTGCCGGCGGTTGCCCACGATGTATGGCGGCACCTGCCTTTGGTGCGGTCAAATCTGAGCCCCGAGCTTTTGGGCCATGCTACTGGCGTGATCAGCCCATTGCGTGACGATCCGGCGGCCCGCGCCTTTGACTTGCTGCGCACCCGACTGGTCAGCACGCTCAAGACCAATGGATGGCGCCGGGTCGCAGTTGCGGCACCGACGACTGGATGCGGCAGCACGTTTGTCGCGCTCAATCTCGCTTTGAGCCTGTCGCGGATGCCGCATAGCCGTACCGTTCTCATGGACCTGAACCAACGCAACCCGGATCTTGGGCCGATGATTGGCGTGCGGGGGGCGGCGGATGCCCACCACTTTCTGCGCGGTCAGGTCGAACCAGAGGACTACTTTCTGCGCGTGTCCGATCAGTTGGCCGTTGGCGTTTCAGATAATGTCTATCCGGATGCATCCGACCTTTTGCACAATCCGTTGTGCGCGGTTTCTCTGGAACGGATGCAGAAACAGCTTTCTCCGGATGTCGTGGTTTATGATTTGCCGCCAATCCTTGCACTTGATGATCTGGCGGCGTTTCTGCCGCAGGTAGATGGCGTGTTGCTGGTTTCTGACGGGACCAAAACCACGGCGCGCCACATCGCGGATTGCGAACGTATCCTGCGCGGGCAGACTGAACTTTTGGGTGTTGTGCTCAACAAAGCGCGTAAATCCGAGGCTGCCGCCAGCGCCGCGTGATCATGCGTCATAGTTTCGCCGTTTTGCCCGGTTATACTTCGGGCAAAGCAAACCGGTCACAAGACTGAATTCGAGGCAAGAGCAGGGCGCGTCGGTAACGAGTGCGTAGGGAATATGGGGCCGATCTATTCGATCGCAGATGCAATTGATCTCCTGCGCCGTCGCGCGCGGCTGATTGCGATTGTCACTTTCATAGGCAGCATCGTGTCAGTGTTCATCGCGCTGTCCGAGGCGCATGTCTATGAATCCGTCGAAGTCATCCAGATCCAGCGGCCGGAAATCGCCACAACGCTGGCACCTTCGACTGTTGATGGTTCGGCCGCGCGGCGGTTGCAGTTGATCCAGCAGAGGCTGACAACGCGGGGCACGATCCTCGAAGTGATCGACAAATTCAACATGTTTGAAGATCGCGATGACATGACGGAAACGCAAAAGGTTGTCCGTCTGCGCAATGCCATCGAAATCGACGATATTGCCGCAGCACAGGGTGGGATCGAAGACGGGACGGTATCCGTCGTCACCGTGATTGCGCGCGATTCAGACCCGTATCTGGCCCAGGCGCTGGCCAGCGAATTTGCCAGGCGCACCGTGGAACTTGCCGCGATGGAGCGTCTCCAGCAGGCCCGTGCGACGCTGGATTTCTTTGCCGAGCAAGAAGACCGGATGGTTTCGTCGATCAACGCATTGGAAGAGGAAATCACGGATTTCCGCCTTCGTAACGATGTGGCCATTGACGGCACACTGGAATTCCGGCGATCCGAAATCTCGACCATCAACGCCGCTCTGCTCGAGATCGAGCGCGAGCGGATTGGATTGATGCAAGAGGCCCAGCAGATTGACCCGAACGCGCGCGAATCCACCCGTTTGCGGCTGATGGCCGAATTCAATTCCGAACTTGCGTCGCTGGACGAACAGTCCAAGCTGCTGAATGAACGCCGCAACCAACTTCAGGACTCCATCAAGACGTCCCCGGAAATGGATCGCCAGTTGGGCATCTACGATCGCCAACTCGAACAGCTTAACCAGCAGCTTGACGTGATCTCGAACCGCCGTGTCGAAGCCGAAGTCAGCCTGCGCTTGGAAACGCAGCGTCAGGCCGAACGTTTGACCGTTATTGAACCTGCTGCATTTCCTGAATTGCCGATCACCCCACCGCGTCGCAACAAGGCGATTGTCGGCGCTTTGGCAAGCTTTGTTCTGGGCGTGGGCATAGCCTTCCTTCTGGACCTGATGCATCCTGTGCTGCGCTCGGCCCGCCAGATGGAGCGCGAGATCGGAATCGCGCCGGTGGTCTGCATCCCGATGGTCGGTGACGATGAACCCAGAAGGCCGAAAAACGGACTGTTTGCGCGGCTTAGACGGCGGTGGTTGGATCGGTTAGACGGTCGGCTGGAACGCGGCTGACCCAACTGGGCAAGTGGTCTGGCTGCCCGATAACAGGTCCAAGTCTTCCTGATCCCGGCCCGGTTCAGCGGATCGCTGCGCATCATTTGATGTTCGTTGCCAGAACGGGACCGGCGAAAACACGGCCACGGTCCGGCTGTTCACACGATTTATGTCAGAAGCCGCGCACCACTTCGGTCGGCAACAACATCAGGGCGTCCCAATGCAACCAGACCGCACCGGCCCCCGCCACCAGTGCGACACATGAGGCGATCAGATCATGGCGCATGTCATGCGCGCCGTGACGCCGGGCCAGCCAGATCAGAACCGGATGCGACACGATATGGCTCGCCCCCATCCCGATCAGCGCCCCGACCAGACCGTAGGTTGTCACACCGATCAGGATAAACGCGATCCCAAGGAACGCGCGGCAACTGGTATAGATAAAGAAGGTGCGGCTATCACCCGCCGCCAGTGCGGACTGATCGTAGGACATACCGATAACATGCGGCAAAAGCCCCAGTGCGACGCCAACGATAATGGCCCCGGACATGGTATAGCGCGGGTCATAGAGCAAGCCGACGATCCAGGGCCCGCTATAGGCCATCACCAGCATGGCGGACATGATGCTGACCGTCATAACGAGCCGCATGCGCCCGATCCGGTCAAAGTTCTCTCGGCTCTCGGTGGGGGGCTTTTCCCGATAAAGCGGGATCAACAGGCGATTGACCAGAACGTGGCCAATACCGGCGGGAAAGTTGGCAAGGAAAAAGCCGATATTGTAGATGCCGAGGATTTCCAATGTCAGGAACCTGCCCAGAATGGCCTTGTCGCCCTGCGATGTCATGAAATAGCAGGCCGTGCTCAGGAAGATCCACTTGCCAAAGTGCATAAGCTCTTGCGCAGCCGGGCGTTCCCACTTGAAACGGTTGGCCTTGCCGGGCAGGAACACCGATGTCAGGACGAGCTTGGCAAGCGGTGCCACCAATCCGCCAAGTACCAAAGCCCAGACCGATTGCATGAGATAGGCCAGCACCACCATAAACGTGACGCCGATGACCTGCGACAGCAAATCGAGGGACGTGACACGACCCAGCAAAAGGTGACGATGCGCGGTTTCGATCCGGGTCGGGTTGAACCCCGCGATTGCCAGGGACAGACCCGCCACCGGCAGATACATGGCCAGTGCCGGTTCGCCGTAAAAATTGGCCACGGGCAAAGCCAGAATTCCGGTGATACCGCACAAAAGCAGCCCGCGGATGACCTGAATGGTCCAGGCAGTGTCAAGAAACACCTGTTCATCGCCGCGTTTGCTCTGAGAAATGGATGGGCCAACGCCCACGTCCGAAAACATCGCAAGGCCCACGGTAACCACCGAGACGATCGCCATGATGCCAAAGGCTTCGGGAAACAGAAGGCGGGTCAGAATGAGGTTGGACGCCAAGCGCAGTGCCTGCGATCCGCCATGACCCAGAAGAATGGCCGCCGCGGCCCGAAGGGCCCGCGCCATAAGGCGGTCGCCACTCATGGTGCCGCGCACCTTGCTGATAACAGTTCCTATCATGGCGCGACGCTAGGCGCGCGCGCACAAATGGTCAATCGGATCGCTCGATCAAGCGCGCAGAGCGTGGTTCTGTCGCAGGGAAACGGCATTGCCGCTTTTCTTGTCCGGCCGGGCGCGGTAACCTTTGGCCATTATATTTCTAAACTCTGTTCACCACTCTGACTGACAGGCTTTCCTTTGAAAATCGCATATATTCTGAACACATACCCACAACCTTCGCAGAGTTTCATCCGGCGGGAGATCCGGGCACTCGAACGGCAGGGCTTTGAGGTGGCGCGTCTTGCCATGCGTCGTCTTGGCGAACCCATGGACGATCCGCAAAACCAGGAAGAGCAGGATCTGTCGACCTACATCCTCGACAAGGGGGCAATCGGGCTGGGGATGGCCCTTTTGCGCGAAACGTGGCGCGCGCCCAAGCGCATGTTTGAAGCGTTGAAGGTCGCCTTTGCGATGGGGCGCGGATCGCAAGCGGGGGTTCTGCGCCACCTGATCTATCTGGCCGAAGCAGCGGTGATCGCCGGGATGGCCCGTGAAAACGGGTATGAACACCTGCACGCGCATTTCGGCACAAACCCCGCCGCCGTCGCGCTGCTGACGCATTTGCTGTGCGATGTGCCTTACAGCTTTACCGTTCACGGTCCCGAGGAGTTCGACAGCCCCGAAGCACTGTCGTTGGGAACCAAGATGGACCGGGCCGATTTCACCGTTGGCGTCACCCAATTCGGGGTGGGGCAACTGAGCCGCTGGGCCGCCTTTCCGACATGGGAACGGCTACATGTGGTGCACTGCGGGATCGAGCCGGAACGCTTTGAGAATGCGCCGCCCTTGCCCGAAAGCGAACGGCTTGAATTGGTGGTGATCGGGCGGTTCGTCGAACAGAAGGGCCAGATGCTCCTTGTGCATGCCATGGCGGAACTCTCTGATCTGGATGTGCATCTCACGCTGGTCGGCGACGGCCCGATGCGCCCGCAACTGGAAGAAGCGATTGCCCGCGAAGGTTTGCAGAACAGGATCACGCTGACAGGATGGGTCGATGAAACCGGCGTCAAGGCCGCCGTTGACGGGGCCCACGCAATGGCGATGCCCAGCCTCGCCGAAGGTCTGCCCATGGTGGTGATGGAAGCAATGGCCATGGGGCGTCCGGTGATCGGCACCTATATCGCGGGCTTTCCCGAACTGGTCCGTCCCGGCGAAACCGGGTGGCTGGTGCCTGCGGGCGATCCAAAGGCATTGGCCGAGGCGATCCGCGATCTGGCCAACACCCCCCACGAGACACGCACAGCCATGGGACAGGCCGGACGCAGCCGCGTTCTGGAACGTCACGATGTGAACGAACAGGCTGCGCGACTGGCGAGGTTGATCCGCAAGAAATCCTGACCCGACGGCAGGTGGCGCGGTTCCGTGCCTCCTGCGGGCGAATTGTGGGCCAGAAGAAGAGGTGGGATCGGGATTACCGGCCACGTTGCCAGATTTGTGCATTGCGCCAAAGCGGCGTTCGGGTGGTCAGGGCAACCGCGACATAGACCACAAATCCCAACGGATCGCGCAGGGCGCGGCCCAGTTTTCCGGCAAGATCCGGCGGTGTGACCGTGTCATTGACCAACAGAGCGGGAAAGCGTGCGCGGATCTCGGCCACACCCTGATCCTGCCTGCGGCGCACACGCACCAGATTGGCCCAGCCTTCGACCATGGGCCAGATATAACCACCCGCCACCTTATGACGTTCGGAAGGCGCAAAGGACAGGCGTGCGAACGTGTCGTCCGAGATCACGTCCGGCCACGCACCCATACGGTCGTGCCCGGCACGATTCATCGCGAAAAGCCCAAATCCCGGCACATCGTCTGTCACAAAAGGAAGCGTGGTCCAGAACCCCGCGTAGGCGCGGGTGACAGCTGTGGTGGCGTGGGCCACCTGCGGTGTGCCCGAACCATAGCGCGGCGTGGCACCTGCCAACTGAGCGACCAGTTGTCCCATGACATCGGGCGACACGGTGACGTCAGCATCCAGATAGGCCAGAATATCACCCGAGGCGGCGGCGTCGCCAGCTCTGAGCGCACCGGGTTTGCCCCCCTTGGGCAAGTCCAGAACCTGCAAGTCCCAGCCTGCCTCTGCCGCGGCCCCGGCCATGTCGCGGGCGCAGCGCGCGGTGCGGTCGTTGCAGCCATTGGCCACGACGATGGCTTCGCGCTGGCCCAGACCCTTTTCAGATGCAAACAGTGCCGCGAGGCAATCGCCAATCACGGTCTCTTCGTTATGGGCGGGAATGATCACGCTCAGCGATGGGAGAGCAGCTTCAGCGGTCGCCACGATAAGCCTCCATCGCAGCGCGCAGCGCGCGCCAGCGTCCGGTGTCGTCCGACAGATGGCGCAGATTGCCCCAACTGCCCCATTTCGTGGGGGCCATCACATCCGAGAAGGCGGCAAAGAGATTGCCACCCCCGGTCCGTTGCCATCCCTGCAGGAGATATTCATAAATCGTGCCCATTTCCGGCGAATAGTTGAACGCGATCAGGAAATCGGTCAATTGGGCATCATCCACCAGCGGCCCAAGCCCAAGAATATGGGTGCCACCCTCGTAGACCAGCAGATCGAGTCCCCAAGCGTCGGCCACGTCCTTGTGATACCGGAAACCGTTGTTGATCAACCGTCCCACGGTGTTGCGCGGGCTGCCGCGTTCGGTTCCGTTCATGACATCATGCGCGGCACGGGCGATGGCCTGATCATACCGGTGCCGTTCGACAAAAGCCGCGCGCGCATCCCCGCGCAATCCCTCAGCATCGGCCGCGGCCTGCGCTGCGGTCAGGCTTTCGGCGATCCATGCGCGGGTGCGCGCAATGCCGTCCTCATGGCCCATCAACCCGCCGAAATATCCGGTAATGGCATAGGCATCGAAATAGAACGCGGGTGCCACATTGTTGGCCGGGTCTTCGGCGACGAACAGAGGGGCGGTGAGGATCGGGTCTTCCAGACCGCGCCACCCTGTTTGCGTGGAGATCACATTGACCAGCCGCTCCGGTGCCTCAAGCCCGAAGGTTTCCGAAAACATCTCGGCAATCTGTGCCGCGCGCATGGCATAGAATTGCACCCAGGCATCCTTGGCCCCCCATCGGGCACGGGCCTGTGCATCGGCCCAGGCCGCCTGTTTGAATTGCCAGTTCCAGACTTCGTTTGAATATTCGACATAGGCTTTGCGCCCTTGGGGCAACCCGTCACGCACCATGGCCGCAAAGCGCAAGATGAAATCATCGTCCGCCTGATGGGGCAGGTTGAACCACGGATCGGCACCGGTTTCCGCCACCAGCCGCAACATCAGTTCAAGCGGCATGCCGCGTCCCTGATAGGTATAAAGATCGGGCACCGGGCGCTGGGACCAAAGGCGAATGTCGGAATTGTTGGTGTCCATCCAGTCCATAAAGCGCACGGCCGCAAAGCCTTTGACATGCTCAATCCAGCGGGGATTGAACACGGCCCCTTCGGCAAAGGCGGCGGCGTGATCTTCGTGCATGATGCGGATATTGCGCAGATAATCACCGGTTCGGCGTCGGTCGCTGCGTTGGATGCGGATTTCAACCGGACCGGGGCCGGGGGTAAAGGCAAAGCTGGCCTGACCCGTTCCATAACGGACATCACGGGCGCGCCCGCCGAACTCAAGAATGCCGTCGCCGTCGTATGTCACCAGATACCGGCCAGCCATATCGACGGCCTCTTCCGGCAGATCGGTCAGAATGACCGTTCCAATTGACCCAAGACGGTTGGGGATGCGGGTGGGCCAGCCGTTCGCGTCAAGTATGCCTTCGGCGATCAGGTCGGACTCGTCCATGCCGCCCCAGCGACCGGCGACATGGCCGATCCATGGGCGCGCGGTTTTCATCAGATCAATAAGCGGGGCTTGCGTGCTCCAGTCCGACAGGGGGGCCAGATTGAGTGCGACCGGCACCTGCGCTGGCGGTCCTGCGTCAGGCAATGGAGGAATGCCGGTTGGCATTGCGCGAGCAGGCGCGTCGGTGACGGGTTGCGTCGAAGAGGCGGTGTTATCGTGGAGTGGCAAGGCGACCTGCGCCGCGACGAACTCGGCGACCACATCCTGCATCGCTGCGGCAGTGGCTGGCTCCGGTGTTCTGTAAGGACGGCCATAGCGGTCGGATATCCGGTCGGGCAGCCCTTGTGGGCTTTGCCCTGTCAGCACTGCGAACTGGACCAGTGCAACAAAGTAGTGGCCCGCATGGGTCAGGTGGATGTTGTCCGAAAACAGATCCCCGGTGCGTCCGATCCCCGGAACCTTGCCCGCCGCAATCGCATCGTCCAGCGCAGCAAATGCCTGTCCTACAGGCAAAAGCACGGCCGGGCGACTGCCTTGGGGGCGTTGGGCGTTCACGTCATCCACGATGGATTGCCAGCGTTCAAGATCATCGGCCAGTCGGCCGCGCCAATCCTGCGTTGCGCCGGGATCGGAATCGACCGGCGCGTCGTCGCTGCCGGATCGCAGATCGTGCCATGTCTCTTGCAGAAATACCTGAACGTCAGGGTTCATTGCATGCGCGGCATTGAAATATCGCAAGATGCTGCCTTGCGGATCGCTCCATTTCAAATGGGTTGCCAAGGGTATGGCTTCGGTCAGGATCAGATGTGTTACCCCGCCTTCGGCCAGTCTGTCGCGGGCGTTTACGCCATCGGCCAGAAACCCTTGATCCCAGTTGTAGTGCAACGGCGCGCCATTGATGATCTGCGCCTCGACGGGTGCGTCGATGCCACGGGCGGACAACATGTGATCCAGCATTTGCGGCTGATGCGGGCCGATCAGGCTATGGCCGACCATCAGAACCGCGCCGACCAACGCGGCCAGTGAATAAATCATCTCCCGATCCCCTTCATCCGGCAACACCGGTCATTCGGAGCGAGGTCACCACCTCCCAAACAGTTTCCTGCATCATTCGGGCGGCCTCAAGGGTTGGGGCCTGCGCGGGTTTTCCATTTGCCTTGCGCAATTTATGGGGCAGGCCAACAGGGCTGCGGCCATAGAGCACGGCATAGTGGGTCAAAGCCACGAGGTAGGCCCCCAGATCGTTGACGTGTATGGTATCAAGCTTGCCGCTGTCAGAGCGCGCAAAGAAGTCCTCTCGCGATGAGAGCCCACCAACGGGGGCGGTTTCGATCTTTCTGACGACCGCCGCCATAACCTGCCCGGCGGGAATAAGCCGAATGGGGCGCCCGGTCCCGGCTTGTTGCAGATCGGGATAAAGAAGATGGCCGACCCATTGCGTCACCAGATCGTTGTCCAGGCGGTGCAACCACCCGGCCTGATCGTTCAGGTGATGCCATGTTTCATAAAGATAAATCGTTGTGGTCGGGTTGGCGGCGCGGGCCGCATCGGCCCACATATTGGTGTATTTCGCGCTGTCGTGATAGCGGATCGCGTCTTTTATCTCGACCATTTCGGTCAGAACAAGCGCGTCATACGCGCCCGAGGCCACCGCCTCGCGGGCAGGACGAAAGGCGTGATGGGGATTATCAAGGTCAAGACCGCGCACCGCCAGATCGGGTTCCCAATGTTCGCGCAGTGAGGTGCCCCAGCCAAGCTGACTGGCATAGTCGTGGCCTTCCGGGGCAAGTTGTTCAAGCATCGCGGGCATGGTTTCGCCGACAAGGCTGTGGCCCAAGTGAAACACGCGCCGTGGCTCTTGGCGGGGCGCTACGGGCGTTTCATAGGCGTCCAGAACCAATTGGATATCTGGCGCGCTCAGCGGCGGAAGCAGTGACAAAACCAACGCAACGGATGCCATTACCGACGCTGCCGAATAGGTCCACCTTCTTGGGGTCTTCGACATTCCGCTTTCCCTGACCTTGACGTCAAACAGGTAGGCGCATCGCAGTCAAAACCCAACCCTCAAGACGCCGATATCTGCCCTCAAGTTGATCGCCTATGGCGAAAGGGTCAATCCCGCGTTGGTACGTCGCAACAAATCTGTCGGTGTCGGGGATGAATTCGATCTCGAGAGTCTGGAAATCGAACATCACCTGGCTCTGCCGGAACTGGGCCTTGTAGGCGCATTCCTTGGCTGAAAAGATCAGCTTGGCCTCGAACGCCTGCCGTTGCATTGGCAAGTGCGCGACCCGATCCTTTTCGTCGCGGGTCAGAAGGGCGTCAAAGAAATTGCGGTCAAGACCGGTGTCGCTTTCGATATCCAGTCCCAGACCGATGCAGGTGCCCGGTTTGGCGACGGCGGCAAGGCAGGTCGTGGAATCATGGGTGATGGTCCCGATCACGCCATCGGGCCAGATCGGCGAGCGGTCATCGCTCATCGGGATCGGAGCGGCGTCGATACCCAGATCGGCCATCGCGCGCCGTGCTGCGCGTCGCCCGGCGGAAAATTCCCGGCGGCGCAATGGCATCATCGGGCCGACCGACGCCAGTTCTTCGGGATAGAGCCCGCTTTCCGGGGCTCCGGGCGATGTCTGGTGCACGGCCACATCCGGACCCAGCAGATCCAATGCGGCCTGAACCAATGGCGGGACTGCCGGAGGCGCCATCGGTTGCGGAGGCGTGGGCAAACTGTCCATTGCGGTTCAGCCTCCTCTGGCGCGTTGAGCACGCATTGCGCGCCGTTTTGACATTGTTTCAGCCCGGTTCGCGGCGATAATCGCGGCCTGTCCGTCGTCGCGGATATTGCCGGTGTTTTCGCCCGAGTCATCGCCGCCCTGACCGTCATCATTGGCTGCTTTGGTTTGGGCGCTTATATACTCCGCCAGACCGCCGAGCGTGGGAAAACGGAAGATATCCGTAATGGGCAGGTGGTCCATATTCAGGGTTTCGCGGATTTCGCGATGCACTTGAACAGCGAGAAGGGAGTGCCCCCCGAGGTCAAAGAAGTTGTCTTGCGCCCGCACCGATTGCAGCCCGAGGGTCCGCGACCAGATCGCTGCGATTTTGGCTGCGATGGGGGAGCTCGGCGTTTCTTCGAAAGAGGTGTCCGATGTATCCACCTCAACCTCGGTCACTGCGGCGGGCAGCGCCTTGCGGTCGATCTTTTTGTTGGGGGTCAGGGGCACTGCGTCGATCTGTTGGATGCTCGACGGGACCATCGCTTCGGGCAGGGTGCGGGCCAGATGGGCGCGCAGTCGTTCCGTGTCGATTGGGGCGTTGCCCGATACATACCCGGCCAGCGTATCATCCTGAGGCGTCACCACGGCTTGCGAGATACCGCCAAAGGCCATG
Source organism: Alphaproteobacteria bacterium (assembly GCA_030425395.1). GTDB lineage: Bacteria > Pseudomonadota > Alphaproteobacteria > Rhodobacterales > Rhodobacteraceae > JAUIAS01. Next base: position 74,032 of record JAUIAS010000004.1, read on the forward strand.
ATTGCGGATTCGATTTCGCCCAGTTCGATCCGTTGTCCGCGGATCTTGACCTGATGGTCACTGCGGCCAAGGAAATCCAAAGTTCCGTCGGCCCTCCAACGGGCAAGGTCACCCGTGCGATACATGCGCGGTGTGGGGTCCAGCGGGGTCAGATCAATATCCGAGGCAAAGGGATCGGCAGGAAACTTGTCGGCGGTCAGGCTGTCGCGTAGCCAATACCCACGGGTGACCCCGTGGCCACCGATGCACAATTCGCCTGCGACGCCAACAGGTGCGAGCGCCCCGCTTTCCTCCAGAACATAAACGGACGTATTGGCGATGGGCGTCCCGATGCCCAGCGTGCCACTGGCGGTCTTGTCCGGCGCGACCGGTGCCACGGTGGACCAGATGGTGGTTTCGGTCGGCCCATACATGTTGAGGATACGCGCGCGTGTCGCACGGCCCAGATCGGCCGCAAGATCAGCTGGAAGCGCCTCTCCGCCGAGCAACAGGGTTTTTACCGATGACAAGGCAAGCCGGGCCTCATCCACCATGGCCAGAATCCGCGCCATGGAGGGCGTGCACTGAAGATGCGTCACGCCATGGCGGACGATCTGGGCTGCGATGGAAAAGTCGTCCGGATCAAGCGTCGCGGGTTCCTTTGCCTGCGCCAGCACCTCGGCCAGCGGTTTCAGACCTTCCATAACGGTATCGTGGTCAATGCCGTAGTCTATCAGGCAGGCAATTTCGGTGACGCCGATGCGGCGCAATTCCTCGGTGCGGGCGACGGCATCCTCGACAGTCCCAAAGAGACCTGCCGTCTCGAAATACCGTTCAAAGGCGAAATCAAGGATCGCCTCAAGCGTTTCGCCATCGAGATCGCGCAGGTCAAGCTCGAACGGGCCAGTGACGCCTTCGGGCTTCTTGAACGCGGGAAATGCCCAGGCGTATTGCTTGATCAGACCGGCGGCAGAACGCAGGTAATCCTTCATCGGTTCGCGGGCGACAGCACGTGCTTTTTCGCGATCCTCGGCAAGGTAGGTGTGCAGCATCAGAGACGCCGAGAACTTGTCCGGGTCATGCCCCGCATCGCGCAGCGCATCGTGATAGATGCGAATTTTGCCTTCGACCTCTTCGATGGTCTGACCCAACAGGTGGGTCAGCACATTGGCACCAATCTCGCCCGCTTCGCGCCATGTGTCCGGATTGCCAGCGGTTGTGACCCAGATGGGAATCTCGGACGAGACCGGGCGCGGTTGGGTCACAACATCCAGCGTTGTTCCATCCGCCTTGGGAAAGGCCACGCTTTCACCGCGCCACAATGTGCGCAAGTCGGTGATCGCCTGATACATCGCCGTCTTGTTGTTTGGCGGTGTGTTTTCGGGACGCAGGACGAAATCGTCCGGCTGCCACCCGCTGGCCATGGCCAGACCGGCGCGTCCGTTTGTCAGGTTGTCGATGACGGACCATTCTTCGGCGATGCGCGCCACGTGATGCAAAGGAGCGACGCAGGATCCCGCGCGCACCGACAGGTTGCGCGTCACCGCGGCTACGGCGGCACCGGTTACGGATGGGTTGGGGTAGGGGCCTCCGAACGCGTGAAAGTGCCGCTCCGGCGTCCAAACCGCGTTGAACCCGTGCGCATCGGCAAACCGTGCCCCGTCCAGCAGCAAGGCATATTTGTCCCGGCCCACGCCGCCATCATTGCCCCAGTAGTAGAGGTTGAAATCAATGTCGCGCCCGGGCAGGCGGATGGGTCCTCCGGCCACGGCCGCGCGAGGACCGTCGCCCGCAACCACTACGGTATAGCCCCGCGCGAGTGTGTAGAAGATCTCAAGAACCGAAATGTCGAATGCCATCGACGTCACGGCCATCCAAACCCCGCCTGTATCGGGCGCAAGCCGCGCGTCCATTCCGGCAAAAAAATTCGCTACGTTACGGTGTTCGACCATCACCCCCTTGGGTGTGCCGGTGGAGCCGGAAGTGTAGATGAGGTAAGCAAGATCTTCCGGCTCCACCCCCGGATCGACAAACGCCGGCAGAGCGTTTTGGCCGCCGGGTGCCTTGTCCACGACGATTGGGCTGCCTGTGCCCTTGGGCAGGCTGGCTCTCAGTTCGCTATGGGTCAACACGATCCGCGCGCCGCTGTCGCTGAGGTAATGCGCCAGTCGATCTGCGGGATAATCGGGGTCCATGGGCACATAGGCCGCCCCCGCCAGCAGGATGCCAAGCACGCCTGCCACCATGTCGGGACCGCGCCGCAGGTGCAGGCCGACACGGTCGCCGCGAGCGACGCCGGCAACCTGAAGCCGGGCTGCCATCTTGCGAGCGCGCTCGGCCAGTTCCGCATAGGTGATCTTGGTATCTTCGTGGATCAGCGCCACGGCATGCGGGGTCCGCGCCACCTGTTCGTTAAAGGCGGCACCAAGGGTGATGGATTTGTAATCCGTCGCTGTCGCGTTCCAGTCCCGCAACACCATCTGGTGTTCTGCAGGGGACATGCGCGGGAGGTCCGACAGGGTCGCGGCCTGATCCAGCTGGTCCAGAATGGCAACAAAACGATCCGCGAGAAGCTGGGCCTCCTGACCCGATAGACGCGCGGCGTCATAGGCCAGATGCAGGCCATCATCGCGGCGACACAGGCACAGCACGGCCCCGTCAACGGGCGTGTTCCCAAAGGCCAGCGCGATGTCTGGCACTGCCAGCGGTGCGATGCCGGGAATGCGCAACGCGATATCCCGTGCCACCGGCCCAAGGTTTGCGCGTTTGCTCAGAGTGGCGGCGGTGTCTTGCGAGATTTCCGGGATGTTTTGGGAATCTGCGCGCAATGGAAGCCAATCCATGCAAAGCGTCGCGTCCCCATCATGGGCGACGGCGATATCCGCCCCATCCCCGTCACAGGAGATACGGGCAAACGCCAAGGTGGCTGTGGCGACCTTTTCGGCTGGCGCGTTCACGGCCAAGGGGATCGCAGCCCATTCCGCCGAGGTATCTGCGCGGCCTTCTGCGCGACGCGCCATGGCCAACCGTGCCGGAGCATATCCCGCAAAGGTTGTGCGAGCTGTGCTATCGGCGCGTGCCGTGGCCTTGCTCAGGTCTTCCAGAGCGCTGCGGCGCGTGGCGTCCAGTGGCGGCAAAGCGGAGCCCACCTCGGGGAGGGCGACCCGCCCGCCGTCCAGTGTGGTCAACCCGTCCAGCCGCACCGCGTGGGTGGTGGTGGCGATCACGATGCTGTCGCCGGTGCTTTCCAAAACCGTTCCGGCACCCCCGATGCCGGTTGCGGCGGTGGCTCGTGCGTTTTTGATCGCGGCGACAACACCGCCGCCCAGATCGACCCGCGCCACCGTGAGCGGATTCCAATAACCGCCAAAATCCAGTGCCTGCACCAGTCGGGTGATATCCTCTCCGGCACCTGCGGGATCAATCATCGCGCCTGCCTCGGGACGATGGTAGCGCCCGAAATAACTGCGCTGGCTGAGATCCTGAGCGACGCGGTTCAGCGCGCCCGCTTCGATCTGATCGGCAACAACCTCAAAGCTTTCAGCGGCGGCACCGTAGCATTTCCAGTTCAACGAAAAAGCCGTGTCGTCTTCTTCGATCCGGACGGGCATCTGGGCAAGGATGTCGCCTTCGTCGACCCCGCCTTCCATCAGGTGCCAGGTGACGGCAAATTCCTGTTCGTGGTCCAGCAATGCCCAGACGGGTGCGTTCAATCCTGCATATCGGGGCAGGGGACCGTCGTGAAAGTTGATCCCCCCGTTGCGGGCGATGGCCAGAACCTCCGGGCGCAACATCTTGAGATTGGCAATGGAAAACAGCCAGTCCACGGAGCCTGCGCCAAGCGCCTTTGCCATTTCGGACCCGGTGTCGAACGCGGCGATGCCTGCCGAGACTGCCCAATCACGCACGCCCGGTTCGTCGGTCACCACGGCGCGGATATCGTGGCCCCTGTTGCGAAGGGAGTCGCCACAAGTCACCAGCAGGGTTTCGTCACCGATCAGGACGCAGGTGATTGCAGTTGTCATTGCAGGGTGTCCTTTCTGGGGGCACATGCATGCCTGATCAGATCGCTAAGGAAAAATCGGGCTTCGCCGAAGGGGCGACGTGACAGGACCGCGCGCAGACGCCACATAAGGCCACCGGCAAGCCGGGCCAGAATTGTGGCCCAGAAGGTTGCGATCCCGTGGTTCTTTACAAAATAGCGCCGCCTGCTGTCGAACCAATAGGTCGGTGTGCGGCCCCATTCGCCCATCCCGGTCGAGACGGACCCGATGTGAACCACGTGGCTCTGCGGCACGAAATGGGTTTCCCAACCGGCCCGATCGGCGCGCAGGCACAGGTCGGTTTCTTCAAAATAAAGGAAATAGCCTTCGTCGAAGGCACCGATTTCATCCAGCATACTGCGCCGCATCATGAAGGATGCGCCGGGTGTCCAGCCAATGCGGGTCGGCACATCCGGGGTTGGCAGGGCTACTATATGGCGCGACAACATACGGCTGATCACGCCCGTTCGGGCGGCGGTTTCAAATTCGCTGGCCACGCTGGGAAACCGGAACGCAGCCGTATGCCGGACGCCGTCTTCGCCCCGAATATCGCTGCCGGTAATGCCCACTTTCGGGTGGGCCACCATGTAGTCGCGCAGAGACGAGATGGCATCGGTCGCGGGGAAAGCGTCGGAGTTCAGAAGATAGACGAAATCCGGCGGCGTTCCGTCCGGCAGGGCCTGCGCCATGCCGTAATTGTTGCCGGCACCGAACCCGCCATTGCGCGGCGACGCAACAACGCGGATCCGGTCAAATTCCCATTTCGCCACTTCGGCGCGTATGGTTTCAAAGCTACCGTCGCGGCTGTCGTTGTCGACGATCACGATCCCGCCGGGCACATCGGCCATGGCGATGCAGGCCGATTTGGCGGACTCCAAGGTCATTTCGGCGGTGCGATAGTTCAGAATGACGGTCAAAACCGTAGGTGTATTCATTACTCTTACTCCGCCGCTGTGATCTTGGTCGACGTTGCGGACAATCCTTGACCGTTCCGATCCGCCTTGGCAAGCCGATCCCGAAGATGCGCCCCCAGCGCGCCGACGTTGGGCACCAGAACCATACTGTCGTGATCGCCGGTCACTTCAATGATTTCCAAATTCGGCATCAGTGGGGTCCACTGGTTGTCGTGGAAAACATATTCGCGTTCACGGCTGACCCAGTTTCCGCCGGACACCTTCCAATGCCGGTCCAGCGGGGGCCGGAACAACAGAACGGGTCCGTCGTAAGGCGCGGCCTCATAGACCCCGACAGCCTGACGGAAGGCCATCTCGATCTTGTGGTTGTTAAAACCACCCTCGGGCGTGTCGGCATCGGGTTGGGCAAGCTGTTCTTTCCATGCGCGCCGTGCCCGCAACCATTCGGTCAGATAGGCCGGACCCTTGCGGCGGAATTCAGCCAGCTTGATCAGTGCCTTGTCCACATTGCTGAGCGGCGGGCGCACCGGAAGTGGTGTGTCGAACAGCGTCAGCAAGGCAACCTCCTCACCGGCGGCACGCAATTGCTGCGCCACTTCGAGGGCCGCAACCCCGCCCCCGGAGAAGCCCGAGATGTTATAGGGGCCTCTGGGTTGGACCTGCCGCATTTCGGCGATGTAGTCGCGCGCGGCGTCCTCCATGCGGGTGTGCGGTTCGGCGTCGCCGATCAACCCTTTGGCCTGAAGCCCGTAGACGGCCCGGTCACTGCCAAGCTCCAGCGCCAGATGGCGCAGGTTGAGAACATTGCCAAACATGCCCGCGACGATGAACATTGGTGCGCGCACGGCGGTGTCATTGGGCGACAGAGGCACGAGATGGGTGAAGCTCGGACGCAGTTCGCGTGCCGGTCTCCGGGCCGCCGCATCGTCCGGCGTGCTCGCGCCGACCGGCGCGTCGTCTTCGCCTCGGGCTTCGGCAATCAGCGCGGCACAGCGTGCAATGGTCGGGGCCTCGAACAGCACCGATATCGGGAATTCCACGGCGTATTCGCGCTTGATCATCGTGAACAACCGCACCGCGATCAGGGAGTGGCCGCCAAGGTCAAAGAAGCTGTCCTCGACCCCGACACGGGACACGCCCAGCAGCTTCTTCCAGAATCCGGCAATGGTTTCCTCGATGGCTGTGCGCGGTTCGATGAAATCGCTGTTAAGCTCCGGGCGATCAAAGGCCTCGGACGTCGCGCTCGGGGGGTGCGACATCTGATCGGCCTGCGCAGTGAGCATATCCAATGGCAGAGAGGTCATCGCCACCTGGGGCAGCCCCGATCCCATGGCGACGCGCAACGCGTCGGCCCCTTCGCGGGCGCGGATGCCCTGACGGATATTGTGATAAAGCGCGTCTTCTTCTGGCGACAGGGATCGCTGATCCTGTTCAACTCCGTCAAAATCCACATCCCGCGCGGTCAGCGGGGTGGGCCGCGCAAATCCGGCGTCTTCCATCTTGTGCATCTGGAAGCCGCGGATCTCGGTGTGCACAGTGCCGTCAGGCGCGCATAGCGCGATGTCAAAGCGGGCATAACCGTCCGCCTCGTTGCCCTCAATCAGGCGCACCCAGCTGATCAGATCGGCAGGCAGGGCACGATAAACAGTGATTTCACCGTAAGACAGCGGCACCCAAAGGTTCTGGGCGGCATAGCCCGGAACCAATTTCAGCGCCCATCCGGTGGCCAAATCGAGCAGGGCAGGATGCATGATCCACCCTTGTTTGGGATCGTCACGCCCAATTTCGGGCAACGAAAGATGGGCGATGCCTTCGTCCTTGCCATAGGCGGCCGAGCGCAGCACCTGCCAGCGCGGCCCAAAGTTCAGATGTGCGGCCTGAGGCGAAGCAAGGTGGCCACTGCTGTCAGCATTTTCAGACACGGTGCACCTTTTGGCGATGGCGCGGGTGTCGATGTGGCTCGGCTTGTGGCATTGCTTGAGAAGGGCGACGCGCGCTTCGCTGTGCAAAACAGTGGCCGCGCGTCCATCGACACGGGCTGTGCTGCGCACCTCCATCGCATAACCTGGTCCCTGTGGGGTCAGGGTCAGCTGGATTTTCTTCTCGATTCCCTCTGCCACGTCCAATGCCCGCAGGAAGGTGAAATCCTCGAACCGGTAGGGATGTGGCGTGGCGAGGGCGGCCATGGCCTCGGCGGCCAGTTGGATATGACCGGTGCCGGACAGCAGGGCGTCTCCGGCCATGGTCCGGTGCTCGTCGATCACCCAATCCTTGGTGGTCAGCGTGCCGGTGAAATGCACGCGGCCAGAAATATCCGTGCCGCCAAGGGTCAGAGTCGCCTGGCCGGTCGGTTCCATATTGGGCTGTGGGATGTGGCCAATCCGGTCGGCCATGGCATCGGCGGCCATACCGGTGTCGCACCAGACCCCCCAGTTGACCGCTGTGACACGGTTCTTGGCATTGGCACGGGATTCGGCCAGCGCGCTGAGATAGGCATTGGCCGCGACATAGTCCACCTGACCCGCCGGGCGGGTGATCGAAGACGTGGACGAGAACAGCACCATCTGCTTGAGATCGCCATCGGGGAATACCGCGTCGATCACACGCATACCCGTCACCTTGGGGGCCAGAACCGCTTCGATCCCGGTGGTTGTCTTGGTGAGGATCGGCGCATCGTCGATGGTGCCCGCCGCATGGATAAGGCAGTCGATCGGGCCGAACCGTTCTTCAGCGCGGGCACGGGCGCGCATCATGTCGCCATGGTTGCAAACGTCTGCCGTGATCACCTCGACTTGCGCGCCGTTCTGTTCCAGTGCTGCCAGCGCCGAACGACGGTTGTGGTCGTCTTGGTGTGCGCTGCGCGACACGATCGCGATGCGGGCCGGGCCTCGGGCAGCCAGATCCTGGGCCACGGACATGCCAATGCCGCCAAAGCCGCCGGTGATGAAATAGGTCGCGTCCGATGGCAGTGGATCAACTTGGGGTGCCTCGACACGCGCCTGGCGCCAGTCTTGCTCAAACCGGTCATGCCCGCGATACGCCGCTGTAAAGTTGCGGGGCGGGGACGCCAGATCCGCAAGGATGCGGTCCTTCACGCTGTCAGGTTTCGTCCCCGTGCCGGGGCCGATGTCGATCATGCCACAGGTCAGCCCCGGCATCTCGCGAGGCATGACGCCCAGCGGTCCGGAGATCATTGCCTTTTCGGGATGTTCCAGCGGTTCTGTGCCAACGCGCGCCGCGCCGGTGGTGAACACATCCACGTGCACATCGAGATTTTCGTGGTCGGCCAGCGCCTGCGCCAGATGGACGAGCGCATAGAACCCGTGTTCGGTGTTCCGGGTAAAGAAATCCGATCCGGGGCGGAAGGTTTCCTTGGCCGTGGCCAGCCAGAAATGCGCGATACGGGTTGGCAGGCGGTCTGCGTCAGCAAGGTGCGCCATCAGCATGGCCATCCCTTCCTGACCCTGTTCGGGGGCCATCATGTAGGCATCCGGTCCGGTCTGGCGGAAGCTGTCCCCGGCGCGCACCCGGGTTACCGTGTGTCCGGCCTTTTCCAGTCGGGCAATCACGGGCGCAGCATATCCGGCGTCGTCCTCGAACACCAACCAGGTTTCAGCACGTTCAAATACCGGGGTGCCGGCTTCGATAGCGGCCCGAGCGTAGCGAGGCTGCCACACGGGCTTCCAGCTCCAGTCGGTCATGTCGTTGCTGCGCAGTGGCAGGCCGGTTGCGGCGTCTTCGGTGGCGGCGGTGCCGGGTTCGATGAAATAGCGCGAACGTTGGAATGCGTAGGTCGGCAGCGGCACGCGGTGGCGTCGTGCCTCGCCCCAGACCTGCGGCCAGTCGGCTTCGATACCGCAGGCCCAGAGCCGTCCGATCACACCAAAGAAATGCAGATCGTCGGCCACATTCTGGTCGGGATGGCGCAGCGAAGACATGGTCTGACCCGGCTTTACCAGCGGGGACATCTGCGCAAGCGACGCCAATGCCTTGCCCGGTCCCACTTCGAGGAACACCCTGTCAGGTTTGGCCAGTGTCTTGATGCAGTCGCCAAAACGGACCATGTTGCGCAATTGCTGAACCCAGTATTCGGGATCCGTTGCTTGGGCTGCGGTGATCATTTTGCCGGTGCGGTTGGACACGAAAGGAATGCGTGGCGCGTTCAGCGTCAACCCCTTCAGGAAGGCCCGGAATTCCGGCAGGATCGGATCGAGCATCTGACTATGGGCCGCGATGTCGATGGCCACACGCTGATGTTCGATGCCACGCGCGGTCAGAACAGCCGACAAGCGGTCAAGGGCGACTTGCGGCCCGGAAACGGCGCAAAGTTCCGGCGCGTTGGCGGCGGCGATATCCAGATCCGCCCCGATCAGCGGCTCCAGATCCTTGATCGGCAGGGCGACCGACAGCATGCCGCCCGGCGCCACGGAATCGAACAGGCGGCCGCGTAGCAGGACCAGATCAATGCAATCCTCGAAGGAGAACACCCCAGCCAGACAGGCGGCGGTGTTTTCGCCCATCGAATGTCCGACAAGGGCCGCAGGCTCGATGCCCCAGCTTTGCCATAGCTTGGCCAGCGCATACTCAACGATCATGATCAGCGGCAGTTGCACCGACGGTGTCTTGAGCGTTTGGTCAGCAGCCGCTCGGGAAGCATCATCCTTGGGCAGCCACAAGGCCCGGATGTCATAGTCCAGCTTCGGGGCGAGATGATCCAGACCCCGGTCCATCCATTCGGCAAAGACCGGTTCAGTCTCATAGAGATCGGCGGCCATACCTGCGTATTGGGCACCACCACCTGGGAACATGAACACCGCATCAGGCGCATCGCCCAGACGGTTGTGGGTAAATACCCGCTGCCGGTCCCCGGCTTCGAGGAGGGCGGCGGCCTCTTCATGGGTTTCGGCCACGACAACGCGGCGTTTGTCAAAGGCGCTGCGCCCTTCTTTCAGGGTAAAGGCGACATCGGCCAGAGGTTGCTGTGGGTGGGCGCGCATATGCGCGGCCAGTGCGGCGGAATTGGCATCCAGCGCGGCGGTTGACCGGCCCGAAATACACAAGACCTGAAACGGAAAGTCGCTTTCCTCCGACGGGGCGCTGGCGGGGGCTTCCTCAAGGATGAGGTGCGCGTTGGTGCCACCGACGCCAAGGGCATTCACCCCCGCCCGTCGCGGTCCTTTGCGCGGGGTCCAGTCACTCAGCCTGTCGTTGACGACAAACGGACTGCGGTCGAAATCAATTGCCGGGTTCGGGGCTTCGTATCCCAAGCTTGGCGGAATTTCGCGGTTTTGCAGGGACATGGCCGTTTTGACCAGTCCCGCCACACCCGCAGCTGTGTCGAGGTGTCCTATGTTTGTCTTGACTGATCCCACACGACAGAAGCCGCGATCCCGGGTGCTGCTGCGATAGGCGTCTGTCAGGGCCGAGATTTCGATCGGGTCGCCAAGATAGGTGCCGGTGCCGTGGCATTCGACGTAATCTATGGTGTCGGCGGTGACACCCGCGTCCGCCAGTGCGGCGCGCACGTTCGCGGATTGGCCGTCCACCGAAGGCGCAAGATACCCGGCCTTGGCCGCGCCGTCGTTATTGATCGCGCTGCCCTTGATCACGGCATAGATATGGTCGCCATCGGCAATCGCGTCAGACAGGCGGCGCAGAACGACGGACCCGGCACCGGAGCCAAACACGGTTCCTTCGGCGCGGTGGTCAAAGGCGTGGCAGTGGCCATCCGGCGACAGGATTTCGTTTTCCTTGTAAAGATAGCCGCGCCCTTGCGGCAATTCGATGGTGACACCACCCGCAAGAGCCATATCGCATTCACCCGCCTGCAGCGCGCGCATCGCGTAGTGCACCGCGACAAGCGACGTGGAGCACGCGGTCTGGATGTTCACGCTCGGACCCTTGAGGTCGAAGGTGTGGCTTACCCGCGTGGACAGGAAATCCTTGTCGTTGCCGGTGTGGCGCAACAGGAACATACCGACATCGCGCACGATTTCGGGGTTGGAACAGATGTTGAAAAAGAAATAGCTGCCCATCCCGCAGCCCGCATAAACGCCGATATCGCCATCGAAATTCTTCGGTGCGTGACCCGCGTTTTCAAGAGCGCTCCAGGCGGTCTCAAGGAACTTGCGGTGCTGGGGATCGAGAATGGCGGCCTCTTTGGGGGAAAAACCAAAGAATTCGGCATCGAACATGTCGAAACCGGCCAGCGGTGCTGCGGCGGGAACATAGTTCGGCTTGGACATCAGCAGGGGGTCTTCGCCCGCGTCGACAAGGGCCTTGTTGTCCAGTTTGACAATGCTCTCTACGCCAGCACGCAGATTGTTCCAATAAGTCGCAAGATCTCCTGCGCCCGGCATATCAACGGCCATGCCCACGATAGCGATATCATCGCCATGTGGGACCGATTGCTTGATTTCGATACTCTGTGTCAACTCGCCACTTCCCGTCTTTTACTGCACTAACGGTGTTTGCCACGCCGGTGTTATGTCGGAACCCCGGACGCAGAAGCCGCCACCCGAATAGATATCGGGCGAAAGTTGCATCGAGATGGAACAAACCAAACCTTTTCTGGGCAATATTATGGCTGATCTCACGGAAGATGTCAGTGATGCATGTCACACCGTTCAAGTATGTCGCGACAAGATCACGCCACGCCGGGCTGCCAACGCTGCCGGGAAAGCCAAAGATCGGTTTTGGGCCGTGATTACATTACGGAACGTCGGCTGTCGGGGTGGGCGCGTCCGATTGCGGGGCCCTTGGGAAACAGGGTTCTCACGGAACCATCCGGCCCGGTGGCAAGGCTTTCAACCCGGCCCAGAATTGCCCCGGCGATCATCCATGTGAAGGGCACCAGCGTATCGTTCAGCAGCATGTCCACCATCGTGATGGCCAACAAGAGGGCGCAGGTCGCGGCCACGAAACCAACGCGTTCCACGCGGTTGCTGTAATTCAGCAGGAAGATCGGCAAAGCCAGCAATGCCATTTCGCAGATATAGCCGAGCCATCCAAAGGTGCCAAAGGTGATGATCCATCGCCCGTCAGGCACACTGATGATTGCGCCAGTGCTTGGATCATGCAACAGGTTGCGGCCCCATCCGCCCCAGCCAAACCATGTCTTTTCCGCGGCGCGCGCCAACAACTCAATTTCGTTGTCGAACCGGTATTCCAGGGATTCTCCGCGTTTGGGATCAACTGCATAGGCCTGATCGAGAATCCATTCGAGTGGAATGAATTCCAGATTGCGCAGCATCGGATAGATCACCGCCACCAGCGCAAACCCCATCGACACCCGAAGAACCAGCTTGGTATCCGCGATCAGCACCAGCGGAACCAGCGCCAGCCCATAAGCAAAGGACGCGAGGCTTTTGGAAAGAACCAGAACCGCAAACAGATACCCCGTCGCCAGCACGAAGCGGACCCGATCTTCGCGCGCCAGCCCGCGCGACAGGGCTGCTGCGGCGACGCTGGCGCTCATGAAGAACAACGACAGCCACAGAGCATGCGGCAGGAATACGATGGGTCGAAACCCGCCATCGCGCATCATCTGGGCAAAGCTGTGCTGGAAGAACCCGTAGATCCAGACATTGAGCTGCGGGCTCATCCGGATTTCGAACAGCGCAGGAAGGCTATAGGCGATCCCGGCGATCACCATTACCAAAAGCAGTTCACGCAGCGCCTTTTCGGTATGCAGGAATTGCCGCGCCAGAAGGAACGGCAGCAACACGATCACCTGATTGGACAGCGCCGACAGCACGTCGATCAAGCGCAGGCCCGGAATGGCGTGATCTCCGAAAATCGCCGGTTCGGAATTGGTAATCACCGTGGGAACAGCGGAAAAGATGAACCCAAAGATCAGCAGCTTGCCTATCCATGTTTTGGGAACAAGCCCGAACGGTTGTTTGAGCATGACAAAGATGATGAACACCGCCGTTAGGCTGGGGATCGAGAACTTGTCGAAGTCGGGAACCAGCGGCAGGTCGAATTCGGCCACAGGGGGCAGGATCAGGTAAGACCCGATGATCGACCAGATCAGCGCACGTTCCAAGGGAAGCCGCCGGAACAGGGCCAGCGACACAAACGGCCAGATCAGCAGGACCACATATGCGATCGTGTTGGGCATCCTTGTGACTTGCTCCGTTTCTCGTCTGCGTTCTGCGTTCTGCGTTTTCGTGCTTGGGTGCGCAAAAGGTGGACTTTGCCTGCCCGATTAGCCGCGCTATACCGTGCCAGCGTGGCGAAAGGATGGCGGCTCTATGTCCCATTTGACCAGACCGGCGCGCTTCCGGCAAGGTGGCGTTGCAGCGCGCACCGAACGAAGAGGGCAGGGACCGTGGATTTCGACTTTGGCCAGCACCGCATTGCGGTGAATATGCCCACGCGCAAGGCGCTGATGGATGCCATGCGCGACCGTTTTGCCAATGGAACGGGCTTTGCGCTGGCCACGATCAATCTCGATCACATGGTCAAACTGCGCCATGACCCGGTATTTGCCCAAGCCTATGCCGCGCAGGATCTGGTGGTCGCAGATGGTAACCCGATTGCCTGGCTTGCCGCCGTCGCAGGCGAACGGATCGAGGTTTTGCCGGGCTCCGACCTTGTCATACCGATCTGTGAACTCGCGGCCTCCATGAATGTGGCGGTGGCGCTTGTCGGCAGCACCGACGCCGCCCTGAGCGGCGCAGCCCGTGCGCTTGAGGCGCAGGTGCCGGGGTTGCGGGTCACCGTAACGATTGCTCCCGGAGGTAGGTTCGATCCTTACGGGGCCGAAGCCACCAACATTCTCAGCGCGCTTGAGGCCAGCGATGCGGGGTTGTGTTTTCTTGCCCTTGGTGCTCCGCGTCAGGAGGTGTTTGCTGCGCGTGCCCGTGATCTGGTGCCGCGCATGGGCTTTGCCTCGGTCGGCGCGGGTCTGGATTTTCTCAGCGGTCATCAGACCCGCGCGCCGCTTCTGGTGCGGCGATTGCGGCTCGAATGGTTGTGGCGCGCGCTTAGCAGCCCGTTGCGGCTTGGGCCGCGTTATCTGCGGTGCATTGCGATACTGCCGTCGCTGTATCTGGATGCCCGCAGGGCGAAACGCGGCACGCCCTGAAAAGTCAGCGGCTATTTGTATTCGATCAAACCGCGCCGCCGTCCTGATAGCCTGCCGAAATAATAGGCCAACGCGCCTTGGGCCTCGGCAAACTTGCCCAGCATCAGGAATGTCGCCCGTTCCCAACCGATCCCCGGTCGGCGCGACAACCGCAGCGCCTGCAACGGCCAGACCAAAGCCAGCATCAGCGCCACAGGCAGGCTCGCCGCCGCCGTGATGACCACGACTGCGGGCAAGGCTGCGCCCCAGATCAGCGCCCGTCTGGTTTCCGCCACCCAATGGCGTTCGGGCGGTGCCCCATGCAGCGCAGCGCCTTCTGCAAAGGCGAACCCGGCCCGTTTGCTTCGTGCCCACCACTGCGCAAATCGTGTCATCGCCGCATCGTGCCACGTCATTTCCGCATCGAGCCGCCACACCCGCCAGCCCTCGGCCCGCAGACGCACGCAAAGCTCGGGTTCTTCCCCGGCAATCAGATCGTCGCGATACCCGCCAACAGCCCGGACAGCTCCCAAGCGGAACAGCGCATCGCCGCCACACGCGGCGGCCTCGCCCACTGGTGTGTCCCATTCCGCGTCGCACATCCGGTTGTAAATGCTTGCCTCGGGTGCCCGTTCGCGTCGCCTGCCGCAGACCACCGCGACATCGCCATGGCTGCGCAGGAACGTACTTGCGGTGTCGATCCATCCGGCGCGCAGGGCGCAATCGCCGTCTACCGTCTGCACCAGATCGGCATCCGACATGTCATGCAGCCGGTCCAGCCCGGCGTTGCGGGCGCGGGCTGCGGTAAACGGGTGGTCCATGTCCAGCGCGACAACCTCGGCCCCGGCCGCCTCTGCCAGCGCGACGCTGCCATCGGTCGATCCGGAATCAACATAGATCAGCCGTCCGTCGATCTGGTCCAGCGACGCAAGGCAGGCGCTTAGCCGCGCGCCTTCGTTGCGCCCGATGACAACGGCGTGCACCCGGCTCATGATGTTTCCTCGGGCCAGTCCAGCACGAAGCCCGCCGCGATCAATGGCGCAATCCCGTCGAACTGTGCGACATCCGGCCCGGCCAGCGTCAGGTCGGGGTCGGCCTCAAACGCACGGGTGCGCAGTGCATCTTCGCCGTGATCGCTGACCCCGCGCCGCAGCGTGTCGGTATCGCGCGCAACCGTATTCCCCGCGAATTTGTAATGCTTGATCAGCCCGGTCACCGGTGCCACCCGGACACCCTGCGCGCAATGCGGATGCACACCCGGACGCGCCCCCGGCCCGACGAACACAAGCGGATGTTTGGTCAGGCAACAATTTTCACCAAATACCCGGCGGCGCAATCCGCCCCAAAGAAAAGCAAGCCCGGGACCCAACTCGACATTCTCGGTCAGCACACCGCCAAAATCCAGCCTGTGATGATCGCGGTAGGGGATCGTGGTGATATTGGACAGGTCGTATCGGTCAAAGCCATCAAGGCAGGCCTTGTAATCGCGCGTTGCCCATTTCTGCAACGGGCCGGGGGGCACCATCTCCAGCATCTGAGCCAGCATCGCCGTGGCCCCCAACCCATCCAGCCGCGCAGCCAGACCGGTCAGCGTCATGCGATCAGCACCGGGAAACGTAAAGACCTCATCCATATCCGCATAAAGAACCCAGCGCCCGGCGCAAAAGTGGCGCGCGGCATATTCACGAAACGTGTTTTCCACGTCGTGCCATGCCATGTCAGACGATATAACCGTAACATCCGTTTCCCGGGCTAGACGCTCAAGTGTGCCATCCGTCGATCCATTGTCGCAAAACAGAAAATGGCTCGTCCCAAGCGCGCGGTAGTGCGCCAGGAATTCGTCGATATAAAAAGTCCCGTCGCGGACCAGCGCAATCACCACCACGTCGCGCGCGCCGCCAGGCATAACGCGCGGGCCTGAGAGGTGCCGAACCCCCATACGGAACCGCAGAAGATGCGCAAGCCGACGCGCACGCCACCCAAGCCGCCAAAAAATTCCGTGTTCGCCCGCCATAATCGTGACCCGGGTCCGTTCTCAAATACAATCTGTTGATGTCTAGCACGCACGGAAGGTGGCGTTAACTGCGTTTTCAGGGCTTGGGGCCATTCTTGTGTCTGTTCCACAAGGAAAGGACACCTGATGCAGCACAACCAATCGCGCGTGCAACTCCGGCGCAGCCGGTTGTTTGCTTTGCTGCCCCATCCCGTCAATTGCGCGGAAATGGCCTTGAACCCGGCTGTCGCGGCGGGGTTGCGCGACGCGGCGGTGGCGTCGCTGGCTCAGCCCCGAAAACCTGTCGCGATCACGAATTTCTCCGAGCTGTCGGCCCTTGAGGACGGGGGCTTGAAATTCGCCACCTTGGTGAATTTCTGCTTGAGCAGCTTTTGCAAATCGCCTTCGGCCCCTCCGGCCAGAACCTTGGCCACAAAGGTGCCGCCTTCGTCCAGCACGTCAAAGGCGAAATACGCCGCCGCCTCGCAGAGCGCGATGATCCGCAAATGGTCTGTCTGCTTGTGCCCGGATGAGGACGCCGCCATATCCGACATCACGACATCCGCGGGCCCGTTCAGCCATTCGCGCATGGTTTCGTCCGCGCCGTCTTCCAGAAAATCCAACTTGTGCAATTCCGCACCGGGGATCTGCTCAACGTCCTGAAGGTCGATGCCGATGATGCGCCCCCGCGCCTTGCCCGATTTCTCCCCCAGCGCGTTGATCCGTGGCACGGCCACCTGACACCAGCCTCCCGGCGCGCATCCCAGATCAACGACCCGTGCGCCGGGAACGAGGAACCGGTATTTGTCGTCGATTTCCATGATCTTGAACGCGGCACGCCCACGATACCCTTCGCGTTTGGCGCGTTGCACATAGGGATCGTTCAGCTGTCGCTGCAACCAACGGGTGGAAGACAGAGTGCGCCCGCGCGCGGTCTTGACCTTGACGGTCAGGTCCCGCTGTCCTCTGCCGGATGTATTCTTGGTCATCGCTGCGCTCTCCTTGCGCGCCGCCGGTGTCGCGCGCGCGTGCTGCTTCTTTCTCGTTTCAAATACCCAAATCCGGCCTCCTACACCAGAGCCGCAGCCAACCGGACGGGCAACCCTGCCATGCGCGGTCAGAAAGGCCCGTCTTCCAGCACGCCATCGGCGCTCATTTGCCCATAGAGCAGCCCCTCGCGAAGCCCCCGATCCGCCACCGACAGGCGATCCGTCGGCCAGCAGCGCAACAGCGCCTGAAGAATCGCGCTGCCCGACATGATCAGCGCCTGACGGTCCTCGCCGATACGCGGATCGCGCCGACGTCCCAGCGGGCCCAGATCCAGATACCCGCGAATGACCTTGTCGATCTGATCCGACGTCATGCGCAGCCCATCCACTTTGGTCCGGTCATAGCGTTTCAGCCCCAGATGGGTCGCGGCAACGGTTGTGACCGTCCCCGAGGTGCCCACGATCTGAAAATTCTCGCGTGTTTGCTCGTCCTTATATGGCGCGAAGGTGGCAAGGTTTTCTTCAAAGTACCAACTCATCAGCGCAAATCGCGCGGAATCGTCTTCAACATCGCTGAACTGGTCGCGCAGCGTCGCAACTCCGAGAGGCACCGAGATCCAGTCCACCACCTTGGCGGCGGGAAATGGAGACTGCTGCGGGTTGAAGCCCGCGTGCAGCCGCATGATCGCGCGCGGCCTGTCGCGGTGCGGCACGGATGACAGGTCGATCCAGACAAGCTCGGTCGAGCCGCCGCCAATATCCACGACAAGCAATTGATCTGTCTTGGTGCTCACCAGTGGCGCGCAGGATATGACGGCCAGACGGGCTTCTTCCTCGGGTTGGATGATTTCCAGCTGCAATCCGGTTTCGCGGCGCACGTGCCGGATGAACTCGGCGGCGTTCTTGGCACGGCGGCAGGCTTCGGTTGCCACCAGACGCATACGCCGCACGTGATGCCGTCTGAGTTTCTGGTGACAAATCCGCAGCGCCTGCACCGTGCGCGCCATGCTGGATCGCGACAGCCGCCCGGTCTGTTCCAGCCCGGCACCAAGCTGGACGGATTTGGAAAAGCTGTCCACGACATGAAACCCACTGCCCTTGGGTTGGGCAATGAGCATCCGGCAACTGTTCGTGCCAAGGTCCAACGCAGCGTAAAGCTCCGTCGAGTCGGCTTTTTTCGGCGCGGGGGTCTCAACCGCCACGGGAAACGCGCCCGCACCTTTGGGACGCTTGGGCGCCATAGGACACGCCCTCCATATCAAGTTGTTACCAAGATACGCGCGCGCCTGCCATCGCGCAAGCGTCGTGATCCTTCCCCGGACATCCGAAACAGCACCTCCCAAAGGCCTTTGCACGGAAAACCATGCCGGAGACGTGGCTCATCTTGTTCATGTGCATATTTCAACGGAGGGGCTGTGGTGTGCCGGTGCGTGGCGGGTTATGTCTGCGGCGTCGTTCTTTGCCGCGCAATTGTCGAAATTGGGCGCAGGGCAGGGGGCGCTGTCGATTAGTGAAGAAACAGAATTCGCAACGCAGGGAATCAACGACATGCCAGAGGTTACCATCGTCTATTGGCGCGACATCCCCGCCCAGGTCATCGTGGGTAAGGGGCGTCGTGGGTCCAAACGGCAGCTTGCAGAGCGGTTCGAACAAGCCATTGACAGGGCGGCAATGAAGATCGGTGCGCAGGATACCGATGCCTACCTGGCCGAATGGCGCAAAGCTCCTCCCTACACGGTGGATGGCGATCCCGCCGAAATCGCAGAGGCCGAGGGCGCACGCCTTGAGGCGGAATTCGACAGCGACCGGATCAAGGCGCTGATTGCAAACGACGGGTGGGCATGACACCCACATCTTTCTGGGAGGCCGCTATGGCTCTGCTGAAGTTCAAGAAACGCGATGCTGCGTCGGCTGTCACGTCCAACCCTCAGGTTGAGGCTTTTCTGACCGACTATTCCATCGAGGTGATGCCCCGCACCGCCGAAAAGGTCGACAATTTCCGCGATCTTTTGCCGGAAGGCACCCGCGTTTATATCGCCCACATCGAGGGAACCCCGATCGCCGACATGGTTGCAACGGCAAAGCGGCTGGCGGCTGACGGCTATGCGGTCATGCCGCATTTTCCCGCGCGTATCATCAAGGATGCCGCGACGCTCGAAAACTGGATCGCCATGTATCAGGGTGAGGCAGGCGTAAATCAAGCGCTCTTGCTGGCGGGTGGCGTGGCCACGCCGCACGGGGAATTTCACAGCTCAATGCAGCTGATGGAAACCGGTCTGTTCGACAAGGCCGGGTTCAAACGGCTGCACGTTGCAGGGCACCCGGAAGGCAACCGTGATATTGATCCCGACGGATCGGACAAGAATGTCATGGACGCTCTGCGCTGGAAGCAAGGGTTTGCCGAACGGACCGATGCCGAAATGGCGCTGGCCACTCAGTTTGCTTTTGACGCCAAGCCGATTATCGCCTGGGCCGATGCATTGCGCGATGCCGGCATCACGATCCCGGTGCATATCGGTATCGCCGGGCCGGCCAAGCTTCAGACGCTGATCAAATTCGCCATTGCCTGTGGTGTGGGTCCATCGCTCAAGGTGCTGCAAAAACGCGCGATGGATGTGACCAAGCTGTTGCTGCCCTATGAGCCGACAGAAGTTATTGCCGAATTGGCCGCACACAAGGCGGCCAACCCGGACTTCAACATCACCAACGTGCATTTCTTCCCGCTGGGCGGGATCAAGACAAACGCCAACTGGGCGATCGAGAACGGTGGCGCATCCGCGCAGCCGGCAAATACAATCTGAAAGGGGCCGCAATGACCCGGACCATCGTCGAATCCAAATCCAAGACTGCCATCATCGGTTTTGATCAGCCGTTCTGCGTGATTGGGGAGCGGATCAACCCTACTGGCCGCAAAAAGCTCGCCGCTGAGCTGGAAGCGGGCGATTTCTCGACCGTGGAACGGGACGCGGTAGCGCAGGTTGCCGCCGGTGCCACGGTGCTCGATATCAATGCGGGTGTGGTCTATAACTCCAACCCCAACCCCAACGAAACCGAACCGCCCTTGATGCGCAAGATCATCGAACTGGTACAGGGGCTGGTGGATGTGCCCCTGTGCATCGACAGCTCGGTGCCGGGTGCGCTCGAAGCCGGTCTTGCGGTCTGTGAAGGCCGTCCGCTTCTCAACTCGGTCACGGGTGAGGAAGAGCGGCTGGAACAGATCCTGCCTCTGGTCAAAAAGTACAATGTGCCCGTTGTGGCGATTTCCAACGACGACACCGGCATTTCAGAAGATCCCGACGTGCGGTTTGCCGTTGCCAAGAAAATTGTCGAGCGTGCGGCTGACTTTGGCATTCCCGCCCATGATATCGTGGTCGATCCGCTGGTCATGCCGATCGGTGCGATGGCAACTGCGGGTCAGCAAGTTTTTACCCTGGTGCGCCGTCTGCGCGAGGAACTGGGCGTGAATACCACGTGCGGTGCCTCCAACGTGTCCTTTGGTCTGCCCAACCGCCATGGGATCAACAACGCCTTCTTGCCGATGGCGATGGGGGCGGGCATGACCAGCGCGATCATGAACCCTGTGGCCCTTCCGGTGGCACAAAAGGCGATTGCCGAAAAGAAAGAAGCCGTTGCCGCGGCGGGCATTATCCTGCCCGAAGACATCGACGACGAAACCTTTGTTACCTTGTTCGGACTGGGCAGCACCCTGCCGCGCCCCGGCAAGGAAATGGAAGCGATCCGCGCGGCCAACCTGTTGACCAACAATGATCCCCACGGCGCAGAATGGATCAAGTTCAACAAAGCTCCGGCCAAAGCGGGAGAAGAAACCCGCGGTCGCGGTGGGCGCGCAGGAAGCCGTCGCCGTCGCGCCTGATTTCTTGAAGGTTGTTTTCGAAAGGCCCCCGTTGTCGCGACGGGGGCCTTTTTTGCGATGGGCCTGCGTTCTCAGTCAGGTCCCTCGGCTGACGAAGTCGCAAGCGTTGGGAAGTCGGTTCTGGGAACACGGTCTGGAAAATTGGGGGCGCTGCCCCCCGACGCGCTGTGCGCGTCTCCCCCCGGAGTATTTTTTGCCAGAAGAAGGGGCGACTTTTGGGCTGGGCGCGGGGAGTGCGCTAAATTCGCCGAGTGAGCGGGCGTTGTCTTAGGGGCGACAATTTTGGAATTTGGACGTGAACCGCACCGCTTGCAAGGATCAAAAAACCTGGGGCGCGACCATTGTCGCGGCGGGGCTGGCTGTCTGCATGGCCGGGGCGGTGGTGTTGATGGTGCTGTCTGGTGGATTGGGCGGGGTTCTGTCGAGATCGGATGCAGAGCCGATCACGGCGCGGATCACCCTTGATAACAGGTGCGCGTTGCGCGGTGATGCGCTGGTTGTGCGGGATCTGGAGACCGGGCAAGCCGCACCGTTCCTGAGAGGCGTTGCCCGATTGCAAACCGCTTACGGCAACCGTGTGCGATTGGAAATCGCGCCGCGCTATCCGGATGTTGAGCTGGAAAGCCCAGTTCTACGCGCGCGCGCCGACATGGTCCTGCGAGCGGAATGTCGCGGCCGTTGGCTCGAGGATCTGTTTGCGCGGTAAGGACGCGCGATACCCTTGCGGGTGAGCACCGCCCCGCCGGTGATATCCGGCGGAGCGGTGCTGGATTGTCTCAGGCTGCCTTGCGCGGGCGGCGGCGGCGCGGGCGGCTTGGGTTCTGGCTGGGCTTCTGGGCCCCACCGTGGCCACCGCCACCGCTGCGGCGTTGACCCTGACGGGCCTTGTTGCGCTGTGCCTGTGGGCTGGGTTCAGCGGCGGGGCATTTGCCGCTGCCCACGGGAATGCTGGCCTTCATGACCTTTTCGATCTGTTGCAGCAACTCGACCTCTTCGCCACAGCAAAATGCGATTGCCTCGCCTTCGCGTCCGGCGCGGGCGGTGCGTCCGATCCGGTGCACATAGTTGTCGGGCGTGTCGGGCAATTCGAAGTTGATGACATAGGCCACGCCGGGAATGTCGATGCCGCGCGCGGCGACATCGGTCGCCACGAGAACCGTCACAGTCCCTTCGCGGAAGGCGCGAATGGCGCGGTCGCGTTGGCCCTGGCTCTTGTTGCCATGAATGGACGCCGCGTTGTAGCCATCCGCGATCAGTTGTTTGCTCAGCTTTTCGGCACCGTGCTTGGTGCGTGCAAACACCAGCGTCAGCGCGTCCTTGTCCCGGTCGAGAATTTCACGCAGCCGGAAAGGTTTCTCGCTCTTGGGCATGAAATGCACCGATTGGGTCACCTTGTCGGCGGCTTTGCCCGGCGGGCTGACCTGAACCCGTTGCGGATTGGTCAGGTAAGCGCGCGAGATTTCTTCCATCTGCTTGGGCATGGTGGCCGAAAACAGCATTGTTTGGCGCGGGCTGCCCAGTGCCGGCGCGATCTTGCGCAGCGCGTGGATAAAGCCAAGGTCCAGCATCTGGTCGGCTTCGTCCAGAACCAGATGGGTCGCGGTCGACAGATCCACCGCGCGGCGGTCCATCAGGTCGATCAGCCGTCCCGGTGTTGCAACGAGGATATCAACCCCACGGGCGAGCACACCGATCTGGCGGTTGATGGACTGACCACCAACCACAGTCGTGATCTTGAGCCGGGTATCGGTGACGAAAGGGCGCAGGCTGTCGGCGATCTGGTTGACCAGCTCCCGGGTGGGCGCAAGGATCAGCGCCTTGACGGTCTTGGGGGCCGGTTTGCCGGGTTCTTCCAGCAGATGCGCCACCAGCGGCAGGCCAAAGGCGAGCGTTTTGCCGGTGCCGGTTTGTGCCAGCCCAAGCACGTCCTGTCCGTCAAGCGCGATCGGGATCGCCTTGTTCTGGATCGGTGTGGGCTGGGTGAAGTTGCCGCGCTTTAGCGCAGCGTTAAGTGCCGGGGGGAGTCCCAGCATGTCGAAATCGAACATCAATAGTCTTTCCGGCCCCGCAAAAAAAGGGGGCCTATGCGGCATCGCGCCATTGGGTGCGGACTGGCATCCGTCGCGCACGGGCGACCCCCGTGGCAACTGCCAGACCGTCAGAGCCCTGCGTGATGGGGATCCGGGAAAAATCGCGCGCCGGGGCCTCTCAAGGGGCCCGCCAGCCTCACGCTGCTGCGGCGACGCTGAGTGGCAGATGGGGTATCGGGTGGTCAAAGTCAATGGGCAATGCATTGCCCCCGCAGATGAAATCCGCCTCAACTCACGTCAGATGTCCAGTAAGTTGGCGCGCATTGCTCGGGCCAATGCCTCCTCTCGGGTGCGTGCGCCCAGCTTTCTGCGCGCAGAGCTCAGGTGTTTGCGCACAGTGATTTCAGCAATCCCCATTTCAAATGCTGTTTGCGTATTTTGTCGCCCTTGCGACAGATGGTGCAGAACCTCGCGTTCACGCTCGCTCAAAGGTGTATCCGGGTGGGACGGGAAATAGACCGGTTCCTCGCCCAACTCCAAAGAATCCTGAAATGCCGCGACCAACGTAGCTGCAATCCTAATTCTCTCGGAAAACTCCGTTTTCTTGAGACGCGACGCATTCTCAGACGAACAAAACGTCACGAATTTGCGCGTGCCCGCCGTGTCACCTGCGAAACTCATCCCAAGCATATACCCGTAGCCCGCGTCCTGTAGTTCCCAGTTGAGATGCAGTTCTTCATCTGACCCGACCTGATCGCGTGACGCTTCACCACAAAGCCCTTCGATCGGGGTGGCGCTCCTGCTCAAGTGAGACACAAAGGGATCAATAAGGTGATACTCCTGCGCAAGATAATGCTCCATCCAGTCGGAACGCATTGAACCCTGAAACCAATTCAGGGACCGTGACTGGCATTCCAAGATGCCCGTATTGATTGCGCAACCACCGATTTCCGCGAAGATTTGTTGCGAAACTTCCCATCTCGCGGAAGCAGTTTGAGCTGCAATGAACTTATCGGTCCAGTCGATGACAAAATTCTTCATAACCTGACCCCCTTGCAACCTGAGCACGCATCCACTCTACCGGAAAACGGTCGGCTTCGGTGCAAAAAAATCGAAAAATGCCTGCTGCGCTTTAGGTGCGCGGTGCTTCTCCCTCAGGTATCGCATTCGATACCTGTTCAAATATGCCGGCTTTGGATTTGAATGATCCCGGGTGACGGCAACTGGTTTCCAAGACGATCATGTCCCATCCTGTCGCCGGATGTTTCCTCAAGGCATCCGGCGATTATGGTCAAAGGGTCTAATTCGCCGTTACGTTCAAGCTGCAAAGGAAAGGATTGAACAATGCGGACATTATTGTTGGCAACTTCAATGGTTTTGGTCGCGACCGGCGTCGTCGCAAAGCCGAAGGGATCAAAGCCAGCGCCCAACGAGGCCGTTGCAGTTTTTGCCGGTCATACCGAGACATGGGAGACGGGCAATGCACAGGTCTATTGGTCGCCGAACGGTGAAATACTGGTTTTGTGGACCAATCGGGACAAGAATGCCGCCAAGTATTCTGTTGGACGGGGCAAATGGAGCATCAACAAAAGGGGACAAAGATGCCATGACTGGACGGCAAAAACTCTGGTCAACGGAAAGGCGCAAGAGTTCTCGGCAAAAAAGCGGTGTTTGTCGTTCGTCGTAGACCCAGAGGGGGGCCTCTGGGCGCGTGAGACGAAACCGACCCGTGGCGACTGGCATCGCGTCAACGTGAAAAAATTCGTCAAAGGTGATACGGCCAAGCGTCAACGCGACAGTGAGGCCAAACGCATGGGCGTTAGCTACTGATCCGTCAGTGGCGAAGCGTTTTCTTCACCCCAAGTCCGGTGGCGGGGTGAATCCTCCGAATTGGGCTTCGACCGCGCGGGCAAAGGCCAGCGCGGTGTAGTCCCGTCCATGCCCTGCGATGGCCTGATACCCGACGGGCAGGCCACCGATCTGGTCCATCGGGCCAACCGCGCTGGGAAGACCCACAACACCGGAATAGCCCGACCAGAAAAGCTGTTCTGTTTCCAGAACCTGTTTGCCATTCACCTCGATCCGGCGGGAATAGCGCGGGCCGTGCTCGTTCTTGGGAAACGCGGCGCAGGCGGCAACCGGGGCCAGCAGGATGTCCACGTCCTCAAAGAACCGGTCAAATGCCAACCGTGCGATCCGCCTTTCATTGTCGAGGCCAAGCCATTCGCGATGGCTCAGGGCAAGGCCGGATACCCGCGTGCCAAAGACGCGTTTTACGTCCTCTGGCTGGTCGTCAAAGAGGGCGATGGTGGCGGTGGCTTCTTCGTCGCTGACCCCGCCTGACATCGCAGCCCCGAGCAGCTTGAGGTAAAGCGTGAAATGCGCATCGCTGTCGATGTCGGGCAGGCGGTCGCGGATGACGGTGGCACCTGCCACCTCAATCCGGTCTGCAAAGGCTTCAATTGCTGCGATATAATCGCGATCGACCTCGACCGTCGGATCGCCCGCCATTACGGCCACGCGGAAATCCCGAAGGTGCGTGCGTTCATCAGCGAGCAAGGCATTGGCCCATGCCGTTGCCTCAAGCCGCGACGGCCCGCGTAAGATGTCGAAGGCCAGCGTCAGATCGGTGGCCGACCGCGCCAGTGGTCCGCAAACCGATATATCGGTGTCGCAGTGCCAGCCATTGGGCCTATGGCCGTCCATGGACATGGCGTTCCATGTGGGTTTCAGCCCGAAAAGCCCGCAGAAATGCGCCGGGTTGCGTATTGACGATCCGATGTCGCTGCCGACTTCAAGGGCGCTCATTCCGGTGGCCAACGCCGCCGCCGATCCGCCAGACGATCCGCCCGGTGTGCGCGACGTGTCCCAGGGATTGGACGTGGTGCCGTAGATTTCGTTAAAGCTCTGCCATTCCACCAGCTTGAGCGGCACGTTCGTCTTGCCAAAGACAATCGCCCCCGCGGCGCGATACCGGCTGACTGCGGCGCTGTCGCTCGTGGCAATATTGTCGGCCCATTCCGGAATACCCCAAGTGGTCGGTGCTCCGGTCAGGTCAAAACTTTCCTTCACGGTTACCGGCACGCCATGCAGAGGCCCCCGGCTTTGGCCGCGCGCGGTTTCGGCGTCGCAGGCGCGCGCTTCTTGCAACGCGCTTTCGCGATCTTGCCAGATGACTGCGTTGATCGCGGGGTTATGGGCGTCGATGCGCGCGAAATGGGCTTCAAGCACTTCAACGGCTGAGATTTCCTTGTTTGCGATGGCCTGAGCCGTGTCGATTGCGGGACGATAAATGATATCTGACAAGGGGGCCTCCGGCTGCCGGGTAAGTTTGATCGCCAGTCAACATGCGCGGGGTGGTTGCTGTCAATCGCTTCAGCCATGTTCGGGCGGTTCTCTTTGGGCTGGTCGATGCGGAAAGCTCTGCTAGGCTGGATCGGATTGCAGGGGAAAGGGCGATTCATGAGTTCCAGCACAACCGACCGCGAAGGCGCAATTGCTCTTGCCCGGTCCGATGCCGCAATGGCTGCGTTTTCCGATGATCTTGCTCGGCTGGTTTCCTATCCAACCGAAAGCCAGACCGAAGCAGGCGCACCGCATTTGCGCCGCTATCTGAAGGAATTCATGGAACCGCGCTTTGCCGCGTCAGGGTTCGAGACGACCCTTCATGATGATGCCGACATGCCGCCGGTTTTGATCGCCCGCCGCATCGAGGATACCGCCAAGCCGACGGTTCTGGTTTATGGGCATGGCGATGTCATTCACGGTCAGGCGGATGCGTGGTCTGAGGGGTTGACGCCATTCACTCTGACCCGGCGGGGGGAGCGGCTCTATGGTCGGGGGTCGGCTGACAACAAGGCGCAACACCTGATTAACCTGACCGCGGCGGAAACGGTTATCGCCGCGCGCGGGTCGCTTGGGTTCAACCTGATCTTCCTGATTGAAATGGGCGAGGAAACCGGTTCACCGGGGCTTGAGGCGTTTTGCGACCGTCATCGGGACGCGCTGGCCGCCGATGTGCTGATTGCGTCGGACGGGCCGCGTCTGCGTCCGGATACGGCGACGATGTTCCTTGGCTCGCGGGGGGCGGTGAATTTCGATCTTGTGGCCAATTTCCGCGACGCCGCGCACCATTCCGGCAACTGGGGCGGGCTCTTGGCCGATCCGGCAATCGTATTGAACCACGCTATCGCCTCGATCACTGACGCGCGCGGGGCAATCCGGGTGCCGGAATGGCGGCCCAACAGCCTTGATGCAGTGCGCGCAATGATTGCCCGGCTGCCCGATCCGGGTGAAGGCGGGCCGGAGATTGCGCGCGACTGGGGCGAACCGGGGCTCAGCCCGGCCGAGCGCGCCTATGGCTGGAACAGCTTTGCGGTGCTGGCCATGGCGTCGGGCCGTCCCGATGCCCCGGTGAATGCCATCAGCGGCCATGCCCGCGCCACCTGCCAGCTGCGATTTGTCGTGGGCACCGATGCCGACGACATCGTGCCTGCTCTGCGCCGTCATCTGGATCGCGAAGGCTTTGGCATGATTGCGGTGGAGGAATGGCAGAAGGGGGCTTTCCCGGCCACCCGCACCGCCCCCGATTCAGATTGGGTGCGGCGGGTTGCGGAATCGATCACGGCCACCACCGGGACGCCGCCGGATATCCTGCCCAACCTTGCCGGATCGCTTCCAAACCATGTGTTTGCCGATATTCTTGGCCTACCCACGGTTTGGATTCCCCATTCCTATGGCGGCTGCAACCAACATGCGCCCGATGAACACGTGCTGGAGCCGGTTTGTCGCGACGCGCTGGGGGTGATGACCGGGGTTTATTGGGACATCGGCAGCTGATCTGCCAATTTGCGACCTTTGGTGCCGCGATCAGTGGCGTGGGGCAGGTCGCCGGATGCCTAAGCTGGACCAGAAAAGCCACCAAGTCGCCGATACAGGAGATTTCATGCTCGAAGAAGCTGTCGCCAGAACGCGTGTCCTTCAGTCAAAAATGCGTGACAGGGGGATCACCCACGCGCTGTTCACGTCAGAAAGCTCCATCGCCTATCTGGCTGGGTTCTGGGGGTATCTTGGTATCGAATTCGGGCGGCCGACCATGCTTGTCGTGTCGGCCGATGAAGAGCCGACTGTTATAACACCGCTGATGGAAAGCGAGATGGTCGGCGCGATGACCTGGGTTGCCGACATCCGCACATGGGAGGATTTCGGTCCGAACAGCTGGGCGCGCGCCCTGCAAGGTGCCTTGCCGGGAACGCCTCAGGATATATGGGTCGAGGCGCAGGACCTGCCCGCCATCGTGCGCTCATGTCTTGATGAAACATGGCCCGGTGTGCCCCGGCGCGATATCGGGCCGGTTCTGGGGGAACAGCGGATGATCAAATCACCGCTTGAGATCGAGGTGATGAAACAAGCGGGGCAAATCGCGGGCGCGATGATGGCGGCAGCGCATGGGTCCTTGCGTGCGGGCACCCCGGAATATGAAAGCGCGCTGGCCGTGATTGACGCGGGCACACGCGCGGCGGCCGGGTTTCTGACCGCATCGGGATGGGAACGCTTTGTCTCGCCGATGATCCACAACCTTCAGGTCCTGCAAAGCGGGAGAGATACGTCAATGGTGCACCGGCGCGCATCGGTGAAACCCTATGAGATTGGTGATCCGGTCTATTTCTGTTTTTGCAACATGGCCCAGTTCAAACAATACAAGCTTGGCTTTGACCGAATGTTCCATGTGGGCCGGATTGACGATGCCGCCGCACGCGTGCAGCTGGCGGCGATTGATGCCCAACAGGCCGCGATTGCGGCGATCCGGCCCGGTGTCGCGGCGCAGGATGTGGCCGCTGCGGCGAATGCAGTCTATGCTGAACGTGGCTATACCACGGGCTATCGGACAGGGCGCAGCATCGGGGTGGCCTATCTTGAGGCACCTGAATTGAAGGACGGCGACCGCACCATTCTGCAGCCGGGCATGACCTTTGCGGTGGATGGCGGAATTTCCATAGACGGGCAAACCGCCGGGCGCATCGGTGACAGCATCGTCGTGACCGAAACCGGTTGCGAATATCTGACCCAGTACAAGCGCGAGATCATGGTCACCGATGGCTGAAGGCATGGGGATGGCGAATGCCACGGGGATGCGCATCGCCGCGCTTCAGGCACCAGTTCTGGACAGCCCCCAAGCCCGGATTGATTGGCTCGCTACCTATCTTCCGCAGGCGCGGGCGGACGGCGCGCATCTTGTCGCGTTGCCAGAACTGTTTGCCCACGGCTATCACATCGCAGAGCGTCTCGCAGACCGGGCCGAACCCCGTGACGGGCCGACGGCGACCGCCATGGCGGAACTGGCAAGAGCGAACGGAGTTGCTGTTCTTTATGGTTATGCCGAGCGGGCGGATGGGGTGATTTACAACTCGGCGGCCTGCGTGGATGCCCAAGGCAGGATCATCGGACATCATCGAAAGCTGGCCATTCCTCCGGGGTTTGAACGGTCGATTTTTACGCCGGGGCAGGGGGTGCGCGTGTTTACGCTGCACGGTGTCAGGATCGCCATACTGATCTGCTATGACGCCGAGTTCCCCGAAACAGCCCGCTATGCTGCATCGCTTGGGGCGCAGGTGATCGTGGTGCCGACGGCCTTGGGGGCGGCGTGGGGTTGGGTTGCCGGCCGGATGATCCCGACGCGAGGATTCGAGAACGGCGTCTACCTCGCCTATATCAACCATGCGGGAACTGAAAACGGTCTCGATTATCTGGGCCAAAGCATCATCGTCGCGCCTGACGGCGAAGACATGGCGCGCGCGGGGGCGGGCCCCGAGATGATCGTGGCGGATATACACGTGGCGCGGGTGGCCGCCGCGCAGGCCCGGTTGCCTTATCTTTCGGATCGGGAGGCGCTTGTGCTGGAGTGATCGGCAGAGCGATCGGCGCGCGTAATTGTCCAGCCGGTCAGAACCGGCCCCACAAGTTCGAAAACGATGGTTGCCCCGATGGCGATGGGCAGGACAATGTCGCGCAGATCCGGCAGGGCGGCACCGGCGACAAGCGCCATGCCGATCGCCACCCCCGCCTGCGGCAGCAGCGCCGCACCATAAAGCCCGCGCAAAGCACGGGGTTCGGCGGCCAGTGTCGCCCCGGCCCAACCGCCCAGAAGCCGCCCGGCGATGCGCGCCAGCGCAAAGGCGGCCCCGATGGGACCAATGAGCCAGAGCGCCTCCAGATCCGCGGTGGCCCCGGCGAGGATGAAAAAGATCACCATGAACGGCCACTGAAAGCTTTCCAACTCGTGGAACGCCACCCGGTGGTGCCGCGCGAGATTGGCCACCAGCGTTCCCGCCGTCATGCCTGCCACGAGGTAGGACAGATCGAACCAAAGCGCGAGACCGGCAGTCAGGAACACCACGCCCAAGGCCTCCATTCGCATCGGTTCGCCGGTCTTCAATCGACCGGTCAGAAAGGCCGCAGGCAGTCCGAGCACCGCGCCAAGGGTCATTGACAGGCCGATTTCACGCAATGCATGCGCAAGCGGGGATGCGGTGGCGGTCTCTGCGGCGATATCCGCGCCAACGGCGGGGGCTCCCAAACTCTGCGCGGCGACCAAGGCGAGTGAAAACACCAACAATCCCCACGCGTCGTCGATGGCAACAATGCCTTTGATGGTCTGGCCGAACCGCCCGCGCGACCCGCTTTGGCGCAGCACATCCAGCGTGGCAGCCGGATCCGTGGCCGTGGCAATGGCCCCCAGCACCAGTGCTGCGGCCAGCGGCAGGCCCACCACCCACAGTCCCAGCGTGACCACCGCAAAAGTGCCCACCACGACCGAAAGCGATATCACCACAATGGCGCGTCCATGGGCTCGCAACGTCGGCAGGCGCAAATCGCCCCCCAGCAGAAACGCAACCATGGTCAGCGCCACCACGGCAACCACATCATAAAGCCCGCTCACCCGTGCCGGGATGAGATCAAACCCCGACTGCCCGACAACCAGCCCGCAAATCAACAAGAGCGTCACCCGAGGCAACCGTGTGCGTCGTCCCAGTGCATCCGCCGCAAGCCCGGCCAGAAACAACGCCCCCAGCGTGATCAGAATGCCATCGGTTTGCCATGTGGCTTGCTCCATGGTGGCTACTCCTGAGGGAGCAGGCGGGTGACGCCCACCGCCGCCGCGCGGGCCAGACCTTCGTCAAGGGACATGGGGATATATTCGCCACGACGCCAAAGCTGGGCCATGTCATCATAGTGGCGTGACAGGAAGTGCCCCGATTGTCCGGTCGAGATCACAAAAACCGAACTGTCAGGGTCGGCAAAATCATAGACTCCCCGGAAGCCAGCGCCATGCACGTTTTCAAATGGCGCGTCGCCCTTTCCGGCGGTGCGGCCACGTTGCAGGGTGTTGTCGCCGCCGGATGTCGACTGGCGGATATTCACGAAATACCGCAGCACCGGCACCGACCCAAGGATCTGGTGATCATGGGTGGCCTGATGTGCATCTCCCCATCGCAGGGATTCGAGGGCTGTGCCGTATTCCTCTTCGATCCAGACCAGCGCATCATCCAATGCCATCCGCGCCATTTCGGTGCAGGTTTCCTTTGGGGCAGACTGGATCACATCGCACCAGACGGCCGCCCCGTCCACATCGCGGAATACCCGTTCTATGAACAGCGGTTTGACATGGGTGAATTCCTCGGCCAACTGGCCAAGCTCGTCGCGGATCAGCCGATCCTGCAAGGCGCGCAGCCACGCTGAATAGATCAGCGGTTCTGGCAGGTGTTCATTCATCTCGCCGTTCCATTCGGCCAGCAGCGACAGCGCAATCTGGCGTTGCCGTTCCGGCGTGCCTTCGGGCATCGCCTCACCGGTAAACCACAAATCGGCCCCGATCAGCGGCAACAGAGTGCGCGCGGTAAAGCTCACGGTGTCAAGCTGCGCTTCGATAAAGCTGTCGCGGGTGTGGACCTGCCGGGATTGCATCAGTCGCTGCCAGCGGTGCACCCGCTGGGTATCGCCCCACACATGCGAGATATGGTTCGGGAAGGGACGTTCGACCATCTTGTTGTTGGTATTGCCGATGATACCGCCGTTGGGAGCCACGAATTCGGGGTTTGAGGCATAGGGCATCGTGCCGTTCCAGCGGTTCTCGGCCTGCCAGCCTTCGGACGGCATCTGGCCCTGCGTCACATGGGACGGATTGCGGCGGGGAACCGCCCCGATGGTCTTCATCGCGATATTGGCCCGATCGACCAGCATCAGATTCTGCGCGGGGGCTATGAAGCCGTCCGCGGCACGGATTGCGCCAAACACGGTATCCGCGCGCATGATGCGCATTGCCGCTGACAGCGATGTGTCGGCGGGAGTCAGGACCGTCCATCCAAGCGCTGCGACATGGCCTGACGGGGTGACCGATGACAGGCCATAGTGGCTGCCCGGCAGGACCGGCCCGTTTTCGGTCCACCGCAAGGTCAGCGTGACCGGATCGGCGTCCTTGATCTGGATGATCGAGGGGCGTTTTTCAAACCGTTTCCAACCGTCGGGTGTCAGGTATTCTTCCGCGTTGTCGGGGTTCACCTTTTCAATGAAAACGTCCTGATCATCGAGATAGGCCGACGTCAGACCCCACCCCAGCCGCGCGCTGCGGCCTGTCAGAACGGTCGGGATGCCCGGAATGGTCCCGCCGATCACGTCCCCGGTTTGAAGGCGCAGCCGCGCCAGATACCAGATCGCCGGAGCGGTAAAGCCGAGGTGGGGATCATTGGCCAGCAAGGTGCCCCCCGAGGCCGACCGGGACGGAGCCGCCGCCCATGCATTGGAAGCCCCTGCAAGTTCCCGTGTCGGAAACGGCGACAACGGATGGTCCGGCATAGGGGAGGCTTGGGCAAATTTCGGCAGGCTTGGAAACAACGCCGCGTATTCGGGCAGGGCGGCAATGCCGCTTCCCGGCGGGTCCGACAGCAGGTCGCGCAAACGGTCATCCGAACCCAGCACCAAAGAGGTGCGCGCCCTGATCACTTCGTTTTCCAGATGCCCAGACAATTGAAGGCCCATGATCTTGATGATGGCAAGACTGTCGGCTGGACGCCACGGGGCCACCGGTGCGTTGAACATGAACATTTCGGGCGCACCGCGACCCAGCGCCTTGTCGTTGATTTCCTGAAGGCGGGCATTCACACCGGCGGAATAAGCCTTGAGCGCGGCAAGGGTATAGGGATCTTGCACTTCGACCGAGGCTTGCGCCAGCCGGTACAGATCAAGCCGCCGAAGCAGTGTATCAATGCGCGCCGTGCGGGCACCGAACACCTCGGACAGGCGCCCCTGCGCTGTCCGCCGCATCGTGGTCATCTGCCAAAGCCGGTCCTGCGCATGGGCATAGCCCAACCCGAAAAAGGTATCATTGTCCGTGGTGCCCAGAATATGGGGAACGTTGGCGTGATTGCGCACGATTTCGATCTCGGCGGTGATGTCATTGCCGCCCACGCGCAGGGTTTGATCATAGTCAGGCAGCGATTGGGAGGCGAGATAATACACCAGCCCAACAGCCAGAACCGCCAGAACGACGGCACCCGTCGCAATCCGCACCAGCCACCGGAACAAAGAAACCACGACCGCACCCCGCCTGTAAAATTTGAATTTGAACTTGCCTGTCGACGCGTTAGCGCGCAAACCCGACCCTAGAGCAAGTTGAAAAAAGGGGAAAGCAGATGGCAAAGGTGAGTTTTCTTGGGTTGGGTGTGATGGGCTATCCGATGGCCGGGCATCTGGCAAAGGCGGGCCACGACGTCACCGTGTATAACCGCACAACAGCCAAGGCCGAAGCCTGGGCTGCCGAATTCGGAGGTGCCTTCGGTGCCACCCCGCGTGACGCTGCGCAAGGCGCTGATTTCGTGATGGCCTGCGTCGGCAATGACGATGATCTGCGCGCTGTGTGCACCGGGGCTGACGGTGCCTTTGCCGGGATGGCCGAGGGCGCGTGCTTTGTGGATCACACAACCGTTTCGGCCAAGGTCACGCGCGAATTATACGACGCTGCCAAGGCGGCCGGCATCGGTTATGTGGATGCACCGATTTCCGGCGGTCAGGCGGGCGCGGAAAACGGCGTGCTGTCAGTCATGTGTGGCGGTGATGCTGCCGATTATACTGCCGCAGAGCCGATCATAGATGCCTATGCACGGATCTGCCGCCGGATCGGCGAGAGCGGCGCGGGCCAGATGACCAAGATGTGCAATCAGATCGCCATCGCCGGGCTGGTGCAGGGCCTGAGCGAGGCGCTGCATTTTGCCGAGAAGGCCGGTCTTGACGGGCGTGCCGTTGTCGAGGTGATCAGTCAGGGGGCCGCCGGATCGTGGCAGATGGCCAACCGGTATGAGACCATGATTGATGACGAATTCGAACATGGGTTTGCCGTGGACTGGATGCGCAAGGATCTGGATATCTGCCTTTCGACCGGCGATGAAATCGGGGCCAGCCTGCCGGTCACCGCGCTTGTGGATCAGTTCTACAAGGATGTTCAGAAGATGGGCGGCGGGCGGTGGGACACCTCATCGCTGGTCAAGCGTCTGCGCGCGGCGGGCTAACCGGCGCCACCTTGCGAGACTGGCGGCTTCCGGAGATACCTTCGGGGGTCGCATTCGCGCTGGCGGAGTAACTACCCCTGCGCCAAGGCAATGGTATTCCCGGCTTTTGGCCATCCGCCGGATCGGGACTGTTTCATGTGTCGTTGGACCGCTCGGCGCGGCGGGCCAGTTTGGCCGCGAGGTTCATGCCAACGCCGGGCCGCGACCACGGGCAGACCGCAATGCAAATGGCACAGCCATGCGTCTGATTGAAGAACGGCAGGCATTTGTCAAAGTCGACATACCATTTATGCGCACCGCGGACGGTCTTCTTTTCCGAAAACAGCGCCTCTGGCGGGCACGCATCCTGACATATCCGGCAGTTCTGACAGAAATCATCGACGCCACTCTCGCGCGGAGATGTCACCGCAAACGGTGCGTCGGTCAGAACCGCTGAGAGCCGAAAGGACGCCCCGAATTCGGGGTTGATGATCGACCCGTGCTTGCCCAGTTCCCCGAACCCACAAGCAAGGGCCGGCGGAATCATCGCCAATGATCCCGTCATCGGGCCTGTGACGGCCTCGGCCTCCCAGCCTTGGGTTCTGATCCAGGCAGCCACCGCCTTTGCCGCTTTGGCGGCGCGAATATACTGGTCAACAACCTCCAGCCCGGCTTCCGCTTCGGGGGCTTTTGATATGGCCTCATATTCGTGCTGCACTCCGAGCATGATGACGCGGGACTGGGGAACCTCATACCCCTCGAATACCCAATCCTGTTTCATCTCGGCAACGCCGGTCATGTCGCACAGGTTTGACGATACGAATTGATCGAGATCGGCGGTCCACTCCATTGGGGAAGTCCGCCGTTTCTCATTGGCGACCGGCGGCAACGCCGCTTCGATAACCTCCATGCGTTGGGCTCTTCTTTCTCCAAACTCCGGGATCTTTGCGGATTGGCGGTAGAAATACCCCTGCATCTCGCCATGTGGAATTTCGCTTGGGTCGGGGGCCCAATACACCATGCGCGGGCGGCGAAAATCGGTCTCTCCGAGACCGTTGATGTCATTCCCGCTTATCGCTGGGGTCAACGCGGTTTGCTCGCGGTCGGGTGTGAAGGGGCGGTATTTTTTACGACGGGCCATGCAGGCAGGATACCCCATGAATTCACGTCAGCCTAGACACGTTTGCCAATGGCGCTGGCCGGGTCACTGCGCCGGGTCACTTCGCCGGTGCAAGGCGCGTCAGTGCAGGCGCTTTCCGGCATTGTGAAATCCCGCCCGGAAAAAACAAAACCCCGCCGGATTGGCGGGGTTTTCAATTTGTGTTGAACCTGTTGGGTCAGTGCGCGTGGCTCTTGTCCCAGTCTTCCTGTTTTGGAAGCTGTTCAAACGTATGCTCGGGCGGCGGTGTGGGCAGGGTCCACTCCAGCGTGTCGGCATATTCGTTCCACGGGTTGTTCTCGGTCACGCGTGCCCCACGGAGCAGGGTGTATGCGATTACGCCAAAGAAGAACACGAAGGACGCAAAGGACAGGAACGCACCCCAGGACGACCAGTAGTTCCACAGGCTGAACGCCTCGGGATAGTCGATATAGCGGCGCGGCATGCCCTGACGGCCAAGGAAGTGCTGCGGGAAGAATGTCAGGTTTGCACCGATGAACATCGCCCAGAAGTGCAGCTTGCCAGCCCATTCGGGATACATGCGGCCGGACATCTTGGGCAGATAGAAGTAGATACCTGCAAAGATCGCGAACACCGCACCCAGTGACATCACATAGTGGAAGTGTGCAACCACATAGTAGGTGTCATGGTAATACCGGTCCACGGCAGCCTGGCTGAGCACGATACCGGTGACACCACCGACGGTGAACAGGAACAGGAACCCGAACGCCCAGAGCATTGGGGTCTTGAGTTCGATGGAGCCGCCCCACATGGTGGCGATCCAAGAGAACACCTTGACCCCCGTGGGAACCGCGATGACCATGGTTGCCAGCATGAAATATGCCTGCTGGTTCAGCGACATGCCTACTGTGTACATGTGGTGCGCCCACACGACAAAGCCCAGAACACCGATCGCGATGATCGCCCAGACCATCGGCAGGTAGCCGAACACGGGCTTGCGCGAGAAGGTCGCGATCACGTGGCTGATGATACCAAAGCCGGGCAGAATGATGATGTACACTTCAGGATGCCCAAAGAACCACAGGATGTGCTGGTACAGAACCGGGTCACCACCGCCAGCGGGATCAAAGAAGGTAAAGCCAAAGTTACGATCCATCAGCAGCATGGTGATCGCGCCTGCCAGAACCGGCAGAGACAGCAGGATCAGCCACGACGTGACAAATATCGACCACGAGAACAGCGGAACCTTGAACAGGGTCATGCCCGGTGCGCGCATGTTCAGGAAGGTGGTGATCATGTTGATCGCGCCCAGGATCGAAGACGCACCCGATACGTGAACGGCGAAGATCGCCATATCCATCGAGAACCCGCCTTCATTCGTCGACAGCGGCGGGTAGAGAACCCAGCCAACGCCCGAGCCCAGCTGATCGTTGCCACCGGGGCTGAGAACCGATGCCACGGCCAGCGAGGTGCCCGCGACATAAAGCCAGAACGACAGGTTGTTCATCCGCGGGAACGCCATGTCCGGCGCGCCGATCTGAAGCGGCATGAAATAGTTGCCGAAACCGCCAAACAGCGCTGGGATCACAACAAAGAACATCATCAGGATGCCGTGTGCGGTGATCAAAACATTCCACAAGTGTCCGTTCGGGGTACATTCCCCGGCGGCGGCCGCGGTCATGCGTGCGCCTTCAAGACACATATACTGCACACCGGGCTCCATGAGCTCGAGTCGCATGTAAACGGTGAATGCCACCGAGATGAAACCGACGATCGCAGAGACGATCAGGTAAAGAATCCCGATGTCCTTGTGGTTGGTCGACATAAACCAACGCGTAAAGAAGCCGCGCTGGTCTTCATGCTCGTGGCCGTGAATGGCTGCGTCTGCCATCTGGTGCCTCCTGCTAGATTGATGCGCACAGCGGATTTTCCGCCATGCGTGGATTCCTTCGGGTTTTAGAATGTCACCCCCCCGGCTTCAATGGTTCATATTGATCCAGATCAAGATAAATGGCCGCACCCCCTTGGGAATTGTGCTCTGGATGCCCAACGTGGTGCCGTGCCATGCCGCGAACAGCAAAGCCTCGGTGAGGGATGGGCAAAGCGGCTTGACCTTGGTGGCGTGCCGTCTATCCAATGGCCACAAGCGCTTCAGGAGTATGTCATGACCACCACGCCTGCCACACCCGCATATGATCCCGACAATATCTTTGCCAAAATCCTGCGCGAAGAAATCCCGTCGTTCCGGGTTTATGAGGATGACGAAACACTGTGTTTCATGGATATCATGCCGCGCGCGGACGGGCATTGCCTTGTCATTCCCAAAACCCCTTGCCGCAACGTGCTGGACGCGACGCCAGAGCAGCTCGCCGCTGTGATGCGCACCGTGCAAAAAGTCAGCCGCGCGGCGATGGTGGCCTTTGGCGCGGGCGGAGTGAGCTTGCAGCAGTTCAACGAAGCCGTAGGCGGGCAAGAGGTCTTTCATCTGCACGTCCACGTGCTGCCGCGTCACGCAGGCACGCCCATGCGCGCCCCCGGAAAGATGGGTGATATGGATGCGATCAAGGGCCATGCCGAACAATTGCGCGCGGCATTGGAGACGCTCTGACCAGCCGGACACATCGGCTGCACCTGCCTGCTCTGGTAATCTCGCGGATTGGCAGCGCGGCCATTTTCATGACCTATCCCGCCTGTCTGCCCGTTTTGCGGGTGGCATGGGACATGAGCGCGACGCAGGCTGGCGCGGTTCAGGGAGCTTTTACCGGAGCGTTCGCGGTATCGCTCTTGCTGACATCGGTGCTCAGTGACCGGATCGGCGCGCGGGCCGTGTTTCGCTGGGGCGCAGTGCTCGGGGCGATTGCGGCGCTGGTCTTTGCCGCATTTGCGCGATCTTACGAAACAGCATTGATAACCGTCATGCTGGTTGGATTGGCGCAGGGCGGCACCTACACGCCTTCGCTGATGCTGGTTTCCGCCAACTCCACGCCGGAAAGGCGGTCTTCGGTGATGGGCTGGGCGCTGGCCGGGTTGTCGGGCGGGTTTGCCTTGTCGATTGCGGTATCGGGCGGGGCATTGGCCATCGGCGGTTACAAGGCGGCGTTCTGGATAACCGCGTTGATGACGGCGGCCAGCGCGTTGCCAGCCCTTATCGCGGTGCGCCATGCCGCTGATACGACCGGCCAGACAGCGGATGTGGCGGGGCAGGGTGCGGTGGAGACCCGCGAGGATCGGGGGCCTGATCAACGGCGCGCCGCACGGCTGCTGATTGCGGGGTATATCGGGCATACTTGGGAATTGATGGGGGCCTGGGCATGGGTTCCGGCATTTCTGGCAATGGCGGCGGCCACCTCGGGCAGCGGGATCAGTGCACTGACGCTGGGGCTGTGGACGGCCCTTGCGCTGCATGTGACCGGCTTTTTCGCGTCGTTTTCCGCGGGGCAGGCGGCGGACCGGTTTGGCACACGCCGGGTGCTGATCGTTTTTGCCGCCTTGGGTCTGCTGTGTTCGCTGATCATAGGTTGGCTGCCGGGGGCCGGTGCTCCGGTCTGGGTGATCTTTGCGATGGCCGGACTGTATGGATTTGCGACCATAGGGGATTCGGCCGTTTTGTCCTCGGCCATGAGCCAGGCCGTCCCGATGCGCCATCTTGGCAAGGTATTGGGCTTGCGAAGCATTACAGGCATGGGCGCGGGGGCGGTGTCGCCCGTGGCCTTCGGTGCGGTGCTTGACGCGGCTCCGGGCGTCGCGGGCTGGGGCTATGGCTTTGTGGTGCTAGGTCTGGGCGGCACTGTGGCCATGATCTGTGCCTTGGGCCTGCGGCGTTGAGCCGAACACGTCCTCAAAACTGCGGCGCAGGGCGACGTCCACGTCGTCCATCGTGACCGGCAGGCCCAGATCGACAAGGCTGGTGACACCGTATTCGGTGATCCCGCAAGGCACGATGCCCGAAAAATGGTCCAATTCGGGTTCTACGTTGATGGAAATGCCGTGAAAGCTGACCCATTTGCGCAGACGGATGCCGATCGCCGCGATCTTGTCTTCGGCCATTTTTCCGGTGATCGTGCGTGGCTTGTCCGGACGTTCGATCCAGACTCCGACGCGCCCTTCGCGAATGTGACCGGCAAGATTGAATTCTGCGAGGGTGGCGATCACCCACTCCTCAAGCTGCTGCACAAAGCGGCGCACATCGTGGCCGCGTGCTCCTACATCCAGCATGACATAGACCACCCGTTGACCCGGGCCGTGATAGGTATACTGACCGCCGCGCTTGGTATCGAACACCTCGAAACGGTCAGGATCGGTCAGATCGGCGGGCTTGGCACTTGTCCCCGCCGTATAGAGGGGGGGGTGTTCGACCAGCCAGATCAGTTCTGGTGCCGTTCCCGCCCGAATGGCGGCGGCGCGCTCTTCCATGACCGCCACGGCATCGGGATAAGAGGTCAGCCCATCGCTGACCCGCCATTCAAGTTGATCTGCCGACATAAGCGGGTCTTTGCCTTTCGGATTGAAAAGTTTGCGGGATAATCCCAGATATTATGGTATTATAATCTTACTCATAATGCCTCGGGAGTTTTTGTCATGTTTTCAAAACGTCTTTCAACCGCTCTTCTTGCCGCGTCGCTTGCGGTTTCTCCGGGTGTGCGTGCCGCTGCAGACGCTGGTGATTTTGTTGCCGGTGCCATTATTGGCGGGATCGTGGGCCACGCCGCGACCAAGAACGCACAACGCAAGCAGTCGGCCAAGGTCTATCGCCCTGCTGTGCCGTCCACGTCCGAAGGTCGGCAAATCCAGACCTCATTGAATTATTTCGGTTTTAACGCCGGTGGCGTCGATGGTCAGCTTGGCCGCCGGTCCCGCGAGGCGGTCATGCGCTATCAGGCGTATATGAGCTATCCCGCAACCGGGCACCTGACGCCGTTTGAACAGTCTATTCTGACCGACAGCTATAATCGCGCCATGGCGGGCGGCTTTCAGACCAATCAACAGATGGCGTCGCATCCCGATGGACCGCGTGGCCTTCTCAAGATTTATCGCACCCAATTGGCCGGTGGCACACCGCAGCCACAGAGCAATGCCCCGATGACCGCAATGGCCGTACCGCAATCCGCGAGCGCCCTGCCGAATTTCGGTCTTTCGGCGACGCCGAGGTCGCTGGCCGCGCATTGTGATTCCGTCAGTCTGGTGACAAGCAGCAATGGTGGCTACACCACCGTGTCCAACATGACCGATCCGAACACGGTTCTGAATGAACAGTTCTGTCTCGCGCGTATTTATGCCGTGGCCAACAGCGAAGGGCGGATCGGCTCCATTCAGGGGGCGACATCCGCCCAGATTACCGAGCAGTGCAAAGCCTTTGGGCCAGCGATGGCCAGCTATGTGGGATCTCTGTCTTCCAAGCCGCAGGCGATGTTGATGCAGGAGGTGGCAGGCTTTGTGCCATCCACGGGCATGACACCGGCGCAGCTTCAGGTGACGGCTGAAATCTGTCTTGGAGTGGGGTACCGGATCGACGACATGGATGTTGCCTTGGGATCGGCTCTGCTGCTGGTTGCCACCGGGAAAACGCCCTATGCCGAGCTGATGGGCCATCACCTGATGCATGGTTTCGGCACGGGTGCACGGCCCGACCTTGCGCAATCGTGGTATCAGTCGGCGATATCGTCGCTGACCAGCGGATCGCCTGCCGTGTTCAACCCCGGTCAGCCGGAACGCACGATGCTGCTGCAGAGCGCGGTCAATCAGGCCAACGGCGGTGCGGGTCTGGTTCAGCCCCAACCGGCTTCGGCCCTGCCGACGTTCAAGATTCAGCAATAAGGCCTCAGGCCAGTAGAGAACTGCGAAACCGGCCGATGTTTCGGCCGGTTTTCTAATGCGCGGTCTGGGCGGCTGATCTGTAAGATAAACTCGACGCGTTTAACAGCGCGTCACGGTCAGCGCCCTTTCACATGCATAAGGCCACCCAACCCAGCGCAGGGCATAAACAGTCTTCAAGCGGTCAGGTGATCACGTCCGCACGGCTGCGGCCGGTGTGTCTGGTTATATCGGCCAGGGTTTCTGCCGCTGCAATCACGGGGGCCAGAGCGGCTTGCACGTCCTGATCGTGATCGCCGCTGCGATCCACGAATCGTTCCAGATAAACGCGCAGGGTGGCCCCTTGGGTGCCTGTCCCCGACAGGCGCATCACAAGGCGTGATCCATCGGTAAAGCGGATGCGGATACCCTGCCGTTCGGTCAGGCTGTGGTCGATCGGGTCGTGATAGGTGAAATCATCCGCCGTCGCGATCTCCATGCCGGCGACATGGGTGCCGGGCAGATCGCCGAGACGCGCGCGTAACCCGCCGATCAGCGCCTCGGCGGCGTCGGTCGGGATTTCCTCATAGTCGTGGCGGGAATAGTAGTTGCGCCCGAAGTTGCGCCAGTGATCGGCGCGCAATTGCACGATATCGCGCCCATCGCAGGCAAGGATATTGAGCCAGAGCAATACTGCCCAGAGCCCGTCCTTTTCCCGGATATGGCTTGATCCGGTTCCGGCGCTTTCCTCGCCGCACAGGGTGGCTTTGCCCGCGTCCAGCAGGTTGCCAAAGAATTTCCAGCCGGTGGGCGTTTCGTAACAGGCGATCCCCAGATGTTCTGCCACAAGATCGACGGCCTGGCTCGTGGGCATGGAACGCGCAACGCCGGCCAGTTCGCCGGAATAGGCCGGGGCCAGATGCGCATAAGCGGTCAGCAAAGCGAGGCTGTCTGAGGGTGACACAAACGCACCTTTGCCCATGATCATGTTGCGGTCGC
Source organism: Alphaproteobacteria bacterium (assembly GCA_030425395.1). Taxonomy (GTDB): domain Bacteria; phylum Pseudomonadota; class Alphaproteobacteria; order Rhodobacterales; family Rhodobacteraceae; genus JAUIAS01. The sequence goes on from JAUIAS010000004.1 coordinate 116,373, forward strand.
CGTCGCCATCGGAGGCGGCCCCGAAATCGGGCGCGTCCTTGCTCTCCATGATTGCGACCAGTTCGCGCGCCCAGACCGGATTGGGATCGGGGTGACCGCCGCCAAAATCGGGAGAGGGCACGGCGTTGATCACCGACCCCTTGGGCGCGCCCAGCGTGTCTTCGAGTATGCGCGTAGCATAAGGGCCGGTAACCGCGTGCATCGCGTCGAAGCAGATGCGAAACCCGCCAGCGAACAAGGCGCTGATCGCGTCAAAGTCAAAGAGTTTCTGCATCAAGGATTCGTAATCGTCCACGGGGTCGATCACGTCCACCCGACAATCACCAACCGTGAAGCTGCCGATGGTGCCGATATCCCCGGCGTGTTGGTCTGCGATCCGGTATTCGGTGATCTCTTGCGTCTTGGCAAAGATTGCATCGGTGATCTTTTCCGGAGCCGGTCCGCCGTTCGCGGCATTGAACTTGATCCCGAAATCACCGTCTTCACCGCCGGGGTTATGGCTGGCCGAAAGGATGATGCCACCGTCGGTTTCATATTTACGGATCAGGTTCGAGGCGGCAGGCGTGGACAAAATCCCGTTCTGCCCAACGATCAGGCGCTTCGCGCCATTTGCGGCCGCCATGCGGATGATGACGTCGATGGCGTCGGCGTTAAAGAACCGTCCATCGCCCCCCAGAACATAGGTCTTGCCCGTGGCCCCGCCGGTCCCGTCAAAGATGCACTGCACGAAGTTTTCCAGATATCCCGGTTCGCGGAACACCGCGGTCTTCTTGCGCAGACCGGATGTGCCCGGCTTTTGGCCCGCAATCGGTGCGGTTTGAACAGTGTGAGAGATCAATTTCCGTTTCCAGTCGTTTCGGTTCTTGTCAGCCTGTGAGCGGCCACGACGCGGGCGACCCGGGCCAAGCCAGTGGATGTCGCGATGCCGTCTGCAATATACGGGGCCATGAGGCACCAGTTGGGAGTTCTGTCAATGGTGCCGGGTTGATTTTGTTACGATGTTCTCTTGTCGATGACATTAAGCTTGGCCACTAGCCTTTCGGCCCCTCAGCCAATAATTCAATCGCGCACAATGGTGTTTCGACGCCGCCGGATGTCTCGTGACCGAGCGGTCGGAGTGACCGGCAGGTTCAGCGTATTTTCCAAAAGGGCCGTGAAATCGGAAGCGAACGCGCCCTTGGCGCGGCAATCCAGCAATTGTGGCAACGGTTCCTTGTGGGACGGAACGCCTTTCAGATAGGCTGTGTAAATGATCCTGTGCTGTGGAGAAGCGCTAATCGACATGCTCCCGACGCCGACCACTGACGGTCGCGCAGGGTTTGTTCCGCATGCGGGCGGCGCGGTGTTCAACACTGCGATCGCGTTGGGGCGGTTGGGTGTGCAGGCCGGTCTATTGTCCGGTTTGTCGTCGGACATGTTCGGCCAGCAACTGGCCGATGCACTGAAGGCGAGCCACGTGGACCTATCCCACGTGATCATCTCGGATCGGCCCACGACGCTGGCGTTTGTGCGGCTTCAAGGTGGACACGCCCTTTATTCGTTCTTTGATGAAAACTCGGCTGGCCGGATGTTGGCCACCGCTGACCTGCCCGAGATATCCGCCAAAGTGTCGTCGCTCTTTTTTGGCGGTATCAGTCTGGCCAGCGAACCGGGAGCCACCTCCTATGCCGCCTTGCTTGATCGTGAAGGCAAGGATCGCACGGTCATGATAGATCCCAACATCCGTCCGCAGTTCATTCAGGATGTCGGGCAATACCGTGCCCGGTTGGATCGGATGATGACCAAGGCGGATATCGTCAAGGTTTCCGACGAAGATCTGGACTGGATGGTACCTTCGCCGTCGTCGCTGGACGAAAAGGTCAAGATGGTCCTTGATCGTGGTCCGAACGTGGTCATCCTGACGCGCGGCGACGCGGGGGCCACCGGTTTCTTGGCGGATGGCAGAGAAGTGACCGTTCCAGCCAAACCAGTCAAGATCGTCGATACTGTCGGGGCAGGTGACACCTTTAACGCAGGGTTCTTGGCCAAGCTTTCTGAACTTGAAGACTTGCAAAAAGCCAAGATTGCCAGCCTGTCGATCAACTCTTTGAAGCGCGCGCTTGAGCACGGAACCAAGGTCGCGGCCATCACCGTGTCCCGCGCGGGGGCAGATCCACCTTGGGCCGCGGAATTGTGATCCGCATGTCGCACTGGCTTAACCTCGCCAGATATGTTAGCGATAACATAACCCGCCAACCTTTCGATACGCAATGCGAGGACACGGCAATGATCACGAAAATCGCCTTACCGGGATCCGGACGTTTGTACTCGGGTGCCCGGCACGTGGCTTCACAGATGAACTTGGTGGTATAACCCAATGGTTTCACGCGTTATTCCTGTAAATTTGTTCGATCTCGTCATTTTTGGAGCGACGGGCGATCTGGCGAAACGCAAAATCCTGCCGGGGTTGTTTCATCGCTTTGCGGTGGGACAAATGCCAGCCAAAGCAGGCATCATCGCGGTCGCGCGCACCGCCATGTCGGCCGATAGCTTCCGCGACATCGTGCGCGAAAGCCTGATGGAATTCGCGCCCAAATTCGCCCAAGACAAGGACCTTCTTGCCCGGTTCCTTGGGCAGATCGACTATGTCCGCGTTGACGCCACCGGCGATCAGGGCTGGGATGAACTGGCCGCGGCACTGCGCCCGGACACGGTCCGTTCGTTTTATCTGTCGGTGGCACCGTCTTTGTTTGGCACGATCGCGGCGCAACTGACCGCGCACAACATTGCCACCAAGGACAGCCGGATCGTTGTCGAAAAACCTTTTGGTCATGATCTGGCCAGCGCGCAGGCGCTGAATGCCGATCTGCGGCGCAGTTTTGATGAACATCAGATTTACCGGATCGACCATTATCTGGGTAAGGAAACGGTGCAAAACCTGATGGCGCTGCGCTTTGCCAATGCGCTGTGGGAGCCGCTCTGGAATGCGACGCATATCGACCATGTGCAGATCACCGTGGCCGAAGATCTGGGTGTTGACGGGCGCGGCGAATATTACGACCAGTCCGGTGCAATGCGGGACATGATGCAGAACCACCTAATGCAATTGTTGTGCCTGACTGCGATGGAGCCGCCGTCGCGGTTTCAGCCTTCTGCGGTGCGTGACGAAAAGCTCAAGGTGATCGAAGCGCTGAACCCGGTTCCGCAAACGGATATCGTGCGCGGTCAATATCGCGGTCGCGATGGTGCGGGCGGATATCTGGATCATGTGGGCAATTCCAAGAGCCGCACCGAAAGCTATATCGCGATGAAAGTCACGATCGGAAACTGGCGTTGGGCAGGCACTCCTTTTTATCTGCGCACCGGCAAAAAGCTGCGCGCCAGAACATCGGAAATTGCGGTCGTGTTCCGCGATCCTCCGCATATGATCTTCCCGCATGTTCCCGAACGGCGCGGCAACGCGATGATCATTCGCCTGCAACCGGACGAAGGCATCACCCTGCGCAACACGATCAAGGAACCCGGCCCTGGCGGTTTTCGTCTGGCCGAGGTCAACCTCGACATGACCTTTGCTGACATCGTTGAGGAACACTCGGAACCCCAGGACGCCTATGAACGGTTGATAATGGACGTGATCCGGGGCGATCAGACATTGTTCATGCGCGGCGACGAGGTCGAAGCCGCCTGGGCTTGGGCCGACCCGATCATCAATGAATGGCAAAGCGCCCGAAGCACGCCCGTCCCCTACGATCAGGGCAGTTCAGGTCCGGATGATGCGTTGATGTTGTTGCACCGCGACGGGCGGCGTTGGCGCGAAATCGGATAAGGGACAGGAGACCATGACACTCAACGATACCGTGCTCCGGGTCACGGAGCGGATCTTTGCGCGCAGCGAAGCCACGCGCAAACCTTACCTTGCCCGGATGGCGCAGGCGCGAGCCAAAGGCCCGGCGCGCGCGCACCTTTCATGCAGTGGACAGGCCCACGCCTATGCCGCGTCCGGGGCGGATAAATCCCGGCTGGCCACCGAAACAACCGGCAACCTGGGCATTATCACGGCCTATAACGACATGTTGTCAGCCCATCAGCCGTTTGAAACCTATCCCGATGCGATCCGCGACGCGGCGCGTCAGGCGGGCGGCACGGCCCAAGTTGCGGGTGGTGTTCCGGCGATGTGCGATGGCGTCACGCAGGGCGAGGCGGGCATGGAGTTGAGCCTGTTTTCGCGTGATGTGATCGCGATGGCGGCATCGGTGGCCCTGTCGCACAACGTATTTGACGCGGCCGTGTTTCTGGGGGTCTGTGACAAGATCGTGCCCGGTCTTGTGATCGCGGCTCAGGCGTTTGGCCATCTTCCGGCGGTGTTCCTGCCGGCGGGGCCGATGCTCAGTGGATTGCCCAATGACGAAAAGGCCAAGGTGCGCCAGAAGTTTGCAGCGGGTGAAGTGGGGCGCGACGCTTTGATGGCGGCCGAAATGGCCGCTTACCACGGCCCCGGCACCTGCACCTTCTACGGCACGGCCAACACCAATCAGATGCTGATGGAATTCATGGGCCTGCATCTTCCGGGGGCGAGCTTTGTTGCGCCGAATACGCCGCTGCGGGATGCGTTGACCCGCGCCGGTGCGAAACGTGCTCTGACACTCAGCGCCATGGGGCAAAATTATACACCTGTGTGCGATATCCTTGATGAAAAGGCATTTGTGAATGGCATCGTCGGGCTGCATGCCACAGGCGGATCGACCAACCTGCTGATCCACCTTGTTGCAATGGCGCGCGCGGGCGGCATCGTGCTGGACTGGGAAGACTTCTCGGACCTGTCCGAAGTGACCCCGCTGATGGCGCGCGTCTATCCAAACGGGCTGGCGGATGTGAATCATTTCCACGCGGCGGGCGGGCTTGGCTATATGATCGGCGAACTTCTGGACGCCGGGCTTTTGCATCCCGATACCCGGACGGTTGGAGGAGACGGCTTGGAGAATTATACAACCGAACCCAAGCTGATCGACGGCGATCTGGTGTGGCAACCGGGCGACAGAGACACGCTCAACACCAAAATCTTGCGCCCGGCGGGCGATCCGTTCCAGCCCACCGGCGGGTTGAAACGGCTGTCCGGGTCGCTTGGCACCGCGGTCATCAAGGTGTCGGCGGTTTCGCCCGAACATCACATTGTCGAAGCTCCGGCGCGGGTTTTTGCCGATCAGGACGCGGTCAAGACCGCCTTCAAGGCGGGCGAGTTGACCGGCGACGTGATTATCGTGGTGCGCTTTCAGGGCCCCAAGGCAAACGGTATGCCCGAGCTTCACAGTCTGACGCCGCTGCTGTCGATCCTGCAAGGGCGCGGGCAAAAGGTGGCTCTTGTGACCGACGGGCGGATGTCAGGCGCATCCGGCAAGGTTCCCGCCGCGATCCACGTCTGCCCCGAGGCGCTGGACGGCGGCCCGATTGCCAAATTGCGCGATGGCGATATCCTGCGCGTCGATGCAACTGCGGGTGTTCTTGATATCCTGAGCCCGGATGTTATCACGCGGAAAGCGGTTCAGGCCGATCTAAGCGCCAACCAGCACGGAACAGGCCGCGAATTGTTCGCGGCGTTCCGCAACACAGTAGGCTCCGCCGATACCGGCGCGACCGTATTCGGAGTTTGATATGAACCTGTCCCCCCAGACTGCCAGCCAGCAAACCCGAGAGATTTGCGCTCTTGCGCCAATCGTCCCGGTTCTGGTCGTGGATGATGCTGCCGCTGCCGCGCCTCTGGCAGAAGCCCTGATCGCGGGGGGACTTCCGGCGCTTGAGGTGACGTTGCGCACCCCGGCCGCGCTTGATGCGATCCGCGCGATGTCGCAAGTCGCTGGCGGATGTGTCGGGGCAGGGACGCTTGTCACACCTGAGGACGTGCGCGCAGCCAAGGACGCGGGGGCAACTTTTGGCGTCTCACCGGGTGCCACCGATGAACTGCTTGCCGCCTGCGAGGCCGAGGGCCTTCCCTTGCTGCCCGGCGCGGCCACGGCAAGCGAAGCCATGCGCCTGCTGGCGCGGGGCTATGACATGCTCAAGTTCTTTCCCGCCGAGGCATCTGGCGGAGCATCCGCGCTCAAGGCGATCGGCGCGCCGCTTCCGCAAATCAGCTTTTGCCCAACCGGGGGTGTCAACACGGCCAATGCCGCAAGCTATCTGAGTCTGGCCAACGTCTTGTGCGCCGGGGGAAGCTGGGTCGCGCCCAAGGATCTGGTTGCCGCCGGGAAATGGGCCGAGATCGAAAGCCTTGCACGCGATGCTGCCAAACTGGGAGCCGTATGATGAACGACGTCTGGGTCCGGCTTGAACAGACGCATGGCGCGGTAAAGGATCGCGCGATCCTGTCCCTGTTTGATGACCCGACCCGGTTTGACCGGTTTTCGGCGCAAAGCGATGGTTTGCTGCTGGATTATTCCAAGACCAATCTGGATGGAGACTCACGGGCGCTGTTGATTGATCTTGCCACCAACGCAGGTGTGGCGGCGACCCGGGACGCGATGTTCGCGGGGGAAAAGATCAACACGACAGAAGACCGCGCCGTTCTGCACACGGCCTTGCGGGCCGATCCTTCGCCGCCGCTGATCGTGGATGGCGATGACGTGCGCCCGGAGATTGCGCGGACCCTGACACGGATGGAACGCTTCGTCGCAGGCATCCATTCCGGCGAGATTGTTTCGCGGGTGGGAAAACGGTTCACTGATGTGGTGAACATCGGGATCGGGGGGTCGGATCTGGGGCCGGTCATGGCGACGCTTGCGCTGGCGCCTTACCATTGCGGGCCGCGTTGCCATTTCGTGTCGAACATCGACGGCGCACATGTGACCGATACGCTGCGCGATCTGGACCCGACAACGACACTGGTGGTCATTGCGTCCAAGACGTTTACCACCATCGAAACCATGACAAATGCGCAAACGGTGCTTGGATGGCTGCGGGCAGGCATCGGTGATGACGTGGCGGACCATCTTGCGGCGGTGTCTACCAACCTTGAGAAAACTGCCGACATGGGTATCGACCCGGATCGCGTTTTCGGGTTTGCCGATTGGGTTGGCGGGCGCTATTCGCTGTGGGGGCCTGTTGGCTTGCCGATCATGCTGGCTGTGGGCGCAGACCATTTTCGCGCGTTGCTTGCCGGTGGCCGCGCGATGGACAGGCATTTCCTCACAGCTCCGTTTGCGGACAACCTGCCCGTGCTTCTTGCCTTGGTGGGGGTCTGGCACAGGAACATCTGCGGGTATTCCACCCGCGCTGTTTTGCCTTACGATCATCGCCTTGCGCGGTTGCCTGCGTATCTGCAGCAACTGGATATGGAGAGCAACGGCAAGCGGGTGTCAAAAGATGGCACCAAGCTGACCCTCCAGTCCGGTCCCATCGTCTGGGGCGAACCGGGAACCAACGGTCAACACGCGTTCTTTCAGCTTTTGCATCAAGGGACCGAGATTGTCCCGGCCGAATTTCTGATAGCTGCACAGGGCCATGAGGCCGAGCTGAAGGAACATCATGACCTTCTCAAGGCGAATTGCCTTGCTCAATCCGAAGCGATGATGGTTGGCCGAACCTTTGAACAGGCCAAGGCCATCGCCGCGCGCCTTGGATACAAGGGCGATGCGCTGGACGCACAGGCGCATCAGCGGACGTTCCCGGGCAATCGCCCATCGGTCACGCTTGCCTATCCCAAGCTGACGCCTTTCGTGTTGGGTCAGATCATTGCGCTTTATGAACACCGGGTGTTCGTTGAGGGGGTCATCTGGGGCATCAATTCCTTTGATCAATGGGGAGTTGAACTTGGCAAGGAACTGGCCAGCACCTTGTTGCCGATTGTCGAGGGGGCCAACGCGGCGGCCAAGGATGGCTCCACACGCGGGCTTCTTGGCAAGCTGTCGGTCTGACGGGTGTCACATTTTTGGTCACAAGGCCCGGCTGCTTTGCATGTCTGGGGTATTATCAGTTAACCCTCGTCGTTGCTGTGTGACGAACCACGCTCACACCGCGATGCGGCCTTGCAGATATGTGAACAGACACCTGCGGATAGCACCGCTGCGCTGTCCGCGCGGCGAATTTGCCGCTGAATGTATCGAGATGGTCAAGGTGAACCCCATCAACCGGTCGGAGCAACGGTTGGAACTTTGGATCGCGGTCTTTCCACGGCTGGGCCATTGGCGCGAAACCTGCCAAAGTTGATAAAAGGGGGCCATCCTGCCCCTTGTGATGCCTCAGCAGACCGGATGACCCTATGGCGGACACTTGGACTTTGATTGCCGATATCGGTGGAACAAATGCCCGGTTCGCGGCCTGTCAGGGGGACAGGGTGATCGACACCAAGGCTTATGACACAGAACCCGGCCAAAGCCTTTTGTCGCTCGCGCTCAGGTATTGCTCGTCGCGTCACAGCCCGCCCGATATCGCGGTGTTGGCCGTGGCGGGGCCGGTCGCGGGCAACGCGGTGCATCTGACCAATACAGGTCATCGCCTGAATGGTGATGACCTGCGCGACGCCATCGGTGCAAGACAGGTTCATATCATCAACGATTTTGCCGCCGCAGCCTGGGCGGTTTCCGATGTGGACCCGAGCGACCTGGGTGTGATCTGTGGCAGCGCCCGGCCCGGATCGGGCACCCGGCTGGTGATCGGGCCGGGCACCGGTCTGGGCGTTGGGGCCATCAGCCCCATACACGGCGGGCTTCACGCCATCGTGGGCGAGGGCGGTCATGCCGGGATCGGCCCGCGAACACGCGAAGATGCCGATGTCTTCGAGGCATTGCGCAATCTCTGGCCGGAGGCGTTCTTTGGACAGACCCTGACATTGGAAGCAGAAGCGATCCTAAGCGGGACCGGGTTGCCGATGATGTATCGCGCGGTGCAATCGGTCCGGGGCAAGCCCCATACCGACATGACGCCCCAAGCGATCTTTACCACGGCGCGCGCAGGGTCCGACCCCGAAGCGGTGCGGGTCGTGTCCATTTTCAAGACCTATCTTGCCCAGCTTGCCGGGGATCTCGGGCTGAGCTTTGGGGCTACGGGGGGCGTGTTCCTTGTCGGGGGGATCGCCCAAAAGAACCCGTGGCTCTTTGACGCCGAATTCGTGGATCGGCTGCGATCCGGCGGTCGCTTTACCCGGCACCGAAGCGCGCTTGACGTCTACCTCTTGCAGCGGCCCGATTTTGGTCTGATGGGGGCGCAGAGTTATGCCGCCCTGATGGCTGCGCAAGGCCGTGGAGACTGATCCGCAATCCCGTCTTCTTGCTACATATGACTTGTGCATTTTGGTAAAACAGTGTGATCTGAGCCAGTGAAAACAATAAAACCGGGAGAAAAACATGAAAAAACTGATCGCGGCAGGAACAACTGCCTTTCTGCTGGCCACAACCGCCAATGCCGAAGAAATCAAGCTGGGCGTGATCTTTGGGTTTACGGGACCGATTGAATCCCTGACCGGACCGATGGCGGCGGGCGCGGAACTGGCCATGAAAGAAGTCAGCGACAGCGGTCTTTTGCTGGACGGGGCCACGGTCACGTCCGTGCGCGGTGACTCAACCTGTATCGATTCGACCGCAGCCACCGCCGCCGCGGAACGGCTTGTCACGTCCGACAAGGTCAACGCCATCGTGGGCGCCGATTGTTCCGGCGTGACAGGTGCAATCTTGCAAAACGTGGCACGCGCCAACGGCATCGTTATGATTTCCCCATCCGCCACATCCCCGGGTCTGTCGACTGCCGAGGATGACGGCCTGTTCTTCCGCACCGCACCGTCGGATGCGCGTGAAGGTCAGGTGATGACTGACATATTGATGGAAGAAGGGATCAAATCCGTCGCGCTGACCTACACCAACAATGACTTTGGCAAGGGTCTGGCTGACAGCTTCAAGAACGCGTTCGAAGCCGCGGGCGGTGAAATCACGGTCAATATTTCCCATGAGGACGGCAAGGCGGATTACTCGGCCGAAGTCGCGACGCTTGCCTCGGCGGGCGGGGATATCCTTGTCGTTGCTGGTTATCTCGATCAGGGCGGACGCGGCATCATCGAAGGGTCGCTTGATACTGGCGCATGGGATCGCTTTGTTCTGCCCGGTGGCATGATCGGCGATAACATCCTGACCATCGGTGACGATCTGAACGGATCCTTCGGACAGGTCGCGGGCACCGACAGCCCCGGTTCGGCGATCTATTCGGAAATCGCAGAGGCCAACGGCTTTGACGGCACGTCGCCGTTCACGCCGGAATCCTATGATGCGGCGGCCCTTTTGATGCTTGCAATGCAGGCCGCGGGATCGTCCGAAAGCGCAATGCTCAAGGACAAGGTGTTCGAAGTGGCCAACGCGCCGGGTGAAAAGATCTATCCCGGAGAATTGGCAAAGGCGTTGCAGATACTCAAGGACGGTGGCGATGTCGATTATGTCGGAGCATCGGCGGTCGAGATGATCGGCAATGGCGAAAGCGCCGGAAACTATCGTCAGGTAATCGTCAAGGACGGCAAGTTTGAAACCGTTCAGTACCGGTGATCAACACTGATTGAAACGACGGCCTCCGGGGATAGCCCCGGGGGCCTTTTTCTTGGCAGAAAGGGCGGGACGATGACTGGCAGGATTGCGGTCGTGACGGGGGCTGCGGGTGGCATGGGCCGTGCAATTTCGCGCAAGCTGGTGCAGAGCGGATTGACCGTTGTGGGGCTGGATATCGACGCGGACAGGCTGGCGGCTACGGGCGATGGGCTGGGGGATGCCTTTGTCGCGCGGATTGCCGACCTGACTGATGAGACGGCGGTGAACCGGGCCTTTGATGACATCGCGCGCGATCAGGGCGGTGTGGATGCACTGGTCAACAACGCGGGCACCTGCTTTATGTCCGATTTTCCCGACATTCCGGCGGATGAATTCAATCGTCAGATGGCGATCAATTTCTCGTCCGCATTCTATTGCTGTCAGGCGGCGATCAAGCTGATGGCGGGGCGCGAAGGGGTGCGCAAGATCGTCAATATCTCATCCAACGGGGCATATAACTTTGATGTTTTCGACCCGCCGCATTACCGCGCGTCCAAGGCCGCGATGGACACCCTGACCAAGGATCTGGCACGCCGCTATGCCAGCGACCGGATCGCCGTGAATTCGATCGCGCCGGCGATGACCGAAACACCGCTTTTCGGTGTTCTGAGCGACGACGTGCTGCAAAAGGCCATTTCCGCAATGCCCCACGGGCGCGCGATGCAGGCCGATGAGATCGCCGCATGGGTGGATTTCCTGATTTCACCCGCCGGAGATATCAGCAGCGGCAATGTCATTATTCTAAACCAAGGGCGGGATGTGCGCTAGGAATACCCCTTTGGGGCTTTGCGCAGGGTGGGCCATTGCTCGGGCGAATGTCCATAGATGACAAAGGCTTCCGTCGCCTCCGCCGCCGCCATCAACCGCGCGGCGCTGGAGCGGGCTTGCGGTTCGTCCCACGATCCTGCGAATTTTTCGTCGATTTCCGCGGGGCGCGAAATGGCATCCCCAGTCAGCAGGACCTTGCCCGTTTCCGGCAGGTCGACCATCAGGGCCAACTGGCCCGGCGCGTGGCCCGGCACATCAAAAATATCAAGGCCTGGGCCAAGGGCGGTATCGCCGTGCACCAGAAGATAGGTTTGATCGGGCCAGTCCAACGGTTGAACCTGTCCCCAATAGAGCGGGCGCGGCAGGGCGCGTTCGATGGCCGATATGAGAATCGGCGCGTCAGGAAAATCATGAAGGCCGCCAACGTGATCAATATGGGTGTGCGTCACGATATGCAGGCAGATATCCTGTGCGCCCAATCCCAGAGTGGCCAGTTGCGCCGCGGGCAGGTTTTTGGGGCCGCATTCCAGCACCTCGCCAAATTCATAAAGCCGGTCTTCTTGCGTGGCGGCGGCGGTGTCATGAGCGTATTTCGCCGGAAACCCGGTATCCACAAGGATGTTTTCGCCCGCATCCGTCTGGATCAGATAACCACAGATGCCGATGATGCGGCCATTGGCGTGCACCCGGAACAACCCGTAATCCAGCACGAAAAGCGCCACCGGACGCCCTTTGACAAATCCGTGTGCCTGCATCACACCTCTCCTTATCACAGGTGGCGAGCATCGCGGGGCGGGCATGAAAGTCAAGATACACACCCTGTTCCAGTATCTGCTGGACACGACCGAAGCCGAACCGGAAGCCTTTATCGGGTTCTCGTTGGCACCCTCGCCCAAGCTTGGTGATTTTCTGGATGCGCTGGACCCTGATCTGTCTTTGGACTGGAACCAAAAGTCTTTTCGCGGATTGCCTGCCCTGCGTGAACGGGTGATCGAACAGGCGGGATTGGACGGACGCTGCGCCGCGGATGACGTGTTGATCACGGCAGGGGCCGCCGAGGCGAATTACCTTGCTTTCATGCAGTTGGTGCAACCGGGCGATGAGGTTGTTGTGGAACGCCCCGGCTGGCCTCAGGCCGAGGTCTTGGCGCAAGCGGTTGGGGCCACGGTGCGCGTTATCGACCGCGATGAATCAGCGGGTTGGGCTTTGCCTTTCGATGCGTTGGAGGCCGCGGTCAACGACCGGACGCGCCTGATCTTTCTGACCAACCCGAACAACCCCACCGGACGCCTGATGACCGAGGCCGAGTTGTACCGACTTGTGCACATCGCCGAACGGGTCGGGGCTTGGCTGCTGGTTGATGAGGTTTATGCCGGGCTGGAATGGTCCGGCCAACGCGCCCCGTCGATTGCCGGGATGTATGATCGGGGCATTACCACCGGCAGCGTGTCCAAGGCGTTGGGCCTGCAAGGGCTGCGCACCGGTTGGCTGATCTGTCGCGATGCGGATCTGGTTTGGGATGCGATCATTCTGCGCGAAAACAGTTCGGAGATCATGAATATCATGGGCGAGGTGATGGCCGAGATCGCCTTGCGCCCAGATCGCCTGCGTCCGGCGCTGGAGGCTGCGCGCAAGGTGGGGCGCGACAATCTTGAGGTGTTGGACAACTTTGTCGCCGCGCATCCGCAGATTGACTGGCACCGCCCCGAGGCCGGGTTGATCGGGTTGGCGCGGCTGGACAAGGACAGGGTCGGCGGGATGGATGGCGATGCCTTTGCGCGCCGTTTGCTGGCCGATCCCTACCGAGTGTTCTTGCTGCCGGGAAGCTCCTACGGAATGCCGGATCACATCCGGTTGGGTGTGGGTGGCGGTGCCGAGGCGCGGCTTGATCTGGGCTTGGAACGCATGAGCGCGCTGCTCAACGGCTTCGATCTGTAGGGCCGCAAAGCCCGGGACACGCGGACCATGGACGCCTCCGGATCGCTGGTCTAGGCTTGGCCGGACATCAAAGGATATGAGCCTGAATATGCTGACCAATTCCAATCATTCGGGATATTTCCTGTATCACTCAATCGGGATGTATCCCGGCAAGGAACAGGACATGGCCGACGCAACGGCCGAATTCGCAAATATCTGGGCCGCGCCCAATGACAAGCAATGGGGCTATGTCCTGCTCAAACGGCAGGATTTCATTGACTACTGGCGGCGCATCATCAACGTGCCCAAGGGATCGGCCACCACCTGCGAAAGCGTGACCGACGGCGTGCACAAACTGATGCGGTCGCTGCCTGACGGGATGCTGCGCGGCAAACGTGTTCTGATCGCCGAAGACTGCTTTCCTTCGCTGCACTTTCTGCTGACCGGACTGGCCCCCAAGATGGGCTTTACCCTCGATACCGTGCCGCGCGCCGAGGGCAAGCCCTGGGTCGAAAGCGATGATTTCATCGCACGCTGGGGCAGGGACGTGGGATTGGCGCTGCTGACATGGGTGACATCCACAGCATCTTCGCGTGTCGATCTGGAACCGCTTGTCGCCCATGGTCGCGACATGGGCAGCATGATCGGCGTGGATATCACACAGGCCGCCGGGCTGATCCCGTTCGATGCGATGAACCCGAAGGTGGATTTCGTCGTCTCGACCAGCCTCAAGTGGATGTGCGGCACACCGGGGGCTGGGATCCTTTACGTGGACAAATCGCTGGCCCTCGATCTGCAACCCGAAGGCCGTGGATGGTTCTCGCAGAATAATCCGTTTTCCTGGGATCTCGACAAGTTCGAGTTTGCCCCCGATATCCGCCGCTTTGATGGGGGCACACCGGGGTCTGTTGCGGCGCTTGCGTCGTTGCCCGCGTTGCGCTGGCATGCGGGGCAGGATCATGCCGAGATGGCCGCGTGGAACCGCAAGCTGGTGGACCGGATCATCGCGCGGGCCGATGCGCTTGATCTGCCGCTGCATTCGCCGCGCGATCCCGACCGGCGCGGGGGATCGGTGATGCTGCGCTTTCCCGACAAGGCAGAGGCCGCCGCGACCGTGGGCGCGCTTGGGGTCGAAGGGTATTCCGTCGATTTTCGCGGGCCGTTGGTGCGGTTGTCGCCCGGAAATGTGACGGGGGCCGAAACCATAGACGCGGTGTTCGATATTACAGATACGGTGTTGACCCGCCGTCGCCGCCGCTTTGCTGGGCGTGGCGCGCAGGGACATGCCACTGACAAGGGAAAACAGATGTCTTCACAAGATCTTCTCGGGTCGCTGGGCGCGATGTTGCTGACCGGTCAAGTCAGGATCGTGGATTGCAGCGCCGTTCTGGGCCCCGATACACCGATCCTGCGTCTGCCCGAGGATTTTGCGCGCAACACGCCCAAGGTCGAGATTCACAAGATCAGCGAATACGATGCGGACGGGCCATTTTTTGCGTGGAACTGGCTGAAACTGGGGGAACACTCGGGCACCCATTTCGATGCCCCGCACCACTGGATTTCCGGTAAGGATTTTGAGGACGGCTATACCGATACTCTGGATGTTCAGCGACTGGTGGCACCGGTCAACGTGATAGATTGTTCGCGTGACGCCGCCGAGGATCCGGATTTTCTTCTGACGGCGGAACACGTCAAGGCATGGGAAGCGGAACACGGGGAAATCAACGCCGGTGAATGGGTTCTCATGCGCACCGACTGGGACAAGCGATCCCACGACGAAGAACTGTTCCTGAATGACGATCCCGATCCGTTCGAGGACGGATCGCATAGTCCGGGCCCCTCAACGGAGTGTATGGATTACCTGCTGGCCAAGGGAATCGTCGGCTGGGGAACCCAATGCATCGGCACCGACGCGGGCATGGCGGGCAAGTTCAGTCCGCCCTATCCCGCGCATAACTATCTGCATCGCGACAACTGTTTCGGGCTGGCCTCACTGTGCAATCTGGACCAACTGCCGCCAAAAGGGGCAATTCTGATGGCGGCACCTCTCAAGATCGAGGACGGCACCGGCTCGCCCATCCGGGCGTTGGCGCTCGTGCCGGGGTCTGATCTCTAACCTGCTGAATTAGTTATACTAAGTATTCAGGTTCCGCGGCCAGATACCCTTTGGCGGAGCGGGCGGGGCCGTGTCTGTCCTTTGGGCGGACCCAGCGTTTCGGGCTTTCGCGCGGTGACGTGCGGGAAATTGAGGCAATCGCCTCTTTACGGGGTGAAGCGGATCGGTAAGATTGGTTGCAAGGGCGCGATGTCGACTTCGACGAGATGCCCAGATCAAACTAGGAGGACGAAATGCAATTTACAAAACTGCTCGCCGTTTCGGCCATGGCCTTGACGGTTGCCAGCCCTGCGCTGGCTGAAAACGTTTTGCGATGGACCAGCCAGGGTGACGCCCTGACCATGGACCCGCATTCGCAGAACGAAGGCCCAACCATCGCGATGAACGGCCAGATCTATGAATCGCTCGTGACACGCGATGCCGATCTCAACCTTCAGCCGGAACTGGCCGAAAGCTGGGAAGCCGGCCCGGACGGCTGGACATTCAAGCTGCGTCAGGGTGTGAAATTCCACGACGGTTCCGAATTCAACGCGGAGGACGTCGCGTTTTCGTTCGAACGTGCCAAGCATGAAGCCTCTGACTACAAGGAGCAGGCCAAGAACGTCACTTCGGTAGAAATCATCGACGATTATACCGTCAAGCTGACCACAGATGGCCCGAACCCGATCCTGCCCAACCAGCTGACGTCGATCTATATGATGGACAAGGGGTGGTCCGAGGCGAACAACGTGGTTGCCCCGCAGGACTTCAAGGCCAAGGAAGAAACCTATGCGGTGCGCAATGCAAACGGCACCGGGCCTTTCACGCTGGTCAGCCGTGCACCTGATGAACTGACGGTTCTGGCGCGGAATGGCGATTGGTGGGGCGAAGGCATGTTCCCCGGCAACATCGACAAGATCGAATACCGGCCCATTACCAACGCCGCGACGCGCGTTGCGGCCCTGTTGTCCGGCGAAGTCGACTTTGTTCTCGATCCGCCTCTTCAGGACGTCAAGCGGATCGAAGGCTCGGACGGACTGGGCGTCAAGACGGTCGCACAAATCCGTTCGATCTTCTTTGGTATGGATCAGGGCGTGGACAAGCTGCGCAGCTCCAACGTGGACGGCAACCCGTTCAAGGATGTCCGGGTGCGTGAAGCGTTCAACCTGGCCATCGACAAGGACGCAATCCAGCGTGTTGTTATGGAAGGGCTTTCCTTCCCGACCGGCATGATCACGCCTCCCGGCGTTCTGGGCAACACGCCCGAAAACGATCCGGCTTACGCTTACGACCCCGAGCGCGCCAAGGCACTCCTGGCCGAAGCGGGCTACCCCGAAGGGTTCTCGATCCAGCTGGATTGCCCCAACAACCGCTACAACAACGACGAAAAGATCTGTCAGGCGGCTGTAGCCATGCTGGCGCGGGTCGGTGTCGAGGTGAACCTGGATGCGATCCCGAAGGCGCAGCACTTCCCCAAGATCCAGAAGCGCGAGTCCGACTTCTACATGCTTGGTTGGGGTGTTCCGACCCTCGACAGCCACTATGTCTTCTCCTACCTGCTGGACGGTGAAGGCTCGTGGAACGCAACCGGCTATAACAACGCGCTGGTGAACGAGACTACCGATGCGATCACCACCGAGATCGACATCGCCAAGCGCACGCAAATGATCGAGGATGCATGGACGCAGATCAAGGCCGACATGCCCTATGTGCCGATCCATCACCAGGTTCTGGCATGGGGTATCTCTGACAAGGTCGATATCCCGATCTCTGCGGACGATGCCTTCCGCCCGCGTTTTGCTGTGATGAAATAAGCAAACAGCCGGGGCGGGTTTCGGCCCGCCCTGGCATTGATTGGCTGTCATATGTTCTTCTTCATTCTCAAACGGCTCGCGCAATCGGTGCTGGTGATGGCGGTCGTCTCGGCGGTCAGCTTTTCGCTGTTCAACTTTGTGGGAGATCCGGTCAACAACATGGTCGGGCAGGACGCGACGCGCGAACAGCGCATCGAAATCCGCCAGCAACTGGGCCTCGATGATCCGATCCTGACGCAATATGCCCGGTTTCTGGGCAATATGGTTCAGGGTGATTTCGGCCTGAGTTATCGAATCAAACGTCCGGTGGACGAATTGATCCTCGAACGCCTTCCCGCAACGCTTGAGCTGGTCTTTGTCAGCGCGATCATCGCGCTTGTTGTGGGGATTTCTCTCGGGGTCTACACCGGTATCCGGCGTAAATCGTGGATCAGCCGGGTTATCCTTTCGGTGTCTTTGGTGGGGGTCAGTCTGCCCACATTCATCATTGGCATCGCTCTTATTTATCTCTTCGCGGTTCACCTGCGATGGCTCCCGTCCTCTGGTCGCAGCGGCACGGTCGAGCTGGGCTGGTGGAAGACTTCATTCCTGAGCGTGGACGGCTGGCGGGCGATCATCCTTCCGTCGATAACCTTGTCGCTGTTCCAGCTCACCCTGATCCTGCGGCTTGTGCGGGCTGAAATGCTTGAGGTGATGCGCACCGACTTCATCAAGTTTGCTCGCGCCCGCGGTCTGGCCGAGCGGGCGATCAATTTCCGCCACGCACTGCGTAACACCCTTGTGCCAGTGATCACCATCATCGGGCTGAACATCGGGGGGCTGATCGCCTTTTCGGTGATCACCGAGACCGTTTTCCAGTGGCCGGGCACCGGTCTGATGTTCATTCAGGCTGTGGATTTTGTCGATGTGCCCATCATGGCGGCTTATCTGGTCTTTGTTGCCCTTCTGTTCGTTCTTATCAATCTGGTCGTCGATATCCTGTATTTTGTCGTCGACCCGCGTATCCGGCTGGGGGACTAAATGTCGATGACCCAAGACCGCTCCGAGGACCGACCCATGACACGTTGGGAACGGTTCAAGGACAACGATATCGTATGGTCCTTTCTGAGTTCACCCGGTGCGATGATCGCAGCGGCGATCACCGTGATCTCAATTCTGGCGTGCCTCTTTGCGCCGTTGATCGCGCCCTTCGATCCGTTTGACCCAAGCCAGATTTCCCTGTGGGATGGCAAGCTGCCCCCCGCCTGGAGCGACGGCGGTCAGCCGCAATACCTGTTGGGCACCGACAATCAGGGCCGGGACATGCTGTCGACCATCCTTTACGGCGGTCGGTTGTCCATTCTTGTCGGTCTGGCGGCTGTGTGCCTTGGCATGGTTCTGGGGGTCACGCTCGGTGTGATTTCGGGCTATGTGGGTGGCGTGACGGACGCGGTCATCATGCGGATTGCTGATGTGCAGTTGACCATTCCGGGAATTCTTCTGGCGATCCTGATCAACGGGGTGGGGCGGGCGTTTCTGCCGCTTGAGCTGCGTCAGGAGTTTGCTGTCTATGTCGTGATCATCGCTATCGGTCTGACCGATTGGCCGCAATTCGCACGGGTTGCCCGCGGGGCAACGATGGTTGAGGCCAACAAGGAATATGTGCAAGCCGCGCGTATCATCGGTCTGCCCGCGTGGTTGATCATGATCCGTCACGTTCTGCCCAACACGCTGCGTCCTGTTCTGGTGATTGCGACCATCGGCCTTGCGCTGGCGATTATTGCCGAGGCAACGCTGTCCTTTCTTGGGCAGGGGATCCCGCCCACCACGCCATCTCTCGGCACGCTGATCCGCGTTGGTAATGAATACCTGTTCTCGGGTCTGTGGTGGATCACCTTCTTTCCGGCCATTGCGCTGGTGGTTCTTGTATTTGCTGTCAATCTTCTGGGGGACTGGATGCGCGACGCCCTAAATCCAAAGCTACGATGACTGACCTTCTGAAAATCAGCGGCCTAGATGTCGAATTTCCGACCCGTCGCGGCACCGTGCGCGCGGCGCGCAATGTGAACCTCACGGTCAGCCCCGGCGAAGTCGTGGGCCTTGTCGGGGAATCCGGTGCCGGTAAATCCACCATTGGCAACGCGATCATTGATCTTCTCGAAGCGCCCGGTCGCGTCAGCGCGGGGTCGATCCTTTTCGAAGGCGAAGAACTGCGCGGGCTGGATGAAAACCAGATGCGCCGCGTGCGCGGTGACCGGATCGGGATGATCTTTCAGGATCCGCAAACCTCTTTGAACCCGCTCATGACGGTGGGTGCGCAATTGATCGAGACGATCGAAAAGACCAATAACATCAAAGGTGCCGAAGCCGAAAAGCGCGCCATTGAGTTGCTGGAACAGGTCGGCATCACAGAACCCAAGGCGCGGTTGCTGGCCTATCCGCACCAGTTTTCCGGTGGCATGCGGCAACGTGTGGTGATCGCGCTGGCACTGGCAGGCGATCCGGATCTGATCATCGCGGACGAACCGACAACCGCTCTGGATGTGTCGATTCAGGCGCAGATTCTCGATCTGATCAAGCGTCTGTGCCGCGAACGTGCCCTTGGCGTGATCATCGTCACCCACGATATCGGGGTGATTGCAAATATCGCCGATCGCGTCGTGGTGATGTATCGCGGTGAGGTGGTCGAAACCGGTGAGGTTGCGCAGATTCTTGGCGCGCCGGAACATGAATACACCAAATCCCTCATTGCCGCCGTTCCACGTGCGGATCGCAAACTGGATCGCTTTTCCTCTGTCGATTACATCGAAGGCGGAACCAAGCCATTCAAGCGCATTGATATCCATACCCATTGGCTGGGCCAGTCGCGCGATGTGCGCGGGACCGGAAAAGCGGTTGAGATTGAAAATCTGAACTTGTCTTTCGTGCTGCAAAAAGCGTTGCTCAAGCAGAACAGAAAGATGCTTCAGGCGGTGGATAATGTGTCCTTTACCGTAAACGAAGGCGAGACTTTTGGACTGGTCGGCGAATCCGGGTCGGGGAAATCCACCGTCGCGCGACTGATCGCGGGGCTTTACCGGCCTGACAGCGGGATGATCCGTGTGATCGGTCAGGATGTCGTGTCCAATCCCAAGAGCGCCGCCGCCCGAAAAGCGCGGCGCGCGCTTCAGATGATTTTTCAGGATCCCTATTCATCGCTGAATGCACGGATGCGGGTTCTGGATATCGTCGCGGAGCCGATCCGGTTCTATGGGCTGACCGAGAACGAAGCCGAAACCCGCAGGATCGTGGGGGACCTTCTGGATCATGTCGGGTTGGGGGCCAGTGCCGCATTGCGCTATCCGCATGAGTTCTCGGGTGGGCAGCGGCAAAGGATTTCCATCGCCCGCGCGCTGGCGTCGCGTCCGCGCATCCTGATCTGTGATGAACCGACCTCGGCGCTGGACGTATCCGTGCAGGCCACGATCCTTAACCTTCTCAAGGATCTTCAGCAGGAACTGGGGCTGACCATGCTGTTCATCAGCCATGACTTGCCTGTGGTTCGCCAGATGTGTGACCGGATCGCGGTGATGCGGCACGGCGCAATCTGTGAGGTCTCCGATACCGAGGATCTGTTCAGTGAACCCAAGCATGAATATTCGCGTCATCTTCTTAATCTGATGCCGCGTATGGATCTGCTGGGCGAGGCCCGCGCCTGATCAAATCCTGCGCGGTTTGCGTTTGTCTGCGCCGGGAATTGCGTTATTGGTTAACGTGGTAATAAATCGAGCGGACCATGGCGCGTAACACACAAGACCTCCTTTCGGATCGGGCCCGGCTGCTGGGCCCGAACGTGGCAACTTTTTACGACGATCCTCTGCATATTGTCAGGGGCGAGGGCGTCTGGCTGTGGGATGCGGCAGGGCGCAGGTATCTGGATTGTTATAACAATGTGCCCCACGTGGGACATTGCAACCCGCGCGTGGTCGAGGCGATCTGTCGTCAGGCCGGAACGCTCAACACCCATACGCGGTATCTGCATGACGGAATTCTGGATTATGTCGAGCGGCTGACCGGCACGATGGCGGCGGCGTCGCTCAATACCGCCGTTTTGACCTGCACCGGATCCGAGGCAAACGATATCGCCCTGCGCATGGCCGAAGCCGTCACAGGCAAACGCGGCATCATTGCCACCGATGCCACCTATCACGGCAACACGTCGCTGGTCAGCCAGCTTAGCCAATCCAACGTGCCGCAGGTGGGGTTCGGGCTTGAACAGTATTTCCGCTTTGTTCCAGCCCCTGACAGTTTGCGCCATCCCGATCCCGACGGCCGGCTGTTTGCCGCCTCGGTGGCCGATCAAATCTCAGCGCTGGAAGGTGAAGGACCGGGCTTTGCCGCGCTGCTGGTGTGCCCCTATTTTCTGAACGAAGGGTTCCCGGACCATCCCGACGGCTGGCTGAAACCCACAGCCGAAGTCGTGCGCAAGGCCGGGGGGCTGCTGATCTGTGATGAGGTGCAATCTGGCTTTGGCCGCACCGGCACGCATTTCTGGGCCCATGAAAAGATGGGTGTGGTGCCTGATGTTGTAACACTGGGCAAACCCATGGCCAACGGGCACCCAGTGGGCGGTGTGGTCGCCGACCGCGATATCGTGGCGGCGTTTCGAAACGGGTATCGGTATTTTAACACCTTCGGCGGAAATCCGGTATCCTGCGCCGCCGCAATGGCGGTTCTGGAGGAAATGGACGAGGCCAAGCTCATGGAAAACGCGCGTTTGGTGGGCGAGTATGCCAAACACCGCCTGCGTGCGCTCCGGGAAAAACACGCCGTTATTGGCGATGTGCGCGGGTCGGGGCTGATCTTTGGTGCCGAACTGGTCCTTGACCGTGCCACTCATCAACCGGCCAGCGCGCTGACGGATCGTGTGATCAACGAAATGCGCGCGCGCGGGATCATTCTTTCCAAGTTGGGCCGCCACAAAAACACGCTCAAGATCCGCCCGCCAATGCCGTTTTCGGCCCAAAACGCGGACCTTCTGTTTGACACGCTCGATGAGGTTCTGGGCGCGGTGGCCGCTTCTGCATGATGGATATCGCGCGACAGGCTCTTGGCCATTGGGGGTTTGAAGGTGCGTCCTTGCGGTTGGTCGCGGCGCGGGAAAATGCGGTGTTTGAACTCGTTTCAGGGGGCACGCACGCTGCCCTGCGGCTTCATCGCAAGGGGTATCGTAGCAACGCACAGTTGATATCGGAACTGGCGTGGATGGCCATGGTCGCGCAGGCGGGGATCAGCGTGCCAGCACCGATCCCGGCGCGCGACGGGAAGATGTTGCATCATGTGAACGGCGTGCAAGTGGATGTTCTGACCTGGTTGCCGGGTGCCACGATGGAGGACGCGTTGGAGGCGCTGCCGCCCGAAGATCAGACCCGCGTTTTCCGCACCCTCGGTCAGGATATGGCGCGTCTGCACATGGCATGTGATGCGTGGGTGCCGCTGGCCGGATTTGACCGGGTTCATTGGGATCTGGACGGGCTATTGGGGGATGCCCCATTGTGGGATCGCTTCTGGGACAATCCGGCGCTAAGCGGCGCAGAGAAGACCCTTTTTGCGGAATTCCGGGAACGGGCGGCGCAGGATCTGGAACGGCGTGCATCGGGGTTGGATTATGGCCTGATCCATGCCGATCTTGTGCCAGCCAATGTCTTGGTTGACGGGGCAAGATTGCGGTTCATCGACTTTGACGACGGCGGGTTCGGGTTTCGTCTGTTTGACGTCGCCACAGCGCTTGTCAAACATCGGGCGAGCCGGAATTTTGCGCGCTTTCAATCGGCGCTGATTGCGGGCTATCATTCCGTCAGGCCGTTGGATACGGGCGCACTGACACTGTTTATGGCGCTGCGGGCAGCGACCTATGTGGGTTGGAATATAACGCGGATGAATGAGCCGGACGGTGCCGCGCGAAACGCCCGGCTGATCGCGGCGGCGCGCGAGTGTGCCACGCAATATCTGGATGCGGGGGGCTAAGCAGCCTTTGACCGCGAACCCGGTTGGGGCAGGCAATGACAGGTGGGAAAGATCATGCAAAGACCAAGGGGATACACAAGCTGGCGCGTCGGGGATGTGAAGCTGACCCGCATCGTTGAACTAGCGAGCGAGAAACTGCCCCACTGGGGATATCAAAATCTGACACCGGAACAGGTCATGGAACAATCTTGGCTGCGTCCCCATTTTGCCACCGAAGACGGCAAGCTGAAGTCCTGCATTCAGGCTTTTGTCATCGAAACACCCGACCTGCGGATTATCGTCGATACCTGCATCGGCAATGACAAGGCGCGAAAGCAGGAGAACTGGAACGGCTTGCAGACCCGGTTTCTTGATGATTTGGCCGCGTCCGGCTATCCGCCCGAAAGCATCGACATCGTGTTGTGCACCCATCTGCACGTGGATCACGTGGGCTGGAACACGCGCCTTGTCGATGGTGAATGGGTGCCCACGTTTACCAATGCGCGGTACCTGTTTGGCAAGGATGAATGGGCGCATTGGTCACAAGAGATCAGCGGCGCACGCGAAGGCGATATCACGCCCGAGGTATTTGCCAACGTGATGGAACAATCCGCCGTGAATGCCGATTCCGTGCAGCCGATCATTGATGCCGGACTGCATGAGTTGGTCGAGGATACACACGAACTCTGCCCGGAAGTGTCCCTGTTTCCAACACCGGGCCACACGCCGGGTCATGTCAGCGTGTCGATCCGGTCAGGTGAAGATCACGCGGTGATCACCGGTGATCTGATGCACCATCCGATCCAATGCGCGATGCCCCACGTGGCCAGCAAGTTCGATCACGACGTGGCCCGCGCGCAAGACACCCGCCGTGCGTTCCTGCGCCGCTTTGCGGATGGGCCGGTGATGGTCTTTGGCACGCATTTTCGCGAACCAAACTGGGGCCGGATCATTACAGTGGGCGATACCTGGCAACTTGAGGTGCAGGAAACACCGGATTGATCGGCGCGTCAGGGCCCAGCGTCAGGGCCCATAGGTGCGTTCATCAAGTCCGATACGCGATAGATCGGCTTCGATCGCGGTCAGAAAGGTGCTTTCAGCCTCGGACCAGCGTCGGGCCGGGTTGCTGATCAGATAGATGCTGAACAACGGCAGACCCTCATAGGGGGGAAGCTGGCGAATATGTCCCGCGTCCACATCCTGTTGGGCCACGTGGATCGGCAAGGCACCGATACCGATATTGGCCATGATCATGCGGCGGATTTCATTCAGGCTTGACGACACCCCGCGCCAGTTGTGCGACAGCTTGAGTCGCGCGCGCAGCATCGAGATCGCCTCAAGGGGGCCGCCCTGCGCTTCGGTCTGGAAGGCAACAAAGGCATCCCCCGCGAGGTCTTCGGGCTGAATATCACGCGCGGAAAACAGCGGGTGGCGCGCCCCGCAATAAAGACCGAAATATTCACGATAGAGCACCATCCGGTTCAGGTTCTGGGGGATCTTCGCCAAAAGGCAAATACCGAAACTGGCCCGGTTCTGGGCAACCATGCTTTCCACTTCGGCGCTTTCGAAGACCGAAAAGGAATAGGTTACGTTGGGGTGCGTGTTTGAGAACCGGTTGAGAAAATCGTCGAAATGTTCAGAGATCACCGAACTGGTGATCGCGATGGTCAGATGGCCGCGAAGGTCGGTGTTGTCCTCGTCCACGATGGCGGGAATTTGCGATACGGTGCCAAAGATCGTTGCGCATTCGGTATACAACGCCTGACCGGCGCGGGTAATGGTGAATTCATTGGGTTTGCGCACGATCAACGTCTTGTCGATGGCCTGTTCCAACCGCTTGAGAGCGGCGGAAACCGTGGGTTGCTTGAGGCCAAGGAACTCTGCCGCCTTTGAAATCCCGCGCTGTTCCACAACCACCATGAAGGTGCGCAAAAGGTTCCAATCCAGGTTCCAGGGAAAACGGCGACGGTGATGAGGTTGCATAGATTTCGTCTATATTTATGATCTCTTATATTTATTTTGCAAATGCACGGGGTCATGCAAGACTTTTCCCACAACCGGGGCAAAAAACCCGTGTCTGTTCGGGTCCAGACCCTGCACCGCATAACCAACATGGAGACCAATATGATATTTCGCCGTACGATCCTGAAAACAGCCGTTGTTGCCGCAGGATTCGCCGTTGCCGGATTCGGTGCGGCCGTTGCCGATGAGCTTGAAACCCTCAAGGAAAAGGGCACGATCCGCATCGCGATGTCGGGTGCCTATCCTCCGTTCAACTTTGTGAACGACGAAAACCAGGTTGTCGGTTTCGATCCGGCCGTGGGCACCGAGATTGCCAAGCGCATGGGGATGGAAGCAGAGATCGTAACCACTGCGTGGGACGGGATCATTGGCGGTCTTCTGGCCAACAAATATGATGCAATCGTGGGGTCCATGACCATCACCGCAGAGCGTGACGAAGTCGTCGATTTTGTCGGTCCCTACTATTCGGACAAGCGTGCGATCTTCACCAAGCCCGGTTCCGACATCAAAAGCCTCGCCGATCTGGATGGCAAGAAGGTTGGTCTGACCCTGGGCGAAACCCACGAAGATTGGGCCCGTGAAAAGGGCTATAACATCAGCACCTACAAGGGGCTGCCGGAATTGCTGCTTGAGCTTGAAAACGGCCGCGTTGATGCGATCGTGAACGATTCCATCGCGGCCATTCTCGCCATGACCGCCAAGGGTCAAGAATTCGCGATGTTTGACGATCCCGGCACAGCACCTTTCGGCGCGGGGATTGCGATCCGTGAAGGCAATCCGATGCTGGCCAAGGAAATGCAGGCAGCGCTCGATTCCATGATGGAAGACGGCACCTATCTGATGCTGGCCGAAAAGTGGATCGGTGCCGACATCCGCTAAGTGACTATTCCCACCGCACCGATGGTGCGGTGGGACAGGGTCTCCCGGTGCTGCGTGGCTTGTTGCAGGGCAACGGGCCGCGCGGTCCCGAGATGAGATCAAACCCCGAACCCCATTGCCAGCGGCACGCCGATCTGCACGTCTGTTCACAGGCTCGCGTGCCTTCTGTCTACCACGCTTTACCCGCAGGTAATCCCGCTTTTCCAGGAGATCCAAACCATGGACATTGATCTGATGCTCAAGGTCTATCCGTTTTTCCTTGAGGCGGCGTGGGTCACCATACAGCTCTCTGTTCTGACCGCGATCCTTGGGCTGATCTGCGGCACGGCCGGGGCGGCCGCGCGCTTGTCACGCTTTGCGCTGGTGCGCTTTATCGGTGCGGCTTATGTCAGCGTCTTTCGCGGCACGCCCGCGCTGATCCAGTTGTTCATCCTGTATTTTGGCGGGCCGCAGATCGGCATCCAACTTGATGCGTTCGAAGCGGGCGTGATCGGGCTGGGCATCAATGCTGGCGCATACATGACGGAAACCATTCGCGGCGCGATCATTTCCATCGACAATGGCCAGCGCGAAGCGGCCCGCACACTGGGGCTGAGCCAATGGCAGGCGGTGTATCGCATCATTCTGCCACAGGCTGCGCGGCTCATGGTGCGCCCGCTTGGCGTCAACCTGAATATGCTGATCAAGGCGACCGCGCTGGTGGCCGCGATCTCGGTGATCGAACTGACCTATACAGCGCAGCGGTATATCGGTTCGACCTACAAACCGTTCGAGATGTTCCTGCTCGCGGGGGTTCTCTACATGGTCATCATCTATGTGGTCGGCAGGGGCGTTGCCTGGCTGGACCGCAAAGTTCAGATCAACTGATCGGCAAAGGGAAACCTTATGGGTCTCGATTTCACGATAATTCCGAAATACCTCGATATCATCCTGCTGGGATGTGCATGGACCATCGGGATCACGATCGCGGCGGCGATCCTGAGCTTTTTCGGCGGTATCCTGTTCGCAGTGATCGCCCTTTATGCGCCGTGGATCATTCGCCAGCCGTTTCGCCTGATTGAATGGATGTTCATGGGCACCCCGCTTTTGCTGCAATTGTTCCTGATTTATTTCGGCCTCGTGCAGATCGGGATCGACCTGCCGGCCTTTGTCGCAGGGGTGATCGGGTTGGGCCTGCACTTTGCGGTCTATAACTCCGAACTGATCCAGACGGCGATCCTGTCGGTGGACAAGGGTCAGATGGAAGCCGCGCGGACAGTGGGGCTCAGCCGGTCGCAGGCGCTGCGCAAGGTGGTGATCCCGCAGGCCGTGCGCGCCGTTATTCCGCCGATCGGCAACAACATGATTGCCCTTCTCAAGGACAGCGCGCTGGTCTCTGTCATTGGCGTCAGCGAATTGACGCTGTCGGCCCAGCGGGTGATCGGCAAGACCTATCGTCCCTTCGAATTCTATATCCTGGCTGCGGCCTTCTACTATGTCATCAACCTTTGCATGGAATGGGTGCAGCGCAAGATCGAACGCCGCATCTCAATCTCTCGCTGATCCAGGAGCCCTGGCAATGACCGACAATCCCGAATTTGTTCAGATCCGACACGCCCAGAAATCCTTTGGCAAGCTTGAGGTGCTCAAGGACATCAGCCTCAACGTGGCGCGGGGCCAGATCGTCGCCATTATCGGCCCGTCCGGATCCGGAAAATCCACGCTGTTGCGGGCGATAAACGATCTTGATCCTCTGACAGGCGGGGAAGTCTGGCTGGATGGGGTACAGGTCAACAAGACCCTCCCGCATCGCCAGTATGAGGCCCACATTAACGCGATGCGCCAACAGGTCGGGATGGTGTTCCAGCACTTTAACCTGTTTCCCCATATGACCGCGCGCGAAAACGTCACGATGGCCCCCAAGATGCTCAAGGGGCTGAGCAATGACGAGGCCGACAAGCTCGCCGAGGAACAGCTCGAAAAGGTCGGTATGCTGGACCGGATGGAGTATTATCCTTCCCGGCTGTCAGGCGGGCAGAAACAGCGGGTGGCCATCGCGCGTGCGCTGGCGATGAAGCCCAAGCTGATGCTCTTTGACGAAGCGACATCCGCCCTTGATCCAGAATTGGTGGATGAGGTCAATCAGGTCATGAAAAAGCTCGCCGAAGAGCACATGACCATGATCATCGTCACCCACGAGATGGACTTTGCCGCATCGGTTTGCGACCGGGTTCTGTTCATGGATCAGGGTGTTGTGGTTGAGGAAGGCCCGCCCGATGTGGTGTTCCGCAACCCAAGCAAAGACCGCACGCGCGAATTCCTGCGCAAACATCTGGCAGGTGCCAAGTGACCGACGCGCCCTCTTATCTGTTTTACCAAACCCGCAACCCGCGCCCGTTTCTAGACCGGGGCGAAGGCATCTACCTGTTCGACGAGATGGGCAAACGCTATATTGACGGGTCGTCCGGCGCGATGGTGTCCAACATCGGCCATTCGAACCCAAGGGTTCTGGCCAAGATGAAGGCCCAGATGGACAAGGCCACCTTTGGCTACCGCCTGCATTTCCGCACCCATCCGTCCGAAGATCTCGCGGCCAAGACCGTCGCGATGACGCCTGACGGGCTGGACCGGGTGTTCTTTGTGTCCGGCGGGTCCGAGGCGGTGGAAAGCGCGGTCAAGCTTGCGCGCCAATATGCGCTGACCCAGGGGCAGGGCACACGCCACAGGGTCATTTCACGTTTTCCATCCTATCACGGTTGCACCTTCGGGGCACTGGATCTGACCGGCTATGACCCATTGCGCGAACCATTTGCGCCGATGATGGAGGGGATGCCCAAGGTCGCGTCTCCGGCCACTTATCTGGATCGCGATAACCTGAGCGAAGATGAACGCGGGTTGAAATACGCGGAACTCTTGCGCGACAAGATCGTCGCGGAAGGTCCTGAAAACGTTCTTGCTTTCGTGATGGAGCCGGTTGGCGGCGCGTCAACGGGGGCTTTGGTTGCACCCGACAGCTACTACGGGCGTGTGCGCGAAATTTGCGATGAATACGGGGTCTTGCTGATCTATGACGAGGTCATGACCGGGGCGGGCCGCACGGGCAAGTTTCTGGCCGCCGAACATTGGGGGATCGTGCCCGACATCGTTGCGATGTCCAAGGGCTTTGGTGCGGGCTATGCGCCTTTGGGGGCGATCATCGCGGGCGCGCGGCTGGTCGATCCGGTTCTGGACGCGGGCGGGTTTGCGCATGGGTTCACATATGCGGGTAATCCGCTGGCCTGTGCTGCGGGTCTTGCCGTTCTCGAAGAGATGGAGGACCAGAACCTGATCGAGAACGCGGCCGTGATGGGCGATGTTCTGATGGGGGAACTGCGTGCCTTGATGGATCGCTATCCGTTTATCGGCGATGTGCGCGGCAAGGGGCTGCTGACGGCGTTCGAATTCGTGGCCGACCGGGCCACGATGGAACCGCTTGATCCCGCGTTGAATGCCTATGATCGGCTTGTCGAGCTGGCGTATGCACGCGGATTGATCATCTATTCGCGGCGCACACGCGGCGGGACAAAGGGCGATCATTTCCTGATCGCACCTCCTCTGATCATCACTCGCGAACAGATATCCGAAATGATGGTGATTCTGCGCGACGCGCTGGATGCTTTTGCGGATGAGACCGGATTGCCGGTCGGGGCCGCGGCATGAAGCTGCCAGACAAGAGATGCCCCCTGCATGACGCCATTGCGCGGATCAAGGATGGCGATACGGTCATGGTGGGCGGCTTTGGCGTGCCGGGCACACCGATGACCCTGATCCATGCGCTTGTCGAGCACGGCGCGCGCGATCTGACGGTGATCAAGAATGACGCCAACGAACCGGGCATGGGTGTCGACCATCTGCTGCAAAGCGGGCAGGTGGCGCGTCTGATTACCACGCATCTGGGTTTGAACAGCCACGCGATCGCCTTGATGAACGCGGGCCGCATCAAGGTTGAGTTCAACGCGCAGGGCATTCTGGCTGAACGCATCCGCGCGGGCGGCGCAGGCATCGGCGCGGTTCTGAGCGATATCGGGATTGGGACCGAACTGGCACATGGCAAGCAGATCGTCGAGATGGCTGGCGTGCCCTATCTTGTGGAACCGGCGCTGCGGGCGGATGTCTCTTTGATCCACGCCGATTGCGCCGATCCGTTCGGCAATCTGGTCTATGTCGCCACGGCTCAGAACTTTAACCCCCTTATGGCGATGGCCTCGGACTGTGTGATCGCCGAGGCGGAACGCGTCGTTCCTCTTGGGGGGATCGCGGCCAATGATGTGCACAGCGCCGGTGTTTTTGTCGATCATGTGGTCGAACTGGGCGAATTGTCCGAGGAATATTCCGTTGTCCAACGCTAATGAACGCATGATCGCCCGCGCCGCCCGCGAAATCGCGCCGGGCATGGTTGTCAATCTGGGCATCGGCTTGCCAACGCAGGTGGTCAACCATCTGTCGTCCGATTTCCCCGTGTGCCTGCATACCGAAAACGGGTTGACCGGCATTGGCCCTGTGCTCGGCCCGGACAGGGCCGACCGCAACCTCATTGACGCGGGCGGAGCCTATGTCTCGACGGTGCCGGGTTCGGCATTCATGGACAGCGCGGCCAGCTTTTCGATCGTGCGCTCCGGACGGCTTGACCTGACCATGCTGGGTGCCTTCGAGGTCAGTGCCGATGGCGATCTGGCCAATTGGAAGATACCGGGCAAATTCAGCCCCGGCGTCGGAGGCGGTATCGAACTGGCCCAGAAGGCGCGTCGCGTGGTGGTCCTGACCACCCATACCGACCGCGCGGGCCAACCCAAGCTGAAACACAGATGCACCCTGCCTTTGACAGCGCGTGGATGCGTGTCGCGGATCTTTACCGACCTCGCGGTGATCGACGTGACGGCGCGGGGGTTTGTTCTGGTCGAAACCGCCACGGGCGTGACCCCGTCGCAGGTGGCCAATGCCACAGACGCGCCTCTGATCGTGCCGGATGCCACGCCCCCGTCATTTTGAATGTCAATTTGCCTCGGAATATCAATGCTATGAACGACAAACTTAAACAAGGAATCCAGGATGCTGTGGATGCGGCGTTTGACCGGCAGATTGCGTTCCTGTCTGACCTGACGGCGCACCCATCGACCCGCGGCAATGAACAGTCCGCTCAGGATTTCATGGCCGGCGAACTGGCCTCGCGCGGTTACGAGGTCGATCGCTGGCAGATCGACGTGGCCGATATCCAGCATCTCCCCGGATTTTCGCCGGTGATCGGCAATTATGACGACGCGGTGAACGTGGTCGGCACGCACCGGTCCCGCACGCGTCAGGGCAAATCCCTGATCCTCAACGGTCATGTTGATGTGGTGCCGACCGGCCCGCTGGACATGTGGGACAGCCCGCCGTTTGAACCGCGCGTTGAAAACGGCTGGCTTTATGGCCGGGGTGGTGGCGATATGAAGGCGGGGCTGGCGTCGAACCTGTTTGCGCTGGATGCCTTGGCGGCCTGTGGTCTGGCTCCGGGCGCGGATGTGCATTTCCAATCGGTGGTCGAAGAAGAATGCACCGGCAATGGCGCGCTGGCGTGTCTGGCGCGTGGTTATACCGCCGATGCGGCATTGATCCCCGAACCATTTGCCGAACAACTTGTCACCGCCCAGCTTGGGGTGATCTGGTTTCAGGTGCATCTCAAGGGGCTGCCGACCCATGTTGCCTATGCTGGGTCTGGGTCGAACGCGATCGAGGCCGGGTTCCCGCTGATCCGTGCGCTGCACGAAATGGAACACCGCTGGAACGCGGCTGACAAGCGACCGGCTGATTATGCGCATATGGAACACGCGCTCAACCTCAACGTGGGCAAGATCGAGGGCGGCGACTGGACCAGTTCGGTTCCGGCGTGGAGCGTGTTCGACATACGCATGGCGATCTTTCCCGGCCAGTCTATCGAAGCTGCCAAGACCGAGATCGAAAACGTGATTCTGGACGCCGCGCGGGAAAATGACTTTCTGCGCAATTCGCTGCCCGAAATCGTGTATCACGGTTTTAATGCCGAGGGTTATGCGCTGTCTCAGGACAGTTCCGCCAATGCCGTGTCGGCTATCGCGGCGCTCGAAAACGCCCACCAGACCGCCACCGGCGATGCGCTTGAGCGGGCCGCGATCACCGCGACGACTGATGCGCGGTTC
The DNA here is from genome assembly GCA_030425395.1 of Alphaproteobacteria bacterium. Lineage (GTDB taxonomy): Bacteria > Pseudomonadota > Alphaproteobacteria > Rhodobacterales > Rhodobacteraceae > JAUIAS01. The sequence goes on from JAUIAS010000004.1 coordinate 148,540, forward strand.
TTTGGACTGTATGCCGATACGCCCGCACTGGTTTACGGGCCGCGCGCCGAGGCCATCCACGGCTTTAACGAACGGGTGGATCTGGAAAGCATGCGCCGCGTGACCAAGGCCACGGCCCTGTTCATCGCAGAGTGGTGCGGCACCGAACCGGCATAAGGAGTTTTCGACGTGCAATCCCTGTCCCCAGATCAGATCGCAGACCTGACCGAACTGCGCCACGCGCTGCACCGACGCCCCGAAGTCTCGGGCGAGGAACGTGCCACGGCGGCACGCATCGCAGACGAGTTGGAAGCCCTTGGTGCGGATCGTATCTGGCGCAATCTGGGGGGGCATGGCGTTGCGGCGGAATTTCGCGGCGTGCAGGATGGGCCGACTGTGCTGCTGCGCTGTGAACTGGACGGGCTTCCGATCCGTGAATTGTCCGATTTGCCCTATAAATCCGAAATCGACGGCAAGGGCCACCTGTGCGGCCATGACGGCCACATGGTGTCGCTGCTGGGGGTGGGTATGCGGCTTTCTGCGCGGCCATTGCGGGGCCGGGTGATCTTGCTGTTTCAGCCTGCCGAAGAAACCGGAGCTGGCGCGCGTGCGGTTGTCGAAGATCCCGTCTGGCCCGAAATCCGGCCCGATTACGCCTTTGCCTATCACAATGTTCCCGGCCGTCCGCTGGGTGAAATTGGTCTGCGTCCGGGTCCGGGAAACTGCGCCTCGCGCGGTATGCAAATTCTGATGACGGGCAAAAGCTCCCACGCTGCTGCCCCTGAGGACGGGCTTTCGCCCGGCGCGGCGATGGCGACGTTGATGTCGGGACTGCCCGCCTTGGCGCAGGGCACAGTGGGCGAAGACGGTTTTGCCCTGTACACCCTGACCCATGCCAACCTTGGCGAACCCAGCTTTGGCATTGCGCCTGCGGATGGGGAATTGCGCGTGACCTTGCGCACCATGACCAACCACCGCATGGAGAGCCTTATCGCGGCGGCTCTGGAACAGGTGGATCAGGTCAAGGGGGATCTCAAGGTGCGTGTCCAGTGGCACGATGTGTTCCGGGCTGTCGTAAACGATCCGGAGGCCACAGCGATTGCCCGCGACGCGGCAGCGGCCTGCGGTTTTGCCATCCACGAGATGGATCTGCCAATGCGCTGGTCCGAAGATTTCGGCCGCATCGGGGATGACGGTGCGCGGGCTGCGATGCTCTATATCGGCGCGGGCGAAGGCTGTGCCCAATTGCACAATCCCGACTATGATTTTCCAGACGCGTTGCTGCCCGTGGTCACAGATCAGTTTTGCGCCATCCTGGACCGGATACTGGGCCTGCCCCCGGCATGAGACATGACACCTGCCCGGGATCGTGGTGTGACATCCACCGCGACCGGATATCGCGAAACCTTGAAATTGCCCGGTCGCTGGTGCCGCAGGGGCGGGATTTCTGCGCGGTGCTCAAGGCCGACGCTTATGGCCACGGCATTGCGCAGGTTGTGCCTTTGGTCATTGAGCAGGGCGTGGGCTGCGTCGGGATCACCTCGAATGCAGAGGCGTTCGCGGTGCGCGATGCGGGGTTTGGCGGACGGCTTATTCGGTTGCGTGCGGCGACGGCCGCAGAAATTGATGCCGCGGCACCAGCCCGCGTTCAGGAGCAGGCAGGCTCCCTTGCCGCGGCACAGGCATTGCGCGCGCAGCGGGATGCGGGGCGCGAGGTTGCGGCCCATCTTGCGCTTGATGCGGCAGGCATGTCGCGGGATGGGCTTGAAATCGCCACGCAGGCCGGGCGCGACACATGTTTGCAAATCCTTGAGACGCTCGCCGGCAATGTGGTTGGCATCTGCACCCATTTTCCATCAAACGCGGGCCCCGATCTGGCGCAAACAGCGGCCTTGTTTCAGCATCAGGCCGCATGGGTGTGTGACAATGGCGGGTTGGACAGATCGCGCCTTCTGGTGCACGCGGGCAGTTCGCTGACCTTGATTTCCGACCAACCGATCGAAACGGATATGTATCGTTGCGGCGCGATCCTCTACGGTATCCTGCGCCCGGACCTTGGATTTCGAACCACGATGGATCTCAAGGCGCGGGTGGTCAGCATCGGCGATTTTCCCAAGGGGGCCACGGTCGGTTATGATCGGGCGCTTACGCTGGAGGGGGACAGACGTCTGGCCTGCCTGTCGGTGGGCTATGCCAATGGTTTTCCAAGACGCAGCGAGGCGGGTTCCGTTGTGGCCATTCGCGACCACCTCGCCCCGACAGTGGGCAAGATTTCAATGAACACCGTGGTGGTGGATGTTACCGATATTGCAGGCATCGCGGTGGGGGATGAAGCCACGGTTTTTGGCGGTATTGCAGATGGGCAGGCCTCGCTGGATGTGACCCAACGCCAGTTCGGCACCATTCTGGCCGATCTGTTTTCCGATTGGGGGGCACGCAATCACCGTATCTATCGGTGATGGCCCTCAGATCAGTTCATCAGACGGTGGGCCAGATTGACTGCCCCGAACACCAGAACCAGAGCCAATGCGATCAGTTCCTTGCGGCTTTTGCGTTTGGGCGGTTCGGGGGTGGCGCGGCGAATGGTGTCGATGCGCAGGCGTTCGCCGGGATGGCGGGATTTCAGGGCCTCAATTGCGGTCTGCTGGTCTGATGCCTCAACTTGGGCCGATCTCGGCGTGTCCGGCATTTCGGTATCCAGAAGGCGATATCGCAGGGTGTATTCGGTCATGGCGTTTGGTCAGGCCTTGGGGCGTTGCGTTCTGGGGCGTTGCGTTTTGGGGCAGGGGGCGCGTTTAGCGTCATCCGCGCCCGCGGTCATCCACTCAATGCGCGACACAGCCGCGCCGCGGATGTAACCCCATCCATCACCGGCATTGCGAGACGCTGTTCTAGAATGGAGGTGATCGTAACGGCACCTGCGCATCCAATGATCAGATTGGCGATCCCGGTCGGCAGCGTTCTTGCGGCGGCCTCGAAAGCATCGGCGGCGCGTTCGGGATCTTCTTCGAGCATCAGAACCGGCACATCGGCGGCCAGCACATGGGCGATCCGACCGGCGTGCCCCTGTTCGCGCACATTGGCGGCAATGATTGGCACCGCCTCGGGAACGGTGGTGATCACCGCCGATGGCCCGCCTCTCAGCTCTGCCATGATGAAACTTGCCTGCCCGATACCGATGACAGGGCAGCGTGCGCGCGCTTGCGCCTGCGCGAGGCCGGTATCATCGAAACAGGCAATGATAATGGCGTCGGCGCCGTCCCCGGATGCGGTGTCCACCAGTTCCAGCAGGGGCGGCACCGCCCGCGCACCGTCTTCCACGCCCTGAATGGCGACCGGGCCCTTGTCAGAAGTCCACCCCTCAATGGTCAGGTCCGGGGCGGCTTGCCGCGCGGCATCCAGCGCCGAACGGGTCATGGCTGCGGTGCTGTTTGGGTTGATCAGAACGACGCGCATGAAAACTCCGCCTTCGGCTTGCGTTGATGGGGTGCACCCAATCTTAACCGCAGATCGGCTGCCGGTGACAGAGCCAATGCGCCGGATTGCTGTCCGGACGCGCCCCTCCCATGATTGCGATGCAACGCGACGGCATTTCCCATTCCTGCCACATCGGCGTTGACAGGGTTCTGCCTCACCTGATCATCATCCCCCGGAAACTGATGTCCGGCCTTTGTGCTGCGGATTTGGCCCGCAAGAGGGGGATCGGACCAGAACGGAGGAACACCATGGCCGAAACCGCCTATATCTTTGATGCGATCCGCACGCCCCGCTCCAAGGGCAAGGCTGACGGGACGTTGCACGAAGTCAAACCAATCCACCTTGTGACGACCTTGCTGACGGAAATGCAGGCGCGCCATGATTTCGATACGGGCCGTGTCGACGATGTCATGCTGGGATGCGTGGCACCCGTAATGGAACAAGGGTCGGTGTTGCCCAAGATTGCCCTGCAAAAGGCGGGCTGGGACGAATCCGTTCCCGGTGCGCAGGTCAACCGGTTTTGCGCCTCGGGGCTGGATACGTTCAATACCGCTGCGGCCAAAGTGGCTTCGGGGTGGGAAGATCTGGTCTGCGCGGGTGGCTTCGAAAGC
>JAUIAS010000043.1 GCA_030425395.1 Alphaproteobacteria bacterium
CGCCCTCCAGCTCCAATGCCACACCATCCGTGCCCGGACGCACCGTCACCCGCATAATAAGCCTCCGGATCAGCTCCAACGCCCGCGTCCGGATCAACGGCTCAGAAAGAGCCTCCGAAAGCGCCGCAACCTTCTCTCGACAAAGCGCCGACACGTTCGGGTGCAAAAGCACAGGCGACGGGGCAGGGATGCACAATTTTTCCTCCAGCTCCGTGATCTCTGCCTCCAGCGCTTCCAGGCGGGTCATCAGACCTGGCGTTCTGAGCCCATCGGCAATTGCATCGTACAAGCCATCGACCTTGTCTTGCAGCCGGGTGCGGCGGGTTTGGAGGTCTGAACGGTCTTTTGATGCCGATCTGGCCCGCGCGTTGGCGGTGCTGGTGTATGTCTCCACGAAGGCGGCGACCGCGTCGGGTTCCATCAGACGGTGGGAGAGCAGGTGCAGGACGGCGTCTTCAAGAACGACACGGCGCACCGACGTCCGGTTTGTGCAGGTTCCGAGTTTGCGTGCGACCGAGCAGGCCAGATAGTCGCGACCAACCGCGGCGTACCGGCCCCCGCAACTGCTGCAAAAGACAAGGCCGGTCAGAAGATGGGTCTTACGCCGCTTCTCCCAGAAGCGGGTCTGCTTGATGGCCTGGACGCGCGGGTCGTCGGCAATCTCGCCCTGCCGTGTCTTGACGGCATTCCAAAGTGTGTCGTCGATGATCCGCAACTCGGGTACGTCGCGCCGTATCCACTCCGAGGGATCGTTCAGACGTGAGACACGTTTGCCGGTTTGCGGGTCTTTGATGTAGCGCATCCGGTTCCAGACAAGCGTCCCGATATACAGCTCGTTGTTGAGCAAACCGGTGCCGCGCTGGCGGTGACCCCGGATGGCTGTGTCGCGCCACAACTTGCCGCGCGGTCCAGCAACCCCTTCGACGTTCAGGGCGCGGGCGATGGCTTTTGGGGACTCCCCTGACGCAAAAGCCTCGAAGACCCGGCGGATCACGGTTGCCTCAGAGGCGTTGATGGTGCGTTCTCCGGTGACAGGCGTGCCATCTGCGTCGAGTTTGCGGACTACATCGTAGCCATAGCTTATACCACCTCCCGATTTGCCTGCCTCGACCCGGCCCCGCAGGCCACGGCGCGTTTTTGCGGCAAGGTCCTTGAGGAAGAGCTGGTTCATGGTGCCTTTGAGCCCGACGTGCAGTTCGTTGATCTCGCCTTCGGCCAAGGTGATGATACGCACGCTGTGAAAGGCAAGCTGTTTGAAAAGGATGGCGATATCCGCCTGATCCCGGCTGACGCGGTCGAGGGCTTCGGCGAGAACGACATCGATGCGTCCGGACTGTGCTGCGTCCATCAGGTCCTGAAGACCGGGTCGATGCAAGGACGCCCCCGAGAGGGCGAGGTCGGTATAGGTGTGTGTCACCTGCCAGCCTTCCCGCGTCGCCCGTTCGCGGCAGAGCCGGATCTGGTCATCGAGGGAGCGTTCGTTTTGCAGGGTCGTTGAAAACCGGGCGTAGATGGCGGCGCGTGTCATGGCTTCTTTCCTTTTAATTTGGCGATCACAGCTGCGTAGTTGCGTCCGGCTTCCAGGGTTGTGGCATGATTGTAGTGGCGCTCGGCAGTTTTGCTGGAGGTGTGCGCGAGCACTGGCCGGATTTGGGCGGCCGCCTGAGGTGAGCCTCTGGCCAGGGTGGTCGCTGCCGCATCGCGGAAGAAATGCGGGGGCACGCGTAAGCCCAGCATGGCCTCGGTCGCCTGCGTGATCGCGACCGCCATCATCCCGTAGCTTAGGGCACAGGGCGTCGAAGCCACCTGGTCCGCGATCGAGCAAAAAGGGCCGGGCCTCTGCGAGATATCGATTTAGGGGCGGAAGGACTGGCGCGGGCACAACACTCTCCCAGGGGACGCCTGTTTTGGTGAGTTCGGCCGACAAGCTGATGGTGGTCCTGTCGCCGGTTATGAGAACCGACGTGCCAATCCGCAAAGCGGTGAGGGCCCGCCGTCGGATGGGCAGCAGCGACAGAAGGGCGATGATCGCGCCATTCCGGATGCGGGTTGCCTGCCAGATTGGATTGTCGGCGTCATCTGCCCTGACCAGAGCAAGCTCTTGTCCGGCCTCGAGCAGAACGGAACTGGAGAGGACGCGCCCGATCTTGCGTGTCTGTTCTCCGCGTCCGGCCCGCCGTTTGAGGTGCAATTGCAGTTGTTTGTGGCGCGACCAGTTCTGATCGGGAAATCCGGCCTGCATGACCCGGAGCACGCGGTCGACAAATGACAGCTGGCTCATCGGCGCGATGTGGGCGAGATCTGCGAGCCAAGCCTCCAGCCGCTCCCGTGTCACGCGTGTATCAGGTGGATCTGTCAGGGCGCCCGGGTGGGCATCTCTCAGCCAGGCCAGCCAGCGGCCATAGCCGTTGGCCAGTGTCTCGCGCGATGTGGGCCGCAGGTGGGCCAAAGGGCCTTGGTCGTCCAGCAAGTCCCCTTCCCGGAATATACAGTCCCACAGGGCGCGGTCAGTCTGGGGCCATTCGTGATGTGGCAGGATCAGGCTCATGGGCTGTTCTTCCGGAGGTCCTCAACCAGATCGGAAAAGGCTTTGGTCGCGGAGGTGACCTCGAGCCCGGAGTACATGTTGATTGTATGGCTGAGGTCGGAGTGGCCGAGCAGGCGGCGGGCCACTTCGTAGCCGCCGGGGTTGGCGTCGAGCCAGTTCATCACCGCGAAATGTCGGAACAGGTGCGCATTCACACAAAGGCCTGTTTCCTTGCGGATGCGTTTGGCAATCCGGCTGCTGAGCGCGTTGGGATCAACGGGACGGTTGCCATCGCGTCTGGGAAACAGGAAGCGGGTGCCGGGTGGGCACCGGTGCGGCGTGCGCATTGCGAGAAACCTGTCGAGAAGTGCGACGACATCTGCCGGCAGTTCGAACTCGATGGAGCGGTTGGTCTTTGTGTCCGCTTCTTCGAGCACGAGGAAGACCCGTCCGTCTCCCGGGCGCTGGATGTGTTGGTCCAGCGTGATCCGGGCAAGGCTGCCGACCCGGACCGGACAGACCAGAAGGATCGCGATGGCTACGGCATCTTCGAAGGCGAGGGCATTGGCTTTTGCGCGCGAGGGTTTGGTGTGCGTTTTGAAGATATGGTCGGGCAACAGGAGCAGTCGGCGTGTGTGTTCGGGGGCCTGTAGGATACGCAGCCGTTCGCGGTTGCGCGGTGTCATGCCGTTCTGGATCGGGAGCGCGACCTTTTGGGCGAGTTGCGCCATCGCTTCGCGTATCTCCTCTGGCGCATCCAGAAGGCGCGCGACGTTGCGCAGCAAGGACGCCGTTCCGGAAATATCCCGGCTTGTGCGTCCATTGGTGTGCGAGAGCATCTGCTTGAGGCCACGTTTGGCGATGGCCGGGTCGATCAGAACGGACAGGCTTTTGATGTCTGAGGGGGGCATGCCGCTGGCCACGAGATGGGAGGCAAAGCGGATGAGTTGCATACGATACTGCCGAATGGTTGCGGGGCTGCGTGGTTGGCCCGGTGCTGTCGGCGAAAACGGGTCCGGGTTGGCGAGGCCGTCCAGAAGCGCTTCAACCTCTTCGATGAAGGTTTTGGGAAACGCCGCGGGGTCGAGTTTGATGCGCTTTTGGCGGGAGGGCAGGGTCAGGCGGCGCTTCGGCCAGGCGGGGATCCGGTCAGCCGCAAGGTTCCACCCGTTTACGGCGGCGCGGTAGGCGCGGTCGGGGTCCTTGCTGATCTCGTTGGTTGCCAGTGCCTCGAGATAGGTTGTTGCATGCGCGTCCGTGACGTCTTCGGGGGGAATCCCGAGGCGATTGAGGAAGTGGGTGAAGCGACGCAATGCGGTAGGCAGGGTCGGATCATTTGTGGCCAGTACGGCTTCCCAGAGTGGACGCCAGCACGTGTCGAGATCGGTGAGCCGGTTGGCGCGGCGCTCCACGATCCCGACTTCAACCATGGCCATACGGGCATCGCTGACTGCGTTCTGCCAGGACTTGGGTTTGAGGCCGATGAGTTGCGGGCGCACCTGAGACAGGCGCGGTTGCAGCCAGCGCCCGTCGCAGGGCACATCGGAGGGGGGCAGACCGAGGGCTTTGGCGAGGCGGGTCAGTCCGGAGATCATGTCGCGTTTGCGCGATGCCGAGAGCTTGGTTCTTCCCTGCAATTGTGTGATGAGGTCGGCAAAGCTCGGTGTTTGTGCGGGCACGAAGGCCTGCGAGAGCGGAAGGGACGGCGTGTTACGGGTCATCGGGAACGGCTCCGTTCGGTCATATCTGGTCTCGGGTGGACAGGGGGTGTCAGGACGTCCGATTCGGGAAAAGCCTATCACAGAAAATTAGAAATTTTGGGTGAGGCCCTCTTCCCGAAATTCCATAAGCATCTGACAATAATGGACAAATATGGACGGGTGTCTTACCACTTCACGCGGCGGCGATAGGCCTCGTGCTGGGCGGGGTGGATGCGGATCAGGCGGCCATGTGGGCCGACCCGGAGGCATTCCAGAAGCCCCGCGTCGATGGCGCGGCGCACTGTCTTCTCTGAAACATTGTCGAGTTCCGCCACCTGCTTCACCGTCAGCAGTTCAGCGCCCCTCGCTGTCTTGTTCTTTGCCATGTTGCTCTCCTGCGCTCTCGCGGTTGTTGTCCATCCGCGCCGCCTGCGCTCCCAACAGACGCGCAAGCTCCAAGGCCACCGCGTCGATACGCGATGTCTTGGACGTTTGCTTTGGAGGAGGGCGACGGTCGGACATGCCCAAGGCTTGTCGCGATGCCCCGGAAATGGCCAAGGGTCACGATCCGGATTTTTGAATCCAATCGTGACCCTTACTCTGTCGCCGTTACGGAAGGCCTGCGGCTCGGCGCGCTTCGAAGAGTTTGAGATCGCGCAGAATGGAGCTAACCGGGGCCTCGCTCGAAGGCTCGGTCACAAAGGAAATGACGGTCTGGATGAAGTCGATCAGCGCTCCGCCGCGCGCCCGGTTCCCCGTCTCGTGGGGCACCGATGTATAGGAAATCTCCCGGCCGCTTTCCCGCCAGACGTAGCAGCAACTCCACACCACATGCGTCCGTCGCTTGTCGCGGACCGCTCGCTTGTCGTCCGGTGTCAGTTCGGCAACGCCATTCGGGATGGCCTTCAGCCGGTCGATCGGGTCTTCCAGTCCCTCGACCGCAGGTGTGATGGTCGCGAGGCTTGCCTCGATTGCATTCTTCTCAACCGCCGCCGTGCGGCTCTCGTCAAAGTCGCAGGACAGACCGGCAAGCAAGGTCTTCAGCCTCTCCTGATCCCGCTGGATCCGGCGGGCAAGGCGGGCAGCCTCCTCAAGCGCCTTCTGTCCTTTGGCTGCCGCCTTGGCGGCCGAGACCGGGAGCAGCTCCACGATCGACTCCCGGTCCAGGCTATTGCCAACCGCAACAGACAGCTCGTCTACCAGCTCCGCCGTCAGGCCAAACCCCGCCACCAGCGCAGCCTTCTCATCCCCAGACAAAATACCCCGCTCCTCATAGGACCCGATCCGCCAACCCGCTGACCGCTTCCCATCCTCACCGCTCACATAAACCGTCCGAACCTCACCCCCGACCATCTCACAACCTCCGTCCCCAAAGCGCCAAATCTCAACACAAAGAAAACAAGCACAATAAAATCAGGTCCAGAGGGCTAGAGGCGGGTAATCGGCCAAACAAACAAAAGCCTGACATCCCGTAAGTCGTTGGAGAACAGTCAGACGGTAGGTACGATAGGGCGGGAAGTGTGAATTCGCTGCTCTTCTCATCAAGGTTCGCTGTGCGGGACAAAACTGACTTGCGCAGGTGCAGCTATTGCTGACGCAGAAAACGTTGTATTTGTAGCGTCACTCATTTGACAGTGCAAGACATTTCACCGAACCGGCCGTTCGAACGCGCCGATCCAGGTGAAGCTCAAACTGATCGTTCGCTGCGGCCGGTTTCAACAATCGAGACACGGGACTTTCCGGCCAATCAGATCAGGCTTTTAAGCGACTGCTTTTTGGCTTGATAAACTGTCATAGAGAACGTCTAAAGAAATCAGCTTCTTCTACTGAGTGAGTGTTTCATCGCATGTTGCACTCGATCGCCGGATTTTGGGTGCAGGTGATGTCAAAGGTTTGACACAACCTTTGGCCTATGCGTCAAGGTTCGCGGAAGCCGCCGCTATATGTTCTCTGGCACGCGCAGCATCGCCCAGATCATGAACCAGAAGCAGTGCCAGCTTGGCGAGAAGAAGTTCACGTTTTTCGGCCTTGGTGGCGTCGAGCGTCGTGGCGAGGTCTTCGTATACAATTTCCAGATCGGCGGGCTTCATGAAATCGCTTCCTTTGGCATCTCGACTGCAGCTTGAAGGGCAATAAGAACATCAGCCGCTTGCGCAGATTTCCACCGACTTGCAACATGGCCATCGGGGCGCACAAGATAGGCCGTCTCGGCCGTGGCCCCCAGGATTTGAGCAGCCTCTGAAGCGGGTGGCAGGCGGCAGACTGTCAGATCGGCCTGAGCGCACTGATCGGCAAGTGCCCCGTCAAAACAGATCAGGCTGAACCCCGGCCCGAGAAGATCATGAAGGAATCCGTCTCCGACCAAGGCATCCGGCAGGACCGCGCCGGCGACCGGCCCGGTTTCAAAAAGCGGATCATCTGCCTGCACGACAGGGCTTTGAGTATATGTGTAAGGGGTCATCTGACGGGGATTGGCAAGCTTGCCGGCAAAGGGATGGCTGAGTGCAAGGTTCAGCGCCGCATCTCGCATCAATTGCCAGCCTGCGCTAGGCGGGGTCATGAAACGGGCGGACTTCGAGGCATTGGCAAAAACGTCCAGCGTCGCGCCGCGGCGTTCGGGGGTATAGCTGTCAAGCAGGGCCTCATCAGCCTTGCCGTTCAGCACCCAACCCAGTTTCCACCCGATATTCTCCGCATCTGCCAGGCCATTGTTCAACCCGCGCACCCCGAAAATTGGCACAATATGGGCGCTGTCACCGACAAAGAACACCCGCCCGTCCCGGTAGTCGGCAAGGGCAAGCGTGTTGGCCGAGTAAATGCTCCACCACTCAAGATCCCAGTCGCCGGAATAGCCGATTTCGTCCAGAACCGACGCAACCGAGGCGCGCACGGTCTCCTCGCGGATCGCTTCTGCTTCGTCTTCGCCGTCGCGCAATTGATAGTCGATGCGCCAGATGTTGTCGGGTTGTTTATGCACAAGGATCGTCCCGCCACGGCGGCAATCTGGATCAAACAGGGCGCGTCGGATGGTCGGGTAGCCATGCGCCATCTGAACATCGGCAATCACATACCGCCCTTCGAAATTGTCTCCTTCGAGCCGCATGTCACGCAACTTGCGGATTGTGCTGCGCGCACCGTCTGCGGCCAGAACCCAGTCCGCGTTGAATTCGTAGTCGTCCTCGGGATCGCGCACATTCAGCCGGACGCCGTCATCAGTATCCGACAATCCCGTCACTTCGCTTTGCCACCGGGTCTCGATCAACTCGCTTTTGACGACAGCATCCCAGAGGAACTGTTCGATATATTGCTGCTGTAGATTGTACATCGGGCGGTATTTTTCCGACGGACTGTCAGGCATCTCGAATTCGAGGATCTGCTTGCCGCGATAGAACGATCGCCCGGTCGTCCAGCCCAGGGATTTGTCCAGGAAGGGCGCAACCGCTCCGATCCGCTCCAGAATCTGGAAACTGGACCGAGCAACACAAATGGCCCGGCTGCCATCGTTGAAGGTGTCCTTGTTGTCAAACAGCACCGAACGGATGCCTTGCTTGGCCAGAGTAAGTGCCGCGGTCATGCCAATCGGACCGGCACCGACGATGGCGACTGACGCAGAGGTGACCATTTGTGCACGCGCATCACCTTTGGGCGGCTCAAAATGTGGGTACGTAAAATAGAGCGAGTCAGTTTCGGCGCGTCCTGCAGGTCTCATGGCGGCTTTCTGTTCTGTTTCGATCGTAAACAAGACATATACCTGCGATGGTCTTATGTCTGTCCTCTTTTGCAGGGGACATCTTAGCCTAACCGCTATGCCCGGCCTTGCTCAACATATCGGAACGGGCTCTTTGTCAATCTATACCAAAGCGGGCCCGATACTGCCTTGTGTGATCCTGACATCGTTTGTATGCCCGGGCGTCTGGTTCTGATGCATTTCGACCGACCAACCCAGTCAGATACCTCCCCGCCGCTTGCCGCGCTCAGCGCGCGCGAACGGGAAGTTTGTCTTGGCATCCTGTCCGGCAAAAAGGCATAGGTCATTGCAGGCGACATGGATATTACGACGCCCACGGTCATTACCTACCGCAAACGCGCCTATCAGAAACTCGGCGTTTACACCCGTGTCGGCCTTTTTGCAGTTTGTCGCCCATAGATTGATGCTTCAGGCCTGTTTAACCCATGGTCACTTGGAAAGCGCACGCGCAACGCCGCGAAACTCTGCCACGAGCCCGCCCGCCTCTGTGGACAGGCTCACGTCATAGATCGAAGTGCGGCCGACGGTTGTTCGCAAAGACACGGAGGCGACAACAACCTCTCCGAGATGCGCCGGGCGCAGATAGGTGATGGAACAATGTTGCGACACGGCTTCTCGGCCAGCGCAATTCGCCGAGATCCCGAAAGCGGCGTCAGCCAATGTAAAAAGGGCCCCGCCCTGACAGGTTCCATGTTTCTGCACCATGCGTTCTGTCACCATCATCTCCAGCTCTACACAGCCTTCGACCTGTCGGATGATGCTGGCGCCTAGGAGCTGCATCATCTGATCCTGATCGAAAAGGTCTTTGGCAAGTGTCATGTGGTGATTCTTTTCATGTCGTCGTGGTGTAAGCTCATGAGCAAGCCTTTTGTCGCGCAAAACCGGTCATTTGTCCTCCGCCTTTTCAATCACAGGGGCGAGCCATCCTAAAGGTGGATGTTCACTCCAACCCGGCGATTTGCATCAAGGTGTTTGGCATGGTTTGGCTCTCAACCCCCTGAACTAGAAGGTAACAAACCTGCCGGTCGCAGCCGCCGCTTGAACAATACCCAATCGAAGTTCTGCTCAGGCCGGATTTCTGGGCTTGCCAGGACTGAGTGTCTTGAACCGCGCCAAAGACGATGGCGTCGACCCAAAGGAAAACGTCTAGCGCATCCCCATGACATCTGCTGCGCGTTGTGCGGGCAGAAATTTCACATCATAGGCGGGCGCAGTCGCGACCACTTCATCCGGGCGCGACATGTTGTGGAGCTTGCGGAACAAGTCGACCAGCTTGCCGGTTGGCGTGACCCAGAACAGGCAGGTCACATCATGACCGGTGTTGTTAAAAATTCCATGCGGAATGCCGCGTGGCATGCACACCAGATCGCCTTCGCTTGCGTGGATATGCTTGCCGTTCAAAACCAGATCCAGTTCACCGGATTGCAGCAGGATGTATTCGTCCTGCGTGGTGTGAATATGCGGGGGAACAAACGATTCAGCGGGCAAAAGCGCGGCCCAACTGAAACACTCTTCGGTGATCGATTTCGGCGAGTATACCTGCCCGAGAATGTTCCAATGCACATCGTCGATTCCTTCGCCACGGCGCATTATTCCGGCTGATAGGCTCATGTTTTGTCCTCCGATACATCGCGGCGCAATAACTTGTTCAGGGTCGGGGCGACCAGGGGGTTTGCATTGGCCAGCCGCGGGCCCCATTCATTGCGGATCGCCTCTTCCAACTCGGCTTCATCCCAATATCCGATCAGGATACCGGCCTCGCCAATGCGATCCTGAATGTTGGTGCCTTCGATTGCCCCATCCGCCACGGTGGCGCGCTGGCGCGGCTTTCTGGCCCATTCAAACAACGCCTCGTGCAGGCGCGCCCGCACTTCGGCCAATGCGGGATCGGCCCCAAGATCGTTCAGTTCGTTAGGGTCGTCGTCAAGATCGTAGAGCATCGGGCGGAAGCGTTCGGCGTGAATGTATTTGTAGCGACCATCGAATATCATCCGCAGCCAGCAATCGCGCGCCGGCATGTCCAGAGCGATGCGCGGTTCAACAAAGGAATAATCGTATTCCGAAATCACATAGCGGCGTGGATCGGACGTGCGCGTGCCGGTCAGAGTGTCGATCAGGGAATGGCCATCCATGACGTGGGGAACGGGCGCGCCGCCATACATTTCCAGAAAGCTCGGCGCGAGGTCGATGGATTCGATCAGATCCGTGTTCACCTTGCCGCGGGTCGGGTCGGCCTCGGGCGAGGGATCGTAAATGATCAGCGGCACGCGCAGGGATTCGTCGTGAAACAGCTCTTTCTCGCCCAGCCAGTGATCGCCGAGGTAATCGCCATGATCCGAGGTGAACACGATCATGGTCTGATCGGCGATGCCACGGTCTTCGAGATGCTGAAACAGCCGCCCCATCTGATCGTCGATCTGCTTGATCAGGCCCATATAGGCCGGGATCACCTTGGCCCGCACGTCGTCGCGGCTGAAATTCCGGCTCACGCGGCGGTTCATGAATTGTGCAAATACCGGGTGCGCATTTTCGCGCTCGGCATCGCTGCGATTGGCGGGCGGCACATTGTCGGGCCCGAACATGCTGGCATAGGGTTCCGGCACGATATAGGGCCAATGCGGCTTGATATAGCTGACATGGGCGACCCAGGGCTGATCGGGATCGGTGTCCAGGGCATCGTCGATGAAATCCATCGCGCGCCCGGTGATATAGGGCGTTTCCGACAACGGATCGGGAACCCGCGCCGGGCGATCCGCATTTTTGAGGAACCAGCCCGACAGCAGATCACCGTCCTCGTCCTCGCCGGCATTGGCGTATTCTTCCCAGGGGTTTTCTGCCTCAAGCCCCTTTTCGCGCAGCACATCGTTGTAGCGCGGATTGGGCTCGTGTCCGGAATAGGGGTGAATGCCATCGTCCCGCTCGAACGGATCGAACCCGCATTCCGCGATGCGCACGCCGATCCGGCTCTTGGGATCGATGCCGAGCCGCGCCATGCCCGGCGCGTCGGCCTTCATGTGGGTCTTGCCGATCAGGACAGAGCGGACCCCCAGGGGGCGCAGATGATCACCGATCGTCATCTCTCCGGCCTTGATCGGCACGAAATTCCAGCTGGCGCCATGGGCATGCACGTAGCGCCCAGTATAGGTCGACATGCGCGATGCGCCGCACACGGGCGACTGGACATAGGCCCGGTCATAGCGAACGCCGCGCCCGGCCAGCGCATCGATATGCGGCGTATGCAGGGTCTTGTGGCCATAACAGCTCAGGTAATCCCACCGCAGCTGGTCGCACATGATGAACAGAACGTTCTTGGCAGGCATCATTCCTCCTTTTCACATCACAACCGGCCAGGGTGCGCATGCGCACTGGCCGAAAGGGCTATCGCAACAGCGTCACAAGGCCCACGGCAATGACCGGGAAGGCAATGATCAAAACCAGGGCCACCACATCGGCAATCACGAACGCCGTCACGCCCTTGAAGATATCGCCAAGCTTGATGTCCGGCATGACCGCCCGCACGGTGAAGGCGTTCATCCCGATCGGCGGCGTGATCAGGCCCATTTCCACGACAACGACCATGACGATACCAAACCAGATCATGTCGACGCCCATCAATTGCAGGGTCGGCAGGAACACCGGCACAATCAGCAAGAGCAACCCGACAGCCTCGAAGATCATGCCCAGAACAATGCAGATCAGGCAGACGAACAGAACCACGCCAAGCGGCCCCATGTTCATCGCCTCCACCATGTCCAGAAGATCATAAGGCAGGCCGGACAGGTTGACGAAGTTGGCAAAAACCAGCGCGCCAAAGATAACGGCAAACAGGATGGCAGAGGTTTTCACGCTGTCGATCAGAATATCCAGCAGCACCGGAAGGCTGCGGACATGGCCCTTGACGAAGGCGAAGAGCGCGGCACCGAAAGCACCGATGCCCGACGCCTCCGTCGGGGTGAACGCCCCGATATAGATGCCGCCCAGCACCAGTATGAACAGCGCCAGAACCGGCCAGACCCGACCATAGGCCGCAAACCGCTCCGCCCGTTCAAGCTTTTTTCCCGGTTGGCCAAGCGAGGGCTTGCGCCAGACCGAAACGCGCACGGCGGCAAGGAAAAGCAGGACCAGAAGCAGGCCGGGGATCGTGCCGGCGATGAACAGCTTGCCGATATCTTCTTCGGCCACCAGCCCGTAGATGATCAGCGGCACGGAGGGCGGGATCATGATCCCCAGAGTGCCGCCCGCGGCGACCACCCCGGCGCTGAGTGAATCCGCATAGCCATATTTGCGCATATGCGGCATGGCGACCTTGGTCATCGTTGCGGCGGTGGCCAGGGAGGAGCCAGAGACGGCGGAAAAACCCGCGCAGGCCAGAACGGTCGCCTGGGCAAGGCCGCCTTTCCGGTAGCCGATAAAGGCATAGGCGGCGCGAAACAGATCCTCGGATATGTTGGACCGGTGGATGAAACTGCCCATCAGGATGAACAGGGGAATGACCGAGAGGCCATAGTTGGCGCCGGTTTCCATGACCTGCTGGCCCAACATGGTCATGGCCCCTTCCCAGTTCCAGTCACGGGTATAGGCAAAACCGATGAACCCGACGAAAAGCGTCGAGAAAGAAAGCGGAAAGCCGATGAAACTCAAGAAGAGCAGACAGGCAAAACCGAAGAGGGCGAGTTCCATGGCTCAAAGCTCCAGGTGTTCGGATTTCTCGGGATCGGCCTCAAAGTGTTGCAGCCGCCCAAGCCGCCCGGGCCAGCCTCTGGTCAGCAGAAGCGCAAACACGAACAAAGCGACACCGACAACGGAAAACAGCGCCGCGGCGCCCGGCATCAGCGACTGGGGTCCATCCAGAACCGCCGTGCGCTTCCCGCTTCCAAAGCTGTCCAGCGCATGGTGGATCAATTCCCAGGTTACAAAGGCATACACAAAGAGCGAGAACAGGTGCACGCACCAACGTTGCAGGTTGGGCACCTTTCGTTTGATCCACGGTTCAAAAATCTCAACCTTGATATGTTGATCACCCGCTGTGACAAACGCAATTCCGGCGAAGATGACACAGACCATCAGGTATTCGATGATCTCTGCAGTGCCAAATATCGACTTGTTGAAACCGTAGCGCCCGATGACATCGACGAACGTCAACACCATCATAATGAACAGGGCGATCCCGGCCAGCACGGCCATGATCCACTCAAGACTTCGGAAGACGCGTTCCATCGGGCGCTACCTTTTTCAGGTTAATTGGACAGGGCAGCTTCGCCTTCGGCGATGCGCGCAAGGTAGAAATCAATGATCTCTTGCCCATCGACACCCATCTCGTCAGCTTTGGCAATCCAGGCGTCGATCATCGGCTGGCCGAGCGCGCGCAGTTCATTCTCCAGTTCCTTAGAGCCTGGGTGCACGGCCACACCCGCCTCCATCATGTTCGCGCGTGCTTGCGTATTGACCTTGTCCTGAAACGCACCAGCCCATTTTGCGTAATCGGCACCCATGACGGTCATGATTGCGACCTGATCTTCTGCCGAAATTTTGTCCCACTTTGCATTCGAGACAACAAATGAGAATGTCGGCTGGAACAGTTTGCGCTCCAATTCAGTGGCCGATTTTGTGTAGTCACCCAGTTTGAACGCCTGAACTGAGCCCCAGGGGACGCCAGCATAGCCATCGACAACGCCTTTCGAGATAATCTCAAGCATCTGAACTGCTGGCCCCGCGACCACGGAAGAGCCGGTTCCCTTCAATGTGTTCGCAACAACGCCGGGCAGGCCCCACATTTTGCGACTTCCAATGTCGGTTGCCGTCATGATTGGCTCATCTGTCAGCGAATAGAGTTCATTACCGCTTGAGGCGTAGACCGAAATCAACTTGGCCTCACCATACTCGTTCTTGTCAGCAAAAAACTTCTGGTAGGTTTCCCAAAGGGCCGGACCGGCGACTTCGGAATGGGTCGAGCCGACGAAGGGCAAAAGGCTGAATTGGATGCCCGGAACCTGGTTGGCGATAAAGGCGTTGAATTGCAAAGCACCGTCCATAACGCCGCCGACAACGCCGTCATACTGATCAGGCGGGGCCGACAGGGATTTCGGCGGGGTGTTGACTTTGACACGCCCTTCCGTCGCGGTTTCAATCCGGTTCTTCAGCTCTGGCATGAACTCAGTGCACACATAGTGCTTGGGTGGAAAGAAGCAGTTGAAAATGAGCCGCTCGGCAGCCTGTGCCGGCGTCGAAATGGCTGTTGAAAGCGCCAGCGCCAGTGCGCCTGCTGTGACTTTGAAGTTCATGAACGAAACCTCCCTTTCGTTTTGTTCGATACTTTGTTTTTTTCGCCGCAAGATCAATTCAACCGTCTTTGCCGCGCATTGGCGGCTCGAACCGGATGGTTGTAAAATTCTACCGCAGCCCTGGTTTATCTGGGGCATCATATCGCATGATTGTGATAATTTGTTTCGCCCATTTTTTGATCGCGATTGTTTTTTCATATACCTGATCGTGCCGACAACTTCCTCCTCGTCATCAATTTCAATCGGTTGGGTCCGGGCGTGGTTTGCCGCGATAAAACTGGGTGAACGGCAGGGGAAGTTCGCTTTCATCATAGATCCCCAAAGTGATGCCGCGTGTTGGTGAGCGTTCGCGTTCAGCGATGATTTGTGCATCACTTCTTGTGGTGCGCTGCGACAAACGCCGCCCCCAGACCGCAAGCCGCTCATACATCAGCGTGATGATGCTCTGATGTTCGGGACTTTTCCACAGATCTTCATATTCAAAAGGGTCGCTTTGCATATCAAACAGCTGGCAGCGCATCCCTTCGGCATGGACGAATTTCCATCGTTCGTCTGCGATCATGAAAAGCCTTGCGGACGACGGATTTTCGGCCAGTTTCGCCACAGCAGGGTTGGTCCCATAGTCGTATTCGCTGACAACATAGTCGCGCCATTCCGGTGTTTGTCCGTGCAACCAGGGCATCAGGGAGCGCCCTTCAAGGATATGCGGCTTTGCCTCGCCACCCGCAACCTCAAGGAACGTCGGGGCAAGATCGATGCCTTCGACCAATGCCTCACACACGGTGCCCCGTGTCGCATCCGCCTGCGCGCCGGGGTCGCGGATGATCAGCGGGATTTTCACGGAAGGCTCATGAAACAAGTCTTTTTCGCCCATCCAGTGATCGCCCAGATAGTCGCCATGATCCGAGGTCAGCACGATCATTGTGTCGTCCCACCGCCCAGTTTCCTTGAGCCAGGCAAAAAGCCGCCCCATCTGATCATCACACTGCTTGATCAGACCCATGTAGGCGGGGATCACGGCCTCGCGCACCTCGTCGCGGGAAAATGCCTTACCAATGCGCCCGTCCATGAAGGCCTTGTAAACAGGATGCGCCTCGTCCCTTTCACGGTTATGGCGCGCCACCGGGATCACGTGTTCCGGTCGATACATGTCGTTGTAAGGCGCCGGGGCGATATAGGGCCAATGAGGTTTGATGTAGCTCAGGTGCAGGCACCACGGATTGTTGCTCGACTGCTCCATGAACTCGATGGCGCGACTAGTCATATAGGGTGTTTCGGAATCGTCGTTCTCGACAACTGCCGCCTTGCGCGCGTTTTTCAGAAACCAGCCCGAGGCCATTTCTTCTGGATCTGCATCGTCGCGCCCGGAATTGGCAAAGTCATGCCAGGGGTTGGCAGAACGGTAGCCTTTTTCTCTCAGATACGCATTGTATCGCTCGGTCCCGTTTTCGTCATAAAGGCCATCCGGCCCCTCGGGCCGCATCCCGTCATCGCGCTCCCAGACGTCAAAGCCACATTGCTCCACCCGCATCCCGATCTCGCTTTCGCGGTCAATACCAAGAAGGGCCATACCTTCGTAGTCCGCTTTCATGTGGGTTTTGCCCACCAGCCAACAGTCCATGCCGGTGCTGCGCAGATGGTCACCCATGGTCCGTTCACCAACTTTCAGGGGCACTCGGTTCCAGGTCGCGCCATGCGAATGCACATAGCGGCCGGTATAAAACGACATGCGCGAAGCGCCGCACACCGGTGACTGGACATAGGCACGGGAGAACCGCACGCCTTCGGCTGCAAGCGCATCTATATGAGGCGTGTGCAAATGCGGATGCCCGGCGCAGCTCAGGTAATCCCAACGTAGCTGGTCGAACATGATGAACAGTATGTTCTTGGCTTTAATCACAGATCGAGCACTAGTTTCTTTGTTTTCGAGCGCGAACAGCAGACGGTGATCCGCGCGTTCGAAGCTTTCTCCAGATCGGTCTGCACCAGATCCCGGTGGTCTGGCATTCCCTCAACGACACGCGTCAGGCAGGTGCCGCAAACTCCGGATTGGCAAGAGACCTGAACGGAGATGCCGTTTTCTTCCAGTTTTTGCGCGATCGTTTCGCCCGGCTGAACCTCAAAGATTTTGCCGGATTTTTGCGCTACCACAGTGAACGGCGCGCCATCGGTGTTCACCTCGGCACCGAACCGTTCAAGATGCACGCAGGCGCTGTTCCAGGCGTTTTTTTCGGCCGCCTGCACGATGAAATCCATGAAACCGTTGGGCCCGCAGACGTATAAGTGCCGATCTGCGGCGGGGTTTTCCAACACCGCGTTCACATCCAGCATCTGCGCCTTGGGGCCGCTATCAATATGCAACTGGACCTTGTCGCCAAAGCGTTTCAACTCGTCCTTGAAGGCCAGCCTGTCGGCGGTGCGCCCGCAATAGTGCAGTTCCCAGGACGCGCCTTGAGCTTCAAGCGCATAGGCCATGTTGAGCATGGGCGTGATGCCGATGCCGCCCGCAAAAAGCACGCTGTGCGCCACACCGGTTTGCATGGGGAAGTTATTGCGCGGCTTACCAACGCGAATGTCCTGACCTTGTTTGAACTGGGTGTGGATTGCCGCAGACCCCCCACGCGACTT
Organism: Alphaproteobacteria bacterium; assembly: GCA_030425395.1. Taxonomy (GTDB): domain Bacteria; phylum Pseudomonadota; class Alphaproteobacteria; order Rhodobacterales; family Rhodobacteraceae; genus JAUIAS01. Next base: position 16,885 of record JAUIAS010000043.1, read on the forward strand.
CGGATCAAGCAGGATGCCAAGGCGATATTTCGACACATCCGCAGGATCGCCGGTCAACGAATACTGACGGATCATACCTGACCTGATGTAGACGTCGACATGCGCGCCCGCCTCATAGGCCGGAAGCGGCGTGCCGTTAGCACTTTCAAGCGAAAGCCCTATGATATCGGTCGCAACGTTCTCTCTGCTGGCGACTTTTACGTTGAGCCAAGGGTCTTCGATCTCTGCACGCGTGGCTTCTGTCAGCACATCATCGGCCAAATGGACGCGAACCGGCAGCGTGGCGTAGCCTCTGACCGAATTGTTCAAAGCAACCGTTGGTTCATCAAGCAGTTCAAACCGCTCAACCCGCCTGCGCAGGGCGCGGACCAGGATTTGCATTTCCAAGCGGGCCAAATGCATCCCCATGCACATATGAACGCCCTGTCCAAAGCCCATGTGGTCGTGAACATCGCGGGCCACATCAAAACGCGCCGGGTCCTCGTATTTCGCAGGATCGCGGTTGGCCGAGGCAAACATCACCAGAACGCGGCTACCTTCGGGCAGCGGCTGACCCGCAAGTTTGGTGTCTTGCGAGACATAGCGCGTCCAGCCTCGCACAGGGGCACCAACGCGGACCGCTTCTTCGATAGCATTCGGAATCAGCTCCGGGTTTTCACGGATTTTCTTCCATTGATCCGGGTTATTTGCGAACAGTTCGATCAACTGGCCCGACACAGAAATTGTCGTATCAAGGGATGGGTTGATATAGTCCCGCATCAACTGGGCGCAGGTGTCAAACGAGATGCCACGTTCCGGACCGACTTCGAAAATGCGTTTGGCCCATCCCCCGTCTTTAAGCTTTTCAGGGCGCCCATATTCGACCAGGAAATCGCGCAGGTCCTTGAGGTCGTCAAAGGCCGCTTTTGTGCGGTCGTTCTCTGTTCCAAACAGATTGAACGTCGCACTAGCCCATTTGAGCATCTGCTTGCTATCGACGGCGGGCGGCAGGCCGACCAGTTCGGCGACAATTGTGACCGGCAGAAACCGGGCGAAATCGGTTACGGCATCAAATTCGCCGCGCTGGCACAGCGTATCAACAAGGCCTTCGGCCGCGTCCTGAATCTGTGCCTCGACCGCCTTCAACGCCCCGGGATACAGCGGCTCGGCTGTGATGGACCGGGTGCGGTCATGCGCCGGTGGGTCTGAATTCAAGGTCGAGCCGACAAGGATGTCGTTGACTTTCTGCAGGGGCGACACGCCCCGGGCGCTGGAGTAGAGTAGCGGCTGGCGCAGGACTTCGCTGACTTCACGATAGTTTGGCAGCGCGTAGAGATCGTGCTTTTCAAGATAAACCACCGGGCCAAGCGCCCTGAGGTCTTCGTACATGGGGTAAGGATTTCGGATCGCTTCATCGGAATAGAAATCAATGCTGGAAACCGGAATGCCGGACGGGATTGGCGCGCGCGCATTCATGTTGAAACCTCCTTGGGTAAACATAAGCTTTTCAGATCAAGTAGGTCAGATTGGTTAAACGCGCCCATACCGCCATCAATTGCGATATCCTCGCCTTTCAGCCAATTGCTGGCAGGCGACAAGACAAAAGCTGCGATCTCGGCGATTTCCTCGGCGGTTCCCGTGCGCCCTGCACGGGCGACGTTCTTGGCCATCTTGTCACCGAAGGCGCGTTGAAAATCACCAATGATGCCTGTCGATACGCCACCCGGGCTCAGCGAATTCACCCGGATATCACGCGCGACCATCGCCTCGGTTTCGGCAATTGTCCAAAGGATGATCGCCTCCTTCGACAGGTTATAGCACTGGGTCGCAGTGATCGCTTCTGTGCGAACAAAATCTTCGAGTTGGTCGCGCCGTGTGAGCTGTGCCAGTCGCTTGACCTGATCAATCCCATCGCGCCAGCCGTGCCCTGCGCGGCTGGCCATATTCAGGATCGACGCAACGGGCAACAAATGGTCCCTTAGGCGTTGGGTAAAGGCACGGGTGCCAAGGAAGTTCACCTGCAAGATGGTGACCTCAAGCCCGTCGCGCGGCGGCAGACCCGCATTGTTGCACAGCCCATTCAACGGTTCATCTAACTGGCGGGTGGCAGCCGCGATGCTCTCCATGTCGTCCAGATCAAGAGGGATGAACCTGTCAACGTTGACGTGGGTCTCATGCAGATCAAACCCGATGACCCGGTGGCCTTGGGTTTTCAGAACACGGGCCAGTTCAGCACCGATACCACTTGCCACTCCGGTTACGGCATAGGTGAGTTTAGACATTCGCAGATCCTCTCTCAATTCGTATTGAAGAGTGATGCCCGGCGCCGATTAATAAAAGGCTTGAAATATCGTCATCTATAAGATTTGATTATCACGATGAGGGTTCAGCACATTCAAATCCTGGTCGCGATCGCGGAACAAGGAAGCCTTCGAGGGGCTGCCAAAACGCTGGGCAAGTCCCAGCCGGCGCTCACGCAAGCGTTGCGTCAGGCCGAGGATGATCTCGGCGTTGCTGTCTTTACCCGCACCTCGCGTGGTGTTGAATTGACCAAGATTGGCGAGCGGATTTTGCGCCGCGCGCGCACGATCACGTCAGAAGTGTCGCGGCTCGAAGAAGAAGTTGCGCAGTTGCGGGGCGAACAGGTCGGTGCAGTGACTGTTGGCTTGTCGCCGCTCGCCGCCGCGCGTGTGATGCCAAGAGCATTGACCTTGTTTCGCAAAACCCACGCGAATATCGACGTGCGGTTGACAGGCGGGTTGTTCCCCGAAGCCTTGAAGCCTCTGCGCGAAGGGCGCGTTGATATCCTTGTCGGGCCGGCACCACCGACAGGCTTGGCGCGTGAAATCACGGTTGAGCCACTGCTTGAACTTCCGATAGATGTCGTAACCTCCGCCACCTCCAAGCATTTGGCAGCCAAATCGCTTGGCGAGTTGACAGATGCCGACTGGATCATGATTGGTGGCCCCGGCGGCCCTGGCGATATCTTTCGCAAACCCTTTATTGAAAATGGCCACACGCTCCCAAGGCCGATTGCAACGTCGGAATCGTATCTTGGGGCGCTGTCTCTGGTCGAAAATCTGGGCGCGGTTTGCACCTTTCCCCGACACTTGCTGGAAGAGCTCGGACAGGCCCGGAAGATTGCTTCCATACCGGTGCGCGAGACGATTGAACCTTTGCAACTGGCGCTGATGACCCGCGCTGGCCATCCGCTGACACCTGCGGCTGATGCGCTGGCCATGTGCATTCGCCGGAGGGTCAGCTCAATGTAGTCGATAGTTTTTTCTTTTCGCGATAGCAAAAACAGGACTGATTATTATCGCGCTGCCGTTCTACGCTGGTCGCAATTTCATTCCTGAAAGGGCGGGACCATGGGCGCAGCAACTGAAACCAGACTCTTCATCGACGGTGAGCCATGTTCTGCCTCTGATGGCGGAAACTACGAGATTTTCAATCCGGCCCGCCCGTCCGAACTGGTTGGGCGTGCAGCGGCGGGAACACCTGATGACGTTGAACGCGCCATGCAAGCCGCGCATGCCGCCTTTCCGGCCTGGGCGGCGTTTAGTTACAGCGAACGCGCCGATATGTTACGCAAAGTCGCCGCAGCCATTACGCAAAACATGGAAGAGGTCGAGGCCCGGGCCAAAGTTTTCACGCGCGAGCACGGCAAGATCCTGTTCGAAACCCGCCTCGAAATCAGCCGCCTTGGCGAACGGTTCTTGCAGTGCGCCAACTATGGCGAGCGTCTGGCGCAGGATGAACTCATCAAGGCTGCGCCAAATGACACAATCATCACCCGCCAGCCGCGCGGGGTTGCCGCCTTGGTTGTGCCTTGGAACTGGCCTCTGGCCATTCTGGGCGCAAAGCTTCCACAAGCGTTGATGGCAGGCAATACGGTTGTCGTGAAACCATCGGCCAATTCAGCATTGGCTCCCGCGCTGACCTTGCAGAGAGTCGCAGAAATGCTGCCCCCGGGTGTCGTGAATATCGTCACCGGATCAGCCAGCCAGATCGGCGATGCAATTATTGGCCATCGACATGTCCGGTATGTAAACTTCACCGGCTCCGTCGACGTTGGCCGCCATGTCATGAAAGTAGCGGCCGAGAACATCACACCGGTAACTCTTGAACTCGGCGGCAACGATGCTGGTATCGTTTGCCACGATGCCGACCTGTCGGGCGACGCGTTTCAGCGGCTTTATCGTGCGGCGTTTATGTCGACCGGTCAGATTTGTTATGCCCTGAAGCGGCTTTATGTGCACAGATCCCGCTTTAATGAAGTTGCGGAAGGCCTTCGCGCTGCGCTTAATGCGCAAGTCATAGGTGACGGATTGCTGCCGGAAACCACCATGGGCCCGATGAACAACACCAAACAACTGAAAGTGGTCACCGACATGATCGCCGAGGCGCGCGCCAAGGGACAAGACGTGCATGAGCTTGGCCAAATTTCGGATCAGGAGTTGTTTGAGACCGGATATTTCCAACGCCCCACATTGGTCTTCAATGCTGATCCGTCTCTGTCGGTGGTCAAGCACGAGCAATTTGGCCCGATTTTGCCAATCCTGCCGTTCGAGACGGAAGATGAGGCGATTGCCATGGCCAATGACGATCAATTCGGCCTCGCCTCATCCATCTGGTCCGAAGATACAGATCGCGCGGTCGCTCTCGCCCGTCGCATCGAAGCAGGTTACAGCTTTATCAATGCGCATGGGCCTTCGGCGATGGATAACAATGGCCCGTTCGGCGGTTTCAAGAAATCTGGCATCGGGCGGAATTTTGGCTATGAGGGCGTTCTTCAGTTTCAAGGCTATCACTCAATTGCTGGATCGCCCGGAAGCCTCCTCTAGTTCAGAAGCCCAGAACCAAGGGACCGGAAGTGCCAGCCCGACCAATCAGAGAGGTGGTATGGAAAGTCCCGCAGGAGAGTGTCCGATCTTCGGTCTAACTGCGCTTTGATCCATGCTTCTTGAGAGGAGCAAGGACGATGACGATTTCCAAGGAATTACTGGACGAACGGCTGAAGGGCTGCGAGCGGCCTGAAGATCTGCTTGGCGACGCCGGGTTGATGAAAGAGCTGCAGATCAAGCTGATGGAACGCATGTTAGGCGCGGAGCTGACGGCCCATCTGGGCCAGGAGGACGGCAAGGACGCGCCACCGAGTCAGCCCAACCGGCGCAACGGCACGTCAGCCAAGCGCCTGAAGGGCCAGGACGGCGAGTTGCCTTTCCCGGTGCCGCGGTCCAGACTGCATCGTGCATCTGGACGCCATTCTCTGAACTTCTACGCATGGAAAGACCGCCAGGTTGTAGCCGCCGATCTACGCCTGATTTACGGGGCCGCCACAGCCGATCTGGCGGCTGCGGAACTGGATGCCTTCGAGGAAAAATGGGCCGGAAAATATGCCACAATCGCTCCGGCATGGCGGCGAGCGTGGCAGGAGGTGATCCCGTTCTTCGCCTTCGATCCGGCGATCCGGCGATCCGCAAGATCATCTACACGACCAATGCTATCGAGAGCCTGAACCGTGTGATCCGCAAATCCATCAAGACCCGCGGCTCATTCTCAACCGAAAAAGCCGCGACAAAGCTGATCTACCTGGCCATCCGCAACTTCGCGAGAGGAGGCCGCAATGTCCGAGAATGGTTTGCCGCCCGCAATCATTTCGCTATCATGTTCGAGGATCGCTTCAGCGCGTGACAATATCTGAAACCCGCATGGGTCGGCCAGATACACAAAATTCATGACACTCCCTCCCGCAGTGTGTGAATTCAGGACTTCAGAATCGCTGCCTAATGCCTGAATGACCGCATCCACCTCTGCGATGCGGCGACGATTTTGCGGCGGCGCAGCAGGTTCTCGTGCTGCATGCGCACGCAGCAAGATTTTGGCACTTCTGCTGTGGGCTCGAACCAGACCATTGCTGCGCCTGACATCAAGGTCCAGTTTGGGCCTGAAACGTCCCCAAATGGGAAGACCGCGTATTGACCCTGTGGGTCAAGTTCAAGGTGGTTCCGGGCGGGCAATCCGTGAATCGCTGCGGCGCGTTG
>JAUIAS010000076.1 GCA_030425395.1 Alphaproteobacteria bacterium
GAGCTGAGCGCCTGCCAGGCGGGAGCCTGAAGGGCGGATTCTTCCAGTCCCGGCCATGCAGTATGGGTCGCAATAACCTTGACCAGCTGATCTTCGGCCCCGGCATAGACGCTGTCCAGAACCGAGGCCATGCCAGCGGCGCGGGCACCGTATTCCTGCATCCAGCCATCACCCAGATCCTGCCCAAACCGTTCCGTCGCGGACTGTGCGGCATCCTGGGCCTGATCGAACTGCCAGTTCCAGACCTCGTTCGACATCTCGTAATGGGCGCGCAGTTCGGGATTCAAGTTCGCTCGCACGTAGCTGGCGAACTGGCGGATATAGTCATCGGTCGCGTCCCACGGCATGTTGAACCAAGGCTCTGTGCCGGTGGCATTGGCCAGCGCCACCATCACCTCGACCGGCACGCCTTCGGTATAGCTGTAGGTTCCGGGTGTGGGGCGCTCGGACCAGTTCTGAAGCGTCGAATTGTTGGTTTCCTGCCAGTCCATGAAGCGCAGGGAATGGGCATCTCGAATCAAATCCAGCCAGAGCGGATTGAAAATCTCTCCGGCCTCGAAGGCAGGAATGTGCTCCTGCTTGACCACTTCGATATTGCGAAGGTAATCGCCTGTGTTTTGTGGATCGGTGTCCGAAATCGACACCACCACCATGCCTTCGCCGTTCGGGATGTAATTGAACCAGATCTCACCATTTGATTGCGAAACGATCTCCGCACCGTAGACGTTGATCTGCCCCGCACCGTCATAGCTCAGCCGGTAGGTGCCAGCGGTATAGCGCGCCTCGGCAGGCATCTCGGTCAGGATGAAGGTCTCGACCCGGTCGACCCCGGCAGGCAGCCGTGTTATCCAGCCCTCGTCGTCCAGAACACCCATTCGCTCCAGATCCTCAGCCCTGTAGGCGCCCCACTGACTTTCAGTGTGTCCGTGCCACGTCCGGGCAGTTTTGAAAACATCAAGGAAGGCTTGCTGCACGGTCCAATCCGTGACTCCGTTCAAACCATAGGCCAGACCTGCGCCTCCGGTCTGAGTACCATGAACGATGGGCATAATGTGCTCCTCAAGAAGTAGGTCCGATCACCGCGAATACCGCTCACGAAACAGGGGCACAGGAACCTTGGGCGCAATCCGGGTTGCGCCACCAGAAATCATTACAAGTCAGTTTATTAAAATCTTCCTGAACATTCGGATCATAGCATATGTTGCCGAGATTTTGGAGTCGAAACCACCGCTGACTTGTGCGCCATGCGGATGCGGGGCAGCGGTGCATCAGGCGCGGCGCGGTTTTAGTGCGCGCGAAGCTGGCGGAAGGCTGAGATTGGTTTTCCGGTCGACATCTTTTGGCTGGTGCACATGTGCGACCTCGTCTTGCGGATCGGGTTTCAGCCGCCGCCCGAAGAAATCGCTGGTGGAGCCGAATTTCTCGACCATGCCGTTCACCAGCATCAACGTCTTGTCCGACAGACCCAGCAGATTGGCCTTGTGCGTGATCAGGACCACCGTCTTGCCCATCGCCTTCAGGTCCCGGACACAGGCGGCAAGGGCTTGCTCTCCCACATTGTCAAGGTTGGACGCGGGCTCATCCAGAACAATCAGGCAGGGTGTTCGGTAGACGGCTCTGGCAAGGCCGATGCGCTGTTTCTCTCCGCCGGACAGGAAGATGCCCCGTTCCCCCACATCGGTGTTGTAGCCATTGCTAAGCCTCTGGATCATCTCATGTGCGCCTGCCAGCTTGGCCGCGGCGACGATGTCGGCGTCGTTCGGCTTGTCCTCGAACCGCGAGATGTTCTCGGCGATCGTGCCTCCGAAGAGCTTCACGTCCTGTGGCAGGTATCCCATGTAGCGGCCCAGCTGACGGGGCCTCCAATGCTGCAATTCGGTGCCGTCGAGACGCACCGCACCGCCTGCCGGAATGGATGCGCCCACAATATGGCGAACAAGGGTAGTCTTGCCCGATCCGCTTGGCCCGACAATGGTCAGAACCTCGCCCGATCGCAGCGCGAAACTGACCCCGCGCAGCAGCGGATCATGGGTTCCGGGGGTATTGGCGAACAGACCCTCGACGGAAAGATTCCCTTCCGGCACGGGCAGTTCCACATATTCTTCGTCATCGGGCATGTTGTCGAAGAGCAGCTTTAAACGTTTGTGCGAGGTGCGTGCGGCCACAAACTGTTTCCATTGGCCCACGGCCTGTTCCACCGGCGACAGGGCGCGGCCCATGATGATGGACGCGGCGATCATCACCCCCGGAGAAATCTCCTGGTTGATTGCCAGAAACGCACCCACGGCAAGTATCGCGATCTGCAGGCTCATGCGGATGAATTTCGACGTCGCCATGATCAGCCCGGCGCGGTCGCTGCCAAGCGCCTGGTTGATCAGCATCTCGTCATGCCGTTTGGACCAGCGTGAGGTCAGCTGTTCCTCCATGCCAAGGGCCTGGATCACTTCGGCGTTCTGCATCGTTGCATTGGCAAAAAAGCTGGCCTGCTGCGCGGCCTCTCCGGCCTCCATCAGGGCCCGCCGGGTGATGAATTCGTTGGCCAGGGCCAGCCCGAAAATGATCACTGCGCCGCTTGTCGCCACCATGCCGAGCCAGGGATGGAAGGCGAAACAGAGCGCCAGGAAAATTGGCACCCAGGGAGCATCGAAGAACGCCAGGACGCCATGGCCGGTCATGAATTCGCGAACCCTGTCGATGTCACTCAGCGCGACCTGTGCGTGACCACCCGGCAGCACTGTCTTTTGCTTAACCACACGGTGAAAGACCGGGTTCGCAACGATCTCATCGAATTGCAGGCCGGCGCGCACAAGCATCTTTGTCCGGATCAGTTCAAGCACCCCGTAGCTGATCAGCATGGCCAGCGCGATGACCGTCAACATGACAAGCGTCATCTCGTTCCGGCTGGTGAGCACCCGGTCATAGACTTGCAGCATGTACAATGGCCCTACGAACATCAGCAGGTTGGCAAAAAAGCTGAATACGACGGCGGCCGCAAAAATGCTGCGGAATTTCCGGTATCCCAATTGAAGGGAGGTCGCTTGGCCCATGTGTTGACGGTTTCGATGCAGAGGTGGCACTTGTCCGAACCGGACACAACTATAAATAAGTTTACAGTCGAAAAACTCAACCCTGAGCAGGCACCAACACCGAAGACGAAATGACATTTTTTTTGCGCAGTAACCTTATTTTGGGCTATTTCGCGATTTGTGTGGGTGGACTGGTTTCCGGTCATGCGCGGCACCCACCAGATGTTGTGGTGTAGGGTGAGGCTGGCAGGTGGCTGAGATTACCTGCGATCAGGTAGGCGATGAGGATG
>JAUIAS010000044.1 GCA_030425395.1 Alphaproteobacteria bacterium
GCTGTGTTGTACGAAGGCCAGTTCCTGGTCTTGTACTTCGTAGGGGCCCAACTGCTCATGCCTCCCAGCTATCACGCTGGATTCATGCAGTGAATCCCCCGCGTAGTTGTGCAACAAAGCCCAAGGCGTGCATAAACATCATCGAACCTTCCCTTATGATCAGACTTAATTCAACAGGTACAGACGCTCCAACCTATATTCTCAATGCGTCACCCCCCGGTCCATCTCGACCTCGCGCGCTTCTAGCTCTGTCTCAACCTCTCTTCGGCGGCTTTCACTAATTTCAAGCTGGTCTCTAGTTGCGTGCGCAGCCTCCCGTAGTTCGAGCCCTCGTTCAGCAAGCCGTGCAACGCAGCCACGGACGCTGTTTGCGATTGAATGAGCACCGACACGCAGGCGGCCAATCCATCCATCTGGCTCTGCATCCTCGTCGTCGAGCGTTCCTCTAACCCGCTCAATTCCTTTGCTGAGACCTCGCAGGCCGTCACCAACCGCTCGACGCAGGCGAGCAAGTCGCGTTCCAAGGCTGTCAGGGGTGTCGTCATCTAGTTCTCCTCGACCTTGATGCAGGTCACTGATCTGCCGCCCAGTGTGCAGGTCCTTAGCCGCGTCTTGGTCGGGTCCAGCACCAGCCAGGTCCCGTCCTCCCTGTCGATCCGCGTCAGGCCCAAGTCCGTCAGTTCCGAGCTGGCCAGCATCAGCGTCCAGAGCAAGCTCGCGGCCATCATCGAGACGATCCCCGCCAAGAACGTCCCCGTGATCAGCCAGGGCGAGATCGTCAGCCAGCTCTTGTTCTGTTGCAGAAAGGTGCGGCTATCGGTCTCGATTGTACGCTGCGCGCTGGTCGCAATGTTGCTCAAATCGGTCCTGAAGCTCTCCAATTGCGATGTCATCGAGGCGGCGTAGTCCTGCCGGATCGTGTCCAGTTCCGCGTTCAATTTCTCGCTCAGCCGGGTCGGCTTGCCAGTCTTCATGGAAGATTTCTCCTTTCAAACGCCAGCGCTCGCCGGTGTCGGGGTCTTGGGCGGTCAGGTAGGCTTTGCCTGCACGCGGGATGTCAAAGCCTGCATCGGTGAGCGCATCGAGCATGCTGGCGCGGTCGGTGATCAGACCGACGCTGACTTGATCCAGAATCCATGTATGCAGCTCATCGCGGCCTTGGGCGCGGGTTGGGGTCTCAATGGTGTCGCGGACCTCTTGGACCCGCTCCAGCTCCATCGGATCGGCCCAGCCATGACGGTGGTTCATCAGGTCGCGCAGGCTGTCATAGGCGTCCTGGTAACCCGGTGGCGCGATGTTGAGGCTGCGCCCGGTGGTCAGCTCCAGGCGCGGGGTGCAGAAGTGCAGCTCGACACGATCTTCATGGCTGTGACGGACCCAGAGCATGTCGTATTGCTCGCCGTCCAGCCCCGCGAAGGCCAGACGCTCGAAGTGGTCCATGACCTCGGCCTGCTGTCCCTCGGTCGGGGCGTCGCTGTCGGCAAAGCTGATCACGCCCGCGCGATAGGTCCACTGATGACGGCTGGCGTCGATGAGGGCCTCGGTGCGCTCGGGGTTGCCGCGCAGGACCTCGGGCAAAGGGTCGCGGGTGACGGTCAAGGGCTGGCCGTCGGCATCGCGGATCAGGTCGCGGTTGCCATCATAGGCCAGCACGCGCTCGGCCACGAGGTAGCCGACCGGACCTGCGCCCGCGCCTTTGCCGTTGGGGAAGAACTTGATCAGCACCGCCGCGCCTCATCAAGGAGCGCGGCAAGCTGCCGTTCGATTACCACAAGGCGGCGCGCGACGGTCAGCGTGTCGAGGTCGATGCGTCCGACCTTCATGGCGTGGTTTAGCCAGCGGGCGATCTGGTTGATGTTGCCGCCGATGCGCCCGACGGCAAGCACCAGCGCCGGATCAACGCGGGGAACCGGCTTGCGGCGACGGGCCTCGGTCAGGCCAAGCGCCTCGCGGAGAAGGGTCGAGGCAGGCAGGCCAGCAGCCTCGGCCTTGGCGTGCAACTGGGCCTTCTCTGCCGCTGAACATCGGAAGACAAAGGTCTCGGTCAGCGGCTCTTTGGTGCGGGCTTTGCCCGCGCCGGTGGGGTTCGAAGGGGAGGCGTGCCGCCCCTCGCAAGGTCCCGTGTCATCGGCGCAGCCGTATGACATGGGTCGCCTTGCTGATTCCGCTTCGGTGGGTCTCGTGTGGCTCATGATCTGAGGCCCGCCGCTTGGATTTGCGCTCGTGTCACAAGCTCTGCGGCCAAGAGCGCATCGATCTGGCCGGGCGTGATGTGGCGGCAAAGCGGATGGCGATCTGTGACCCAATTCGCCAAGCCTGCGAGCATCTGGGCTTCCTTGACCTTGGTCTCTTCGCGACCCTTGGCGATGTCTTCCACGTAGGCGCGCCAGCGCCCCGACCTGAACCAATTGTCCGAGAAACAAACCTTGGAGCGGGTGAAGCCCGCGCTGTCGGTCGCGTAGGCCTTTACGGCCTTTAACAGGTCCTCGACATCTGTTCCCCCATCCAAAGCCTCCCTTATCCGGCTGAGGCACTCAGCCTTCCCGCGCAAACGGTCGGGCGGATAGGAGGCCAAAATCTTCTCAGCCTCTTCATCCTCCGCCGCCTCGCGCTTGCGCGTAGGTGGTTTATGGATGGTTTTAGGATGGTTTGGGGGCCGTGGTGGCCCCGGTACCCCGGCCACTGTGGCCCCCGTTCCGGGTCCAGTCTGGACGGGGTCCACTGTGGCCCCCGTCTCAATCTCGGGCTCTGCGGTCGGTTCCAGCGCCTCGATCCGAGCCAGATCGATCCGGTAAACGACGGTGAAACCGTTCTTGCAACCCCGCGCGCCGGTCTCGACCAGGATGCCTTCCTGCAGGAACTCCCGGATCGTCCGCTTAACCGTGGTCTCCCCCAGCTCCGTGTGCCGCTGGATCGTGCCCTTCGAGCACCAGATACCCGAGCCATCATCGCTCGCCTTATCCGCCAGAAACATAATGATCTGCTTGCGCGTCGCACTCCCGAACTTTCGCTCCGCACACGCGTTCGCCACCCGCCAGCTCATTGGATGGCTCCAAAAGCCGCACGCACGTGCGAATTTTGTACAGGTTTTGTACGAGAATTCGGTCGTTTTCGGGGAATTCGACGGAAAACGAAACGGGCGTTTCTGCAAGCTCGGACAGAACCCCTTGCAAAAAAGCCATATTTTTCAGGTGTTTTTGGCGACCCCGGCAGGATTCGAACCTGCAACCTGCCCCTTAGGAGGGGGCTGCTCTATCCAGTTGAGCCACGGGGCCGCTGTGTGTGTGTTTAGACTGCTTGGTGCGGCTTGTCATGACCTTACCGTACGCTTGCCCCACCCACCGTGTTCGCGATAACATCGTCTGGCAACACATTACCAAAGGTTTTTCCATTGCCACAGGACAACAAGCGCCCTCTGACCCTTCGCGATGTTTCTGAGGCATCCGGGGTTTCTGAAATGACGGTCAGCCGCGTTCTGCGCAATCGGGGCGATGTTTCCGATACGACCCGGGAAAGGGTTCTCGCTGCCGCCAAGGAACTAGGGTATGTCCCCAACAAGATCGCCGGCGCGTTGGCGTCAAACCGGGTCAACCTTGTCGCCGTTATCATTCCGTCCTTGTCCAACATGGTTTTCCCGGAAGTTCTGACCGGCATTAACAAAGTTCTGGAAGATACCGTCTTGCAACCGGTCGTCGGCGTCACCGACTATTTGCCCGAAAAAGAAGAACGCGTTCTCTACGAAATGCTGTCTTGGCGGCCATCGGGCGTGATCATCGCCGGGTTGGAACATTCGGACGCGAGCCGCGCGATGCTTGATGCTGCAGGCATCCCTGTCGTGGAAATAATGGACAGCGACGGCACACCGGTCGACGCGGTTGTGGGCATTTCGCACCGCCGCGCAGGCCGCGAAATGGCGCGCGCCATTCTCAAGCAAGGCTATCAGCGGATCGGCTTCATGGGCACCAAAATGCCGTTGGATCACCGTGCGCGCAAACGCTTCGAGGGGTTCACCGAAGAGTTGGCCAAGTCAGGGGTGGAGATCGAGGATCGCGCCTTTTACTCGGGCGGATCAGCGCTTGCCAAGGGACGCGAGATGACCGCAGAGATGCTGCGCCGGTCCCCGGAACTGGACTTTCTCTATTACTCCAACGACATGATCGCTGCAGGTGGATTGCTGTATCTCCTGGAAAAGGGTGTGGATATTCCCGGGCAGATCGGGCTTGCCGGCTTCAATGGGGTTGAGCTTTTGCAAGGCCTGCCCCGCCAGCTGGCAACCATGGATGCCTGCCGAAGCGAAATCGGGCGCAAGGCGGCCGAGATCATTGCCGCCGGTTTGGCAGATCCGCCCCAAAGCGTGGAAACCACGGTCACCTTGACGCCCAAGATCACCTATGGCGATACGCTCAAGCGACGCTGATAGATGGCCCTGCCCACCCTGACCAACACCACAGCCCGTCGCATCTTTCTTGAACGCCATTTGCTGTCGTCGCGGCCATCCGGATCCGGGCATGGCGCAGATCTTCTCAGTCTGATCGAAACCTTGGGCTTTGTGCAGCTGGACAGCGTAAAAACCGTGGCGCGCGCCCACGACATGATCCTGTTTGCGAGGCGCAACAGGTATCGTCCCGATCACCTGCGCCTTTCCTATGAGCACCGCAAGGATTTGTTCGAACACTGGACACATGACGCCGCCGTTATCCCAAAGTCCTTCTATCCGCATTGGCTGCTCCGCTTTGACCGGGATGCAGAACGGCTCAAAACCCGCTGGAGCAAATGGCGCGAACCCGGTTTTCAAGCTGAATTCGAAACCGTCCTGACCCACATACGCAATCACGGGCCTGTCTGTTCAGCCGACCTTGCACCCAAAGGCGGGCGCAAATCCGGCGGGTGGTGGGATTGGCATCCGTCCAAAACCGCGTTGGAATTTCTGTGGCGCACCGGAGCTTTGGCGGTGTCGGGCAGGCGCGGATTTCAAAAGGTATATGATTTGACCGAAAGGGTCATAGACGAAACCCTGCGTTCCGACCGGACCCGCCCCACGCCTGAGGAAACAATCGACTGGAAATGCAACGGGGCAATTGACAGGCTGGGCTTTGCCACTTCCGGCGAAATCGCGGCATTCTGGGACACCGTCACAGCAGCCGAGGCCCGCGCCTGGTGCCGTCGCGAACGCGAGGCCGGACGCCTTCTGGAGGCCAATATAACCGATGCAACGGGGCAGCAGAGACGAACATATTTGCGTCCCGAAACCTGCACGGAAAGCCCACCCGAGCCGATAGCCCGCATGCGCATCCTTTCGCCGTTTGATCCAGCGATCCGCAAACGCGCCCGAACGGAACGTCTTTTCGGGTTTCATTATCGGATCGAGATTTTCACGCCTGCCCCCAAACGCGAATACGGATACTACGTCTTTCCCCTGCTGGAAGGCGACACCTTTGTCGGGCGGGTCGATCTGAAGGCCGAGCCCGCCACTGGCACCCTCGTCATCGACAAGCTCTGGCCAGAAGCGGGCATCGTGTGGGGCAAAGGCCGCATCCAGAAGTTTCAGGACGAACTGGAACGTCTTGCCCGCTTTGCAGGGCTGACCTCAATCCGGTTTCAGGACAACTGGTTTCACCAATCCTGAGGCTACGCTTCTTCTGGCTCAAAATACTCCGGGGGGATCGCCAAAGGCGATGGGGGCAGAGCCCCCTAAATCCACGGCGGCTCTAATTCCTGCCCTCGATGCGGCGGATAAGCGATGACGGTGTCCAGACAATCGGATCTTCATCACAAAGCGCGTCCAATTCCTGCAATACCCGCGTCGCCCCCCACTTCTCAAAGACCACACCCGGTCCGCCATGCTTTGCGGGAAACCCCAGCGCGCTGCGCGCAATCAGATCAACCTGTTTCCAATCTGCCAAATGTCCGCGTGCGATCAGCATCGCCGCCTCATTGATCAACGCCAATAGCAGCCTGCGTATCAGCTCAGGCTCCGGGATGGGTCGCGGTGTAATACCCGCAAACCACGCCTCTTCTCTTGCCAGATCCTCGACCAAAGGATCAATCACTGCACCGCCGCCACCCGGATAACGATACCAACCCCACCCGATTTTCTTGCCCAACCGACCTTCACGAACCGCTCGATCGGAGATCGGGATATACCGGCGGGCCGGATCGCGCGTTGGCTCAGCGATCCGACGTCTTTCATAGGCGACATCCAACCCGGCTAGATCCTGCGCTTCGTAAAGGCCGATATCGAATCCATAATCGACCATCGCTTCATCAATCTCCCATGGGGTGGATCCGTCCATCATCAACGTGTCGGCGGCTTCGATCATCCGGTCCAACAGACACAACGCAGCAGAACCCATACCCGGAGCAAGGCGCAATGGCGTTTTGCCAAGTCGGTGTGCCAATGCCTCGGCGGCCTGAACCACATCGGGCTGGGTTTCGCACAGCGGCTCAACTTCCGCCAAGAGCCGGCGATGGATCGGCTCAAACAGGTGCACCCCTGCACAGCGAGCCGGATCAAAAATTTTACCCGCACCCGCAAGCGATCCAAGCGCCAGAACCGCGCATTTCTGCGTGGTCCGTTTCGCCACATCCGCAAGGTCGCTGATTTCGGTTTCGCCTTCGGACAAAATCAAAATGCCGTCGATACGATCCGGCAACGCCGAACCGATCAGGGGAAGCAGGCGGTCTTTATGCGTGCGCATGGCATGCAAGGCGCGTTCGGCGGCACTCGGGTCAGGTTCTATAATTTGCACTGGGAACCCGGCACCATCCAGCACCAGCGCGACAGAAACCGCGGCGGGTGCACAACCCAGGACAAGGTATGGCTCAGGGGCCATTCGGTCAGCCCAGGAACCGCCGCGACCGGATCAGGCCAATCAGATCATCCCGCGATTGGGCAACCGTTCGCCTGGCGGTATCAAGCTCGGCCTCGGCCTGCTTATAAAGCGCCTCGCGACTGGTGAGGATAGATTTGAGCTGATCCATCGCTTCGGGATTTCCCGCCATGGGGCGTTCATCGCCTTGCGCGCGGACGCGCGACATATGCTCCTGTGCAGATGTCTTGATCCATATGGTATGAAAGTTGGCAAGCAGACTGGCAAAAGTTTCTGGCTCTGCCACGATGCCGCCCGCCACGGCAAGAATTACTTCCTCATGGGTGGCCACCACGCGACCAAGGGCCTGAGCTTCAAGTTTGCGATACCCTTCTTGCCCGTAGAGAGCCATGACCTCCTCTACCGGCATTCCACTTTGATCTTCGATTTCTCGATTGAGTTCGACGAACGGAACACCAAGAACCGCGCTGGTTTCGCGTCCAAGGGTCGATTTTCCTGCACCCCGCAAACCCAAAAGGCAAATGCGGCGCGCACGCATGGTTTCGCGAGATTCCGGGGCCAGAACGTTCAACACTGCCTGCTGCACCTCTGCCGTGGCCGAACGGAACATTTCCGCCATCCGCAAAGGCTCCGAAGTCCAAGGATCCTCTTCACCGATGAACCATTCTATGCGGTGATCAAGCGCGATCGCGACCCGCTGCAACAATCCAATCGAAATATTGCCTTCCCCGGCCTCAAGCTGGGCAAGATACCGAGGCGACACGCCGGAGATATCCGACAAGACACGGCGCGGAATGCCTTTTCGTTCGCGGGCACCCCGGACGCGTTCGCCCACCCGGCGCATCAGAGCCGATACGGCGTCTTCGGGCGTTTCTGCTCCACCGCCGAGCTTGTCGCCACGAAAGTTGACGATTTCTGTCATACAGGCCACGCATGTGAAAAATATTGCATAAACGTAGTCCGCTTCGCCGCTCCGATCAACGCGCATTCCGGCGTTGATTTCGCCCGGACATCACTCTGCAATGTCGGGACGGATCAAATCCTGGACAATTTCCCGAATATCCGGCGGGGCTGGTTGGCTGGTGAACGCATGGGCCAGCGTGAACACGCACACAAACCGGCCTGTAAAGGAAACGGTGCCATCCTGCCGCCCGATCACGCGAAAGCTGATGGATTTTTCGCCCAGCTTTATTGGCCACACTTCGCAAATCAGTCGGTGACGCGGTGTGATCGGTGACAGGAAATCAAGGCTCATGTGCACAAATGGCGTGCCCACGTCACGATCCATTTCCATTTGATACCAGCCATCACCGTCCAGATAATTTTCCCACCAGGCGTCTATTGCCTCCAAGGCAAAAGCCGGGATACGCGCTGTGTAAACGATGCGGGCCGGGTCACAATCGCCCCAGCCCACACGGATCGTATGTTCGAATTTTTCCATACCGATCAATAAGTTTCCACGTGGTAGCGGCCATCCTCTCGCATGGTGTCGCGAATGGTTTTCCAGTCCAATCCCGCACCGCGCGCGATGTCGGACAATGCCTCCTCAACGCCATGCTCCATCGCCTTTAGACCACAGATATAAATATATCCGTTGGGGTCCCGCATGAGACTGAGAACCTCATCCGCCTGCTCGCGCAGTTTGTCCTGCACGTATTGTTTGGGCTGTCCGTCCTCGCGGCTGAATGCGAACCGCTTGCGGAGGAAACTTTCAGGAACTTTCTTGAGAGGGCCGAAGTAGGGCAGCTCTCCGGGCCGACGCGCACCGAACACCAATGTCATGCTATCGCTAATGGTTGGAGCTTCGCGTTGACGGCGCATGGTGAACCCGCGAAACGGAGCCGAACCAGTGCCAGTGCAGATCATCATGAGATGCGCGCTGTGATCAGCGGGCAAAAGGAACGTTGCGCCGAACGGGCCGGTAAGTTTGATCTTGTCACCGGGCTTGAGATCACAGACGTAGTTGGAACACAGACCGTTTTCTTCGCGCTTGATCGTCAATGACAGGTTATTATAGCCGGGGCGTTCGCCATCCCGCGGACTGGATACCGAATAAAGGCGCGGCAAATGCGCCTTTCCCTGATCGTCTGAGCCCGGTGGAATAATGCCAACGCTTTGACCTTCCAAGACGGGAAACGGCAGCGCACCCAGATCAAGGATGATATGACGCACGTCGCTGTCGCTGTCGTCCGAGGTCAGACGGAAATTGCCCTGAACCGTGGCCTCGGCGGGCTTGGACAGGTTATACAGATTGATCGTTGGTTTTGACGCGGTTTTGGGTGCCTTGGCCTTGCCGCCAGCCCCTTTGTGGGCCTCGGCCAAAAGGGCGGCAACGGCCTCTTCCAGACCATCGGCATCGGCATCAGAGGTTGGGGTTTCGATATCCTCCTGTTCGGGAAGCTCCATCCACGAATACTGATCCTCAAGGGTATAGGCCGCGTCTTTGTCTGCCACCACGCGCCATTCGTCTATGGATCCGGTTGGACAGACTGGAATGCAATCCATGCAGAAATTACATTTGGATGCATCCACCACGACGTTGTTGTCATCATGTTCGATCGCCTCTTCCGGGCAGGTCATTTCGCAGGTGTAACAGCGAATACAGAT
The DNA here is from genome assembly GCA_030425395.1 of Alphaproteobacteria bacterium. GTDB lineage: Bacteria > Pseudomonadota > Alphaproteobacteria > Rhodobacterales > Rhodobacteraceae > JAUIAS01. The sequence continues at coordinate 9,438 of JAUIAS010000044.1, forward strand.
TTCCGGGTCGATCAGATGTTGCTTGAACGGTGCGGTCATTCAGCACGATCCCTGCGCAGAATCGCATCGGGAACGGTCATTGCCTCGATCAGTTCGCGGCAAAATCCGACACATTCGGTGCACCCAACGCATGGTTCCTGAAGCGCGGTGATCTCTGTGGCCAGCGCCTGAGTGCGCGGGGCAAATGCGGTTTTTCGGTCAACTTTCATGGTCAGGCTCCGTCACTGTGTGCCCGTCATGCGGGCTTGGCAGGACGGCGGGCCGATGCCCGCCGTCACAGGTATCACGCCATGTGCAACTTTACATATTCAAAGTCACCGGGCTTGTTGTCGATGCCCACCTTCGGCGGCGCGATCCAGCTCGCATATTTGCCGGGCTCATAGCAGGGCTTCATCAAGGACGTGATGAAGTCGCCATCCGCGTGGGTCGGAAGCCAGTTCGGCAGTCCTTTGTCATATTCTTCGCCCGTCAGGTGGTTGCCTTCCGGGTCGAAGTTGTGTCCCGCGAAAACGCCGATCTTGCGGTTGAACGCCTGATGCGGAATCTTCAATTCGAACTCGATTCCTGATTTTTCGATGATCTTGTTCCAGCGGCCGACCCCACCGGACGCATCACGAATATAGTCATCGCGCAGGCGCATGTTGATAGCGGTAAGCGCGGGAACCTCGCGTTCGATCAGCACACCATCCACCAGATCAAGAACCTTGTAGGTGTCGTTCTGGAGCATGTGATCGTCGTCGATCCGATGTTCCATATACCGGCCTTTGATCCCCGAGTTGAAAGCATTGGCGGCATTGGTCGAAACCTCTTGGCCGAACAGGTCAAGAGACAGTGTATAATGGAGGTTCAGCTTTTTCTGAATAGTGGGGAGGTCGATCACTCCCAGATCGCGGATTTTTCCGATGTCGTAGGGATCGGTGATGCCTGCGGCGTTCATCGCATTCAGTGTCGCTTGGATCGTGCGGCCCACGCCGGTTTCGCCCACGAACATATGGTGCGCTTCTTCTGTCAGCATGAAGCGGCAAGTCCGTGACAAGGGATCAAATCCGGATTGGGCAAGGCTTTCCAACTGCATCTTGCCGTCGCGGTCTGTGAAATAGGTGAACATGAAGAAGGACAACCAATCCGGCGTCTCTTCGTTGAACGCACCCAGCATGCGTGGCGCTTCTTCGGAGCCGGAAGACCGGCGCAGAAGGTCGTCTGCTTCTTCTCGACCATCTTTGCCGAAGTATTTCTGAAGCAAGTAGACCATCGCCCAGAGGTGACGGCCTTCTTCGACATTGACCTGAAACAGGTTGCGCATGTCATACAGCGACGGCGCAGTCAGTCCCAAAAAACGTTGTTGTTCGACCGAACCCGGCTCGGTATCGCCCTGAATCACGATCAGTCGCTTGAGCAGATTACGGTATTCACCGGGCACTTCCTGCCATGCGGGTTGACCTTTATGTTCGCCGCACGGGATAACCCGGCCTTCAACCTGCGGAGCCAGCAGAACACCCCACCGGTAATCCGGCATCTTCACATAATCGAACTTGGCCCACCCCTTTGGGTCAACTGAAACAGCAGTGCGCAGATAGACCATGGATTCCTGGAAATTCTGCGGGATCAGCTTGTTCCACCAGTCCAGATAGCCGGGGTGCCATTTTTCCAGCGCCTTCAGCACCTTTTTGTCCGACGACAGCCCGACATTGTTCGGGATCTGCGTGTCATAGCTGACGTTGATTAGGTCGAGCATGTGAAGTCCTCTCCGTTTTTTGCCGGACACCGGTCAATTTCCAGTCCGGTTTGCGTTCGATAACCGCAGAAGCGCCCTAGACGCGTTCCATGTTATAATTGCCGCGCACACCGGTTCCGTACCGCTGCAACGCACCATCTTCGCCAACGGCGTTGGGCCGGTTGAATATCCAGTTCTGCCAGGCTGTCAGGCGGCCAAAAATGCGGGTTTCCATCGTTTCCGGCCCGGCGAAGCGCAGGTTCGCCTCCATTCCGGTCATGGCATCGGGGCTAAAGCTTGCGCGTTCTTCCTGGAAAATGCGCACTTCGTCTTCCCAATCGATATCGTCCAGAATCATCGTCACCAAACCCTGCTCATCGGCAGCTTCGGCATCGAGCGCCTCGCCGATTGTATCCTTGAGAGTTTCGACATGATCCGGGTCGCCCAGAAAGCGGGTTTGCAAGCGCGTAAGCCCATTGCCCATGGGATATGTGCCAAAGTTGTCGGCAGTCAGGGTGACCGTAGCAATCGGGCGATTGTCACCCTCGAATTCGTCTTCCATCATGTAACTGCGATCAACCGAGAACAGCAATTCCGCCAGCACCCCGGCAAAGCAGCTGCCATGTTCGATAAACGCCGCCAGAGACCGGGACGTTACATCGACCCGCTTGAGCGTCCGCTTCCAATACTGGCGCACCTCATTGGCCAACCAGTGTTCGGCATTTTCAGCCAAGAGAGCCTCGTGCGCGATGAGTGTCTCCGGGTCGCCTTGGGTCCGAAATATCCACAGGCCCGCTTCCATTTCATTGAGGCGCAGATACAGGATTGCGTCCTCCAGTTCGCGGCACAGCTTGAGGAGATATGCCTGATCGCCCTGCGCCTCGAATGCGGCCATGTCTGCGGGTGCGGCTTCTTCTGGGCCCTTAAGCGTGATGATTGCCTTGCGCGCGGCACGGTGTATTTCGACCTCGACAAGATCATAGCTTAGCGACCCATCCTCAGCGACAGACCGGTTGATCGGCCCCAAGGTGATACCGCGGGCAACATCGACCTTGGACGAAGCCGCTGCAAATTCGCGGGCGCGTTCCTGCACCGTCGCGTCAAACTTGGAATTCGGGATCACTTCATCAACCAGACGCCAATCTTTTGCCCGCTTGCCTTTCACCCCTTCTTCGATCGAGCAGAAAATATCGGCCAAATCACGGCGCACCTTGCGCTTGTCGGTTACCCGCGTCAGGCCACCGGTGCCCGGAAGCACCGCCAGCAATGGCACCTCAGGCAACCCAACGGCTGACGTGCTGTCATCGGTCAGCATGATATGATTGCACGCCAGTGCCAATTCATACCCACCGCCTGCACAGGCCCCTTTGACTGCACAAATATATTTCTGGCCGGATTCCACCTCGGCCGCCTCATAGGCGTTTCGCGTTTCATTGGTGAATTTGCAGAAGTTCACTTTGTGGCTATGGGCCGCGCCGCCAAGCATGCGGATATTTGCGCCCGCGCAGAACACTTTGTCCTTGGCCGACTGCATGACAACGACCTTTACTTCGGGATGCTCGAACCGCATCCGCTGAACCACATCGTTCAGCTCAATATCGACGCCAAGGTCATAAGAGTTGAGCTTGAGCTCATAACCCTCAAACAGCCCACCCTTTTCATCAACATCCATAAAAAGGTTGGCAACATCACCATCATATTCAACGCGCCAATGGCGGTACTTCGACGGATCAGTCTGGAAATCAATGACTTTGGACATCACAGCCCCCTTCAAAGGATTATCTGTCCTACACTTTAAAGCGGTACATGCCATCCGTAAAGGTGGATATGCAAAATAATGCCGGTCAAAAAACCCTTAACTATCAATGACCCGCAGTATAGTGCACAAATTCTCAAGCTATTCTTGCATTTTATTGCACACCTGTTTGAGGGCGAGGATTCGCCGACACGATTGCATCCAGCGCTTGCTCCACATCCGGCCAAATCTGCAAAAGCTCTGCCCAAAGGCACCCCGCGCGCGCCGCCCGGAAGTGTGCCGACGCCAGCACGGCCAATCGTTGGGCTGCCTTGGGGCGGTTCATTCGACGCTTCAGGCCCGCATTGGCATACTGGATCAACGCCTGGACCAACTGGCGGTCCGGATCGTCGTCAGGCAACGCCATCCAAACCGGTTCAAGAACCTCATGCGCCTCCCAGAAATACCCCTTTTGCAAAAACAGCAATCCCGCTCGCCAAGCGATAGTTTCTGTTAACTCTTTGGCCGACGAACCGGGCAGGACGCTATCGTGAAAAACATCAAACGCGCCGCTTGCGTGGCGCGTTGTTTCGCCGGGAATATAGGCATGATCCGGCAAGGGTATGGCAGCATCGCGCTTCACGTGGTTTCGACGATCTCCCCTTCGATCCGGCGCAAACGCGCCACAAATTCCCCTACTGCGGCCAAGGTCGCATCGGGTTGCTCAGCATGTGGTGCATGTTGGCAGTCGTCGAGAACGACCAGATCCACGGGCGAGTAGGCGCGGCTTTCGATCTCTTCGATCTGCGCCAGCGTTCCGTATTGATCATCACGGCCCTGAATCGCCAGAACCGGTACCCGAAAATAATCGATTACCTCGGCGACGTTCCAATCCTTGAAATCCGGGTGCAGCCAGGTATCCGCCCAGCCACGGAAGGCCCCATCCGCATCGGCATGGTATTTTGCCATACGTGTGGACAGGTCTGTCGCTTCAAAGGCAGCATTTGTTTTGGCTATTTCGGCAAGACCGTCTTGTTCGGTAAAGAAATGCGGTGCCATCAAGATCAGGCCGCGCACACGGTGATCGGAAAAACTACCCGCGTAAATGGCCGCAATCGTTGCGCCGTCACTATGGCCGAACAGGATACCTTGGTGGAAGCCAATTGCATCAAGGATCTGCGGCAACACGTCTACCGCCTCTCGGGTCATGAAATCCAGCGGACGCGGCAACGGAATTGGGCCCGACTGTCCATAGCCACGCCGAGAAAAAACAAACACGCCGCAACCCGTCGCTTCGGCCACTTGCCGGGGGAAATCGCGCCACAACGCCACGCAGCCCAACCCTTCGTGCAGCATCACGATTGTTGGGGCATCCTTCGGTGCGGGGCCGTGACAGGCGTATTCCAATGCGACGTCATCGATCACCAGCCGCGAGGTGGGCGCATCGCTCCACTCAAAATTGCTCATCATGCTGTCTCCCGAAGCTTGAAACGCTGGATCTTCCCTGTTGCCGTCTTGGGCAAGTCGGGCACGATATCAATCCAGCGCGGGTATTTCCATTTGCCGATCTTTTCCTTGACGAATTCTTTCAGTTCGGCGGCCAGCTCATCGCTGGCTTCGGCACCATTAAGTACGATAAACGCCTTGGGTTTCTCCAGATCGTCGGCATCGCGCATCGGAACCACTGCAGCCTCGAGAACCGCGCTGTGTGAGACAAGCGCTTGTTCAACCTCGAACGGAGAAACCCATATTCCGGACACCTTGAACATGTCGTCAGTTCGCCCGCAGTAGACCAACCGCCCGTCCGGGCGCAGTTCATACTTGTCTCCGGTGCGGGTCCACTCACCTTCGAATGTGGTTCGGGTCTTTTGGCGCTGGTTCCAATAGCTGCCTGCAGCGCTGTCGCCGCGCACCAACAGTTCGCCAATGGAACCTGCTGACACTTCCTTGTCGTTTTCATCCACAAGGCGGAGCTCATAGCCCGGCACAGCACGCCCCGAGGTCCCATAGACAACATCGCCCGGTGAGTTTGACAAAAAGATGTGCAGCATCTCGGTGGACCCGACACCATCAAGGATATCGACATCCCAAAGCCCGCGCCATTTCTTGCCCACATCTTCGGGCAGTGCCTCTCCTGCTGAAATCGAACTGCGCAATGGTGCGTCCGGCACACCCGTTCTTTCCATCTGCGCCACCAGCGCCGCAAAAAGCGTTGGAACACCGCAAAAAATCGTTGGCCGCTGCTCTGCTAGAATCGAAATCGTGGTGTCAGGGGTCGGGCGCCCATTGAACAGAACAGAAGTCGCACCAACGCTCAGAGGGAACGTCATTGCATTGCCCAGCCCGTAGGCAAAAAACAGCTTGGCAACGGAATACACGACATCATCTTCGCGGATGCCCAGAACCTGCGCACCATAAGTATCGGCGGTGGCCTTCATGCTGGAATGTACGTGGCACACGCCTTTTGGCTGACCGGTGGAACCCGACGAATAGAGCCAGAACGCGTTTTCATCCGCGCCGACATGAATTGCGGGATGAGGCTCGGCACCTTCCATAAACTCCTGGTAAGTGCGCAGCGTGCCATCACCCGCGCCCACTACGATGATCTCGCGGAGATCGCCAGATGCCTGTGCCGCGGGCAAAACCACGGGCAACAATTCCTCGGAGACGAACAAGCACGCGGCCCGACTGTCGCGCAAGATCGCCTCATAAACCGATGTTGCCAGCAAGGTATTCAGAGGCACGGCGATCACCCCCGCCTTGAGACACCCCCAAAACAGTTCGGGAAACTCAATCTGGTCCAGCACCAGCAGCAAAGCGCGTTCTTCACGGCGCACCCCCGCGCGCACAAGCGCACCAGCCACCTGATCGGACCGTTGCGCAAGCGCGGCATAGCTTAGGGACCGTTGGGAACCTGTCGCCTCACGGAATGCACATTTGTCACCGCGCCCCTCCTCCAGATGTCGGTCAACAAAATAGCAAGCCGCGTTTTGGTTCGTGCTCATGGTTTTTCCTCCCCTACCGCCCTCTCCGAGCGGCCCTTAGCACCGTGGTCGTTCCAGTGATCTCTTGAACCAGCGTCTCTCCTCCACCGGGTTCAGAAACCGGAAACTTCGCCTCCATGATGCATCAAATTCGCACTTATGCAAGATAATGCCAATTCGGTGATATTGTGCAGATATCAAAGCCGCGCAACGGACGCGTCGTCTTTGGCATAAAGTCGATCCAGAAGCGCGGCGCGACGGGTCTGGATCTTGCGAAAGTTCAAATTTCCCTTTGCGGTAATTTCGCCCTCAGCCATCGACGGCGGTTCGGACAGCACAATAGCCCGCATGATGCGTGCAGCAGAACCGACACCCGTATCCATCCGTGCCTGCAGCACATCGCGGATCGCCTGCAAGAGAGCGTCCGACACGAGAGCACCGTCATCGTCCGCTGCACCAAAGCGTTCCACAATATCAGGCACCGGAACGATCATCACGCCGACCTCGCTTCGATCTGCGCCGGTAATTACGACATCGGCGGCAATCCCCTTGAATTCCCGCAGCAATTCCAGCCGAAGCGTCGCGGCCCGAACCCATGTCCCGCTCATCAGTTTGAAGTCTTCGGAAATGCGCCCGTCAAAGCGCAGCCCCATATTCATGTCCGACGGATCAACAAAGGCCATCGCATCGCCCGTGCAAAAGAAGCCTTCATCGTCAAAAGCCTCCGCTGTCTTTTCAGGGTTCTTGAAATACCCGCTCATGATATTCGGACCTTTTACGCGGACCTCGTATCGGTCACCGCTTTCAGGGATCAGCTTGATGACATTTCCAGTCATAGGCACACCCACAATCCCGGACCGGTCGGTCGGTTCGTGCTGGATCAGAGACGCCGGGCCCGTTTCCGTCAAACCCCAGGACGAATTCATCAAAGGCACATCGCCGCGCACCTCCATCGCCATGTCCGACAAATCACGCCAGACATCCTGCGGCAGAGATGCGCCCGCATAGAACAGCATATCCAGATCACGGAAATAGGATTCGCGCAGGGCCGCATCTTCGCGCATTGCGTCGCGCATCATGGCAAACCCCACAGGCACATTGAATGCCATGGTCGCCGATACCAAGCGATTGTTTTCAACGCTCTTGCCGATCAGCGCGGGCACAGGCTTGCCCTCGTCTACGTAAAGACTGCCGCCATTGGCCAGCATCATGTTGAAGTTATGAGAACCGCCAAACACATGGTTCCATGGCAACCAATCCACGATGCGCGGCGGGTGCGTGCGCAGGAATGGCAGTGCATCCGAAAGCATGGTTTGGTTGGCGCACATCATGCGATGGGTGGTCATTACACCCTTAGGAGCCGATGTAGACCCAGAGGTCATCAGTATCTTAACCACCGAATCCGGCCCGACCTGCGCTCGGGCCGCATCCACATCCACAGCACCGTCACCGGCCAACAATTCCGCAAACGATGTTGCGCCATCGGGAACGTTGCGGCTGACCACGGCCTCACGGCCTGCCATTTGCGGCATGGACATCGCCTTGCCAAAAGTATCGCCATCAACCGCAAAGATCATCTTTGGGTCGATCAGGCCAACCACATATTCAAGTTGCGTCTGCGCGCCAGGTATCAGCGAATACTGCTCCGCGACAGGCACTGTCGGAATGCCAACATAATGCGCAGCAAGCGACAGAATACCATGATCCACCCCGTTGCCCGACAGAATCAAAATTGGCGTGCCTGGCCCCATGCCTCGCGCCAGGAGAGCGGCGGCGACACTGCGCACCTGCTGCAAGGTTTCGGCATACCCGACCTCGCGCCACCCCGCCCCCGCGCGTTCGGCAAGAAAGCAGCGATCTGGTGCGTTCTCTGCCCAGTGGTGCAGCCACTCAGAAGACGTATCAACAACCCGGGACATTTCGTGTCCGGATGTCAGGATAATAGATCCATCGTCCCGGTCTTCGCGCACGACTTTGTGGGGGCGATACTTGGAGCTCTCAGTCATCACGGTCCTCTCTGTTCAGAACGTTTTCAATGGACTGCAAGGCCGAAATCAGCCCGCTGCGTTCCGCAGGTGTAAGATCGCGGGTCATGCGCCTGTCGTGGTCCAGAACCGTTTGTTCGGCCCGCCGACACAGGGCGATGCCCTTTTCGGTAGGATTCAGGGAATACGCCCTTCTATCGTCCTTGGCGCGATCTCGCGTAATAAGATCCGCGCGCTCAAGTTCATCGACAAGCAATACGAGATTAGGGCGCTCTATGGCCAATGCATCCGCAAGGTGCGATTGCCGCAATCCGGCATTGGACACGATGACAGACAACGCTGAAAACGTCAGCATCCTTAACCCAAGCGGCGTGAGGGACGCTGTCACATCCCCCTGAACGGTGTGAAACGCGCGTTTCATATTGTAGCCGACGAAAACCCGAAGCGCGGCATCAGCCTCCTCAAGCGAGGGCTGTATCGCGTTTGCGGGCTCGGTCGGTTTCGTCATGTCATGCAGGCCCCTGACAATGGCCCGGCTTTTTGATCGCACCCTCTCCGGACACAGGTCGCGCTGTGCTCGTCGCATCGCTTTTTACGGTTCTGGTCCATTGCGTCACCACAGCAAAAACAAAGTGATGGACGGGAACAGGACAAGAAGCACGACACGCAAAAGGTCAGACGCAACAAAGAACAAAACTGCGCGATATGTGTCGATCATCCGGGTTTTGGGATCCATGGCGTTGATGATGAACAGGTTCATTCCCACAGGCGGCGTTATCAACCCGACTTCAACGACAATCAAAACAAGAATGCCGAACCATATGGCCACGTGTTCCTCGCTCATCCCGAAATCCAGCGCGGTTATCACCGGAAAAAAGATCGGTATTGTCAGAAGGATCATCGACAAGCTGTCCATGAAACAGCCCAACAATAGATAGATCATCAAGATCACGGCCAATACCGCCAGCGGTGCAAGCCCCTGTTCGATGACCCAGGATGACAGCTCTTGTGGGACGCGGGTGCGCGCCAGAAAGAGGTTGTAGAACGCCGCGCCAAGCACGATGAAAAAGATCATTGCAGATGACCGCGCCGTGTCGGTAAAGCTGTCCAACAGTGTCCGCCACGTCAGCCCGCCATTGAAAAATGCGATTATGCCGGTGCCCAACGCACCAACGGCGGCACCTTCGGTCGGGGTAAAGAACCCGCCATAAATGCCGCCAACCACTGCAACGAACACTACCAGAACCGGCCAGACATTCAGCATGGCGACCAAGCGCTCTGCGTAAGGCATGCGTTCACGAACGCCCGCGGAGGCCGGCTTGAGACGCACATAAATCGAAACGGCGAGCATATAGCCCAGGGCGGCGATCACGCCGGGAATGAATGCCGCGAGAAACAGTTTGGCGATATTCTGTTCCGTCAGAATAGCATAAATAACAAGAACCACAGACGGCGGGATCAGGATACCCAATGTGCCTCCGGCGGCGAGTGTCGCCGTGGCAAACCCGCCATCATAGCCATAACGACGCAATTCCGGCAGAGCGACGCGGCTCATGGTGGCGGCTGTCGCCAAGGACGATCCGCAGATTGCACCAAACCCTGCACAGGCCCCGATCGCAGCCATGGCGACGCCACCCTTGCGATGCCCCAGCCAGCTTTCGGCGGCCTTGAACAAGGCCTGGCTCATCCCTCCCAACGTCGCAAAATATCCCATGAGCAGGAACATCGGCACGATGGACAGCGAGTAATTCGAAAAGGTTGAATACGCCAGATCCTTGAGTTGAGCCATGGGCAGACGGGCGCTGCCCATAACCAGATAGAACCCGGCAAAGCCCACAGAAAACATCGCCAGTCCAATGGGCACGCGCAGAAAAATCATCAACAGCATGACGGGAAAGGAATAAATCCCGATTTCAAGATTGCTCAATGATCCGCTCCTGCGACCAGGGGGACGATTTCCCGGCCTGTCAAAAGTTCGTAAAATCGCACGACTGCCACGTGCACACCCGTCAAGGCCGCAAGGCAGGCACCGGCAAGGCTGGCCGCATAGGCCCACCAGATCGGAAACTCCAAAAGCAAGGACGTTTGGTTGGAATTCAGTTTACGCTGCATCCCAACATTCAATTGCATCGCGATCACAACCAGCACGGCGGCAAACAAGAGTGCCGTCAAAAATGCCAGAAGGCGGTTTATCGTCCGAGGCATCATGTTCGCGAAAAGATCGACCGACGCATGGCCCATCGTCACCTGGCACAATGGCAGAAAGGCAAAGATGCAGAACGCCATGCCAGCCTCTAGCACTTCGTATGAGCCCGCGATCGCGCCCACACCTGTATCCAAAACCGTTTGCGCCGCAGCAGTCGCAATGCCCATGGAAATCAGGAAATGCAGCCCGGAATTTATCGTCCGACCCAGAATGTCGATGCAGGTCATCACAATCAGCGCCAAGAGCACGACGCCGCCGATCAGGGCAACCACGCGCGCACCTCCAAGCACGATCCGGTGCAAGCCGTTCATCGCATCCGTTCCTCTTTTTCGGAAAAAAGCGGATCGCGGGCGCAAATGCCTGCCCGCGATCCGCATCGAAGATTAATCCGCGTAGGTATCCATGCCAGAGCTATACTCAGCCATCAGCGCCCGGGCTTCGTCGATCAATGCCTGACCGTCGATACCCTTGCCCTTCATGTCCGCAACCCAGCTTTCATAGATCGGGTGAACCAGAGCGTCCCAAGCTTTGGCCTCTTCTTCGCTGACCGTGATGATGTTGTTGCCACGTTCAACCGCGGCGGCGCGGGCCGGACCATCAGCATCCGACTGCGTTCCACCGGCAAAGATCGAAAACGCCAAGCCGGAGTTGTCATCAATCACCTGTTGGAGATCTTCCGGCAGGCTTTCATAACGATCCTTGTTCATCGCAAGAACAAACGTCAGGTTATAAAGAGCAGGACCGTTGAATTCGGTGTGATTTTCCACCAACTCCTGCACCTTGAGCGCGCCGGTCACCTCCCACGGGATCGTGGTGCCATCCAGAACACCTTTGGAGAGCGCCTCGGACACGGCGGGAACCGGCATGCCGATGGGTTCAGCACCCACGCGAGTCAGCAGATCGTTGACCAGACGCGACCCACCACGGATTTTCATACCCGCCAAATCGCCCGGCACACGGACCGGTTTGTTTGTATGGAACATGCCCGGTCCATGCACCCAGGTGCCCAAAATCTTCAGATCGGCAAATTCACCGTTTTCCATGTGCTTTTCGAACATCTTCCAATAGGCGTAGGACGCGGCGCGCGCATCGCTAACCATGAAGGGAAGCTCAAAGGTTTCCGTCGTCGGGAAGCGTCCGGGCGTATAGCCAACAACGGTCCATACAACATCGGCGATGCCGTCAACGGCCTGATCCATGAGTTCCGGAGGCGTGCCGCCCAGTTGCATGGACGGATAGCGTTCGATCTCAATCCGCCCGTCGGATGCCGCCTCTACCCGATCTGCCCAGACGTCCAGAACCAGCTTTGGAACATTGGCCTGCGCCGGAAGAAATTGATGCAGCGTCAGAGTCACATCTGCTGCCACGGCCGCGCCTGCGGTCAATCCCGTGGTTGCCGCGGCCATCGCCGCGCCGCCGATCAGCCCCAAAAGGGTTCTACGTTTTGTCATTCTATCCTCCCTTGTTGACGTCCCTACCGCCAGGGCGGCGCGACGCCGATTGTTTGCCCTGCATCTTTTCGCAAGGGTTCATATCCTTGGTGCGTCTTGGTCCGACGCGTCTTCTCATGGAAACGCCAGAACCTTTGTTATCTTGGCACCTCGGAAATCCTAGTCAGAGTCGCAACCGCCGATCAAGAACTAGTTATACAGCATAACTTATTTAACCGTCGTCGCTCCCATGACCACCCAAAGAAATGCGATATATTGCGCATTATGCGTTATAATGCACGATCTAGATCTTGGCAACACATTCTTGCCAGTCGGACTACTCCGCTTGGGTCAGGGTCAATGCGATAGGATCCAATCCATCAACGCCACCCGTGATCACTGCGCCTGCCTCAACCGGTCCGACACCAGCGGGCGTGCCCGTCATGATCACATCACCGGGCCGTAAATGATAAAAACCAGAGAGATGGCAGATAATCTCGTCCAGCTTCCAGATCAGTTCGGACAGCAACGCATCCTGCCGAACCTCCCCATCAACTTCGAGGTAAATTCGCTGGTCGCTTACTCCCGCGAAATCGGTAGCTTTGGTCAACGGCGCAAAAACGGCGGAGTTCTCGACATCTTTCCCCAGATCCCAAGGGCGCTGCTTTTCCCGCGATGCAATCTG
>JAUIAS010000077.1 GCA_030425395.1 Alphaproteobacteria bacterium
GCGAGGCCTGTGGTTCGAGTCGTCCGACGATATGGCTTCGCGGCTTCCCCGCCAGCTTGATGCTGGGGATGTGGTCATGGTGAAGGGATCGCTGTCGATGCGGCTGGCGCGTGTGGTTGACGCCATCCGCAATATGAGCCAAGGCAGCGCGCGCGACGAGGCGGAAGGATGAAAAGTTCATGTTGTTTTGGTTGACCGCACTGTCGGACGGGGGGGACTTCTTCAACCTCTTTCGCTATATCACGTTCCGCGCCGGGGGCGCGTTTCTGACCGCGCTGATCTTTGGCTTTTTGTTCGGTAAGCCGCTGATCAACGTGTTGCGCAAACGGCAAGGCAAGGGTCAGCCGATCCGCAGCGACGGACCCGAGGGGCATTTTTCCAAGGCAGGTACGCCGACCATGGGGGGGTTGTTGATCGTTGGCGCGCTGCTGACATCAACGCTCTTGTGGGCACGGCTGGACAACCCGTTCGTATGGATGGTGCTGTTTGTCACCATGAGTTTTGCGCTGATTGGCTTTGCCGATGACTATGCCAAGGTGAAGAAACAGAACACCGCAGGTGTGTCCGGTAAGGTGCGGCTTTTGCTGGGTTTTCTGATCGCAGCGATTGCGGGTTACTGGGCGGCGCAATACCATCCCGAAGAGCTGACGAACCAGTTGGCGTTCCCTGTGTTCAAGGACACGCTGCTCAACCTTGGGTATCTCTTTGTGCCCTTTGCCGTGATCGTGATCGTCGGTGCGGCCAATGCGGTGAACCTGACGGACGGGCTTGATGGTCTGGCGATCATGCCGGTGATGATCGCGGCGGGCACGCTGGGCGTGATCGCCTATGCGGTGGGTCGTGTCGACTTCACCGAATATCTGGACGTGCATTACGTGCCCGGCACAGGCGAGATCCTGATCTTTACCGCCGGGCTGTTCGGCGGAGGCCTTGGGTTCCTGTGGTACAACGCGCCGCCGGCTGCGGTGTTCATGGGGGATACCGGGTCTTTGGCGCTGGGCGGTGCCTTGGGCGCGATTGCTGTGGCGACGAAGCACGAGATCGTGTTGGCCATTGTTGGCGGTTTGTTCGTGGTCGAGGCGCTGTCCGTGATCATTCAGGTTCTCTACTTCAAACGCACGGGCAAGCGCGTGTTCCTCATGGCGCCGATCCATCACCACTACGAGAAAAAGGGCTGGGCCGAGCCGCAGATCGTGATCCGGTTCTGGATCATCTCGCTCATTCTGGCACTGATCGGGTTGGCGACGCTGAAGGTGCGCTAGGCGCTCAATCCAAAAAGTGGAAACCGGTTTTCGGATTGAGCGCAATAGAATTGCGCTCAGGGTTTCTCGTCCTTACGCCTTCGGCGACGTCCTCGGGCGTGTGATGTCGTGACGCTTTGGCCGGGCAGTGCGCCTGTTGCGGCGGTGCATTTGCGTATTTGGAAAAAGAAGAAGTGTTGACTCGCATTTCGCATGACTGTCAACTAAAGTTGACATGTTGCTGCGTGGAGAGTCCGACATGGATGGTGGTCGTATCGGCCTGACGGTGCCTGAAATCGGTGGCGCGCCCCGGTCTGGACTTTGTACCGATTGCGGTGTGTCGCGGATGGGCGATGGCCGTGCCTGTGGGAAAGCCTGCCAGTTCATTCAGCCGGATTACGAGAGCGTTGAACGGTCTGTGCATGGGCGGATTGCTGGCACGGGTGACGAGGCGTTTTTTGGTGTGGCGCAGGCCATGTACCGCGCGCGGCTGGCGCCTGCCGCCGAGGGTGCGCAGTGGACTGGGTTGACCACCGGATTGGCCGCAGAATTGCTGCGGGCAGGGGCGGTGGATGCGGTGCTGGCGACCGCGCCTGATCCGCGGGATCGTTGGAAGCCCATGCCTGTCATCGTGACGGAGGCCGAGGAGATGGCGCAGTGCCGGGGCATGCGGATGGGCTTTGGGCCACTTCTGGCGCTGCTTGAGCCTGCACGTGCGGCCGGGCATCGGCGGATCGCCGTGGTGGGTGTGCCCTGTCAGGTCTACGCGCTGCGGGCGCTGGAGGCGGAGCTGGGGTTCGACGAGATCACCGTGATCGGTACGCCCTGTTCTGACAACACCACAACCGAGAATTTCCATGCCTTTCTGGCGCGGCTCGACGACAAGCCCGAGACCGTGTCCTATCTGGAGTTTCGCGCGGATTACCGTGTGGAGATGCGCTTTGACGATGGGCGCAAGCCGCGCTTCGTGCCGTTTCTCAAGCTGCCGCTGTCCGATCTGCCGGCGGATTTCTTTCCAATGACCTGCAAGACCTGCGTCGATTATACCAACCGGCTTGCGGATATCACCGTCGGCTACATGGGCGGCGATGGCGACCAGTGGCTGATCGTGCGCAACGCGCGCGGTGCGGCCGTGCTGGACCGGCTGGGCGACCGCGTGGTGCGGCGCGATCTGACCGACAAGGGCAAGCGCGAGGCGGCGGTCAAGGGCTTCATGGTCAACACGGAACGCGCGGCAGGCGGGTTGCCGTTGCGGCGGATGCCCGATTGGGTGCGGCCCATTGTGGCGTGGTTGCAGCCGCGCACCGGGCCTCGTGGATTAGAGTTTGCCCGTGCGCGCGTCGAAATGAAGGCGATCGAGACGATATTGCATCTCAGGCGGGCGCATCCGGCGCGGATCAAGAACATGGTGCCCCCGCATGTCTGGCGCGTTGCCGCCCGCTATGGTCTGCTACCCGACAAGGACGAAACGCGCAGTTAGGCCAAAGGCCAGATTGCACGGAATATCAACGCGCGTTAGGGAGGGGCGCAGATCAAGGAAGACGGCCCATGACACGCATTGCCCATATCGAACTGGACGACGGCAATCTGCCTCCGCCCACCCCGGAGATCGAACAGGAGCGCCGCGTGGCGATGTTCGACCTGATGGAGCACAACACGTTTGAACTGCCCGACCGCGACGGGCGTCCGGTTCCGCAGGGGCCATATAACGTGGGGCTGTCAATTCGGGACAAACGATTGGTCTTTGATGTAACCACCGAAAGCCATGAGAAGGCGGCGGAATTTCACCTGTCGCTGTCGCCGTTCCGGCAGGTGGTCAAGGACTATTTCCAGATCTGCAAATCCTATTTCGACGCGGTGAAAACCCTGCCGCCCAGCCAGATCGAGACCATCGACATGGCGCGACGCGGTATTCACAACGAA
>JAUIAS010000005.1 GCA_030425395.1 Alphaproteobacteria bacterium
TCCTTTCGCCCGTCCCTCGGGTTCGAAACGTATTTTGCTATCGGTTACACTTTCAAAAAGGGCGTTCGCCCAAAATCGCCAAGTATCTGTAATTTAACAGTATTTTGAAAGCGCCCCTCTGAGGATCGGGGGCGGTCGATTAGAGACAAGTGCAGTTCAGAGACCGATTTTGACCGTTATGACAGTCTCTGAAGGGCGGTCACCATGACTAAACCCCTTTGAAACCAAAAGAAAAAAGGGGCTCATATGATCCCATCTTCGGTTTCGGTAAGTTTAGGTGGCGGGGAGACAGGGATTCGAACCCTGGGGACGCTCTCACGCCCAACGGTTTTCAAGACCGCCGCATTCGACCACTCTGCCACCTCCCCGGTGCCGGGTCTGGCGCAGGGTTTATTGTGCCCGGCACCCTGAGGCAAGAGGGGTAAGGGCCTTGAATGGGGATTTCTTGCCGATGGCCGCCAAGCGGCCTTTCCTTGGACGCGGGCGCGGTCTATCATCGCGCCCGCGTGGCAGGCGCAGAACCAGAGCGCGACAGGCGCCGGATGACAGGCAGGGATAGACCATGAAACGTTGCAACCCAGTGACGCGGAACCCGGCAACGGGGATCAGGCTCAGGCTGTTGTCAGCCGTGGCCGTATTGGCGGTTGCTGCGGGCTGCACGCAGGTGCAGGACGGGCTGAGCAAACTGACCGCACCGCGTGGCGAGAGGACCGCAAACGAAACCGATGCGGGGGCCCCGACCACAACCCGTCTGGTGGAACGCGACGTCGAAGCCCCGGAAATTTTTCAGGTCACCGAAGACGGTCTTTGGGATGGACGCCCGTCGCTGGGCGGGGTCTGGGTTGCGCATCCCGACGTGACGGATCCCGAGCGCGTGATCATCCGCAACGCCACCAACGACCGGTTTGTAATCGGGGCGCTGTTCCGGCGTGAACGCGACATTCCCGGTCCGCGCATTCAGGCTTCATCGGATGCAGCGGCGGCGCTGGGGCTGGTGCCCGGTGCGCCGGTTCGCTTGTCCGTGACCGCCCTGCGCCGTGAAGAGGTCGCCGACCCCGCCCAAACGCCCCAGGACCAGGCCGTCGCCGAGGCCACAGCCCCAGAACGCCCGCCTGCCCCCGCGACACCGCCGAAAACCGACGTCATCACCGCAGCGGCGGCATCGCTGGCGCCGCCCGCGCGCCCTGCCCCCACCGCAGCACCCGCCTCAGCACCGGCCACAGCACCGGCCCGGGCGGCGGCAACGACACCCGCCACATCTCCGGCCCGTGCCCCGCAGCCCTCAGCCAGCACAAGCGCCTCGCCACTGTCCAAACCCTACATTCAGATCGGCATTTTCAGCGTCGAAGCCAACGCGACGCGCACAGCCGCCCAGACACGCGCCGCTGGCATGGCAACGACGGTGTTCGCCCAGACCTCGAACGGCAAACCGTTCTGGCGCGTGGTCGTCGGCCCCGCACAATCAAGCAAGGAGCGCGCGCGACTGGTTTCGAAAGCCCGCGAAATCGGGTTTACCGACGCCTATGCCGTGACCAACTGATCCAACGTCCCTTTTCCTGACGAAAGGCCCGCAATGACACTTCATGCGCCCCGGTTCCGGACCCTATTCGCCGCACTCGCCGCCTCGGTCTGTCTGGCCCTGCCCGCCAGCGCCTTTGACACCGCCGCGCGGTCGGCGTTTGTGGTCGATAAGGGCACCGGCACCGTGCTGTTGTCAAAGAACGCGGATGTGCCGCTGCCACCTGCCTCCATGTCCAAGCTGATGACGCTCTACATGGCGTTCGAGGCGGTGCGCGATGGACGTCTGAGCCTTGACGAACGCCTGCCCGTATCGGCCCATGCCATGAGTTTTGGCGGATCGACCATGTTCCTTGATACCACCGACAGGGTCCGGGTCGAGGATCTGTTACGCGGCATTATCGTGCTGTCGGGCAACGACGCCTGCGTGGTCATCGCCGAGGCGCTCAGCCCGGATGGCACAGAGGCCGGTTTCGCCCGCATGATGACCCAACGCGCGCACCAGATGGATATGCCCAATTCCACTTTCAGCAACGCCAGTGGATGGCCACAGGCCGGGCACCGGATGTCGATGCGCGATCTGGCAACGCTGGCCGGACACCTGATCACCGATTTTCCCGAATTCTACCCGATGTTCGCCGAGCGCAGTTTCGCCTTTGACGGGCGCGCGCCATCCAACACCCGCAATCGCAACCCTTTGTTGGGTCTGGGGGTTGGGGCTGACGGGCTCAAGACAGGGCACACACAGGAAGCAGGTTACGGTCTTGTGGGATCGGCGACGCAGGACGGACGACGGGTGATCTTTGTTCTGTCCGGTCTGGATAGCGCCCGCGCCCGGGCCGAGGAATCGGAGGCGGTTGTGACATGGTCCTTTCGCCAATTTGCCGAAATCTCTCTCGCCCGGGCGGGACAACCGCTGGCCACCGCAGACGTCTGGATGGGGGCAAGCCCCACGGTAAACCTTGTCCCGGCGGAGGATGTCAGCGCCTTGATGCCAGTTCTCAACGCGCGCAATGTCACGGCGGAAGTGGTATTCGAAGGGCCGGTCATCGCCCCGGTGTTCAAAGGGCAACCGCTGGGCGAACTGGTTTTCACCCCCGAAGGGCTGCCGGAAAAGCGGATTCCGCTGGTGGCCGATGCGCAGGTGGACAAGGGCGGGTTTTCGGTTCGGCTGAGCACGGTGGCCAACCTGCTGCTGACCCGGCTTGCCAACGGTCCCGAAGGTGCAATGTGACGTGACAGGACGCGGCCTCTTTCTCAGCTTCGAAGGCATCGACGGGTCGGGCAAGTCCACGCAAGCGCGCACGCTGGCGGACACCCTGCGCGCGCAAGGCCGCGAAGTGGTGCACACGCGCGAACCCGGTGGATCGCCGGGGGCCGAAGAAATCCGACGGCTGGTTCTGGAAGGCGATCCCGACCGTTGGTCCGCGCGCACGGAAATCCTGTTGTTCACCGCGGCACGGCGCGACCATCTGGAGCGCACGATCCTGCCTGCCCTTGACGCGGGCAAGGTGGTGATCTGCGACCGCTTTGCCGACAGCACGCGCATGTATCAGGGGCTGCGCGCCAACGGCCTGCGCGAGATGGTGGATACGCTGCACGACCTGATGATCGGATGCGAACCCGACCGCACCATCCTGATCGACATGGACCCTGCCACCGGCCTTGCCCGCGCCAAGGGGCGGCAAGGCAGCGAAGAACGCTTTGAGGATTTCGGCGAAGACCTGCAGCGCCGGATGCGGGCCGGGTTTCTGCACCTCGCCCGCGCCAACCCGCAGCGGTTCCGGGTGATCGACGGGGCGCAGGACACCGGCGCGGTGGCCGCTGACGTGCGCGCCGCGCTGTCGGACATCCTGCCATGAGCGACGATCTCCCCCTGCCGTCGGATCAACTGGCCGGCGCGCCCCACCCGCGCGAAACACACAGGATCTATGGCCACCATGACGCCGAGCAAGAGCTTTTGGGCGGGTTCAATTCGGGGCGGCTGCATCACGCGTGGATGATCACTGGGCCGAAAGGCATCGGCAAGGCCACGCTGGCGTGGCGCTTTGCGCGGTTTCTTCTGGCAACACCTGAACCGGAAACAGACGGGCTCTTCGGTGCTCCGCCGCCCCCCGAAACGCTGGACATCCCCGACGATCATCCGGTTGCACGCAACATGCTGTCGGGCGCGACACCGGGGCTGAAACAGGTGATCCGTACCCCCAACGACCGGGGCGTTCTGCGCAAGCAGATCGCTGTCGAAGACGTGCGCGCGCTGGTGCCGTTCTTTGGCCTGTCCGCGGCCCATGGCGGGCGGCGCATCGTGATCGTGGATGCCGCCGACGACATGACCACGCAAGCCGCCAATGCCCTGTTGAAAACCCTTGAGGAACCGCCCGCACGCGCGGTGCTGATGCTGATAACACACCAGCCCACGCGCCTGTTGCCGACGATCAAGTCCCGCTGCCGCACGCTCAGGCTGTCAACGCTGGGACCGCAGGACATGGCCCGCGCGCTGGATCAGGCCGGTGTCGCAGTGCCAGCGCAGGCCGCGGGCCATCTGGCGGAGTTGTCGGGCGGATCGGTGGGCGCTGCGATGCAATTGCTGTCGCAGGACGGGCTGACGATCTATGCCGATCTGCTGGCGCTGCTGGGGGGGCTTCCCCGGCTGGATCGCGGACGCGCTGCGGCCCTGTCACGCAAAGCCGCAGGACGCGAGGCCGCCGACCGGGCCGGTTTGATCCTCGATATGCTCGATATCCTGCTGGCGCGGTTGGCCCGCACCGGGGCCAGCGCCACGCCCCCACCCGAAGCCGCCGACGGCGAAAGCGCGGTTTTGCAACGCCTGTCACCGGATGCGCGCGCCGCGCGCCACTGGGCCGACAAGGCGGCCGAAGTCTCGGCCCGCGCCCGCCGCGCGCTGGCGGCCAATCTTGACCCCGCCGCTGTTGTCCTAGATACGGTTCTGAGCATTGAAAAAACTGCTGCCGCCTGATCGGTGTCCCACCGACCTGCCCGACGGCACATGAACCGGACCGCCCAAGCGACCCATGACCGACTTGCCAGAAATTACCGACAGCCATTGCCATCTGGATTTCCCGGATTTCAACGATGAGCGCGACGAGATCGTGGCACGCGCGCTGGCCGCAGGGGTGACGCGGATGGTCACCATCTGCACCCGTCTGCGCCTTGAACCGCAAGTGCGCGCCATCGCTGAAACCTATGCACCGGTGTTCTATGCCGCAGGCACCCATCCAATGAGCGCGGCAGACGAACCGCTGGCCACCGTGGACGATCTGACCGCCCTTGCCGCGCATCCGAAATTCGTGGGTATCGGGGAAACCGGGCTGGATTATCATTATACTCAGGACAGCGCCGACATTCAGCAAACCTCTCTGCGCACCCATATTGCCGCCGCCCGGCAAACCGGTCTGCCCCTGATCATCCACGCCCGCGCGGCAGACGCGGACATGGCGCGCATTCTGACAGAAGAATACCGCAACGGTGCCTATTCATGCGTGATGCACTGTTTCTCATCCAGTGCCGAACTCGCCCGCGCCGCCCTCGATCTGGGGTTCTACCTGTCCATGTCCGGCATCGCGGCCTTTCCCAAAAGCGCAGAATTGCGCGATATCTTTGCCGCCGCCCCGGTGGACCGCATCCTTGTGGAAACCGACGCACCCTATCTCGCGCCGCCGCCCAAACGGGGCAAGCGCAACGAACCCGCCTACACAGCGCACACCGCGCGCGTGGGGGCCGAGGTGTTCGGCATGGACTATGCCGATTTCGCCGCCCGGACCCAGGCCAACTTTGATCGCCTGTTCACCAAGGTGGCAGGCTGGAAGGCAGACGCCTGATGGCAGAAATGAGATTCACCATTCTGGGATGCGGATCGTCGGGGGGCGTGCCGCGCCTTGGTGGCCACTGGGGCGATTGCGACCCGTCAGAACCGCGCAACACCCGGCGTCGCTGTTCAATGCTGATCGAACGCGAAGATACCGACGGCATCACAACCGTCCTGATCGACACCACCCCCGATATGCGCAGCCAGCTTCTGGACACCGGCACCGGGCGGCTGGACGGGGTTGTCTATACCCATTCCCACGCCGATCACGTGCATGGCATCGACGATCTGCGGATGATCGTGTTCAACATGCGCGCGCGCATTCCCGTCTGGGCCGATGGCGACACGCAGAACGCGCTGTTTTCGCGCTTTGGCTATGCGTTTGTGCAACCCGAAGGATCGCCCTATCCGCCGATCCTCGAAATGAAGACAATCGACGGCCCGTTCACCATTTCCGGCCCCGGCGGAGATATCACCCTGCGCCCGTTCGAGGTGGGCCATGGCGCGATCGAATCCTTGGGCTTTCGCGTGGGCGATCTGGCCTACCTGCCGGATGTGGTCGAAATCTACGATGATGTCTGGCCCGAACTCGACGGGTTGGATTGCTGGATCGTGGACGCATTGCGCCGCGCGCCCCACCCCACACATGCGCATCTGGATATGACGCTGGACTGGATCGACCGGGTCAAACCCCGTCGCGCGGTTCTGACGAACATGCATATCGACCTTGATTATCGCACCGTGGACGCCGAAACCCCAGATCACATTACCCCCGCATATGACGGCATGGTGATCCGGTACGAGGTCTGATCGCCTGTGCAAGTTCTGATTGATGTCATTCTGCCGGTCTTTCTGGTGATCGGCGCCGGGTATCTGGCGACCCGTCAGGGCATGTTTACGCCCAGCCATATCGAAGGCATCATGAAGTTCACGCAAGGCTTTGCGATTCCTTGCCTTTTGTTCAACGCGCTGGCCAAGATCGACCTGCAACAAGGTTTCGACCCGGCGCTTTTGACGTCATTCTATGCCGGAGCATTCATCTGTTTCTTGCTGGGGATGTTCGGCGCGCGCTTTCTCTTTGACCGCGATTGGGAAGACAGCGTCGCCATCGGCTTTGCCTGCCTGTTCTCAAACTCGATCCTGCTGGGGCTTCCGATCACCGAACGCGCCTATGGCGCGGATGCAATGACCGGAAACTATGCGATTGTCGCGATGCATTCGCCGTTTTGCTATGGGGTCGGCATTATCGCGATGGAAATCACCCGCAATCGCGGCAAAAGCAGCAGCGCGCTGGTCATCGCGGTTCTCAAGGCGATGTTCTCGAACGCGCTGATCCTTGGGATCGGGCTGGGCTTTCTGGTCAATATTTCGGGCACGACGCTTCCGCAGGTTCTGGACGATGCGCTGGGTCTGATTATCCGCGCCGCCCTGCCCGGCGCGCTTTTCGCGCTTGGTGGGGTGCTGGTGCAATATCGCCCCGAAGGCGATCTGCGCACTATCTTTTATGTCTGCGCCATCGCGCTTGTGGTGCATCCGGCGCTGGTCTGGGGCTTTGGCACGGCGCTGTCGCTGCCGCAGGATCTGTTCCGTTCCGCGGTTCTGACGGCAGCCATGGCACCGGGCTTTAACGCCTATATCTTTGCCAACATGTATGGTCGCGCCAAACGGGTCGCGGCATCGTCTGTGCTGGTCGCCACCGGTGCCACATTGATCACCGCATGGGTGTGGCTGACACTTCTTGGCTGATGTGTCAGGCCCGGGGCTAACCTCAGGCCAGAAAACAACGTCCCTGCACAGAACGGTGATCGACATAAATACGCGCGCTGAACTGTGATAGCTCACTCGCAATTTCTGATTTGATCTGAAGACTTCCTGCCTCACCCAACTGGGTGAATGGTGCGGTCGAGAGGACTCGAACCTCCACGGGTGTTACCCCACAGCGACCTCAACGCTGCGCGTCTACCAATTCCGCCACGACCGCACGTCCCGACAGGATGGGCGCGGTTTAGCCTGTCCCCGCGGCGATGTGAAGAGGTTTTTTCGCAGTTTGTGCAACTTTGTGAACCACCTAGAACCCTGCCTGAGAAGACGGGCTTATCCTTTTGTTTTAAGGATGAAATTCGCGTGCTGCTCAAAGGCGCGCCGCTGCGTGGCGATGCGTCAGGCGGTAAACATATCGCCGTAACGGTCGCGCAATACGTTCTTTTGCACCTTGCCCATCGTGTTGCGCGGCAGCGCGTCCACCACGATCACACGACGCGGATGCTTGAAACGCGCCAGAGACGCGCGCACGGCTTCCATGATGGCGTCGCTGTCGGGCGTGGCCCCTGCCTGCGGCACGATCACCCCCAGAACGGTTTCACCGAAATCAGGGTGCGGCACGCCAATCACTGCGCTTTCCAGAACGCCGGGCTGATCGTCAAGAACCAGCTCGATTTCCTTGGGATAGATATTGTAGCCGCCCGAAATGATCAGATCCTTGTTGCGCCCCACAATGTGAACATAGCCGTCCCCGTCGATGCGCCCAAGATCCCCGGTGATAAAGAACCCGTCGTCGCGCAGTTCCGCGGCGGTTTTCTCGGGCATCTGCCAATAGCCCTTGAAAACGTTCGGGCCGCGCACCTCGATCTGGCCGATCTCGCCTTGGGGCAAGGTGTCGCCGGTTTCGGCGTCGGTGATCTTGAGATCGACGCCCGGCAGGGGGAATCCGACCGTGCCCGCGCGGCGTTCGCCCTCATAGGGGTTGGACGTGTTCATGTTGGTTTCGGTCATCCCGTACCGCTCAAGAATGCGATGCCCGGTGCGGTTTTCGAATTGCACATGGGTTTCCGCCAGCAGCGGTGCGGACCCGGATACAAACAGCCGCATATGCGCTGCCACATCGCGGGTAAAGCTGTCGTCATCCAGAAGCCGGGTATAGAACGTGGGCACCCCCATCATCGTGGTTGCCTGAGGCATCAGCCGGATGATCTGGCCCGCATCGAACTTGGGCAGGAATATCATGCTGCCCCCGGACGCCAGCACAACATTCGTCGCAACAAACAGCCCATGCGTGTGAAAGATAGGGAGCGCGTGCAAAAGCACGTCGTCAGGGCCAAAGCGCCACTCATCGACCAGAGTATGCGCATTGGACAACAGGTTGTCCTGCGTCAGCATCGCGCCTTTGGACCGCCCCGTAGTGCCCGAAGTATACAGGAACGCAGCCAGATCATCTCCGCTGCGGGCAACCGTGTCGAATGCGGTGGGCATCTCACCGGCCTGATCGGTCAGGCTGCCGCTGCCATCGGCATTCAACGTTTCGGTTCGGGCCCCCAACGGCCCGGCCATTTCGCGCAACGCGATCACATTGCCAGCGTCACAAACGATCAGAGACGCACCACTGTTTTCGATGAAATAGCGCAGTTCATCCACCGTATAGCCGGTGTTGAGCGGCAAGAACACCAACCCGGCCTGCGCGCAGGCCGCATAGAGCGCCAGCGCCTGAGGGGATTTTTCGACCTGCACCGCCACCCGATCCCCCGGCGCAAGGCCAAGCCGCGCCATCACATGGGCCATCTGCGCGGCAAGGGACAGAAACCCGTCATGGGTCATGATCTGCCCATCGGGCAAATGCAGGAACGGCGTCGTTTTGCCCGCATGAATGCCAAACAGACCGTCAAAAAGAGGATTGGCCATTGTGATTTCCTTTCTTCGGTCAGCGTTGCGGTTGTTCTGCCTCAGCCGCGCCGGATCGTAAAGGTGCTCTGCTATTGGGACAGGATGTTGAACCGCGCCCGGATCTCGGCGTCTTGCTGGGGGGTGAGATAACAAGGGCGGTGACGCCGCAGGATATCGCGGGCGCGGGCATTGGCAACATCCCACGCATCCTTTGCGCCCGCTTGCGCCCAGGTGCGTGGTTCATCCCGATCCGCCAGAGACGGATAGAAGTAATCACGTTCCATCGCCGCAAGCGTGTGTTGGCCGCCCAGAAAATGCCCATCCCCCAGCACCGCATCCACGATGGCGTCATATCCCAGATTGTCCGGCGTCACCTCGATCCCGCGCAGGGCGCGGTAGGTGTGGGAATGCATTTCATCATCCAGAACAAACGCCTCAAAGCTCGCCCCCAGAAGCGACGCGGTCATGCCCGAACTTTCGTAGATCAGGTTGCCGCCCGCCAAGGCCGCCGCAAGCGATGTCAGGCCTTTTTCCATTCCGTATTGCGCGTCAATTGCCTTGGCATCGGTCATCGAACAGGCCACGCCCGAGGGCAAGCCAAGCCAGTTCGACAATTGCGCAGAAGCCGCGTTCAGCACAGCGGTTTCACCGCTGCCCCCCGAAAAGGCCCCGGTGCGCAGGTCAATGACCAGCGGCCAGTTTGAAAACACCATCGGAAAGCCGGGGGAAATCGCGTGCACCATGACAAGGCTTGCCAGTGTTTCCGCGAGCGATTGCGCCAGAAATCCCGCCAATGTGGCAGGGGCTGTGGCTCCGGCCTGCGCCGCCGTGATGCAAGACATGGGAATATTGTGCCGGATGCATTCATAAACCACGTCAACCGCATCCTCGCCAAACCGCATGGGCGAAATGATCGGGCTGATATGAGCCTTGAGAAACGGACGTTTGGAAAACGCGCCCGCACCCCCCGCCGCAATATCCAGCATTTCGACAATCGGTGCCACGTATTCGGCAAGGGTGAAAGACGTGGCCACCGGCTTGGTCGTGTTTTTCAACAGGGCATAGGCGGTGTTCACATCCAGATCGAAATTATCCGGCACATCGGTGGCCACGCAACAGCGGGTATACCAGCTGATATTCGGCAACGTATCCTGAAGCCGGGTGAAATCGTGCAGATCGTTCAGCGTCGCGGGACGATAGGTGCGGCTGTCCAGATCCAGGGTCTGCACCGCCGCACCACCGGTGCCGAAATGGACCCGGTCGCCACCCACCTCGATCGACCGGGCCGGATCGCGCCCGTGCAGGGTGA
This sequence comes from Alphaproteobacteria bacterium, assembly GCA_030425395.1. Taxonomy (GTDB): domain Bacteria; phylum Pseudomonadota; class Alphaproteobacteria; order Rhodobacterales; family Rhodobacteraceae; genus JAUIAS01. Next base: position 10,311 of record JAUIAS010000005.1, read on the forward strand.
AGCTCTTGGCCGCATGGGCAATTGCATCGCGCACCAGAGAGGCCGGAAACAGAACCCGTCCAGCCCCGTTGCACAAGGCCCCTGCGGCAAGAAGATCGCGACGCAACCTGTCGGGCACCTCGCCCAGCCCGAGGTTTTCCAAAAGCGCCAGCGCCGTTTGGTAAATCGCCGTCAGTTCCGCATCGCACAACGGCTTGTATGACCCACCCGCAGGGCCCGGCGGGCACGGATCAAGAACCGGCTTCGCCGCACGTCGCGCCAGCCGCTCCTTGCGTCCGCTTCGCTTGCTGAGTTCAACCACCACGCCATACCCTTTCCGAAAAATCGCGATACACGCACAGTCCATTCGACGCATACCGCCAAATGATCATGCATGTTTTCAGTGGTTTGGGAAAAGAAATATGCCCATGGTCCGGGCCTTGGCCCCTATGGAAAGATCGCGGCAGACGGCGCGACGGGGACCCGTCCAGCTTCAGGGCAATCCGGCAGTATTGAAGCCCGAATGGACCATATCGCGAATGTGGGATCGGGCCAGATCAGGTTCAATCGCAACGATGGTCGGGCGGCAGGCCAGAGAAACCAAGCCATGCACGGACGCCCAAAGCAGCAGAAAGAACTGCTTGCTGCTCTCGGACGCGGGGTCGCCACCACCGGCACGCACCAACATGTCCAGCAAACCGATCTGGAATTCCTCGACCTTGCGATCCGGCGACACGGTATTGCGATATTCAAACAACAGCCACCAGCGTTGCGGCTCGGATATCGCAAAATCCAGATAGGCCTCGCCAAGGGCGACCACACGGCTGCGCGGGTTCGGTTCAGCGCGGGCAAGGGTTGCGGCAAGATGATCGGAGAGGGCCTGCGCGGAATTGCCGATCACGGCACGTTTGACCGCCTCAAGATCGCCAAACGCATTGTACAGAGATCCGACCGAGATACCCAGTTCGCGCGCAAGCCTGCGCGCGCTCATCGCCTCGATCCCTTCGTTGAACACAATGGCCTCGGCCAAGGGGGTGGCGCGGTCTCGGATTTCCGCAAGGTTACGTTCGCGTCGGGACATGGGCTTGGTCATGTCGCCCTAAATCAAACAAGTGGCAGCCCATGTCAATTTCCCCGCACGGCATGGCGCGTCTAAAATGCCTGAATACCCTTTGCATCCATCCGATAGACGCGCGCCGCCAGACCATGCGTCTTCATGAACCGCGCAATCGACCCGAATGTGGTGGTTGCAACGGTATCGCCATGGTCCTGGGTTGTCATCGCCCGGCTGGCAAACGACGCAAGAGCACGCTTGGCCGAACCGATGGCGATAGGTTGCGGTGTGAAATGGGCGGATATATTCGCCTTGATCCGCGCCATATCCGACGTTCCGTAAAGGCTGGCCATCAACACGTTGAGCGTATGTTCCGTGCAATTCTGAAAACTCTGGGAATTCGGATTGGACAAAACCGAGTAGCGTGGATTGTGAAGCTTTGCATAGGCGGGCGACGCGATGGTCTTCAACAGCTTCTTTTGCAGACGTTTATCGGGAATGATGATCCCCGCCGTCATCCGCCATGCGGGCGTAAAAAAGTCTGTCGGGCTGTCCTGGACAAGGGCGCTTTTGGCTCCAATGCGCTGTGTCTGGTAAAGATTGTAGACCCGGTATCCCGAACCCGTGTTTCCGTCTGCATCCGTGATCTGCGAATAGACCCAAAAGCTGACATGCGTGAATTCGATCCCATCCGGCAGGGTGGCGGGATCCCGGCCCATCCGGGCAACAATCGCGACATTCGCACCCCGCGAGGCAAGATCCTGTTGCACCCGGTCGGCAAAGGCTGAAATCTCGGACATAGGGCGTATCGGCGATCCGTTGGCGCTGCTGCCGGCCTGAACCGGGCTGCCCGCCGACAGGCCAAAGCACACCACAAACAGCATGAAAAAACCACCCGAGAGGGACATAATCCTATAGATCATTGTTTTGTTCCAATCATTTGAGGGTTGGCGCGGGATCAGCCGTCACCATGGTGGCAGGGGCCGCGCCACCTGTTCCGGTTCGCATAAGCTCATTGCCCGATTGCAACGCCCCTGCCCCGGAGGCTTGCAACCCAGCACCGGAAACTGTCAGCCCGCCGCCGATCACTGTCACCGGAACCGCGATGATTGATGCCACGCCCTGCGCTATGGCCGCCGACCCATGGCTTGACGCCTGCCCGCTGTGAATGCTGGCACGTTGGGAATTCTGAAAACTCCCCTGAGCCACGCTGGGCACAGCGGCAATCGACGCGACCCCGGCAAGCACCCCACCAAGAATAACCAATCCAAGTTTCATGTCTTATCCTCCCGCTTATGAACGTCGTTCACAATGGGTAGGCCAGAATTTTTCCCCCGTCAAGAAAATTTGAACGTCGTTCACAAATCAGGTATTCGCGCATCTTGCCGATATCATGCGTCGCCAGACCTGAGGCCCGATCATTATGCGCGAAATATTGCGATCTGCGTTACGGTTACGCACCGCAATCCGATCCAAACGCTTTTGAACCTACCGGTCGGCGTTTCTTGCCATGCGGTCTGCCCAAACAGTTCGCCCTGAAAATATGCAGGCTCTTACGGCATCATTCCAAACGAAAGCGCGCCAGAAGGGTCACACAAACTTCCACCATGAATTTCCGCCGCGCTGACGCGAAACATACCGGCGTTCTTACCGATACAATAAGCAACAAGCGGACAACGTGGGAAATACACAAAGCCACATCGACCAAAGTCGTAAATTTTCAATTACTTATGGAGTAAGGTGGCGGACCCAAGAGGATTCGAACCTCTGGCCTCTGCCTTCGGAGGGCAGCGCTCTATCCAGCTGAGCTATGGGTCCACGCGGTCGGGATAGACCATTCCAAAGACGGGTGCAATTGCTTTTGCGCCCGTCTCGCGTCGGTTTTTAACCGAACAAATCATGCGCCAGTTCAAGTGCGTCGATCAGTGTATCGACCTCTTGGGTGGTGTTATACAGCCCAAAGGACGCGCGGCAGGTCGCCGAAACACCCAGATGCTCCATCAGGGGCCCGACGCAGTGCTGACCGGCGCGCACTGCGACGCCCTTTTTGTCAAGGATGGTCGAGATGTCATGCGCGTGGGCTGCCCCGTCCAGCGTAAAGGAAAAGATCGCCCCCTTGCCCGCCGATTTGCCCTGAACCTGAAGCCAGTTCAGCCCATCCAGCCGGTCACGCGCGTAATCGCGCAACCCCCGTTCATGGGCCGCGATGTTGTCCATTCCCAGACCCATCATGTAATCCAGCGCGACCCCAAGACCGATGGTCTGGACGATACCAGGGGTTCCGGCCTCGAATTTCATTGGCGGATCGTTATAGGTCACCGCGTCGCGCGTGACCTCCTTGATCATATCACCGCCGCCGATAAAGGGGCGCATTTCGTCCATGCGCTCGCGCCGGATATAGATCGCGCCCGACCCGGACGGGCCATAAAGCTTGTGCCCGGTGATCGCAAAAAAATCGCAGCCGATCTCGGCCACGTTCACCGGCATATGCACGGCCGATTGGCTGCCATCGACCAGAACAGGAATACCCTGTTCGCGCGCGCCGTCGCAGATTTCCTTTACGTCCACGACTGTGCCCAGAACGTTGGACATCTGCGTGATCGCAATCAGCTTGGTGCGCGGCGTGATCGCATCCAGAACGGCCTGAGGATCAAGATCGCCGTTGGAGTCCACATCCACCCATTTCAGTACGACGCCCTGCCGCTCGCGCAGGAAATGCCAGGGCACGATATTGGCGTGGTGTTCCATCACCGAAAGGATGATTTCATCCCCCGCCTGCATACGTGGCATCGCCCAGCCATAGGCAACAAGGTTGATGCCTTCGGTCGTGCCCGAGGTGAACACGATCTCTTCCTCATCCGGCGCACCAAGGAAACGTGCAATGGTTCCGCGCACGCTCTCGTATTTCTCGGTGGCGAGATTCGACAGGTAATGCAGCCCGCGATGGACGTTGGAATATTCCTCTGCATAGGCACGGGTGACGGCGTCGATCACCACCTGCGGTTTTTGCGCCGATGCCCCGTTATCAAGGTAAACCAATGGCTTGCCGTTGACCTTTCGGGTCAAAATCGGGAAATCCCCGCGAATTTTCGCTACATCATACATCGCTTTGATGCCCCATCACATTCCACCCACGCCGATCAAAGACAAGACCAGCGACAAGCCCATAACAATCGCCAAAAAGGCCGCGATAAGCACGCCAAAGGCACGCCACAAGCTGCCAAAACGGTGCGCTTCATTCACGAAATGCAGCATGATCCAAAGCCCGATCAATCCCGCGATCATCACAAACAGCGCGGAAACCCCGGGGGCCACAATTATCAGGACAAAAGAAAACGCCTGAACAATCAGGCGCAACACCTGAAGCCAGACAACCACGGACATGACATCCGTCATGCTGCCCTGCCCGCCCAACGCGCGACCGGTCCAGAACAGCGCGATGATCGCCAGCACAAGACTGCCGGCGGACATCAGGAAATAGATCGCCGGAGCGGTCATCACAGGCGGCAAGGGCACCGGCAACGCCATGTTCGACAGCGAAAACACCAACGTATTGAGAACCGAAACCAAAGCGATGGCGATCCACAGCGCGTCGCGCGACAGATCAAGTGCGATTACGCGTCGCGCCGCCTCGGCCGGGTTTCGCACCGACAAAACAGCAAGATTGACCCAGTTTTCCATGCCTATGCACCGCCCCACTGTGTCCGGCGCAAACCACCGAACCAGAACCAAAGAAACACCCCGGACCACAACAGCCCAACCCCTGTCAGCGCCGGGCCTTCTCCGATGAACCCTGCCACAAGACCGTTGAGAAGCACCAGAGGCGATGAGGCGAGCAAAGCCCAGAACAACGCGAGCCTTGCGCCGTAACCCGTTCCTTTTCCACCAAAAAGGCGGGCCACCCAATGCGACACCAACGCCACCACATAGAGCAACAGCGGCAACATGATGACCGAACCAAGAAGCGCGCCGCCCATCAGCATATCAAGCGGCTCTCCGGTCAGGTGGGCCTTGCGCGACAATGCAGGAAGCTGGGCCACAAATGCCAGCCCGCTGAACCCCATTAGAAAAGCGAGCGCGCGGTCCTCCCGCACGCCCATGGCCAACAACCGGTCCACGACCCGGCCCGGCCCCCGATAGGTGGCCACGATGTCGGTGGTGACAGGCATCAGCTTCGGCGTCGATCCAGCCAGCCACGCAGGCGATTTACCAGTTCCTCGGAAATCGCTTCGTCCTCTATCTCGTCCACCGCTTCGGCCAGAAACGCCAGCGTCAGCAGATCGGTTGCAGGCCCTTCGGGAACACCACGTGACCGCAGATAAAACAACGCATCTTCGTCGATCGCGCCTGATGTGGACCCGTGCGAACACGCCACATCATCGGCATAGATTTCCAGCTCGGGCTTGGCGAGGAACTGACTGTCTTCGTCCAGAAGCAACGATTGGCTGATCTGGTAACCATCGGTCTTCTGTGCCCCTTCCCGAACCAGAATTTTCCCCTGGAACACGCCGGTGGCACCATTCCGAAGCACCTTCTTGAAGACCTGGCGACTTTCGCAATTCACCGCGTCATGGGTAATGAACACGGTGTCATCATGGTGAAAATCGCCATCCCCGACGCAGGCACCCGCCACATGGGCCACGGCGTCATCGCCAGTCAATTCAACCACGCATTCATTGCGCGTCAGTTGTCCATTCACGGTCAGTGTAAAGGTCTTGAAGACCGACTCGGTGCCAAGGCGGGCAAAGATATGCGTCACCGCGCGGCGTTCGTGATCACGCCCCTGCGCGCGCACATGATGAAAAATGCCGCCGTCCGCCACGTCCACTTCCATCACCTTGTTGAACCGCGCCGCCGCCGGGCCGTTTTCCAGAACGGTCAGGCTCGCGCCGCTTTCAACGCGCACAACATGGTGCAGGATCGCATCCGAGGTGGTGTCGCGGTGGTGGTAGATCAGGCTGACCGGCTTGGACGGCGTGCCTGTCACCCGGATCAATACCCCGTCTTCGGCAAAAGCCGTGTTCAAGGCCGCATGCGGACGCGCCACGGGCGACTGGCCTGCAGTCTCCAGCGTGCCATACAGCTCTTTCGCCCAATGGATGTCCGCCTTGGCCACCGCCGCCAGACGGTCAATCTCGATTCCTTCGAGGCTCAGATCGTCGGACGCGTCGGCATCGAACACACCATCGACAAACACCACCTTCAGGCGATCGACTTCACCGAAAACAGGGGCTTCGTCATGCTCAAAGATCGCCGCCTCGGGAACAGCCACGGTATTGAGCGTGTCTGGCCGGGTGAACTTCCAATATTCGTCGCGCCGTTTGGGCAGGCCCATGTCCTGCAACCGCGCCAATGCCCCGCGCCGCGCGGCTTGGCTCCAGCCGCCTTCCGGCATGCTGAGCGCGGCAATGCGATCGTCGGTCGCCTCTGTCATGCTCTGCGCAACGGCCATCACGCCACCTCCGACAGGATGTCGGCATATCCGTTCGTCTCGACCTCGAGCGCAAGCTCAGGCCCACCGGTCTTGACGATGCGTCCATCGGCCATGATGTGCACAACATCAGGTTTGATGTGATCCAGAAGCCTTTGATAATGCGTGATAACAAGGAACCCGCGGCCTTCGCTGCGCAGCGCGTTCACACCTTCGGAGACAAGCTTCATCGCATCCACGTCAAGACCGGAATCGGTTTCGTCAAGAATGCACATCTTGGGTTCCAGCATCGCCATCTGCAGGATTTCGTTGCGCTTCTTTTCGCCCCCCGAGAAGCCCACGTTCACCGGACGCTTGAGCATCTCCGCGTCGATCTTGAGATCCTTTGCACGCGCACGGATCACCTTGAGGAACTCAGCCGCGCTCATTTCCTCTTCGCCACGTGCCTTGCGCTGTGCATTCACGGCCGTGCGCAAAAAGGTCATGTTGCCCACACCCGGGATTTCCACGGGATACTGAAACGCCAGGAACAACCCTGCCGCTGCGCGTTCTTCCGGCTCGATCTCAAGCAGATCAATATCGCCCAAATGCGCCGAACCGTCCGTCACCTCATAGCCGTCACGCCCCGACAGGACATAGGACAAGGTCGACTTTCCCGATCCGTTCGGTCCCATGATGGCATGGACCTTTCCCGCTTCGACGGTCAGGTTCACACCCTTCAGAATGACCTTGTCTTCTTCTTCAAGTTTGACGTGCAAGTTTTTGATTTCAAGCATATTTTTGATCCCTTCCGGCCAGACCCTCACGGGTGCAGCATGAACCTCATGATTTGCAAAAGCCGATCGGCCGGCACGGCCGTCGGCTCCACTTCGAACTCGGCCATCCGCCCCGTAAGGCGCGGAGTGCCGATAAATTCCTCGATCTGATGGTTGCGTTCCCGTTTGGCGTAATCGTCAAACAGGATCGTCACCGGGCGGGTGATCGAAAACGCAGTGGCCAGCGCGCAGCCCATGCGAAACCGTCCATCCACCAGAACTACATCGGGGTGGCGGAACCCCTCGCGCCGCCAGACCCCCAAAGGATATCGCGGATAACGCCGCCATTCCTCATCGTTTGCGGGCTTGCCCCATGCCGCCGTCGGGCCGATGTTGACATGAACAATCTCCACATCCGTGCCCGGCGCAGGCGGGTTCTGTTCAAAAAACCGCTCCATGTTTTTGGCCCAGAGTTTGTCGCTCTCGACGCTGACAACATGTTTACCGGGCATCTCGGCACCCACGACAGTGGACCCGCCCGATCCGTATTCAAGGATCACACCCGCCGCCGCGTAATGGGCACGCAGCAACGCTTCCTCTTCCTCGGGAAGGGTCAATTCCGGAGCCGGAATCTTATGACGGGTGTCGCCCTTCATCTCAGTCCAGAACCACCGCCGTGCCCGATGCCGACACCATCAGCATCTTGCCGACAACTTCGTAATCAAGGTCCACACCGACAACCGCGTTACCGCCCTGCGCGCGGGCCCGCTCTTCGAGTTCTTCGAGCGCAATGGCACGCGCCCTGCCCAGTTCCTGTTCATAAGCGCCGGACCGGCCCCCGATGATGTCGGTGATCCCCGCGAACAGATCACGGAACACATTCGCGCCCAGAATGGCCTCGCCCACGACGATCCCCCGGTAATCCGTAATCCTGCGGCCTTCGACCGTCTGCGTGGTGGTTACGATCATTCCCGTTTCCCCTTGTCTTACGTCTTGGGTCCGTCTCAGCCGATCAGCGCCCGGATCACCATCATCACCAGCAATGCGGCCCCGCCGGCAGCCGACGCGGTCAGCAGAACCGAATTGCCCAAAAGCCCATCAGTCTTGCCCGCGCGCCGGCGCAGCCCAAGGCCCACCAGAACGCCGAGGAAGACGCCAATTGCGGGCCCGGCCGATTGCACGGCCAGCGCATTGATCGCCTCTGGGCTCACCCAACGGACCCTTCGAGGGAGATCGCGACAAGCTGTTGAGCTTCCATCGCAAATTCCATCGGCAGCGCCTGCAGCACATCTTTGCAGAACCCGTTCACCACCAGCGCGACAGCCTCTTCCTCATCCATGCCGCGCGACCGGCAATAGAACAGCTGGTCATCATCGACCTTGGAGGTCGTCGCCTCGTGCTCGACACGGGACGAATTGTTCTTGACCTCGATATAGGGAACGGTGTGCGCACCGCACTTATCCCCGATCAGCAAGCTGTCGCACTGGGTATAGTTGCGGCTGTTCTTTGCCTTGGGATGCATCGACACCAGCCCGCGATATGTATTCTGCGCGCGCCCGGCACTGATCCCCTTGGAGACGATGCGCGACTTGGTGTTGCGCCCCAGATGGATCATCTTGGTGCCGGTATCGGCCTGCTGCATGTTGTTGGTGATCGCGATGGAATAGAATTCGCCCTGGCTGTCATCACCGCGCAGGATGCAGGAAGGATATTTCCATGTCACCGCAGACCCGGTTTCCACCTGCGTCCACATAACCTTGGCCCGATCGCCCCGGCAATCGGCGCGCTTGGTCACAAAGTTATAGATACCACCCTTGCCGTTCTCGTCACCGGGATACCAGTTCTGGACGGTCGAATATTTCACCTCGGCATCTTCTTCTATCACGATCTCGACCACCGCGGCATGAAGCTGCGAGGTGTCGCGCTGCGGCGCGGTGCAGCCTTCGAGATAGCTGACATAGCTGCCCTTGTCCGCGATGATCAGCGTGCGTTCGAACTGCCCGGTGTTTTCCGCGTTGATGCGGAAATAGGTCGAAAGCTCCATCGGGCAGCGCACGCCCGGCGGCACATAGACAAACGAGCCATCCGAAAACACCGCACTGTTGAGCGTTGCATAGAAGTTGTCGGAAACCGGAACCACCGAACCAAGGTATTTCTTGACCAGATCGGGATGCTCGCGGATCGCCTCTGAGATAGAGCAGAATATCACGCCCGCTTTCCTGAGCTCGGCCTGAAACGTCGTGCCCACGGAAACGCTGTCAAACACCGCGTCGACGGCCACCTTGCGGCCTTCTGCAGGGGCGTTCTCGGCCCCTTCGACACCGGCAAGGATCATCTGTTCCTTCAGCGGAATCCCCAGTTTTTCATAAGTCGCCAGAAGCTTGGGATCGACCTCGTCCAATGACTTGGGCTTGACCTCCATGCTCTTGGGGCGGGCATAGTAATACTGATCCTGAAAATCGATCTCAGGATAATCCACCATCGCCCAGTCCGGCTCCTTCATCTTGAGCCAGCGTTCGTAGGCCGCAAGACGCCATTCGGTCATCCACGCGGGTTCTTCGTTCTTTTCGCTGATCAGCTTGACGATATCCGGGGTCAGGCCCTTGGGCGCGAACTCCATCTCGATCTCGGTTTCCCAACCGTATTTATAGGTACCGACCTCGCGCACCGCATCCACGGTTTCCTGATCGACGCCGTCCTTGACCTGTGTCTGATCCAACGCTTCCATTTCGGCCCTCCTTGGTTTCACGACGCGCACTCAAGCAGTGCGTGCGCGGAATTTCTTTTGCTTTGCGCACCACGCATCGACAAAGCGCAGCACGTCCTCTTCTGTTACCTCGGGCCCCAGACTGACGCGGATGGCGGATCGCGCCACCTCGTCATCAAAGCCCATCGCCCGCAGCACGCGGCTTGCGCGTACCTTGCCGCTGGAACACGCCGAACCCGCCGAAATGGCAAACCCCGCAAGGTCCATCTGCATCACCTGCGTCTCGCCCTTCCAGCCCGGCGCGGCCAGGCAAGACGTGTTCGGGAGTCGCGGCGCGTCTTTCCCGACAAAAATAGTCTTGTTTGCGCCAGCCTCAAGACCGTTTTCTAGAATATTTCTAAGTTTCTCGACCCGGTCCCAGACACCCGCCTCCAGATCGCGCTGCGCGGCCTCTGCCGCCGCGCCAAATCCTGCGATCCCGATGACATTTTCCGTCCCCGAGCGGCGGCCCATCTCCTGCCCGCCCCCCCGGATTCGCGGCACGATCTCGGTTCCGCGCTTGACCACAAGCGCCCCGACCCCCTTGGGCCCACCCAGCTTGTGCGCCGAACAGATGGCCATCTGGGCCCCACTCCAGTTGAACGCAAAGGGCCGCTTGCCAAACACCTGCGTGGCATCCACCACCAGACGGCCCGGTGCCGCTTTGGCAAAGGGCGCAAGATCGGTCAGAATACCGGTCTCGCTGTTGGCCGCGGTCAGGGCCACGATCGGGTCCCACTCAGCCGCGTGCGGTCCCGGAACAAGTGTGCCATTTTCCGCGAAGGCGAAAATCTGCGGCGCCAGCAAACCCCAGGAGCTTACCGCATCATGTTCCACCGGCGATACCCGGACATCCCGCCCTTCAAGCGCAAGTGCGGCCGCCTCTGTCGCGCCAGAGGTAAAGATCACATCCGCGCCGTCCGCGCCAAACGCGGTGGCAACCTGTTGGCGCGCCCGCTCGACAATAGCCTTGGCCGCGCGCCCCTCGGCATGCACCGACGACGGATTGCCCAGAACGTCCATCGCCGCGATCATCGCCGCGCGCGCCTCGTCCCGCAACGGTGCGGTCGCATTCCAGTCCAGATAGACGCGCCCGCTCACACCGCCCGCCTTTTTCTCTTGCTCCAAATATCCCGGGGAGCGAGAGGGGCAGCGCCCCTCGCTCCCGTCACCAGCCACAGGGCGCGGCGCTCAACCATCGTCAACCACCGAAAACAACGTCGGAACCGCCGGACAGGGGGCCAGCGCATTGTCCACCACGTCGGACAACCGCGTCTGGTGCAGGAAAACATAGACCTGCGCCGACAGGCTCTGCCACAGGCGATTGGTCAGTGATTGCGCGCGCGATCCCGACAGCCCGCCTGACGCGCCTGCGCCCGTCTGCATGGCATCCACGCTTTCGTCCACTGCCGACAGCACATCCACAACGCGCACCTCGGACGCGGGTCGCGCCAGACGATAGCCGCCCCCCGGCCCGCGCACCGATTCGACAAGCCCCGCGCGCCGCAGCTTGACAAAGAGCTGCTCCAGATATGGCAGGGAAATATTCTGACGCTCCGAGATCTCTCCCAGCGTGACAAGCCGGTCACCGGGCTGGATCGCAATATCGCACAGGGCGACCATCGCATAGCGGCCCTTGGTCGACAATTTCATGCCCGTTCCCCCTCGCAAGCCGCGCCCGACGCGCGAAAACATTGACCTTTCGGCCCCTATTACGTATGTCGCCTCAACAGGCGGACATTTACCGCTTTCGCTTTCATTTAGAACGGTTCTAAGGAAGCCAACGAATTCTGTCAAGAATTTGCGCGCCCGAACCGGAACAAGACAGGATCGTACATGCCCGAGGTGATTTTTGCCGGACCCGAAGGCCGGCTTGAAGGCCGCTATCACCCCCAAAAGGAAAAAGACGCCCCCATCGCCATCGTGCTGCACCCGCATCCGCAGTTCGGTGGCACGATGAACAACAAGGTCGTCTACAACCTCCATTACGCATTCTACAACATGGGCTTTACCGTGTTGCGGTTCAATTTCCGCGGTGTGGGGCGCAGCCAGGGCGAATACGATCAGGGCATCGGTGAACTCAGCGATGCCGCATCGGCGCTGGATTACCTGCAGTCCATGAACACCAATTCCAAGCATTGCTGGGTTGCGGGATTTTCCTTTGGGGCGTGGATCGGAATGCAGTTGCTCATGCGCCGCCCCGAGATCACCGGCTTTATCTCGGTCTCGCCGCCCGCGAATATGTACGACTTTTCGTTCCTTGCGCCCTGCCCGTCGTCGGGTTTGATCATCAACGGCACCGCCGACCGTGTCGCGCCGCCTGCGGACACGCGCACGCTGGTGTCCAAGCTGCACGAACAAAAGGGCATCACCATCACCCATGATGAGGTCGAAGACGCCGATCACTTCTTCAAGGATCCTCACATGGATCCGATGATTGGCACCGTGACCGATTATGTCAAACGCCGCCTGACTGAGAATTCGCGCTGATGGGAACGCTCGAACGCCTTGCGTCGGAACTTGCCGACGACACGATGAAGGCGATGACAGAACTGGATGACTGGCAGATGCACCAGGAAGTGGCGCGGGTCATCTCGGCCTCTTCCCAATCCTTGGAAGAGGCTTATCTGACGGAAATGCGGGTTCGTATGACGGAACGCACCGCGCGCGCCTATCTTGAAAAGCTCGTGGCCGAACGGCGCGCATCCGCCGGGTGATCGCAAACCGATGAACGCGGAACACGATCAACGGATCACCGCACAGGTCGCGTTCCTGCAAGAAGCCGACCGTCTCAAATCCGTGTTGAGGGCATCCCGTCTGATCGACGACAGTCGGCGCGAAAACTCCGCCGAACATAGCTGGCACGTCATGTTATATGCTCTGGTGCTGGCCGATCAGGCCGGGCCGGACGTATCGATTGACCGAGTGCTTCGCATGTTGCTGATCCACGACATCGTGGAGATCGACGCCGGAGACAACCCCATCCACGGGCAATTCGACGCCGCCGCCCAAGAGGCCGCAGAAACCGCCGCGGCGGACCGCCTGTTCGGAATTCTGCCCGCGGATCAGGCCGTGGAATTCCGTGCGCTCTGGGACGAGTTTGAATCCGCCCAGACAGCGGATGCCCGCTTTGCCAAGGCCATCGACCGGTTCCAGACCCCCATTGCCAACCTCGCCAACAACGGCGGCACCTGGCGCGATTATGCGGTTACGCTGGAACAGATGGACCGGCGTGTCGGCCTGCCAATCGCAGCCGGCGCGCCGTCCTTGTGGCGCTGGCTGCGGCCAAAGCTGGAAAAATGGTTCGGATAGTCTTTTAACATCAGGCCCTTACATTTGATTTCTAAACCAACCTGATCAGACAATACAGGACAGGGCGACTGCTTCGCTCGGCACTAATGTATACCGTAGTATACAACGCCTTGCGTCCCGCGCCGCTCTGCTCTATGCCGGGGCCAGTCAACTTGCGCCGGAGGGCCGAACATGAGCCGCATCAAGGTAGAAAACCCCATCGTCGAAATGGACGGCGATGAAATGACCCGCATCATGTGGGATTTCATCAAGAAAAAGCTGATCCTGCCGCATCTCGACCTTGATCTGCTGTATTATGATCTGGGCATCGAGGCCCGCGACGATACAAACGACCAGATCACCATTGATGCCGCCGAAAAAACGCGAGAGGTCGGCGTCGCGGTAAAATGCGCCACGATTACCCCGGACGAAGCACGGGTCGAGGAATTTGGGCTCAAACAGATGTGGCGCAGCCCCAACGGCACCATCCGCAATATTCTGGGCGGCGTGATTTTCCGGCAACCGATCATCTGTCGCAACGTGCCGCGCCTTGTGCCCGGCTGGACCCAACCCATCGTGGTGGGGCGCCACGCCTATGGCGACCAATACCGGGCCACCGATTTCCATTTTCCCGGTGCTGGCAAGATCACCCTGAAATTCGAAGGCACCGACGGCACCGTGATCGAACGCGATGTGTTCGACGCCCCCGATGCAGGGGTGGTGATGGGGATGTATAATCTGGACAAGTCGATCTATGATTTCGCGCGCGCTTCGCTGAACTATGGGCTCAACATGGGATGGCCGGTCTATCTTTCGACCAAGAACACCATCCTCAAGGTCTATGACGGACGGTTCAAGGACATCTTTCAAGACGTCTATGAAACCGAATTCAAGGACGCCTTCGACGCCGCCGGCATCTGGTATGAACACCGCCTGATCGACGACATGGTCGCCTCTGCGCTGAAATGGTCGGGCGGCTATGTTTGGGCCTGCAAGAACTATGACGGTGATGTGCAGTCCGATACCGTGGCGCAAGGGTTCGGATCGCTTGGGTTGATGGCATCGGTCCTGATGACGCCGGACGGAAAAATCGTGGAAAGCGAAGCCGCCCACGGTACGGTCACCCGCCATTATCGCCAGCACCAAAAGGGCGAAGCCACGTCGACGAACTCGATCGCGTCGATCTATGCTTGGACCGGCGGGTTAAAGCACCGGGCCAAGCTGGACGATAACGCCGCCCTGCGCCATTTCGCCGAAACGTTGGAAAAAGTGGTGGTCGATACCGTCGAATCCGGGTCGATGACCAAGGACCTCGCGCTTCTGGTGGGGCCGGATCAAGGCTGGCTGACCACGATAGGGTTCCTCGAAAAAGTGGATGAGAACCTGCAAAAGGCGTTGGCAGCCTGACGTCCCACGCGTGAGCCTATTCCCGTGGCGCACCGCGATTGGCGGTGCGCTTATTCGGCCAGTATCGTGATGGAAGAAATCAAGGATACAACCGCCCTGCCCCTGTGATAGAGCGCAAGCCAACAACAGGAGACAGCCATGCCGGTTCACTATCTTTACCTGATCTTCGCGGTCATCGCCGAAACCATCGGAACCTCGGCGCTTCAGGCGAGTCAGCAATTCACACGGCTTTGGCCATCACTTCTGGTGATCACCGCCTATGGTGCGGCGTTCTACCTTTTGTCTTTGACACTGCGCACAATGCCGGTAGGCATCATGTATGCGATCTGGTCAGGACTGGGCATCGTGCTGATCGCGATTATCGGCTGGCTGGTGTTCCGCCAGACTCTGGATGCGGCGGCGGTGGTCGGGATCGGGCTGATTCTGGCCGGGATCGTCGTGATCCAGCTGTTTTCCAACACCGCGACTCATTAACCACTGGCTTTCCGCAGCGCAGCACGGTATGCGCGCGTCAAATTCCCCCGAAAAGGCATCTCTTATGGACCTGCGCAACATTGCGATCATTGCACACGTGGACCACGGCAAAACCACGCTCGTGGACGAACTGCTCAAACAATCGGGCGTTTTCCGCGAAAACCAAGCCGTGGCCGAACGCGCGATGGACAGCAACGACCTGGAACGCGAACGCGGGATCACGATCCTTGCCAAGGCGACAAGCGTCGAATGGAACGGCACGCGGATCAACATCGTCGACACCCCCGGCCACGCCGATTTCGGCGGTGAAGTGGAACGCATCCTGTCCATGGTGGATGGTGTTGTCCTGCTTGTCGATGCCGCCGAAGGTCCGATGCCGCAAACCAAATTCGTGACGTCCAAGGCGCTTGCGCTGGGGCTGCGGCCAATTGTTGTTCTCAACAAGGTCGACAAGCCCGACGCTGAACCGGATCGCGCGCTGGATGAGTGTTTTGACCTGTTTGCCAACCTCGGTGCCGATGACGATCAATTGGATTTTCCAGCGATGTATGCCTCTGGCCGGTCCGGCTGGGCGGATATGGAGCTGGATGGCCCGCGCAAGGATCTGACCGCGCTGTTCGACCTGATCGTCGATCACGTTCCCGCCCCCAAGCAGGTGGAACAACGCGATGCACCGTTCAGCATGCTGGCGACAACACTGGGCGCGGACAACTTTATCGGTCGCATCCTGACAGGCCGGGTTGAAAGCGGCACGCTCAAGGCCGGTGAAACGGTCAAGGCGCTCAGCCGTGATGGCAATCTGATCGAGAACTTCCGCGTGACCAAGATCATGGCCTTTCGCGGACTGGGTCAGCAGCCCATTGATCTGGCCGAAGCGGGCGATATCGTAACGCTGGCGGGTATGTCCAAGGCCACCGTGGCCGATACGATCTGCGCTCCGCAAGTGACCGAAGCCCTGCCCGCACAGCCCATCGACCCGCCCACGATCACCGTGACCTTTGGCATCAACGACAGCCCGCTGGCCGGGCGCGACGGTAAAAAGGTCCAGTCCCGCGTGATCCGCGACCGCCTGATGAAAGAGGCCGAATCCAACGTCGCCATCAAGATCAGCGACACCCCCGGAGGCGAAGCCTTTGAAGTCGCAGGACGCGGCGAATTGCAGATGGGCGTTCTGATCGAAAACATGCGCCGCGAAGGGTTCGAGTTGTCGATCTCGCGCCCGCAGGTCATCATGCGTGAAGAAGCCGGCCAGCGGATGGAGCCGATCGAAGAAGCGACCATTGATGTTGATGACGAATACTCCGGCGCGGTGATCGAGAAACTGACCGGCGCGCGCAAGGGTGAACTGGTCGAAATGCGCCCCGCAGGCGTTGGCAAGACGCGTATCGTGGCCTTGGTCCCGTCGCGGGGGCTGATCGGCTATCACGGCGAATTCCTGACCGATACGCGCGGGACCGGGGTTCTCAACCGGGTGTTCCACGGCTGGGCCCCGCACAAGGGCCCGATCCAGGGCCGCCGCGCCGGTGTTCTGATTTCCATGGAAAACGGCCAGTCGGTGGCCTTTGCGCTGTGGAACCTCGAAGAGCGCGGCCGCATGTTCATCGGCCCGCAGGCCAACGTGTATACCGGTATGATCATCGGCGAACACAGCCGTGAAAACGATCTTGAGGTGAACCCGCTCAAGGGGAAAAAGCTGACCAACGTGCGCGCGTCGGGAACCGACGAAGCCGTGCGCCTGACCCCGCATATCCAGTTCAGCCTCGAAGAAGCGATTGCCTATATCGACGACGATGAGCTGGTCGAGGTCACCCCCAGCGCAATCCGGTTGCGCAAGCGGTTCCTTGACCCCCACGAACGCAAGCGGATGGCGCGCGCGTCATAACGGGAATTCGCGGGGGGCCAGCCCCCCGCACCCCCCGGGATATTTCAAGCAAGAGAAAAAGGCGCCGTGGGAAACAGGGCGCCTTTTGTCATTCCGTGGTTTCGACAACCATCAATTCGCGTTCAGATGCGCCCCGCGCGTGGCCGAGTGCCTCTTGGTATTCGGGGGAATGGTAGCAGGCCACCGCGCTGTCGACATCGGGAAAGGTGGCAACCACGTTCCGGGGCCGTTCGCGGCCTTCGAGCTGAACAAAACGCCCGCCGCGCGCGATGAAACGGCCGCCATGTTTGGCGATGGCCGGTCCGGCCAGTTCGGCATATTTTGCATAGGCCTCGGCATCGGTGACGGTGACATGCGCGATCCAGAGTGCGGGCATCAGGCGGTTCCTTTCAACAGAGTTTCCACGGCGGCAATTGCGGCATCGGCACGGGTTGCATCGGCTCCGCCGCCCTGTGCCATGTCGGGACGGCCACCGCCGCCTTTGCCGCCCAGTTCGACGACGGCCGCGCGCACGATATCCACCGCTGACACGGTTCCGGTCATGTCTTCGGTCACGCCCGCAGCTACGGCGGCCTTGCCGCCAGTGTCGGCGATCAGAAGAACCGCACCGGATCCAAGCCGCGCCTTGTGTTCGTCGATCAGCGCCGGGAGATCCTTGCCCGTGACACCGGAGAGCGCCTGCGCGATCAACTTGACACCGCCGATTTCGCGCACCTCGGGACCGGAGGCACCGCCGCCACCGGCCATGGCCAGTTCGCGGCGCAACTGGGCGACCTCGTTCTCAAGCGCGCGGGTGCGCGAGATCAATTCGGCCTGCTTGGCCTTGGCATCTTCAACCCCCTGCGCCTTGAGCTGGGTGCGCATCCAGTTATAGGCAGCCGCCTGCTCTTCGAGCCAATCCAGCGCCGGTTGACCGGTGAGCGCCTCGATCCGGCGCACCCCCGAGGCCGAGGCCGCGTCCTGAACAATGGCGAAGGCCCCGATGTCACCGGTGCGCCGCACGTGGGTGCCGCCGCACAATTCCAGCGAATAAGTCTCACCGTCGCGGCCCTTGCCCGATCCGATCTGAGTGCCCATGGACACCACGCGAACCTCGTCACCATATTTTTCGCCGAACAGCGCCTGCGCCCCAAGCGCGCGCGCGTCATCCGGCGTCATGATCCGGGTTTCCACCGGCGCATTCTGGCGCACATATGCGTTTACTTCCGCCTCGACCCCGCGCAATTCTTGTTCGGTCAACGCCTTGCCGTGGCTGAAATCGAACCGCAGGCGATCCTCGGCATTCAGCGATCCGCGCTGAGCCACGTGATCGCCAAGTGCTGCGCGGAGGGCCTCATGCAACAAATGCGTGGCCGAATGGTTGGCGCGGATGGCCGTGCGTCGCGCGTGATCGACGATCAGCTGCGCCGCGTCACCGGTGGCGATGGCGCCCGATTCGACCGTGCCGAAATGAATGAAAACGCCGGCAGCCTTGCGGGTGTCCGTTACGCGCACCACGGCACCGTCGGTGCGAATTTCGCCTGTGTCGCCCACCTGACCGCCGGATTCGGCGTAGAACGGTGTCTGGTTCAGCGCGATCTGGACAGTCTCACCGGGCCCTGCGCTGTTGGTCAGGGCACCATCGCGAACCAGGGCCGTGATCTGACCCTCGGCCGCTTCGGTGTCATAGCCAAGGAAATCCGTGGTCCCCGATTTATCGGCCACGTCGAACCAGACTGTGGCATCCGCTGCCTCACCCGATCCTGACCACGCGGCGCGGGCCTTGGCCTTTTGTTCGGCCATGGCCGCATCGAAGCCGTCGGTGTCCACCGCGCGGCCCTTTTCGCGCAGCGCGTCCTGCGTCAGATCCAGCGGAAATCCGTAGGTGTCATACAGTTTGAAGGCGGCCGCGCCCGGCAGGTTGGCTTCCTCGGGGAGGTTCGCCAATTCATCATCCAGAAGTTTGAGACCACGGTCCAGCGTCTGCTTGAAGCGGGTTTCCTCAAGGCGCAGGGTCTCTTCGATCAGGGATTGAGCGCGGCTCAGCTCGGGATAGGCCTGACCCATTTGCGCAACAAGGGACGGCACAAGGCGATGCATGAGCGGATCGCGCGCGCCCAGGAGATGCGCGTGACGCATGGCGCGGCGCATGATCCGGCGCAGAACGTAACCGCGCCCGTCGTTGGATGGCATCACCCCATCAGCAATCAAAAACGACGTCGAGCGCAGGTGATCGGCGATGACGCGGTGGTGAACGTTTCCATCGCCGTAAGGATCGACGCTGGTTAGGTTGGCAGACGCCTCGATCAACGCGCGAAAGAGATCCGTGTCATAGTTGTCATGGCTGCCCTGAAGCAATGCGCCAATGCGTTCCAGACCCATGCCGGTGTCGATGGATTGCATATCAAGCGCGCGCATGGAGCCATCTTCGAACTGTTCGTTCTGCATGAAGACGATGTTCCAAATCTCGATGAACCGGTCGCCGTCTTCCTCGGGGCTGCCCGGAGGGCCGCCCCAGATGTGTTCGCCATGGTCATAGAAAATCTCGGTGCAGGGGCCGCAGGGGCCGGTGGGGCCCATTTGCCAGAAATTGTCCGAGGTCGCGATCCGAATGATCCGGCTTTCGGGAACGCCAACTTTCTTCCAGATTTCAAAGGCTTCGTCGTCGGTATGATAGACGGTGGTATACAGCTTGTCCTTGGGAATGCCGAAATCCTTGGTGATCAGTTCCCAGGCAAAGGCGATCGCCTCATCCTTGAAGTAATCGCCAAAGCTGAAATTGCCCAGCATCTCAAAGAACGTATGATGGCGCGCAGTATAGCCGACGTTGTCGAGATCGTTGTGCTTGCCGCCGGCGCGTACGCATTTCTGCGAGGTGGTCGCACGGGCGTAATCGCGGTGTTCAAGCCCGGTAAAGAGGTTCTTGAACTGCACCATGCCTGAGTTGGTGAACATCAAGGTGGGATCGTTACGCGGCACAAGCGGCGAGCTGTCTACGATCTGATGCTCCTGTCGGGCAAAGTAGTTCAGAAACGTGGACCGGATTTCGTTCAGCGTGGGCATGGGTCTGGCCTTCGGGCTGGGAATACGTTGGCTGTGAAATACCTCCCACAGGGGGCACTGTCCACAGGTGCATTGCCCCAATGGCCGTGGCCGCGCGCGTCATGGTGGCCGGAACGCGCAAGGGGCCGGTGTGACCACCCGCCCCTTGCGTCAGATACGGGCTGGAATCAGCCCTCCAGAATATCGCCGTCTTCGGCTGCGCTGCCCTCGGGCATGGTAAAGTCCAGCCCATGTGCCGCGCGAATCTTGTCTTCGATTTCATAGGCGGTGCGATCGTTGTCGCGCAGGTATTGCTTGGCGTTTTCGCGCCCCTGCCCGATGCGTTCGTCACCATAACTGTACCAAGCGCCGGATTTGTCCACGACGCCGGCCTTGACGCCCAGATCGAGCAATTCCCCTGTCTTGGAGATGCCCTCGCCATACATGATGTCGAATTCCACCTGCTTGAAGGGCGGTGCCACCTTGTTCTTGACGACCTTGACGCGCGTCGCGTTGCCAACGATTTCATCACGGTCCTTGATCGCCCCAATGCGCCGGATATCGAGACGCACAGACGAATAGAACTTCAGCGCGTTGCCGCCCGTCGTGGTTTCGGGGCTGCCGAACATGACGCCGATTTTCATCCTGATCTGGTTGATGAAAATGACCATGCAATTCGAACGGGAAATCGACCCGGTGAGCTTGCGCATGGCCTGGCTCATCAAGCGGGCCTGCACGCCGACGCTCGAATCGCCCATGTCCCCCTCAAGTTCTGACTTGGGCGTCAGAGCGGCGACGGAATCGACAACAACCATGTTCACTGCACCCGACCGAACCAGCGTGTCGGTAATTTCCAGAGCCTGTTCCCCGGTGTCGGGCTGAGAGATCAGCAGTTCGTCGAGGTCAACACCCAGCTTGCGGGCATATTGCGGATCCAGCGCGTGTTCGGCGTCGACAAAGGCGCACACGCCACCGTTTTTCTGCTGTTCGGCGATGCAATGCAGCGTCAGCGTTGTCTTGCCCGAGCTTTCCGGGCCGTAGATTTCAACGATCCGCCCCATGGGCAAACCACCGATCCCCAGCGCGATATCAAGCCCCAGAGACCCTGTTGAGCTGGCCGAGATATCCTTGATCGCGTTCTCGCCCCCCAGTTTCATGATGGAGCCTTTGCCGAACTGACGCTCGATCTGTGCCAGCGCGCTATCCAGCGCCTTTTGCTTGTCGGGGTTTTTCTTGTTTGTCATCGTGAGAAGATCTGCCATGGCGGTTTTCGCCTCCCTTTTGTCACACCCTGTCAGGGGCGGCAATCACTGCTTTGTTCGCCTCTTGTTCTTTATGAGATCAAAAAGAGAACATTTCAACACTAATTTTTCTCTGCACAGCTTGCAGCAGAGTGGTTAAGAAGATGTTACCGGGTTTGCCCCGGGATACGGCCGGGATACGGAGGGACCAGAATGCTGGTTTTCATGAAGGAACGACTGGTCATGTTGAGCGTGCCCAAAACCGGCACAACCGCGTGGCAAACCGCATTGGCACCCGTGGCCGATATCGTCGTGCGCGACCCGCCCGAACTGAAACATGCGCCCCTTTATCGTTATAATCGGTTCTTTCGCCCGATGTTTGAAAAGGTTTGCGCCACGGAAATGGAAACCGTCGCCGTGATGCGCGAACCGGTGGATTGGCTGGGCAGTTGGTATCGCTATCGGCAGCGGCCATTCATGACCGGCAAACCCAACAGCACCCAGAACATCAGCTTTGATGACTTTGTCGATGCCTACAGCAGCGGAAAGCCGCCGGGATGGGCCAACGTGGGCAGTCAGGCCAAGTTTCTAGAACCGCGCCCGAACGGCACCGCAATCACACATCTTTTCCGATATGAAGACCCCCAAGCGCTGCTGTCTTTCATGCAGGACAGGCTGGGCAGAGAGATCACCTTGCAACGCGAAAACGTCTCGCCGCAGATGCCGTTGACATTGTCTGAGGGCATCGCGCAGAAATTGCGTCGTAAACGCGCAGAGGAGTTTGACCTTTACATGAGCATCGCAACCTAATCCATTGATTCAATGCAATTGTTCATGAACCGTCTCGGTCAGTTCATTCAACGAGAAAGGCTTGGGCAGGAACACCGCATCGGGAATGTCCAGCTCCCTTTCGCTCAGCGCGCCCTCGGCGTAGCCGGATACGAACACCACGCCGACATCCGGGCGCAGTTTGCGCGCCTGCCGGACCCAGGTCGGCCCGTCGAGACCCGGCATGACCACATCGGTCACGAACAGGTCGATGCGCAAGTCGGGATCTTCCAATTGGGCCAGCGCGGTTTCAGCCGAATCCGCCTCGATCACGGTAAAGCCGCGCATTTGTAGCGCGCGGGACGCAAACGCGCGCACCGGGGCTTCGTCTTCGACGAGGAGAATCACCCCCTCGCCGCGCGGGGCCGCGCGGGCCGAACGGGCCACCGGCAACGGTGCCTTCTCCACAGGGGCATCACGGTGCACCGGAAACAGCAATGTAAACGTGGTGCCGCTGCTTGCGCTGTCGATAAAGATGAAACCGCCGGTTTGTTTGACGATACCGTAAGCCGTGGACAACCCCAGCCCGGTGCCTTCGCCGGTGCGCTTGGTGGTGTAGAACGGTTCAAACACTTTCTGGAGCTTATCCTTTGGAATGCCTGTGCCTTCGTCACTCACGCGCACGCAAACGTAATCACCTGCGGGAACTGTGGCACGATCCCGCTCCATGGGGGCTGTCAAGGTCAGCGCCTCGGTCTCGATACGGATCTGGCCACCGTCCGGCATTGCATCGCGCGCGTTGACGACCAGATTCATCAACACCTGTTCAAGCTGTCGTTTATCGGCGCGGATCGCACCCAGCACCGGTTCGTGACTGAGCGTGAGGGTCACGGTTTCCCCCACCAACCGATTGAGCAGATGGGTCAGGTCCGCCAGCGTGTCCCGCATGTCGAGAATTTCGGGTTGCAACGTCTGCTTGCGCGAAAAGGCCAGCAGTTGCCCGACGAGAGCCGCAGCCCGGTTGGCGTTCTGATGGATCTGAATCAGATCGGCATAATTTTGATCGCCGGGATCATGGCGCAACAACAGCAAGTCGCAATGGCCTGAAATCGCGGTAAGCAAGTTGTTGAAATCATGGGCGATCCCCCCCGTCAATTGCCCAATCGCCTGCATCTTCTGGCTTTGCACGAATTGCGCCTCGAGGGTCTTCAGCTCGGTCGCGTCATTGAGAACCGCGACCAGAACCTCCTCTCCTCCGCGTCGCCCAACATTGAGCGTCACCTGCACAAAGGTCTCGCAATCCGGGCGGCGCACCCTGAGAAATTCAGACCGCGTGCGCCCCCTGTCTTCCAGCACTTCGCGCAGCCAATCGGGCAGACTGCGCCCCAACCCTTCAAGAAGATCAGACAGGTTGCGACCCGTCACCTCGCCCTTGCCCAGCAGCGTGTTGGCCACCGCATTCGCCGTGAGGACCCGTCCCTGGCCATCAACCATGACCAGGGCCACCGGCAGGTTGGCGAACACCTCTTCCGGGGAAGGCAACGCAGCAGGATCGAGAGGGGTCAAGCACACCTCGGTCCGTCCCGCGCTGAGCCCGCGCAGCGTTGCCACCGCACGACGCGGGCCCGTCGGCAGGTTCAGCGTGACCAACGCCCCGTTTTCCGGCAAGCCATGGGGAAATAACGCGCTTTGCCCCTTGACCCGCTCCCCCACAAGCGCACGCGCCGCGTCGTTCATATAGATAACGGCACCGGTTCTGCTGACCGTGATGACAGGCAGGCCGATCTCACCCGCACGGCCATTTGCCACGCGATCAGGCAAGAGGTCGAATCGCCACAGGAACCCCTGCCCCGGCGTATGGGTGACCCGTATCCGCAAGCGCCCGGATCGGGTCACGATGTCCTCGCCGGCACCGCCTTCGCGCCGGGCGCGCACCGTCAGCCGGATCAGAATCGCGGCGGGGTTGGCAAGCCAGAAGCGCAGGCATCCCGCGACGGTCTTTGCCCCGTCAACCTGCAGCATAGTTTTGGCCGCATGATTGGCGACGACCAGGCCACCCTCTTCATCGGTGAGAAGCGCAGGCGATGGATCGCGCGCCACCAGATCGGCCAGCAAAGCGCCGCGCCGTTCGACGCGCGCCCGTTCAAGCATTACGCGAAGACCCAGCCCAAGCGCCCAGAACAGAACCAGCAGACCGCCCGCGAAGGTGCCTATCTGCAAAGCAGGATCAGGCGTCAGGACGGACCCGAAAAACAACACCGCCCCCAGCCCAAGCATCCCGGACAGCCACCGCCTGCCGCGGGGACGCGACATGGTCGGAGGCGAAAAATCTCTGGGCAAAGGAGGTGTCACGCGCGGGCTTCCGATTATTCCGGTTGCCCAATGTGGTCACATGGTCGGTTAATGCGAGATTAACACCGGACAAATACACCACAAAGTTGTATTTCAGCGCACCCTATCGCGTCAAGACCGTGACAAAGAACCCGTCTGCGCCGTCGGTGACGCGCCACGCGCGCTGGGTCACCACGCGCCATTCGGGATGCCGCGCAACAAAGGCTTCGATTTGCGCGCCGTTTTCAGGCTCCAGCATGGAACACGTCGCATAGGCCAGCGCCCCTTCGGGGGCCACAAGCCCCGCAGCGCGATCCAGAATCTCGGCCTGCGTGCGCCCAAGCGCGGCGAAAACATCCGGGGTCAGCAGCCATTTCCCATCGGGCGCACGGCGCCACGACCCGCTGCCCGAGCAAGGCACATCACACAACACCAGATCATAGGGGCCATCGGCCTCGGGGGTGTCCGTCATGGTCACGGGCAAACCTGCACGTTCCGCCCGGTCGGCAAGGTCGCGCATCCGGGCGGGGGCGGAATCATAGGCCAGCAGCCGCAAATCGGCGCGCGCGCCCATGGCCAGCGTCTTGCCGCCACCACCAGCACACATATCCAGCACCCGCATCCCATCCCGCAAGGGCAGCGCATCCACAACCGCCTGGCTGGCGGCGTCCTGAAGTTCAACCAGACCTTCGTTAAAAATCTGCAAATTGCGCAAACCACGCGCACCGGGCGCGATCTCCAGCGCCGTTTCCGACAAGGGCGACCGCTGCGCGTCAATCCCGGCCTCAGACAGGGTCGCCTGAACGGCCTCGACGCTAGCTTTGCGTAAATTCACCCGCAAGAATACGGATGCGCGGTCTTTGAGGGCATCCGCGCAAGCCACCGCCTGATCGCCAAGGCTTTGTTGCCACAAAGGCCACAGCCAGTCGGGCAAATCGGCGGCTTCGGCCCCTTCCGCCGGAGGCCGACCGGTTTCGCTGGCTTCGGGCGGGGACAACGCATGGCCCTGCCCGTTCATCACGTCCGCAGGGTCGGCCCCCTGCCCGCGCAAAAGGCCCAACATCAGCCCCCGGCCCGTCATTGCGCCGCCGATGGCGGCGGCGCTGCGCTTGCGACGCAGGGCCTCGAACACGTGATCACGGACCGCCGCGCGATCCTTGGAACCGGCAAACCGGCTGTGCCGCGCCCATGTGGTCAGCGCCTTTTCGGCCGCCATACCATCAAGGATCAGGTCGAGGATCTCGGCCGCTGCCGCAATACGTGCCCCGGGGGTCATGGGTGGTCTATCCGATCCGGTAATTCGGAGATTCGCGGGTGATCTGCACATCGTGCACATGGCTTTCCTTCAGCCCGGCACCCGTGATCTTGACGAAGTTGCTGTTGGCGCGCATCTCGGCCACCGTGGCATTGCCGGTATAGCCCATGGCCGCCCGCAGGCCGCCGACCAGCTGATGAATGACCGCGGTTGCGGTGCCCTTGTAGGGCACCTGACCTTCGATGCCTTCCGGAACCAGCTTGTCCGAAGCCGCGTCTTTCTGGAAATACCGGTCTGCCGACCCGCGCGCCATTGCGCCAAGGCTGCCCATGCCCCGATAGGATTTGAACGAACGGCCCTGATACAGGATCACTTCGCCGGGGGATTCGTCCGTGCCCGCGATCATGCTGCCCACCATGGCACAGGAGGCGCCCGCCGCGATGGCCTTGGCGAAATCTCCTGAAAACTTGATACCGCCATCGGCGATGACAGGCGTGTCACCCGCAGCCCGCGCGCAATCCATGATCGCCGTCAACTGCGGCACACCGACCCCGGCCACCATGCGGGTCGTGCAGATCGACCCCGGACCAATGCCCACCTTGATCGCATCCGCGCCGGCGTCGATCAGGGCGCGGGTGGCTTCTGCGGTCGCGACGTTCCCGGCAATCACCTGAACCTCGTTCGACAGTTTCTTGATCCGCGTAACCGCTTCGAGCACGCCCGCGGAATGGCCGTGCGCCGTGTCCACCACGATCACATCGCAGCCCGCATCAATCAGAGCCTCGCTGCGTTCAAAGCCCGCGTCGCCCACACCCGTCGCCGCCGCCACACGAAGCCGTCCCAGCGAATCCTTGCACGCGGTGGGATTGAGCACCGATTGTTCGGTGTCCTTGAGCGTCAGCAAGCCGGTCAGCCGCCCGCTGTCATCGGTCACCAACAGCTTTTCGATGCGGCGCGCCTTCATCAGGGAAATCGCCTCTTGCCGGTCTGCCGGTTCGTGCAGGATGGCCAGGCCTTCGCTGGTCATCATCGCGTGCACCGGCGTCTTGTCGTCGGGGGCAAAGCGCATGTCGCGGTTGGTTACGATGCCCAGAACCCGCCCGGTTTCGTCAACCACGGGAAAACCGGTAAAATTATACCGTTCGATCAGGGCCATCGCGTCGGCCTTGGTCTGATCGGGGCGCAGGGTCACGGGGTTGTAGACGATGCCGGATTCAAAGCGTTTGACCCGCCGGACCTCGCGCGCCTGTTCCTCGGTATCAAGGTTCTTGTGGATCACACCCATGCCCCCGGCCTGCGCCATGGTGATGGCCATGCGGCTTTCGGTGACCGTATCCATCGCCGAGCTGAGCAGCGGTATATTCAACCCGATGGAACGCGTCACATAGGTGCGCGTATCCGCGGTGCTGGGCAGCACGCTCGACGCGCCGGGAACAAGCAAAACATCATCGAAGGTCAGTGCCTCACGAATCTCCATCGGGCCTCTCCTTGGCTGGGATCGTTTGGCGCTTCCCTATCTCACGGGACGGGGCGAATGGAAAGGGGGATTGGGACACCTCAGTTGGATTGGCCGGAATGTGCGCGGGTCGTGGCGTCGCTGGCCCCGAGAGGATACGGCAACGTGGCCTGTTTGCTTTCCGGGATGCATCATTGCCTTTATGGGGCCGGACAAAGAGACTGGTCATTCGCAAAGGCCAAAGTCCGGACGAAGCTGCCACCCGACTGAAATGGGTAAATGGCGGGTATCGCGCAGTCACGGAGATTGCCCTGGGTTCTTTTGGGAGGTCCTGCGGTTAGTGCGGAAGTGTGGTGGCCAGTCTCGCTCCGGCGGCGGGATCGGCATTCATTTGCGGTGGGCGCAGGTTAAGCCAGCGTTGGTCGTTTGATCGGTGGGCCACTAGGCTTTTCAATCCACTGATCGACCCTTCCTCCTGCTCTGCTTTGCGGTGTGTTTCCAGTCCCGGTTGCAGTGTGTCTGCTCCGCTCTGGTCACCATCCCGCTCAGCTTCATACATGGCCATCATCGCAGTGATGTTAGAATTGCAGCTTGCCGAAATGCAACCGCCAGCGCCAAGCGCCATTGCCTTGGCCAGCGGGGTTTCAGAGGCGGGAAAGACCGACAGGCCCGGTGCGGTTGCGATCACGGCGGCGGTATTCTCCCAGTCACCCGAGCTGTCTTTGTAGGCCACGACATGGTCGGGAAAGGCCTCGGTGAACCGGACGGACAGGGCGGACGATATCGGCACACCCGTATTCTATGGGATGTTATAGAGGATAATCCTCGGGGCCTTGTCCCCAGGGTTTCGATCAACTGGGCAAAGTAACGATAAAGCCCATCATCGCTGGGTGGGTAGAAAAACGGAGGCAGCACCATTGCGGCAGCGCAGCCCAGATCAGACGCGTGACGAGTAATCGTGAAAGTATCCTCGAGATTGCATAGCCCGGTGCCGGGCATGAGTTGCTCGGGTAACGCCGTGTCTGAAGCGACAAGACGCTAGCGCATCGCCATGCGCTCACTCATGGTGTTCGAAATCGCCTCGCCGGTGGTCCCAAGAGGCGAAAGATAGTGTGTAACGCCCTCCAGACAATACGCGGCATGGTCCAGAAAAAGACCCGCTGCAATGGAAAGGTCATCCTCATAGGGGGCGAGCAGCGGGGTCACGACCCCTGTCAAGCGGGTTTTCATAGCGTTTCCTTCAATACCCACGGGCCGGGTCCACGATATTGACCAGCCCCTCGCCGCGCATCCAACGGCCAAGGTTTTGCAGGAATAATTCGAACGAGGCTTCTTCCCATTCGGAAAAGACTGACGAGCAATGCGGTGAGATGATCACATTTTCCAGCGACCATAGCGGGCTCGTCTCGGACAGGGGTTCGGTCTCGAACACGTCGAGTGCCGCCGCCGCCACATGCCCGACGCTCAGTGCATCGTAGAGGGCGGTCTGATCCACTACGCCGCCACGCGAGACATCGGCGAAGATTACGCCGGGTTTCATCGCCGCGATCTCCTGCGCGCCGATCAACCCGCGCGTTGCGGGGATAAGCGGGGTCGAGACCGCGATGAAATCCGCGTGCGGCAGAAGGCCCGGCAGATCATCCGCAGCGTGCACCTCATCGACATTTTCCATCGGTCTCGGCCGGGCGCAAGTTCCCAGAACTTTCATGCCAAAGGCCTTGGAACGGGCGGCCACTGCCCGACCGGTATGGCCCAGCCCGATGATCAGGAGCGTCTTGCCCGCCAGCGGCCTGACCGCACGGGCGTTCCAGACCCGTGCGGCCTTGTCCTTTTGCAGTCCGGGCACGTCCAGCGAAAAATGCAAAAATCCACCAAGGATATATTCCGCCATCATCCCGGCGGCCACGCCCGCAGCATTGGAGACGGTGGTCTGGCCCGGATCCCACTGACCGTAATGGTCGGTGCCTGCCCCGCCATTGGCGACCCAGCGCGGGCCGCCGGGGCCAAACAGTGCGTCGCGCGGAAAGCCCGGCGTGCCCGCAAAGCGTACGGAGTACACAACCTCAGGCCGGTAGCCTTCGATCAAGGCTGGCAGGGCCTCATAGCTGTTGCATTCACGAAAATCTGCCTGCGGGAATGCGGCGCGCAACCAATGGGCAAGCGGTGCTGTATCTCTGTTGTGCAGAATGATACGCGGGGCGTCAGACATGGGTTTCCTCCGCTGACGCACGGACAAGCGCTGCCAGTTCACTGAATTTGGCCTCTGGCTGCAACAAACGCTCGCGCATCTCCCATAGCGCCGTAACGCGAGGCTCAGGGAGTTCTGCGGCCATCACGCGGAATTTCGCCTCGACCTCACTCATCTTCATCGGTGCCTCGGGTCCACCACGCGCCTGTACGTCGCCCGAGGCAAGTCGGGTGCCGTCCTTCAGCGTGACACTGACATCAGACCACCGTCCGGCGGGAAAGCGTTTGCTGTGAAGGGCATCCTCGCGCACCGCGACGCGCGACAGCACTTCGGCCACCTTCGGATCGCTCAGCGCCGCACCAGAAATATCCCCCGGCCCGATCCGGCCATGCACCAGCATCGCGGCAAGTGCGAAAGACAGGGAATACTGGGCCTGTGATGTCGTTGCGGGCATGTCGGGAAACAGCGCTGCCGCCTCGGCAAATGTGTTAACCTCGATCCGGGTCACGTCATCGGCGGAGAAACCATGCGCGCACATCAGCCCGGAAAGGGCATCGAGCGCCGCATGCGCCCAGCGGCAGATCGGATAGGGTTTGATATAGTTTTGTTCAATCGTCCAGACCTCGCCCAGATCGACCCAGTACCGGGCTACATCGTCAGCCTCAACCGTGATTGCGGGCGCGCCTGCAAACCCGTCCTGCGCCATCAGCGCGGCCATTGATCCCACCAGCGCACCCATGGCCGAACCATCGTGCAGCATGGTCGGGTTGGCAATCTCGCGCATCATCTGACTGCGCGGGCCGTGGTACTCGGCAATTCCGAGCGCATGGCGAAGAGATTCGGGGTTTGCATCCATCAGGCGGCAACCCAGCGCCGCCACACCCAGTGCATTCCATGCCCCGGATGTGTGATAGTCGCTGACAGTGGCATGAAGGACCAAGGCCGCTCGGGCGGCGACTTCATAGGACATGACCAGCGCAAGTAGCGCATCGCGCGCGGCAAGCTCGGGTCGGGCTTCGGCGAAGGCAAATAGCGCTGGCACTACAGCGCAGCCAATATGGCCCTTGGTCGGATTAAGCCCATCATGGGCATCAAGATTGTCGATCTGCGTGGCTGCGGCAAAGGCAGCGCCCGGGATCGAGGCGCGGCGGCCATCGAACATCAAATGGGCCGCGTGTTCCGGGGCACCTGCACCGTGAAAGGCAAAGGCGTGATCGCGCGCAATCCGCCCCGCCTCCATGCGCGCCGCCCCTGCCGCCACGCCGACTGTGTCGATCAGCAGCGTCGCGGCCATGTTAAGCGCGCTTTGCGGCATGTCTTGGCCCGCAAGCACGAATTCACCGATCCGGTCGAAGTTCATAGTCGTTCCCTTTCCAGTAACTGGCCATATCCCGTCAGGGCTTCGCCGATACCGGCAAGCTGCATGGCCTGAAACATCATGGCCTGGTTCGAACTGATCACCGGCTTGCGCACTTCAGCCTCCAGACGGGCAATGCTCTCGACACTCCTCATGTCGGTGCAGGACAGCACAATCGCTTCGGCCTCTGGATGGTCGGCGGCAAGGCCCAACTGAAAAACCGCCTGAGGGTCCAATGCGCCCTGTCCATAATTGTCCAGTTCATCGCTAACTTCAGAGCGCGCAACGGTTTCGAAGCCGAATTTCGCCACAAACGCCACCGCCATGTCGTTGATCGCAGGCAGGTAAGGCGAGGCAAAGCCGATGCGGGTCACGCCCAGAGTTTGCAGCGCATACACCAATGCCCGGGCTGCCGTGACGGTTTCAGCCCCGCTTTCGGCCTTTATCTGTACGGCCAGACCCCGGTCGAAGGCGGGGCCGTGGGTAAGCGTGGCCGAGGTGCAGCCATAAAGAATCACATCCGGGCGTACGCCCTGCAACAAGCGCAGCGGCTCATCCAGATCGGCCGCGCCCAGCCCGTGCATCTGGTCGACATCCGGAATCTCGTCCTGATCATACCCCCCCATACGGGCGAAATGCATTGACACGCCATCGGGGGCCAGAAGGGCCATATCAGGTTCGAGATTGGTGTTGGTAAACGGGACAAGAATACCAAAGCGGGCACGTCCGCGCGATTGTGTCATGTCTTTTTCCCCTCTGCCCAGCGTTCAAGAAGCCCGGCCGCAATGTCGATGTCATCTGCGGGACCGATGGTCATGCGCAAGCTATCGGCAAGCCCGACCCCACCCTGCGGGCGCAAAAACACGCCCTCGGCGCGGAGCGCCTCATTGGCGTGATGCGCCGCATCGGGGCTTCCCATCCGGATCAGTATAAAATTGGTGAAGCTTTCGGGCACGTCCAATCCGGCCTGCTGCAGCCGTCGCCGCAGCCGATCCCGCAGCCTCGTCGTTTTCCGGCAGGTATCGCGCATATAGCTCTGATCCATGAGCGCGGCTTTGGCAGCCGTCTGCCCTGCGATCGTGATGTTGTTAGGGTTCATCACCTTGCGCACCTCCCGGGCGATTTCAGGCGGGAACAGGCCCCAGCCCACCCGCATCCCGGCCAGGCCATAGGCCTTGGAAAAGGTGCGCAGTACCACCGTGTCGCCACGCCCGACCAGATCGAACATGGGCTCATTCAGATGATCGGCAAACTCGCCATAGGCCTCATCAATCACGAGCAAGCTATCGCCTGGTAACCCGTCGCGCAGGCGGAGCATCTCGGCGCGCGGGATGCGGGTGCCGGTGGGGTTGCCGGGATTGGCAACAAAGACAATGCGGGTGTCGGGCCGTACAGCAGCCAGCAGCGCATCGACCGAAACGCGCCCGTCGCTTTCAGGGGCCACGTCATAGCGTGCCCGTACCATCTGCGCGGCCGATCGGAAAAACGGATAGGCATGCGCCGGGGCCAGCACCGCGTTTTGCTCGTCGGCAAAGGCTTGCGCGAGGCAGGCGATCAGCTCCATCGACCCGTTGCCGCACAGAATACTTTCGGCAGGGATGCCATGAATACCGGAAAGAGCCGCGCGAAGCTCACCCCAGTCCGGATCGGGATAGAGATGCCCCCCCTTCAGCGCTTTCGCACCAGCCTCGATGGCAAGAGGGCTGGGCGGGCGCAGGCTTTCGTTCTGAGACAGTGAGATCAGGCGCTTTCCCTCAGGCGGGTTCAGTTGAGCCAGCGCATAGGGCGACATCGCGGAAATATGCCCGACAGAGCGAATCATGGCTCAAACCCATAGATATCACGCGCGGTCTGTCGGCTGATCAGCCCTTCGTCCAGATCACGCCGGATGTCGTCCTGGCTACGCTCTTGCGGCGCGCCGAAGCCGCCGCCGCCCGGAGTTTCGAACACCAGAGTTTCGCCTGCCATCACGCGAACCTCACCCTTGCCGGGCAGGTCAGGGCCGTCCTGGCCGATGCGGATGCGCCCCGGCGCACCAGCCTTTCCGCCGAAACGACCACTTGCGGGGTTCAGGACCCGTTCGACCGAAAGAAATAGCATGAAATCCTCATCTATCGCAGATCGCATCTCGATATGCTGACCCAG
This sequence comes from Alphaproteobacteria bacterium, assembly GCA_030425395.1. Classification (GTDB taxonomy): domain Bacteria; phylum Pseudomonadota; class Alphaproteobacteria; order Rhodobacterales; family Rhodobacteraceae; genus JAUIAS01. The sequence goes on from JAUIAS010000005.1 coordinate 43,092, forward strand.
CCCGCCGCGTGTCCGCCCGGGCCCACCACTGTCGGGCTTGAGCTCGCGCCGGGTGATCAGAACCGGCGCGACCGCCTCGGTGGTTTCCACCTGCGAGCCCCAGACGCCCGAGGGAAAAGCGGTGGCCGACAGCCCGTCCAGACCTGGCCGTGCGCCAGTTCCGCCGCTGAACACCAATTCCAGCGCGAATTGTGTGCCGCCCCGCGAAACCGCCTCGGGAGTGTGGCGCAGCGGCAGGTCATACATGCAGGATGCGCCCTCGGCAGGCACCTGATCCGGCAGAACCTGTGACAGGCAGCCATAGACCAGATCGGGTGTCATTTGCCCCAGCGTGTGGCGCATGGCCACAGGTGCGGGCGGCTGTGCGTTCAGGATGCAGTTTTTTGGCCCGATGACACGGAAGGGTGCGAGCGAGCCCGCGTTGTTGGGAATATCCGGCCCTATGATGCAACGAAGGGCAAACACTGAATATGCAGTGGCATAGTTGAGCGGCACGTTGATGCCCTTGTTCGACAGGCCCGATGTGCCGGAGAAATCCAGTGCAACGTGATCCTCGGCAATGGTCAGGGCGGCATGCAGATCAATCTCTTGCTCATATCCGTCCACTTTCAGAACGTTGTGCCATGTCCCATTGGGCAATTCCGCGATGGCCTCAATCGTACCGCGATATGAGGTGTCGATGATGTAGTCGGCCAGTTCATCCAGATGGTCGATGCCGAACTCATCCATCATGCCCGCAAGCCGCTGCGCGCCGGCTTCGCAACAGGCGATCAGCGCATAGATGTCGCCCTCGTTGGCGACGGGTTCGCGCGAATTGGCTTTGATGATCTCCATCAGGAGGGAGTTCAACATACCCTCGTCCATCAGTTTGCAGGGCGGGATGAGCAGCCCCTCGTCATAGATATCCGTGCCCTCTGGCCCCATGCCAAGCCCGCCCAGATCGACCAGATGCGAGGTGCAGGAGGTAAAGCCGACGACGCAATCTTTATAAAACACAGGCATCATCAGCAGAAAATCGTTCAGATGCCCCGAGGCGATCCAAGGATCATTAGTCAGATAAATGTCGCCGGGCTTCATATCCTGAAGCTGAAACCGGCTGCGCAGGGTCTTTACCGCCTCGGCCATGGTATTGATATGACCTGGCGTGCCAGTCACGGCCTGGGCGAGCATCCGGCCTTGCAGATCAAAGATGCCGGCGGAAATATCGCCGCATTCGCGCACGATGGGGAAAAGGCGGCGCGGATCAGCGCCTGACCCTGTTCCTCGACCACGGCCAGAAGCCGGTTCCACATGACCTGCAGGCGGGTATCGGTGGTGCTCATTGGCCGCCCTCCCGGTTGCGTGTAAGCCAGATATTGCCGCCGCCATCCACGTGCGCCGCGAAATCGGCACTGACGAATGTGGTAGTCTGCGGCTCGATGATCAGGGCGGGGCCATCAAGATGGTCGCCGGGTCTGAGCGCCCCGCGATCATGGATTTCTGCCTCACGCCATTGGCCGGTAACATCACACAGGATGCGCCGCTGCCCGGACGGTCGCGCGGGCTGTTTCACGGGGATTTCGGGGTAATGCTCCAGCGCGGGCGGTTCGGAAGCAACCTCAAGCGCCCAGTTCAGGATCTCGATCTTCATGCCCGGCACGGCGCGGCTGAACTGGCGGCTGTATTCCTCCTCGAAGGCGCGGCGAAGTGCAGAAATATCCGTCTCTTCCAAAGCCCGGTCAGGCAGCGGGATTTCGATCTCGTGCCCCTGCCCGTGATACCGCATGAAAGCCTGCCGCCGCCGGGTCAGCAGGCCCTCTGGCGCACCGGCCCTCACCACGGCCTCGGCCTCGACGATCATTGCGCCAAAAAAGGCGTTGAGCCCATCCAGATCAAGCGCCTCAAGCGTGCTATAGCGCGAGCGGATTATCTCGAAAGAGACCGGCGCGAACAGGAACCCCACTGCCGAGCCGACCCCGGGATCGCGCGGGATCAAAATACGGTCAACCTGCGCACGCCGCGCCACCCGGGTGGCATGCAGGGGGCCATTGCCGCCAAAAGCGATCATCAGCCGCGCATTCAGATCCTTGCCCGACTCCACCGCGTGCATTCGCCCTGCGGCGGCCATGTTCTCGTCCACGATCTCGCTGACCCCATAGGCGGCCTGTACGGTCTCAAGCTCCAGCGTCTGCCCGACGCCCAAGGCAAGCGCCCTTTCCGCCGCCTCAATGTCGATCCTGAGCCGCCCTTCGGCAAAGCGTCCGGGTTCGATCAGCCCCTGCATCACGTCGGCATCGGTCACCGTCGGCTCGGTTCCGCCCTTGGCAAAGGCGGCGGGTCCGGGCTCGGACCCCGCGCTCTCTGGTCCGACCTGCAGGCGGCCCAACCGATCCACATGGGCGATCGAGCCGCCGCCCGCGCCGATCTCGATCATTTCGATCACCGGGATGCGCACCGGCATGCCCGAGCCCTTGATGAACCTCGCCGCGCGCGCGATTTCGAACTTGCGCGCGGTCTGCGGACGGTATCGGTCGATCAGACACAGCTTGGCCGTCGTGCCCCCCATATCGAAACTCAGCACCTCGCGCTCGCCGGTCTCGGCAGCGATGCGCGCGGCCAGAATGGCCCCTCCAGCAGGGCCGGATTCCACCAGCCGGATCGGCAGACGGGCGGCGGTTTCCATCGTCGTCATGCCACCGCCCGCGGTCATCATCAGGATCGGGCAAGTCAGCCCCTCATTACTGAAACGTGCCTGAAAATCGGTCAGGTAGCTGGCCATCTGAGGCTGGATATAGGCGTTGGCGATGGTGGTTGAGAGCCTGTCGAATTCACGCGCCTCGGGGCTGACCTCATGCGATAGCGAGATCACCAGATTCGGCATTGCCGCCAGCAGAAGATCGCGCAGCCTCAGTTCATGTGCCGGGTTGGCATAGGCATGCATCAGGCAGATCGCCACGGCCTCGGCACCACGGGCATCAAGCTCTCCGGCCAATCGGGCAACGGCCTCCTCATCGAGCGGTTGCAACGCTCGCCCACGGGCGTCCATCCGCCCTGCGATGGTAAAGGCGCGCGATCGCGGCACGATCAGATCAGGCTTGACTAGGTTGATCTCATACTGGCTGTAGCGGCGCTCATAGGCGATCTCCAGAATGTCTCGAAACCCCTCGCTCGTCACCGTCGCAACATTGGCCCCGCGCCGCTCAATCAGAGCATTGGTGGCCAGTGTCGTGCCATGGATGAAGCCACCGATCTGCGACCAGTCTGCACCTGTCGCGGCCAACACATGTTCGGCACCCGCAAGCGCGCCAAGGGTCGGATTTTCAGGGGTGGTCGGTGTTTTGGTGGTGGCAAGGATATGCCCCTGCCCATCAACCAAGACTGTGTCAGTGAAAGTGCCACCAATATCGACGGCAAGGCGTAACCCGTTGGTGTTGTGCATGTAGGGAAACCAAAAAAGCGGGAAAGTCAGATGAGATGCAGACACCCGCTCCAGCAACGACTGAAGCGGTAAAACCCGGCTTCACGTCATACCACGAGATCACAGCCGGTTGCCCGACGTCCCTGGTTTACCATCATGCATTGCGCCATACTTGGCCGCTCCCGCTCTTTCCAACGTCAGAAAGGCTGCCCGAGCACAGCACTCGCGAACGCAGTGTTACTTGCAGATGGCAGCAATCAACTCACATGTCTGTGTTCTTTCTCAGGAAATTTTCACATGACCAATGTCCGGTTTCACCAGTATTTCACACCTTCGGGCAAACTGCAGCATTTGTTATTTTGGGCTCAAACCCTTCATTCGCTACGCGGACTGCGGGAAACCGCTTATCGACAGACAAAACCACACTGTCCATCGCCACCCGGGTTCAGACTGAGCGCAATACGCTCCCCGCCTCCCTTGCTATCCTTTCCCGCCGCGCGGTAACGTTCTCGCGACCAAACAGGGGATCATCACAATGGCCACACACGGGTATGAAGGCGGGCGTCTGGATCTGCCTTTTGTCGGGATATCGACCTTTGGCAAGCGGCCATATGTGGCCGACTGGGATGCCATAGACGCGGATGTTGCCATCATGGGGGCCCCGTTCGATTTTGGCACCCAGTGGCGGCCCGGTGCCCGGTTTGGACCGCGTGCGGTGCGCGAGGCATCCACCTTGTTTTCCTTTGGACATGCCGGGGCCTATGACCACGAGGACGAAGCGACCTATCTGCCCGGTTCGGTGCGGATGGTCGATATCGGCGACGCAGACATCGTGCATACCGACACGGTCAAGAGCCACGCCAATATCGCAACGGGCGTGCGCGCGATACTGGCCGCGGGGGCGCTGCCGGTGGTGATCGGCGGCGACCATTCCGTGAATATTCCCTGCATCGACGCCTTTGACGGGCAAGGCGATATCCACATCCTGCAGATCGACGCACATCTGGATTTTGTCGATGAACGCCATGGCGTCCGGTTTGGTCACGGCAACCCGATGCGCCGCGCCGCCGAGAAACATTATGTTCAGGGGCTGACTCAGGTGGGCATCCGCAATGTCAGCTCCACCGCGAAGGAAGGCTATGACGATGCCCGTCGCATGGGATCGGACATTCTGTCGGTGCGTCAGGCGCGCGCTCTTGGCCCGAAGGGCGTGGCCGCGCGCATCCCAAAGGGGCGGCGCGTCTATATCACCATCGACATCGACGGGTTCTGTCCCTCCATCGCACCCGGCACCGGCACGCCGAGCCACGGCGGCTTTCTGTATTACGACGTTCTGGAAATCCTCCAGCAGGTGGCCCGATCCCATGAGGTGGTCGGCATTGATCTGGTCGAGGTCGCACCGGATTACGATCCCACCGGGTCCACGTCGATCCTTGCCGCGCAGGTGCTTTTGAACCTTCTGGGGTTCATTTTTCACGCACGCGGCCTCTGAACAGGAAGGAAAGAACCGCGATGGCCCTGCCGCTTGACGGAATTACCGTGATCGACCTGACCCATGTTCTGGCCGGGCCGTTCTGTTCCATGACCCTGTCTGACATGGGCGCAGACGTGATCAAGGTCGAACGCCCCGGTTCCGGCGACGACACGCGCAGTTTTCCGCCTTTCAAGGACGGCAAAAGCGCGTATTTCGCCGCCATCAACCACGGCAAGAAATCCATCGCGCTGGACCTCAAGGACGACGCGGACCGCGCCATTTTCGACCGGCTTCTGGGGCGTGCCGATGTGCTGCTGGAAAACTATCGCCCCGGTGTGATGGAGCGGCTGGGCTATGGATGGGACACACTGCACGAAGCTTATCCCGCTTTGATCTACGGGGCCGTGTCGGGCTTTGGCCATACCGGACCTGACGCCCGGCGCCCGGCCTATGACATGGTGGTGCAGGCGCGCGGCGGGGTCATGTCCATCACTGGGGAAAAGGGGCGCGACCCGGTGCGTGTCGGGGCGTCCATCGGGGATATCGTGGCTGGCATGAACCTGTCTCAGGGGATATTGGCGGCGCTTTATGATCGCACCCGAACGGGCAAGGGCCGCATGATCGACGTCGCCATGCTCGATAGCCAGTTGGGCATTCTCGAACATGCGGTCGCGATCACCTCGGTGACCGGCACACCCCCCGTCCCGTCAGGTGCCCGGCACCCGTCGATCACCCCGTTCGAGACCTTCCACGCCTCGGATGGCCTGTTCGTGATTGCGGCCGGTAACGACACGCTGTTCGAAAAGCTCTGCATCACGCTGAATTTGCCGCTGGCCGATGACCCCCGGTTTGCCACCAATCCGGCACGATGCGAAAACGCGCGGCTGCTCAAACGGTTGATCGAGGCGGTCACACTCGACCAAACGCGCGCCCACTGGATCGCACAATTGACGGCGGCGGGCATTCCCACAGGCCCCATTCAGGATGTGGCTCAGGCGATGGCCGATCCACAGATCGTCGCGCGCAACATGGTCGTGGACGTTGTCGACCGAAGCGGACGGCCGCTCTACAAGGCGGCGGGTAATCCGATCAAGATATCGGGCACCCCCGACCCCGCCACCCGCCGCCCCGCGCCGGATCTTGACGGCAATCGCGGCGAAATTCTGAGATGGCTGGAAAACGGGTCCGACTGACAGGCCAGATCAAAGACCCAGACCAAAGACCCGGGCCAATCGGACAATTGACGTTTTCTTTACGTCGCGCGCCGCTCTGCGGCTTTCCCTTTGGCGCGGGTGCCGTATGTTGCACCACAACAGCGCTACAGGAGCACACATGAGCACCGATCCCCTTGTCGTCTTTACGCCTTCGGGCAAACGCGGCCGCTTTGCCGTGGGCACCCCTATCCTGACCGCCGCTCGCCAACTGGGCGTTGATCTGGATTCCGTTTGTGGCGGGCGCGGTATCTGTTCGAAATGCCAGATCACCCCGTCCTATGGCGAGTTTTCAAAACATGGTGTCACCGTGCAGGACGGTGCCCTGTCGGAATGGAACGCCGTTGAGGAACGCTATAAATCCAAGCGCGGCCTCAAGGAAGGCCGCCGCCTTGGGTGTCAGGCCACGGTGCAGGGCGACGTCGTGATCGACGTCCCTCCAGAAAGCCAGGTGCACAGGCAGGTGGTGCGCAAAGCCGCCAGCGCCCGCGCCATCGCGATGGATCCGGCAACACGGCTCTATTACATCGAAGTGCAGGAACCCGATATGCACGAACCGACCGGCGATCTGGAGCGGATCGCTCGGGCGCTGCGTGAACAGTGGGATATCCCGGCCATAACCTCTGCCTTTCCGGTTCTGGGCCGGTTGCAGCCTGCGCTGCGCAAAGGCGCGTGGAAGGTAACGGTTGCGCTGCACAAATCGCACACAGACGACAAACCGCGCCTTGTGGCGATCTGGCCCGGCCTGCACGAAGACGGGCTGTTCGGGCTTGCCATCGACCTGGGATCGACCACGATCGCCGCCCACCTGACCGATCTGGACACCGGCGCGGTTGTGGCCTCTTCGGGTATCATGAACCCGCAGATCCGCTTTGGCGAAGACCTGATGAGCCGGGTGTCCTATGCGATGATGAACAAGGGCGGCGACGCCGAGATGACCCGCGCAGTGCGTGAGGCCATCGACGCGCTGGTCATCGACATTGCCAAGGAGGGCGGGATAGATCCGTCGCTGATCCTTGAAACCGTGTTCGTGTGCAATCCGGTGATGCATCACCTGCTGATGGGGATCGACCCGGTTGAACTTGGGCAGGCACCGTTTGCGCTTGCCACTTCGGACAGCATGTCTCTCAGTGCGGCGGAACTTGGGTTGAACGCCCTGCCCGCGGCATCGCGCATCTATGTTCTTCCCTGTATCGCGGGCCATGTGGGGGCGGATGCGGCAGCGGTGGCCCTGTCCGAAGAACCGGGCAAATCCGATGATCTGGTGTTGATCGTGGATGTGGGCACCAACGCTGAAATCCTGCTTGGCAACCGAGAACGGGTTCTGGCCTGTTCCTCGCCGACCGGCCCGGCCTTTGAGGGGGCGCAGATTTCCTCGGGACAACGCGCGGCCCCCGGTGCCATCGAACGCATTGAGATCGACCCCGTCACCAAGGAGCCGCGCTTTCGGGTGATCGGAAGTGACCTGTGGTCGGACGAGGAAGGCTTTGACGCCGCAACCGCCGGGAGCGGAATTACAGGCATCTGCGGGTCCGGCATCATCGAGGCGGTCGCCGAATTGCGCATTGCAGGGTTGCTGGATGACAGCGGCCTGATCGGTTCTGCTGAACAGACAGGCACGCCGCGCTGTGTGCCCGAGGGCCGCACCCACGCCTATGTCATTCATGACGCCACCGCGACGGGTGGCCCGCGGATCACCGTCACCCAGGGCGACATTCGCGCGATCCAACTGGCCAAATCCGCGCTTTATGCCGGGGCGCGCCTGTTGATGGATGAAATGCACGTGGACAAGGTGGACCGCGTGGTTCTGGCGGGGGCCTTTGGTGCCCATATCAGCGCCAAGCACGCCATGGTTCTGGGCATGATCCCCGACGCGCCGTTGGACAAGGTGTCAAGCGCGGGCAACGCGGCGGGCACGGGCGCACGGATCGCGCTCTGCAACGTCGCAGCCCGGGTCGAGATCGAACGCGTTGTGGGCGAAATCACCAAGGTGGAAACCGCGATTGAGCCGCGCTTTCAGGAACATTTCGTGGCCGCAAACGCAATCCCGCACAAAACCGATCCGTTCCCCGAGCTGGCCAAGATCGTCACATTGCCGCCGGTCAGCTTCAACACCGGTGGACGTGGAGCAGATGGCGAAGGCGGGCGCAAGCGGAGACGTCGGGGATGACCGGCACCGGCACCGGCAACAGTGACGGCAGCGACCCGAACGCCGATCAGCGTGACGCGTGGTCCAACCGGCTGGCCACGAAATGGATTGCCCGTCAGGATGATCTGGATCGCGCCTTTGCCTCGGTGCTTGCGGCAACCTTGGCACAGGCCGGCATCACGGACGGGGCGCGCGTGCTGGATATTGGCTGTGGCGGTGGCACGGGTTGCTTGCTGGCCGCACAATGCGCGCAAGACGTTCAGGTCACGGGCGTGGATATCTCGGGGCCGTTGCTGGATCAGGCACGCACCCGTGCAGGCCAAGCGCCCGTGCGGTATGTCGAGGCCGACGCGCAAACCTATGACTTGACCGCGCATGGCCCGTTCAGCCATGTGATTTCGCGGTTCGGGGTGATGTTCTTTGCCGATCCGGTCGCGGCCTTCTCCAACATCGCCGCCGCCCTGCGCCCCGGTGCCGCGCTGGCAATGGCCGCTTGGGGGCCGCCTGCGGGCAACCCGTGGTTCACCCTTCCCCACCATACCGCCGCCGAACGGCTTGGCCGCCCGCCGCCCGCAGACCGATCGGCACCCGGCCCGTTCGCGTTTCATGACGCCCATCGGGTGGCCGATATCCTGACGCAGGCGAGCCTGACCGATGTTGCAGTGGAAACACAGGATTTCCGCTTGGCCGGGGACATGGACCCGGTGCATATCGCCGCCATATTGGCAGATATTGGTCCCGTGACCGGGATCATGGAAATGTTCGGCGGCACCCCGGACGATCTGACCGCGATCCAAGCCGAAATCCTGACCCGGATCACCCCTTTCTACAGCGACGACATCCCCGGCATCCCGGCACAGATTCACATGATCACAGCACGCGCCTGAGCCAACGGAACCATAAAAGAATTATTTAAAGAAATCAGTGATATAAAATCCACTTCTCACGCATTTCTATACCGCTCATACAAGGCAATCTCGCCTTCTTCTCCGGCGGGGATCAGTGTCGCCGCCCCGACCTTGTCTTTCGTTGCCCTGATGCAAGGCCACCAACCGCGCAAGATCCCCATCCGTCATCACAAGACCCCTTCGCCCTGACCCCTTGCGGCCATCCCTAGAAACGGTGTCACTTGCGGTGCCACGCGCCCACGCTGCCGCACTCAGGTTCCAGTTTTGTTCTTGCCTCGCGCGGCGATTTGCGCCACTTTCTTACCGGCACGAACCGTAACCCTTGGACAAGCGATATCCGCTTGCGATACTCAACATCCGGCGACGGAGGGACCATGGCGCACACATACTATGATTTCTTTGCGGGTGGTGGCATGGCCGGGTTTGGCCTTGGTGCGGATTGGACGTGCCTGTTTGCCAATGATATCGACGCCAAGAAAGCAACGAGTTATCGCGCCAACCACCACGGCGGCGACGCGCTTTTGCTCAAGGACGTGGCGCAGGTCACCTTGAATGAATTGCCCGGCGCACCCGATCTGGTCTGGGCGTCGTTTCCCTGTCAGGATCTGTCCCTCGCAGGCAACGGTGCCGGGCTTGCAGGCAAGCGCAGTGGAATGTTCAAACCGTTCTGGAAACTGATGCGTGCGCTGCATGCGGATGGGCGCGGGCCAAAGATCATCGCGCTGGAAAATGTCTATGGCGCGATCACCAGTAACGGAGGCCGTGATTTCGCCACTCTGGCGGCGGCGTTTTCCGGTCTGGGATACCGGTTTGGCGCGGTGGTTGTGGACGCGGTGCATTTCCTGCCCCAATCGCGGCCACGTTTCTTCATGATCGGCATCCGCGACGATCAGGCGATCCCCGAGAACACCACCGCCGACGGCCCCAGCGCAATGTGGCACCCCCCCGCGTTGGTCGAAGGCTGCACCCTGTTGTCCCGTGCGGCTGCATCGCGGTGGTGCTGGTGGCACCTGCCCACACCGCCTGCGCGCAACACCAGCCTTGCCGCATTGATCGAGGATGAACCAACGGGCGTGACGTGGCACACACCGGCCGAAACGCAATACCTTCTCGACATGATGACCGATGTGAACCGCAAGAAAGTCGACGCCGCCCGGCAAACGGGGGAGCGGGTCGTGGGAACCATCTACCGGCGCACGCGCACTGGCCCGGATGGGATCAAGCGGCAACGCGCAGAGGTCCGCTTTGATCAGATCGCCGGGTGCCTTCGCACACCCGCGGGCGGTTCCAGCCGTCAGACCATCATGGTCGTGGACGGCCAGAGCGTGCGGTCGCGCCTGTTGTCCACGCGCGAGGCGGCGGCTTTGATGGGGCTGCCGGATACCTATATCCTGCCCAACCGGTATAACGAAGCCTACAAGCTGGCCGGTGACGGGGTTGCGGTGCCGGTGGTCCGGCATCTGGCAGAGACGATCTTTGAGCCGGTTCTGCGGCGCAACAGGCTTTCGCTTGTGGCGTGATGAAAGCTGTGTCGGGCCATGAACATGCGTAACCCCGACGACACGAATTTCCCGCCGTTCGAGACAGAGGACCTTCGCGCCAATCTGGCCGGGTTTCTGGCGCGAAAATTCGACGACACCACCACCGGCACGCCGCGGGCGATCGGGGCGTTCAAATGGGGCGTCTATGCGTTTTTCGACTATGACGGCGAACCCATCTACGTGGGCCAGACCAAGGAAAAAGTCAGCACGCGGATTCGCCGCCACCTGACCAACCAGCGCACGGGTGCCGTGGCAATGTCGGTGCTGGACCCCTTTGAGGTTTACGAGATCGAAGTCTGGCCCCTGCCACAGTTCCAGAACACAAGCGCCACTGATCCAGCCGCCAAAGCCCATCTGGATGCGCTGGAAGACCTCGTTTACCAAGAGGCCATCGCGGGCAGCAGGTTCAAGGCCGTTCTCAACGAAAAGGACCCGCCCGCCCCCACAGTGACCGTAACCAAGCCACCATCGCTGCGCGTGTGCCTTGTGTCCGACGCGGTCCATGCAATCCGGTCACACCCCGATTTCCGCATCGCGCGCCGGTCGCTGATCCTGTCAAGGCTGGCGCAGGTGATTTCCGAACGCAAGGTGCAGGGCGGGTTGCGCCGGGTGCTTCTGGTGCAGGCCAAGCGCCTGCAATGGCTGGCCGAACGGCGCTATACGGCTCTGGGGGGTGCGGCATCGGTGGGCGGTGCCGAAGATCACGACGACTGACCCCAATTGGCACCTTGCGAAGCCCCCGCCGAACCAGTATTCACATCGACGCGGCGGGTGTAGCTCAATGGTAGAGCAGTAGCTTCCCAAGCTAACGACGAGGGTTCGATTCCCTTCACCCGCTCCAAGTTTCCCCTTTAGCTTGCGTCTCGAACCCCTCCAACGCGCTTTGCAGCACGGATAGGTGCAGGGTCTTGATATCACCCATTCCCGGTTTAGCTTTGCCATGGGGGAGGATTGACGCTGCGACAGTTTGGCACAAAAACGTTGTTATGAGTCCCCTTCACTGCCATCACTTCGCGTGATTGGTCTTTCAGAGGGGCATCATGGATTTTCTTCAACTTATTCTGAGCGGTCTTGCCAACGGGTGTGTCTATGGGCTCATCGCTTTGGGATTTGTGCTCATTTACAAGGCCACCGAGGCGGTGAATTTTGCCCAGGGTGATTTCATGATGCTGGGGGCCTTTGTCTGTATCGGCTTTACCAATCAGGATTACATGGGGCTGGATTTCATGCTGGCCGTGCCTTTGTCCATTCTGGTGATGGGCGCGTTCGGATATGCATTCAACTGGGGCATCCTGCGCCACATGTTCGGCCAATCGCAGACATCCATTGTCATTCTGACCATCGCCATGGGCTTTATCATCCGGTTTATCGCCGGAACCATCTGGAGCCACGAACCCACATCGCTCGAGACCCCCTTCGCGGGTCAGGAGGTGCGCGCGGGCGGGCTTGTGCTTGGTGTGAACGAAGTGATGATCGTGGTGGTCACCGCCGCATTGACGCTTTTGTTTTATCTGTTCTTTTCCAAAAGCCGCATCGGGCTGGCCATGCAGGCGGCCTCACAGAACCAATTGGCGGCCTATTACATGGGCATCCCGGTCAAGCGGATTCACAGCCTTGTCTGGGGTCTGTCGGGGATGGTGGCCGCGGTGGCGGGCATCTTGTTTGCCTCGAAGGGGGCGATTGATCCATCAACCGGGCTGTTGGGCATCAAGGCCTTCGCGGCGGCCGCCATTGGCGGGTTCGGATCGCTTCCCGGCGCGCTTTTGGGTGGGATCATCATCGGTCTGGTGGAACCGCTGGCGTCACGCTACGGCCCCGCTGGCATCAGCCAGATCGCGCCTTACGCGATCCTGTTGCTGATCCTCATCTTCCGCCCCGGCGGTATCTTCTCTCAGACCCAGCGAAAGAAGGTGTAAGATGCGCTTTGTATTCAAGACATCCTATGATGCGGATATCCGGCTTTTCAAACACCGCGCACAGGCTGTGTGGTATTTCCTGCTGCTTTTGTTGGTTCTGGCCACGCCGCTCTATTTTGTCGCAATCGGCGATGCTTACCTCCTGGGGGAAATCACCGGGGTTCTGATCCTTGCCATCGCGGGCATGGGGCTGATGCTGCTGACCGGCCACACAGGCCTGCCCAGCCTTGGCCACGCGACGTTCATGGCGCTGGGATGTTACCTTAATATCAACCTGCTGGGCGCGGGTATCCCGTGGATCATCGCCTTTCCCTTGTCCGGTCTTATCGCGGGGCTGCTGGGCACGATCATCGCCCTGCCGGTTCTGCGTCTGCACGGTGTGTATCTGGCACTGGCAACGTTGGCGATGTCGATCCTGACCAGCGACTTTGTGGTGATGGCGGAACCCTGGACCGGCGGCATCGCCGGTGCTGCGGTGCCGGACATCAATATCTTTGGCATGGAGGTGAACCGTTATTCCACGCCATACAAGTTCTATTACCTTGTGCTGTTCGTGGCGATCCTGCTGGTGTGGTTCTATCGCAACCTGCTGCGCACGCCGACCGGGCGCAGCTTTACCGCCATACGCGACAGCGAGATTTCGGCCCGTGCCATGGGCATCAACCTGACCCGGACCAAGGCGACATCGTTTTTCCTGTCGGCCACCGCCGCCGGTCTGGCGGGGGCTCTGTTTGGCCATTCGGCAGGGTATGTGACCAACGAAACCTTTGATCTGGTGATGTCGATCACCTTGTTGCTGATGATCGTGATCGGCGGATTGGGGTTCATCCACGGCGCGTTTTTCGGGGCCATCGTGGTGGGCATCATCCCGGTGGCAATCGCCAACGGACGATCCTTTCTGGCGTCCACCTTTGATATCAACATCAACATCCCCGGTCTGGAAAGCGCGTTGTTCGCGCTGATCCTGGTTGGGTTCATCCTGTTTGAACCCATGGGACTTTATGGACGCTGGTTGAAAATCCGGACCTACTTTGAACTGTTCCCGTTCTACCGCAAGGATATGTTCAAGCGTCAGAAATCCTATCTCAAGACGGATCGTGTGCAATGAGCTTGCTTGAAATCGAAAACGTCACGCTGCGTTTTGGCGGACTGGTGGCGGTGGACAACGTGTCACTGAGAGTCGAGGAAGGCGAGGTTTTCGCGCTGGTTGGTCCCAACGGGGCGGGCAAATCGACCGTCTTCAACCTGATCTCACGGTTCTATGACCCAGCCGAAGGCCGCATTACCTTTGACGGCCACGATCTTCTGGGACACACCGCCGATCAGGTCCCCAGCTTCGGCATCGCGCGGACCTTTCAGAATATCGAATTGTTCGAACAGGCCACGGTTTTGCAAAACCTTCTGGTGGGCCGTCACCGGCACCGCCGAACCGGGGTATTGTCCAATATCGTGTTTTCGCCCAAGGCCCACAGCGAAGAACGCCGCCATCGCGAAGCCGTGGAGCAGGTGATTGATTTCCTCAACCTGCAACATTACCGCGACAAGATGATCGGCGGGCTGCCTTACGGGGTGCGTAAGGTGGTCGAATTGGGCCGGGCGCTTGCGTCGGAACCCAAGCTGTTGCTGCTGGACGAACCTGCCTCGGGACTTTCGGTCGAGGAAACCCAGGACATGGCCTTCTGGATTGAGGATATCCAGACGCAGATGGGCATTTCGGTGATGATGGTGGAACATGACATGGGTCTTGTGTCCGCCGTGTCGAACCGGGTGATGGCCTTGTCGGATGGCAAGGAGCTGGCCACCGGCACCGCCGCCGAAGTTCAATCGCATCCCGCCGTGATCGAAGCCTATCTTGGCACTGGCGAGATATCCAAGACGGGGACATCACGCGCATGAGCACCCAAACCAGCACAGATGCCGGCACCGCCGCGCCAAAGGTCGTTCTGCAAATCGACAATCTGGAAAGCTATTACGGCCCGATCATGGCCATTCGCGGCGTTTCCCTGAAGGTGCACGAAGGTCAGATCGTCACCGTCCTGGGGGCCAATGGCGCAGGCAAGACCACCCTTCTCAAGACAGTGTCGGGGGTCATGGACCCGGAAAAAGGCACCGTGAACATGATGGGAGCAGACATTCAGACGATGGAGGCCGACGCCATCGTCCGGCGCGGCATCGTGCATGTCCCCGAGGGCCGCGAGATTTTCCCCCTGATGACGGTGGCCGAAAACATCGCGATGGGTGCCTTTACGCGCAACGACAAGGGGGCCATCGCCGCCGACGAAGAGATGGTCTATTCCTATTTCCCCATCCTGAAGGAGCGCCGGTCCCAGCGGGCGGGCACCTTGTCGGGTGGGCAGCAACAAATGCTGGCCATCGGGCGCGGGCTGATGGCCCAGCCCAAACTGATGCTGCTCGACGAACCCAGCCTTGGGCTGTCGCCGCTGCTGACGCAGGAAATCTTTGAAATCATCGTGCGCCTGAACAAGGAACAGAAAGTCACCATGATGCTGGTCGAACAGAACGCCAAGGTGGCGCTGGACGCGGCGGACTATGGCTATGTGATGGAACTGGGACGTATCGTGATGAACGACCGGGCCGAGGTTCTGGCCGCCTCGAAGGATATCCAGGAATTCTATCTCGGCGTCAGCCAGGATGAAAACCAGCGCGGTCAACGCCGCTGGAAGCAACGCAAAACGTGGCGATAGGGATTGATCATGGCAGACACGCTTCCCCCTCAGCAAACGGTAAACGGGCTGACGATCAACGCCGATCTGTCGCAGGGTCCGTTCTATATAGACGGTCAGGACACCACTCCGAAACTGTTCCGGCTGCGCTGTCAAACGCTGGGCGACCGCACGGCGATGCGCGAAAAGACCTTTGGCATATGGCGTTCGTTTTCCTGGAATGACTATTTCACCCATGCCAAGCATCTGGGTCTGGGCCTTGTTTCCATGGGTCTTGAGCGCGGCGAGGTCGTGTCGATCCTGTCGGAAGACCGCAAGGAATGGATGTACACCGATATGGGTGTGCAATGCGTGGGCGGCATCTGTTCCGGCGTCTACACCACGGATTCCGCAGCCCAGCTTCAATATCTGGTCAACGATTCCCAAAGCCGCTTTCTGATCGTCGAGAACGACGAACAACTGGACAAATTCCTTCAGGTGCGGGACGAAATGCCCGGCCTGGTAAAGGTCATCGTGCTTGACCGTGACGGGCTGCACGGGTTCTCGGATCCGCAGATCATGTTCATCGAAGACCTTTACGAAAAAGGCCGCGCCTATGACGCGGAACATCCCGGTGCCTTTGACGCCGCAATCGACGCGACCCAGCCCGAGGATACCGCGATCCTTGTCTATACCTCGGGCACCACGGGCAAACCCAAGGGCGCGATGACCAGCCATGGGAACCTGATGTATTCCATCGCGGCAGGGTTGCGCGACAGCCCGGTCTATCCCACTGACGATCAGCTATGCTTCCTGCCGCTGTGTCACATTCTTGAACGTGTGTTTTCGGTCAATGCGCCCATCGCCGCGGGTTCGACCATCAACTTTGCCGAAAGCCCCGAAACCATCTTTGACAACCTGCAAGAGGTCAGCCCGCAGACCTTTGTTGCCGTGCCGCGCCTGTGGGAAAAGATCTATTCGCAGGTTGCCATCCGCATCGGCGACGCGACTGCGACCCAGAAATGGGCCTACGGTCAGGCGCTCAAGGCCGGAATGGCGCGTGCCGAATGCGAGGCCGAAGGCCGCCCCGTGCCGCTGTCAACGCAGCTGGCTTACCGGTTCTGGGACATGGCACTGTTGCACAACCTGCGCCGCATGATCGGGATGGACCGACTGCGCCGCGGCGGGTCCGGGGCCGCGCCCATATCGCCCGATCTGCTGCGCTGGTATCACGCCATCGGTGTGCCCGTTCTCGAAGGGTATGGGATGACCGAAAGTTCCGGCGTCATTTCGATCAACAATGCAGACGACAACAAGATCGGGACGGTGGGTCCCGCCCTGCCCGGCGCGCAAATCCGGATCGCTGACGACGGCGAGGTTCAGTACAAGGCAGGGAACGTTTTTCAGGGCTACTGGAACAACCCGGAAAAAACCGCCGAAACCTTTACCGAAGACGGCTGGCTGCGCACCGGCGATGTGGGCACGATCGACAACGAAGGCTTCCTGAAAATTACCGGACGCCTCAAGGACATCATCATCACCGCTGGCGGCAAGAACGTCACACCCGCCGAGATCGAGAACAAGCTCAAGTTCTCGCCGTATATCTCGGACGTGGTGGTGATTGGCGACAAACGCAAGTTCCTGACCTGCCTTGTGATGATCGACCAGGAGAACGTCGAGAAATTCGCACAGGATCGGCGCGTGCCCTTCTCGAACTATGCCTCCCTTTGTGCGGCCAAGGAGGTGCAGGACCTTATCCGTGAAACAATCGAAGAGGTGAACAAGGATTTCGCCCGCGTCGAACAGATCAAGGACTTCCGCCTGATCGACGTTCTGCTGACCGCGGACGATGACGAACTGACCCCGACAATGAAGCTCAAGCGCAGCTTTGTCGAAACCAAACACGCCGCCCTGATCAACCAGATGTATTGACAAGTTGCAGACAGGGTTCGCAGATAATAATTACAACAGGGAGAAGACCATGAAAAAACTGACAACCACGATCGCCACCGCCGCGCTGGCCGCGGGCCTTGGCGTAGCGCAGGCTCATGCCGAACAGGGGATCACCGATACCGAAATCCTGATCGGCTCAAACAACGACCTGTCCGGCCCCTTTGCCGCCTTCGGCGCACCTGCAACCAAGGCCGCACAGCTTGTTTTTGACGAAGTTAACGAAGCTGGCGGCATCCATGGCCGCAAGATCCGTTTTATCGTTGAGGATCACGCTTATCAGATGCCCAAGGCCATTCAGGGCATGAACAAGCTGATCAACGGCGACAAGGTCTTCGCGATGCTGCTGTCGCTGGGCACGCCGATGAACCTCGCCGCGTTCAAGCTTCAGGACGCCAAGAACATTCCCAACGTGTCGCCATTGTCCGCCGCGCGCGAAATGGCCGAACCGTTCTCGCCGCTGCATTTCTCGGGAACCGCGACCTATTACGATCAGATCCGTGTCGGCGTGAAATATCTGGCCGATATGAAGGGCGCGGACACAGTCTGTGCGATGTATCTGCCCACCGACTTTGGCAAGGACATCAAGGAAGGCGCATTTGACATCGCCGCCGAGACGGATGGCCTGACCTTTGCGTCGGAAACCACGCATAAACCCGACGATGCGGATTTTGTCGGCTCCTTGCAGAAACTGGCCGCCGACGGCTGTGATATCGTGGCGTTGGCGCTGGGTGTGCGTCAGGCGATCACCGTCTCCGCCACGGCCAAGAAGCTGGGCCTCTCCGAGATGTCCTTCATCAATTCCTCGGCTGGCTTCCATACCGTCATGGCCAAAGTGCCCGGCGGTGTGACCGAAGGCATGTATGCCGCCGCCGGTTGGGCCGACCTTCTGTCGCGCATGGACCAGCCCGAAGTTCAGAAGTTTTTCAAGCGTTACACCGAAGCAACCGGAGAAGCCCTGCCCGGCACCGGTGCCCTGCTCGGCCATTCCGGCGCGGTCACAATGGTGCGCGCGCTTGAGGCCGCAGGCCGTGATCTGGACGCCAAATCGTTCCAGATGGGCATGGAAAGCCTGAACTACTATGACGTGATTTCCGGCAACACCGTGACCTATTCCGCAACCGATCACCAGGGCGCGGACGAGGTCGTGATTTCCGTGATCAAGGACGGCAACTGGGTCGAAATCGCCCGCCAGTAAGGCATCAGGCGTCACAAAAGAATGGGGACCGGTCGGATTAACGACCGGTCCCCTTTTTTATGGCCGGATTTTGAAGGGCCGGGTTTTGATGGCCGGGGCATGGCAGCCCCGGCGCGCCCCGGTTCAGCCGGTCAAAACGGTGCCGAATTCCTCGCGCAGGTTCCGCTTGAGAACCTTGCCCGTGGCATTGCGCGGCAATGCATCCTTGAACACCACCGTGTCGGGGATCTGCCACTTGGCGATCTTGTCATCGAAATACGCGAGCAGCTCTTCGACGGTCGGGGCCTCACCCTCAGCGGCAACCGCCACCAGAATGGGGCGCTCGTCCCATTTGGGATGGGCAACCCCGACAACCGCAGCATCGGCCAGCTTGGGATGACCCACCGCGATATTCTCAAGCTCGACCGACGAAATCCATTCGCCCCCCGACTTGATGATATCCTTGGACCGGTCGCGGATGGTCATATAGCCGTCTTCGTCGAGCGTCGCGACATCGCCGGTTGCAAACCAGCCATCCTGAAGGATGTTGTCATCCTGCATCCGGAAATAGCTGTCCAGAACCCAATGCCCGCGCACCATGAGGTCGCCCTGGGTTTCCCCATCCCGAGGCAGGTCGCGTCCGTCGTCATCAACGATCTTCAATTCGACACCGAACGGCGGACGTCCCTGATTTTCCCGCAGGCGATGTTGCTCTTCGATCGGCAGTTCAAGATGCCGCGCCAACGGCACGTTGATCGACCCGAGCGGCGACATTTCGGACATGCCCCAGGCGTGCACGGTTTCAACGCCATAGCTTTCGCGGAACTCTGTAATCATGGACGGCGGACAGGCCGATCCCCCGATCACAGTGCGTTGCAACGCATCGAGCTTGGCACCGGACTTCTCGGCATAGGCCAGCAACCCCTGCCAGATCGTGGGAACACCCAATGCAATGGTGACGTTCTCGCCCTCGATCAGGTTGACGAGGCTCTCGCCGTCAAGGTTCGGCCCCGGCAAGACCATCTGCGCGCCCACCATCGCCGAGCAATAGGGCGTGCCCCAGGCATTTACGTGGAACATCGGCACCACCGGCAAGACCACGTCGCGCGCCGACAGGGCCAACCCGTCTGCGAGATTTCCGCCAAAGGAATGCAACAGGGTCGAGCGGTGTGAATAAAGAACGCCCTTGGGGTTGCCGGTCGTGCCCGAGGTATAACACAGGGACGAGGCCGTGTTTTCATCGAAGCTGGGCCAGACAAATCCTTCGTCGCCGCCCGCGACCAGTTCGTCATAAAACTCCAGCCCGTCCAACTGCGCCGCCGCCTCTTCGTCGCGCGGTCCCATCAGCACGACATGGCGCACATGTTCCAGCTTGTCGCGGATCGCCGCCACCAGCGGCACAAAGGTCCGGTCTATGAACACCACCCGGTCTTCCGCGTGATTGATGATATACACCAACTGTTCGGGGAAGAGACGCGGGTTGATCGTGTGCAGGACAAACCCAGCCCCTGACGCCCCGAAATACAGTTCGAGATGGCGGCGGTTGTTCCATGCAATGGTGGCAACCCGTGCCTGAGGTTCAAGCCCCAGCGCGCTCAGCGCCGAGCCGATGCGGCGCGCGTTGCGGGCAACGTCGCCCCAGGTCACCGTCTCGGTGCCGCCGGTGGTTTCAACCGAAACGATCTTTGTGCGATTGTGATACCTGTCGGCATGATCAATCAGCGACGAGATCAGCAACGGTGCCGTCATCATCTGTCCAAGCATGGTGTTCTCTCTCCTCGATTTCGACGGCGTCGCACGCGTCGCCACTCCCCATTTTCAACGCGCAAAGTGCCAAGCCCCGCGACATTTTGCAACGGGACAGAGCCACGTCAAACCGCCCATGACGGAACGTCGCGACAACCCCGGGCGCGCTGTCTTTTTCCTGTGCAGGCTGACGACATCCCAGCGGGCAGCAGCCACACCACCCGCGCGCGCAACGGATACCTTGGATTGGGGTATTTGAAACGAGAAAGAAGCAGAAGGCGCGCCATACATGGACGCGGCGCGCCGCCGACAAAACGCCCTTGCCTTGCCCGCGTCGGGCGCGTAGCCCGGAACCATGGCTCTGAGATATCATACCCCGCTTTCACCGGCTGAACAGATGGCGTTCGGCATGAGCAAGGTGCAGCCGCTGGCGATTGCCGACAAGGTGCGGTTTGCCGAGCTGGACCGGCTCAATCACGTCAACAACAAGGCCTATATGACCTGGTTCGAGACGCTGCGCGTGATCTATTTCGATCTGTTCTGTGCGCCCCATTATCCCGCAGGCGCGCAACAGCCGCGCGGCGTTGTCCGGTCGGGGCAGATCCATTTCCTGCACGAGATGCTGATGGGCGAAGACTACGTGGCCACGGCCGGTATCAGCGCCTTTCGCAACACATCCTATACGATCCATCAGGAAATCTGGGTGGGCGCTCAGCTACGCGCGACCTTCGATTGCGTTTTCGTATCGCTGCGCCCGGACGGATCGGGGCAGCGTTATCCCCTGCCGGACAGCCTCAAGGCGCATTTCCGCGGTGCGGATGGCGCCATTGACGAGGTCAAGGCCTGATATCGGGACGCCGCGCCGGACGCACCATCCTGTTGCCAGATCAGAGCGCCCAGTGCACCACCAGATCGCTGGCAACCCGCCGCACCGGGGTGTCTGTGGAGGCCGCGTTCAGCGCATCACGTTTTGCCGCGCCAAAGATGACCAGATGTTTGGCCAACGCCCCGTTAAGCACATGCGCGGCCAGCGACAGGCGGGTTTCAGGCTGGCTGGCCGGGCTCTGGCTGACCACGGCAGGGGCATCCGGATCAAGCGCCTGGGCCAGATCGGGCGCGTCGGGGAAGAGCGATGCCACATGGCCATCCTCGCCCATTCCCAGAAGCAACACCGACAGCGGCAGATGTGCCTGAACGGCTTTGGCAGCCGCGGCTGCCCCGTCCCGGGCGCTGAGCCCCGCACGATAGAAAGGGATCATCGTCGCGGCCTCTGCCGGACCGGTCAGCAACCGCTCTGAGATCATCGCCGCGTTGGACCGCGCGTTGTCCGGTGCCACCCAGCGTTCGTCGGTGGCCATCACCGTCACGCGCTCCCAATCAAGGCGCGCCGCCGAGAGCACGTCGAAGATCGGGCCGGGCGTTGTGCCACCGGGCACGGCGAGGCTGACCGTGTCGTGGTGCAGCAGTGCGTTCTTGATATCCCCTGCAAGGTTGTTGGCCAGGTTGATGGCCAGTTGATCGCGATCCGCATATGTTTCGAAAATCA
Organism: Alphaproteobacteria bacterium; assembly: GCA_030425395.1. GTDB lineage: Bacteria > Pseudomonadota > Alphaproteobacteria > Rhodobacterales > Rhodobacteraceae > JAUIAS01. Next base: position 64,770 of record JAUIAS010000005.1, read on the forward strand.
TGGCCTTATTCCTCTCCATTCCCGTTTGTCACGCCGCATGAGAAGGTCCGCGTCCCCCGGTCCGGCGCTCCCGATATCGTAGGGTTTGGGAACGTCGCCGCGCTTTTGCCATCCCGCGATGACAGGATCGGTCCAGCCCCAGGCGGCTTCGACCTCATCGCCGCGCATGAACAGGGTCTGGTTGCCACGGATCACATCCATGATCAATCTTTCATAGGCGTCGGGCGGGTTTTCCCCTTCTTCCCCAAGAGCATCGGCAAAGCTCATGTCGAGCGGCACATCCACCAGGCGCATCCCGCCCTGCCCCGGTTCCTTGATCGTCACATGCAGCGTGATGCCTTCGTTGGGTTGCAACCGGATCGTCAGGACATTGGCATGGCGGCCCGCCTCGGCACCAAAAATCGAATGTGGCGCGTCCTTGAACATCACGTTGATAACCGAGGACCGCGCCGCCAGCCGTTTGCCGGTGCGCAAATAGAACGGCGTGCCGGACCAGCGCCAGTTGCTGATCCGAGCCTTGAGCGCGACATAGGTTTCGGTGGTGGTACGTGGATTGCGGACCTCGTCGCGATACCCAGTCTGATCGACACCGTTTGACGCGTATTGACCGCGCACGATGTGATGCGGTTCAACGGGATCGAGCGCGCGGATCACCTTGAGTTTTTCGTCGCGCACCGCGTCGGGCTCGAACTGTGCAGGTGGTTCCATCGCGATCAGGCACAACAGCTGCATCAGGTGATTTTGCATCATATCGCGCATCGCGCCCGCGCCGTCGTAGTATTCGGCACGCCCGCCGACCCCCACGCTTTCGGCAACGGTGATCTGGATATGATCAACGTATTGGCTGTTCCACAGGGGTTCGAACAGAACATTTCCGAACCGGACCGCCATGAGGTTCTGAACGGTTTCCTTGCCCAGATAGTGATCTATCCGGTAGATCTGGCCTTCGTCGAAATGCGCAGCCAGCGTCGCGTTCAGCGCGCGGGCGGTTCCGAGATCCTGACCAAAGGGTTTCTCAACGACGATCCGCGTCTGGGCCGACGCCAGCCCGTGGGAATGAATGCGTTGCGCCAGATCCCCGAACAAGGCAGGCCCGACCGAGAAGTAGAACGCGCGAACCCGATCCTCGGGCAGGCAGGCGGCCAGTGCCTGCCAGCCGGCATCGCCGCGTGCATCCACGGCGACGTAATCGAGATGCGCCAAGAACCCGTCAAGCGCCTGCGCGTTGGCTTCGCTCGCGACCAGTTCCGGGCCGAATTCCGCGATCGCCTCGGCGGTCATCTGTCGGAATCCGTCACCCCCCATGTCGCGCCGTGCGGCCCCGATCACCCGCGCGCCGTTCGGCATCTGACCCGCGCAATAACGTCGGAACAACGCGGGCAGGATCTTGCGACGGGCCAGATCACCCGTGCAGCCAAAGACCACAAGATCGAACGCGTCGACAGGGATCACACGCGATACCATTGGCCGGACTATCCTTTTGAACGTTGCTTTGGTCGGTCACACGCACCCTAGCACGCCCGCCGGGTATCTCAACGGGGTTCGCGGGCGCTGTGCAGGATGCGTGGGGGCACCCTGCGCCTACTTCAACGCGATGATGTGGCCATCGCGCGGCGCGGCACGGCCATTGGCGATCTGGTCATAGACATCGGGGGCGCTGTCGAGACCGTCATGGACTACGATATCAAGCCAGGCATCGGCCTCCTCAGCCAGCGATTTCCAAGCTTGGGTGATGCGTTTTTCGACGACGCCGGGGCCCCAATCCTCGCGGCGTTTGGCAACCTGTGCAGGCGCGAAAAAGAACTGGGGGCGCGGGCCGTCAAGTTTGAGATCGGGTCGGAACTTGTCCCAATGGCTGGTGCCGACGGCGGCAGAATGGCGCAGATGATCCCCCAAATGGCTGTGCAGTTGTTCGCGCACCTTGGCGTTGCCCGCCATATCGACAAAGACAGAGGCGCGTTGCGGCAGATCGGCCACCTGATCATAGGTCAAAACTGTATCACAGGCCCCTGTTTTGGATACATATTCCGCGTTCGCCTCTCCGGTGAGGCCGATCACCGTGACCGGGTGCCCATCAAGCCCCGAAAGAAACTTGCACAACCCAAGACCTGTCTTGGAGGACGCCGAGCCTATGATGACCTGCTCAGCCCCAAAGAACCCGTTGTCCTCCAGAAAATCCATCAACAACCATGACGTCGCCAACAAGGGTTGGAGCAAGGCGCGCAGGTCTTCCTGCTTGTCCTCGGCCGGGGGCACAATGGTATAGCGATTGTAAACCGCGGCCAGATCGGCGCGATGGGGCGCGCTGTCCACGATCATGCCTGCGGCGTCACTCTGGGGGCGTAACACGCAGGTTTCGGCCAGTGGCCAGAACCCGTAAAGCCGGGTGCCCACGGGCAGCGCGTCGCTGCGCGATTCCGTCACCTCGGCCGTGCCCCAGACCGGCAACAGGCCTTGGCCGGGCTGACCGCTGGGAAAGAACTGCCAGTATTTCAGCATGTCGCCCGCCGCCGCATAGGTCACGTTGTTGGCCGTCAGCGCGCAGCGGCGCAGCGCCACACGCGCCTCTGCATCCTCAAGGGCGCGGTTGGGTTGCGGCCCCATCTGGGTGCGGCGAATATCCGTCTGGTCGATCATCATCTGCATTTGTCGTCCTCCCGTTGGCCGAGCCTAATCCGGGGCCCGCCCTTGGGAACAGGCAAACGCCGCGTCAATTCACGCCGCGCGGATATCAATGCAGGGTAAATTCCCCCACCATGTTACGCCATTCACCGGGCGCGATCATCTTGCGATGAGTGAACCGAACCGAATGCAGCGGCCCTTCTATCTCTTTTTGCCAAAACTCGACGAAGTCGAGCAGCCGTGGATGATCCGGCGCGAGATCATAGTCCTGCCAGACAAAGGAATTCAGAACATGGGCATAATCGGGCATATGATAGAAAAATTCCGCCGTGGTCAGCCCATATCCCCGCAGCATCAATTCCGTTTCAGTTGCGTGCATTTTTTGCCTCTTTCGAATCTTGATACTGATATTGATCCAAATGGAGATTAATTTTTCAACAAAAACATGCTGTTATCAGCTATCATAGATGGCTGCCAAGCCTGTCGCCAAGGACAAGCTCCGACAGGCATTGCACCTGATATACCCAGTCTGATAAGGTGCAAACACAAGATATAGATCGTGCAGAAAAAGCGGGCAATCAACGTGAACGACACGCCGGAAACACCTGAAAACGAAGAAGAAATGCCGCCAGAACGCCCCGTGTTCGACGGCCCCTCGGTTTCCATCGAACAGGAAATGCGCACGTCGTACCTCGACTATGCGATGTCCGTCATCGTTTCACGGGCGATCCCGGATCTGCGCGACGGGTTGAAACCGGTGCACCGGCGTATCCTCTATGCAATGCATGAAACCGGCAACAGTCATGACAAGTCCTACCGCAAATCCGCCCGCCCGGTCGGAGATGTCATGGGTAAATACCACCCGCATGGTGACAGCGCGATCTATGACGCGCTGGTGCGGATGGCGCAGGATTTCTCGATGTCGCTGCCGCTGCTCGACGGACAGGGCAATTTTGGGTCCATGGACGGCGATAACCCTGCCGCGATGCGCTATACCGAAGTGCGCATGGACAAACCCGCCGCCTACCTGTTGGCCGATATCGACAAGGAGACCGTCGATTTTCAGGACAATTATGATGGCAAGGACCGTGAACCCACGGTGCTGCCGGCGCGGTTCCCCAACATGCTCGTCAACGGCGCGGGCGGTATCGCGGTGGGCATGGCCACCAATATCCCGCCGCATAACCTCGGCGAAATCGTCGATGCCACGCTGGCCCTGATCGACGACCCGGACCTGACCAGCGAACAACTGATTCAATACGTGCCCGGCCCCGACTTTCCCACCGGCGGTTTGATGCTGGGCCGTTCCGGCGCGCGCAAAGCGTATCTGGAAGGCCGCGGCAGCGTCATCATCCGTGCCAAGACCCGCGTCGAGGAATTGCGCAAGGATCGCTATGCCATCATCGTGGAAGAGATCCCCTATCAGGTCAACAAGTCCGCGATGATCGAAAAGATCGCCGAACAGGTCCGCGAAAAGAAGATCGAAGGCGTGGCCCACGTTCAGGACGAATCCGACAGAAACGGTGTGCGGGTGGTGATCGAACTCAAACGCGATGCCACGCCGGAAGTGGTGCTGAACCAGCTCTACCGGTTCTCGTCAATGCAGACATATTTCGGGTGCAACATGCTTGCGCTCAATGGCGGACGCCCCGAACAGCTGACGCTGCGCCGCTTCCTGACCTCGTTCATCGACTTCCGCGAAGACGTGGTGGCCCGGCGCACGGCCCATGACCTGCGCAAGGCCCGTGAACGCAGTCATGTCCTGTGCGGCCTCGCCGTGGCCGTCTCCAACGTCGACGAAGTGGTTGCGACGATCCGGTCTTCGGCCGATGCCGCGGAAGCGCGGCGCAAGCTGATGGAGCGGCGCTGGCCCGCCGGCGACATCGCCGACTATATCCGACTGATCGACGATCCGACCCACAAGATGAACGACGACGGCACCTATAACCTGTCGGAAACGCAGGCGCGCGCCATCCTCGAATTGCGTTTGCAGCGGCTGACCCAGATTGGCGTCAAGGAAGTGACCGACGAACTGGAAACCCTCGCCGCCAAGATCAAGGAATATCTTGAAATTCTGGGATCGCGCGAGCGGATCATGGGGATCATCGCCGCCGAACTTCAAGAGGTGAAAGACCTTTTCGCGGTGCCCCGGCGGACCGAAATCGTCGACTGGTCCGGCGATATGGAAGACGAAGACCTCATCGAACGCGAAGAGATGGTCGTCACCGTTACATCCGGCGGCTATATCAAACGCACCCGGCTTGCCGATTTCCGCGCCCAGAAACGCGGCGGCAAGGGGCTGTCGGGCATGCAGACCAAGGAAGAAGACGTCGTCACCACCCTGTTCGTGGCCAATACCCATACGCAACTGCTGTTTTTCACCACCGATGGCATGGCCTACAAGCTCAAGACCTGGCGACTGCCGCTTGGTGGGCGCACGTCCAAAGGCAAGGCGATCGTCAACATCCTGCCGATTCCGACCGGCGTGTCGATCGCCGCGATCATGCCGGTGGACCGCGACGAAAGCGAATGGGCCGACTTGCAAATCATGTTTGCCACATCCTCGGGCGACGTGCGGCGCAACGCGCTTTCGGATTTCACCAATGTGAAATCCAACGGCAAAATTGCGATGAAACTGCCCGAAGACGGCACCAGCCTTGTGAATGCACGCATCTGTTCCGAAGACGACGACGTGATGCTGGTCACCGATTCCGGGCGCGCAATTCGCTTCGCGACAACCGATGTCCGTGTCTTCAAGGGCCGCGATTCCACGGGCGTGCGCGGCATCCGTCTCAGTGGCGACGACTGCGTGGTGTCGATGTCGGTGATCCGTCACTCCAAATACACCCCCGAGCAGCGCGCCGCCTATCTCAAGATGCGCCGCGCAATGGCTGGGCTGACGGATGAGGATGCGGATGGCACCGATGACGACGCCGTGGCCGATCCGAACTTCTCAACCGAACTCTATGCCGAAATGTCGGCCTCGGAGAACCTGATCCTGACGATCACCTCCAAGGGCGCGGGCAAACTGTCTTCGTCGCACGACTACCCTGTTCGCGGACGCGGTGGCATGGGGGTGACGGCGATGGACAAGGCCATGCGTGGCGGACCGCTTGTGGCCTCCTTCCCGGTCGAGTTGGGCGACCAGGTGATGCTGGCCACCTCAAAAGGCCAGTCGATCCGGGTTCCGGTGGACGGCATTTCCTTCCGCTCTCGCAGCGCGGGCGGTGTCAGGGTGTTCAATACCGGCTCCGGAGAAGAAGTCGTATCCGTGGCATGGATCGCCGATCAGGGTGACGAGGACGAAGAAACCGAAGCGTAAAACCCGGCCTGAAACGCCGCAGGGGGGCGCTGCCCCCCGACGCGCAAAGCGCGTCCCCCCCGGAGTATTTTTGGCCAGAAGAAGGGCCGCGTTAACGTTAATGCAAAACTTCTGCTTCTTTCTCGTTCCAAATACCCCCGCCGGAGGCGGTCCCACGGATCGTATCAGTGCAGGGCGTAGAGATCTGAGAACTTTGTTTCGAGATAATCCAGAAGCGGCTCGGGTCCGGGGGTAAAACCACAGGCGCGTGCAATGGTGTCTGCCGGCTCGTAAACCCCGCCATGGCGCTGGACCTTGTCCCGCAGCCAGTCCGTTGCCGGTGCGGTATCACCCAGCGCGAGGGCCGTATCCAACCCGCCGAGATCCTCCCGCATCGCCTTGTGCAAGCACCCCGCATAGACATTGCCCAGCGTATAGGTCGGAAAATATCCGAAAAGGCCCACGGACCAATGCACATCCTGCAACATTCCGTTCGAGGGCCGGTCCACCACATATCCAAAATCCGCGGCAAAGCGGTCATTCCAAGCGCCTTCCAGATCGTGGACCGAAAGGTCGCCGGACATCATTGCACGTTCAAGATCAAAGCGCAGCATGACATGCAGGTTGTATTGCACCTCATCGGATTCGGTCCGGATAAAGCTGTCGCTGACCCGGTTGACCATCGCATAAAACCGGTCGGCATCCGCGGCGGGTGCTGCTCCGAAATGCGCCGACATGCGCCCGAACAGCCATTGTGAAAATGCTCGCGACCGGCCGATCTGGTTTTCATAGATGCGGCTCTGGCTTTCGTGCACCCCCATGGACACACCATGGCCAAGCGGTGTCAGCGCATGGATCGGGTCGATGCCTTGTTCATAAGCGGCGTGGCCGACCTCGTGAATCGTGGAATAGATGCTGCCGAACGGATCGTCCGCGGCGGTGCGGGTGGTGATCCGCACATCAGCGCCGCTGCCAGACGAAAACGGGTGCACGGCGCGGTCGATGCGTCCGCGCGTCATGTCATAGCCGAATGTCGACGCGATTTCCTGAGACAGGCGCATTTGTGCATCTTCGTCAAAGCTGCCCGATATCGGCTCTGGCGCGGGTTGCTCAAGGATCGCCGCGCGCAGTGCCACGAGACGCGGGCGCATGGCGTCAAACAGGGACGCAATGCCCGCGCCCGTGGCCCCGCGTTCGTAATCGGCAAGCAACGCATCGTAAGGATCGCCGCCGTCTTGTTGCCCATCCGTGAGCGCCGCGCCCTCTTCGCGTTTGAGCGCCACGATCTTTTCCAGTGCAGGAAGGAAAGCAGCGCTGTCTTCCTCCGCGCGCGCACGCGCCCAGACGCCCTGCGCCCGCGAGGTTTCGCGCGCCAGCGTGGCCGAAAGATCGCCGGGAACCCGCACCGCCCGATCATAGGCGCGCCGGATCGCGGCGACATTCGCTTTGCCAACGGCATCGAGGTCTGTCTCGCGCAGCGCCTCAAGCGCGTCGCCAAGGGCCGGATCGCAGCGCCGCGCGTGCAGGACCTTTTCCATAGCGGCCATTTCCTCGGCCCGCTGTTCCCCCGCCCCGTGCGGCATCATCGTTTCCTGATCCCACCCGAGCCGCCCGGCTATTTCGGCCAGGGCTTCGGTTTCGCGCTGGTGGGCCATGATCTCGCTATAGGTTTTCATGCTATTGCCCCCGGCTGGCGGCTTGGCCCCTTATCGAGGTTTGCACCGGATAAGCGGCAAGAAAGCGCGCGCGAAGGATTGACGCCCACAACACGACGGCCACGAACTGGTGCAGGATCGCGATGTGCCACGGGGCCGCGTACAGCACCGTCACGATGCCAAACACCACCTGAACCGACATGACCGACATCACCATATTGAAGGCAAAGCGTGTGGCGGCATGGGCGCTTTGGCGACCGCGCAACCAAACCACAATCGCAAACGCGAACAGCAGATACCCCACAACCCGGTGCACAAACTGCACCAGACCCGGGCTTTCAAAGAAATTCCGCCACATAGGTTCGACGATAAAGGCCGTGGACGGAAACACCTGCCCGCCCATCAGCGGCCAATCGGTATAGGACCGTCCCGCGTCGATGCCAGCCACTAGCGCGCCGATGATGATTTGCAGGAACGCAAAATGCAGCAGACCGGTTGCCAGCGAAAACGGCTTTGCCTCCTTGGCGCGCCGCGCCTGAAGAAGATCACGTTCGCTGCGCCCCAGAAGAAAGATATACCAGGCGATAAAGCCAAGGATGACAAATGCCAGCCCCAGGTGGGTGGCCAGACGGTAGGACGCAACCGATGTCATGCCTTCGCCCTGTGTCACGCCAGAGGCCACCATCCACCATCCGATCGCGCCCTGGAGACCACCAAGCGCCCCGATCAGCCACAGCCGTGGCGACCAGCCCGTCGGAATGGACCGCCGGATCGCAAAAAAGGCAAAACCCGCCGCCCAGACAAGCCCGATCACCCGGCCCAGTTGCCGGTGGCCCCATTCCCACCAATAGATCACTTTGAAGTCGGCCAGCGTCATCCACTGGTTTTCAATCCGCCATTGGTCGATCTGCTTGTACTTGTCGAACTCCGATATCCAGTGCGCCTCGCTCAGCGGTGGGATCGCGCCCGTCAGGGGACGCCATTCGGTGATCGACAGCCCGCTGTCGGTCAATCGCGTCAACCCGCCCACGGCGATCATCGCCACCACCAGCGCAAACAGCCCCATGAGCCAGACCCGGATCGCGCCGCGCGCGCCGTCCCGGCCCCGGTCGATCATGCCACCCGCGGGGGCTGACGCGGGTTTGGCATTCGCGTCCACTTCTTCGAAAATACTGCGTTTTCCGGCCATGTCTGCCCTTTGCCTCGCGTTGCAATTTCAGGTCTGGCGCTGAACCTAGGGGCACACCCCCACCGCGTCCAGCTTTCAGCCGTCGCGCTCTTTCCAGCGGACCATCTGCCGCATGATCCCGTGCAGCGTTTGCACGTCCGACCGGGTCAGCGGCATGCGGCTCCACAGGTTGCGCAGGTTGCGTTTCATCACCGGGGCTTTTGTGTCGGGGAAAAAGAATCCCGCGGTTTCAAGCCGATCTTCATAGTGGTTCGTCAGCGCCGCGATCTCGGCGCTGTTGGCCCAGTCGGACCCGGCCATCTCGACGGTTTCGGCCACGATCTTGGCGGTCGCGCGCTGCCACTCATAGCCGGTCAGCAACACGCATTGCGCAAGATTGAGCGACGGAAACGCCGGGTTCACGGGGACCGTGATAATCCCGTTGGCCCGCGCGATATCTTCATTTTCAAGCCCTGCGCGTTCCGGGCCGAACAACACGGCAACCTTTTCTCCCGCGGCGATCCGCTCGGCGGTCATCTGCATGGCATGTTCGGGCGAATAGACCGGCTTGGTCATGCCACGCGGACGTGCGGTGGTCGCCAGAACAAGGCTCGCATCCGCAATCGCGGCATCCGTGTCTTCGAACACCTGCGCTTCGTCCAGCAACCGCCCCGCCCCCGAGGCCATCGCAACCGCGCGCGAATTCGGCCAGCCATCGCGCGGGGCCACAACCCGCATCCGATCCAACCCGAAATTCAACATCGCCCGCGCCGCCGCGCCGATATTCTCACCCATCTGCGGGCGCACCAGCACAAAGGCTGGCTGTCGTTGATCCGTGGGCATGGTATCCCCTCTGCTGTAGCCGCGCATCTCCCTAGGCAATCCTGCGATAAAGGGCAAGAACACCCCCCTTGCCGACGGCCCGCGACGCGGCACAGGGCAATCCCCCCTTGGCGCAGGCCGGGCTTGCGCGTATGAGGGGCCGGACGCCGCCACAGGAGCTTGCCACCATGGCCGATATCGACCTTCCCCGCCTTTACCTTCTGACCCCGCCCGAGATCGAACTGTCACAGTTCCCCGATGTGCTGGCACGGGTTCTGGATGCGCATCCCGTGTCCTGTCTGCGGCTGGATCTGGCCACCCGCGACGAAGACCGGATCTCGCGGGCGGCGGATGCCTGCCGCGAGGTGGCCCATGCGCGCGACGTGGCGATGGTGATCGCCGATCATCAGATCCTTGCCGAACGACTGGGTCTGGACGGGGTGCACCTGTCGGACGCGGCGCGTTCGGTGCGCGCAGCCCGCAAGGCGCTGGGACCGGACGCAATCGTTGGCAGTTTCTGCAATGCATCGCGCCACGATGGCATCAGCGCTGGCGAGGCCGGTGCGGATTACGTGGCCTTCGGGCCGGTGGGCGGCTCAGGGCTGGGCGATGGCACGCAGGCCGACCATGATCTGTTCCAGTGGTGGTCAGACATGATCGAAGTGCCCGTGGTTGCCGAAGGCGGCATCGACACGCAACGCGCCCGCAGTCTGGCCCCGGTGGCGGATTTCTTTGCAATCGGCGAGGAAATCTGGCGCAAGGACGATCCGGTTGCTGCCCTGAGCGCGCTGGTGGACGCGATGGCGGCGGGGATGGCCGAGGCGGGAACGGCGGGCTGACAGCAGCCCACCGCGCTGTCAATCCAGACCGGCCTTAAAGGAACACCCGTTCTACGAACCAGTAGGCCCCCACCGCCGCGATCAGCACGGAAGCCGGCATCGAGATCATCGCGCGATACCACGCCCGGTTCCCGAACCAGAACGCCGTCAGCAGGAACGCGACAGCGATCACCGTTAGCTGGCCGAGTTCAACGCCCACGTTGAACCCTATCAGTGCGGGCACGAACTGGGCCGCGGGCAATCCGAAATCGGCCAGAACACTGGCAAAGCCCAGACCGTGCAGCAACCCGAAGCCGAATATGATCACCGGTCGCCACGTGTGCAGTCTCCCGGCGGCCCACAGGTTTTCCACCGCAATAAACACGATGGACCCCGCAATCAACGGCTCAACGATGGCCCCGGAGACCGACACCAACCCCAATGCGGCCAAGGCCAGCGTCACGGTATGAGCGACGGTAAAGGCGCTCACCTGCCAAATCAGCGCCCGCATCCGGGTCGAGAAGAAGAACAACCCCAACACAAACAGAATGTGATCCAGCCCCTTTGGCAGGATATGGTCAAACCCCACCGGCACATAGGCCAGAAACGCCTCGGTTGCGGTCTGGGTGTTCCCCCCCGACAGGCTGACCGCGCCACTGCTCTGGCCCCCTTCGATATAACCGGTAAAGGGATCCTCCACGCCAAACTGGCGCAGCACCAGCGCCCCGGCCCCCTTTGGCCACATCACCTCGATCACCCGCGCCGCGTCGGGCAAGGCGACCGAGAATTTCAACGCGGTTTCGCGCGGCAGCGTCGCATCGCCCACCGGTTCAATCAGAACCTCATCCAACCGCACCGGCACCATTGTGCCATTCACGGCGATGCCCATCCCTTCGTCCGGGCCATCGCCCGGCTGATCGGTCAGCCCGACACCCAGCCAGCCATCGGCCCATTCGGAGACCTGCGGTGAAAACGCCTGCGGTGTCAGCGCGCGCAGCGCATCGTAACGATCAGACCGGTCGGAATCGTTGGTGTCCACAACACTGTCCAGATCGACACCGGCAATGAATGCCTCGACGTTCATGCGCATCTCAAAGGCAATGCGGCCCTCTTTAATCGCGAAATCCGCGATGGTGGCCCCCACTTCATGCGCCCGCGCATCCTGTGCCAGCACAAGGGTTGACAACATCATCCCGACGGTCAGCTTTAGCACAGTTATGAAAGAGAGGAATTTTGCCATGTGGTCACGCCTGTCGATTGCTGCGCTGGTGGCCCTAAGCGTGAACGCCGTCACCGTATCAGCGCATGAATTCTGGATAGAACCTGAGCATTATCAGGTCGCTGTGCAAGAAGAAATCCGCGCCCGGTTCCGCAATGGCGAGAACTTCAAAGGCGTGGGCCTGCCCTTTTTTGACCGGCGCAGCACGCTGTTTGACCGTGTCCTTGGAGATGAGCGTGCGGACGCGGGCGCGCGGTCCGGAGACAACCCTGCCTTTGCATGGACCAGCCCCGAAGACGGGCTGTTGGTCATCGCCCATGAAACCACCTCCAGCACCGTTTCCTACAAGACATGGGAAAAATTCGCGGCTTTTGCCGATCACAAGGGATTTCCCGACATCCGTGCCCGCCACGAGGCCCGTGGCCTGCCGATGGACGGGTTTACCGAAAGCTACACCCGCCATGTCAAGGCGCTGGTTGCGGTGGGGACTGGCGCGGGTCAGGATCGCGCGCTGGGGCTGGCAACGGAATTCGTGGCTCTTGCCAACCCTTATACCGATTCCCTTGCGCCCGGCGATGGGACCGGATCGGCAGGCAGCCTGCCCGTGCTGCTGCTCTATCAGGGCGCACCACGCGCCGATGCGCAGATCGAGATTTTTGAACGCCTTCGCGATGACACCGTTACGATCTCCACCACCCGCACGGACGCGCGCGGGCAGGCTCTGATCCCTTTGCGGCACGGGGCTGAATACCTGCTTGATGCGGTGGTCCTGCGTCCGGCCCCGGACGGAGGCAAGCCGGTCTGGGAGACACTCTGGGCCGGGTTGACCTTTCGCGCGCCTGACGCGCCTTAGCACGGGCTTCGTGCTTGCGCAGACGCGCCTCTCAGGCCACAACGGACCGATGATCAGACATCCCGATATCCTGTGCATCGGCTCGGTCCTTTGGGACATCATCGGGCGCTCTGCCTCGGTGATGCGGCAGGGGTCGGACGTGCCGGGCCGCATCAGCCGTCTGCCCGGCGGCGTGGCGCTGAATATCGCGATGACGCTGGCGCGCTTCGGATTGCGTCCCGCACTGCTCAGCGCCGTTGGCCGTGATGCCGAAGGTCACGAACTGATCGCCGCTGCCGAAGATCTGGGGCTTGAGACCGAATATGTCTATCGTTCGGACGATCTGCCCACGGACCGCTATATGGCCATCGAAGGCGCCAATGGCCTGATCGCCGCGATCGCCGACGCCCATTCCCTCGAAGCCGCAGGCGACAAGATCCTGCGCCCTCTGGCCGATGGGCGGCTTGGCACGGCCACTGCTCCGTGGCGGGGACCGGTTGCGCTTGATGGCAACCTGACCCGACCGCTGCTGGAACGCATTGCGCGGGATGACATGTTCGCCCAAGCCGACCTGCGCGTGGCCCCTGCCTCTCCGGGCAAGGCGGAACGGCTCAACCCATTCATCGCACACAATCGCGGCACGCTTTATGTCAACCTTGAAGAAGCAGGCATCCTCTGCGCCGATCAGTTCCCCGACAGCACCACCGCTGCGCAGGGCCTCGTGGCGCGGGGCGCGGCACGGGTTCTGGTTACCAACGGCGGCAATGACGCTGCCGAGGCCCGCGCAGGTGCCGAAACGCTGACCGCGCGTCCGCCGCAGGTTCTGGTCACCCGCGTGACCGGTGCTGGCGATACGTTCATGGCCGCCCACATCGCCGCGGAACGCGCGGGGGCAGATCCCGCCGCCGCCCTGCCCCGCGCCCTTGAGGCCGCCGCCCGCTATGTTTCAGGAGAAACCCCGCTGTGATCCCCTTGACCGTCTCGCCCGAAGTGGCCGCCGCGCGCGCCGCCAACCACCCCGTCGTTGCCCTTGAAAGCACTATCATAACCCACGGCATGCCATGGCCGCAGAACCGCGATACCGCCCGCCTCGTCGAAGACGACATTCGCGACGCAGGCGCGGTTCCCGCGACAATTGCAGTGCTGAACGGTCGGTTGCACATAGGCCTGACCAGTGAAGAGCTTGATGCGCTGGCGCTGTCCAAGGACGTGGCCAAGCTGTCGCGTGCCGATCTGGCCGCCTGCATCGCGCGGGGCGGCACCGGGGCAACCACCGTCGCGGCCACGATGATCGCCGCCCATCACGCGGGGATCGCGGTCTTTGCCACCGGCGGCATCGGCGGCGTGCATCGCGGGGCCGAGACCAGCTTTGACATCTCCGCCGACCTTCATGAACTGGCCCGCACCCCGGTCACCGTGGTTGCCGCCGGAGCAAAGGCGATTCTGGACCTTCCCAAGACGCTTGAGGTGCTGGAAACGCTCGGTGTGCCGGTGATCGCGGTCGGTCAGGACGATCTGCCCGCCTTCTGGTCGCGCCAGTCAGGATTGGCGGCACCGCTTCGGATGGATACCGCACAACAAATCGCCGATGCGGTGCGTATGCGCACCGCCTTGGGGCTGACGGGAGGCCACCTGATCGCCAACCCGGTGCCCGCGGCCGATGAAATCCCCCGCGAGGATCTGGTGCCGGTGATCGAAGATGCCCTTGAGGCCGCGCAGGCACAGAATATCACCGGCAAAGCGGTGACCCCGTTCCTTTTGCAGCGAATTTTTGAGGCCACGCAAGGCCGGTCCCTCGTCACGAATATCGCGCTGGTTCGCAACAATGCGCGCCTTGCCGCCGAAGTTGCCCAAGCCTTGGGCAGATCGCCAACATGACGCATGAGAATCGCACCCGGACCATTGTAGTTATCGCTGCGGCAACCTAACTTCAGTTCATGGACAAGACGCACGGATCATGACCACACCCTTCGACGCGGACCCGATCACCCCTGCACGCAGACCCGGCCTGATTAGCCGGCTGCGCGGCGCGTTCCTGACCGGTCTGATCGTAATCATGCCGATCGGTCTGACCATCTGGCTGTTGTGGACGCTGATGGGATGGGTGGACGGTTTTGTGCTGCCGCTGGTGCCGACCCGGTTCAATCCCGAACAATATATCGGGATCAACCTGCGCGGCGTTGGCGTGATATTCTTTTTGGTGTTCACCGTTGTTGTCGGCTGGGTCGCCAAGGGGCTGATCGGCCGGTCCCTGCTGCGATGGGCCGAAAGCGTCGTGGCACGCACCCCGGTGGTGCGGTCGATCTATTCCGGGATCAAGCAGATCGCTGAAACCGTGTTCGCCCAATCCGAACGCACGTTCGAGAAGGCATGCCTGATCGAATACCCGCGCAAGGGGATCTGGGCCATCGGCTTTATCTCGACCCAGGCCAAGGGAGAAATCGCCGAACGCATTCCGATGGACGATGGGCTTGTGTCCATCTTCCTGCCCACCACGCCAAACCCGACATCCGGCTTTCTTCTCTTCGTGCCAAAGCGTGACGTGGTCGAACTGGACATGACCATCGAGGAATCCGCCAAGCTGGTGATTTCCGCCGGGCTTGTCTATCCCGACGGCCAAGAAGCAAAACAGGCGGTAGAGGCCATGGCCGCGCAGTAACGCGGGCCCCGGCTGATCCTTTCACCGAATTCGGCCTAATCAAGCATCGCACGCAAATCCACGCTGCCGCGTGTTCCGATATCGTCAAAGTGCCGGGCCAGAAAGACCTCTGCCGCCGCCTCACCTGCGGATTTCAACCGCGCCAGAACCAGCGGCGTGGGCACCAGTTTGGTCGCCACGGACAGATCGTTCATTAGCACATCATCGGCAATCATGTGAATGCGCAGACGCTTCATCTCGTCTTCGCCCACCGTGCCCCGATCCAGCAGACGCTGCACAAAGGCGATGGCGCGCAATTCACGCAGCAGAGACGAGTTGAAACTGATCTCGTTGATGCGGTTCTGGATTTGATGCGGGGTGCGCGGCGTCTCGGCCCGCTCCAGCGGGTTGATATTGATGATCACGATGTCGCCGGGCATTTGCGCCGTGAACAAAGGAAACAACGCCGGATTGCCACTGTAACCGCCATCCCAATAGGCATCGGTTTCTCCGGTGTCGGGATCCGGGATCTCGACCGCCTGAAACATCGTGGGCAAACAGGCCGAGGCAAGGATCGCATCGGTGGTGATCTCCTGCCCCTCGAACACGCGGATCTTGCCAGTGCTGACGCGGGTCGCCCCCACGCACAGACGCGGTCCTTCGCTGGCACAGACCTCGTCAAAATCGAACGCCTCCACGATCCCGCGCAATGGGTTGCGATAGAACGGGCCATAGGCATAGGGCGACACCATTCGCGACAGGGCATCCGCCATCGCAAAGGGCGGCGACAGGGTCAGTGCCCGGCTGACTTGCCCCAGATCGACCTGTTGCAGCCACGCCCCAAGCCGCAAATCGCCAATCGCACCAACCCGCCGCCAAAGGTCATCCAGGGCCGCCCGCGCGCCCGCTCGGCCTCCGCGGATCATTCCCGACTTTACAGCCGCCCCGTTCAACGCCCCTGCGGACGTGCCCGACATGGCGGCGATCTCGATCCGCTCTTCGCGCAACAACCGGTCCAGCGCCCCCCAGGTAAACGCTCCATGCGCACCGCCCCCCTGCAAACCCAGACTGATCCGCTTTACCTCACCCACGCTGCCAAATCCTTTTCACCCAACACCAAACCCAAGAAATCCCGCCCCCCTTTTTCTCTTGCTAGAAATATCCCGGGGGGTGCGGGGGGCAGAGCCCCCCGCCGCCAATTATATACACCCCGTCCGGGGTGGGAGGAGCAGAGCCCCCCGCCGCCAATTATATACACCCCGTCCGGGGTGCGGGGGGCAGAGCCCCTCGCCACCTTTTACCTGAACCGCATCGCGTCAAAGCGCCGTCCAGCCACCGTCAACGCTGATCGTCGTGCCGGTGATCTGAGCGGCCGCATCTGAACACAGGAACACCGTCGTGCCGCCAATCTGTTCCACGGTGGCAAATTCCTTGGACGGCTGACGCTCTAGGATCACCTTTTGCGTCACCTCTTCCTCGCTCATGTCATATTTGCGGGCCGTGTCGGGGATTTGCGCCTCGACCAGCGGCGTCAGCACGTAACCTGGACAGATCGCATTCGCGGTGATGTGTTCGCGGGCCGTTTCAAGTGCCACGGTCTTGGTCATGCCCACCACGCCGTGCTTGGCCGCGATATAGGCCGCCTTGAAGGGCGATGCGGTCAAACCGTGTGCCGATGCGATGTTGACCACGCGTCCCCATCCTGCCTTGCGCATCATCGGCAGCGCGACAGCGGTTGTGTGAAAGGCCGAGTTCATGTTGATCGCGATGATCGCATCCCATTTTTCGACCGGGAATTCGTCGATCGGGGCAACATGCTGAATGCCGGCATTGTTGACCAGAATATCGCAGGCTCCGGCCTTTTCGATCAGGGCGCGACAGTCATCGCCTTTAGACATATCCGCCTGGATATAGCGCGCGCTCACGCCGGTTTCTTCGGCGATGCGGGTGGCGATGGCGTGGTCTTCGTCCCGGTCGGTAAAGGAATTGAGAACCACATCGGCCCCCGCGCGCGCCAGTTCCCATGCCACCCCAAGGCCAATGCCCGAGTTCGATCCGGTGATAACGGCGGTTTTTCCCTTGAGCATCGTGCTGTTCGACATATCAGGTTTCCCTTTAACAAAGCCTAGAATTCGGTTCACACCACAGTGCCATGCTGCACCTGCAAAGAAAACGCCATTCTGCGCCCTAGGCAAAACCCGGCTGGCAGGCCAGTATATGCACCGGGGCAGGACACGCCACGCCAATAGCCGCGCAGCAATAAAAGGGGCACAGCATGACAACGGCGATCTTTGACGGGCACAACGATCTACTCACACGGCTGTGGATGGCGCGGGATGCCGATCCGGTCGCGCTGTTTCGCGACGGGCGCGGTGCGGAGGGCCATCTGGATGCGCCACGCATGGCGCGCGGCGGCATGGTGGGCGGGTTTTGCGCAATTTGGGTGCCGTCACCTGTAGAGATCGGCGACATAATGGAAAAAATGCAACGCGCATCTTACGATCTGCCACTTCCATATGAACTTGCACAGGATTATGCCCTGCGCGTGGTAATGGAACAGGCGTCAATCCTGTCGCGACTGGACCACGCTGGCCAGTTGATGATTTGCACCAGCGTACCCGCGATCCGGCGCGCGCGAGATATGGGCGTGCCGGCGGCAATCCTGCATCTTGAGGGGGCCGAGGCCATCGGCGCGGGACTTGCCGAACTGGATGTCCTGTGGCGTGCGGGCCTGCGCTCTCTGGGGCCGGTCTGGTCGCGTCCGACCCGGTTCTGCGACGGGGTGCCGTTCCGCTTTCCGTCCGGCCCTGATACCGGCGGCGGCCTGACCGAAGCCGGACGTGCCCTTGTCAGCCGCTGCGCCGAACTGGGTATTCTCGTTGACCTGTCGCACATGACCGAGGCGGGTTTCTGGGATGTGGCAGATATGGGTGTGCCTCTGGTCGCGACCCATTCCAATGCCCACGCCCTGTGCCCGCACTCACGCAACCTGACCGATAGACAGCTCCGCGCCATTGCCGACAGCGGCGGGATCGTCGGATTGAACTTTGCCACCGCAATGTTGCGCCCGGATGGGCGCATGGTTGCGGATACGCCGCTGTCGGTGATGCTGGCGCATCTCGACCATATGATCGCCTTGATGGGCGAAGATCACGTGGCACTGGGGTCTGATTTCGACGGGGCCGTGGTGCCAGCCGACATCGCGGATGCCGCCGGACTGCCACTTCTGGTGGCCGCGATGGAGACGCATGGCTATTCCAGCACCCGCATTGAAAAGATCGCCTTTGAAAACTGGATGGCCGCGCTTGGCCGGGTGTGGCACGGGACTTGACCCCCAGGACCAGGCGGCGGAATCGCGGCTTGTGCCACCGGTCCCGCCCCGCCTAACCCGCTCGCATCGGATCAAAAAAAAACGCCAGCACGAAGCTGGCGTTAAGTTATTGAGGCAGGTTTCATACAGGCAAGAAACCTATCGAGCAGTGCCCTCTTTATAAGCAATTCCGCGCTGGCATCCAAGCTAAAAGTTTGAAAAGACGTGAATCCATGGGTAGCCTTTGTGTCAAGAAAACAAGGCAAGAGCAGGATTGTTGCAAAATTGGGACCAGATTATTTCCATAAGATGCGCGCAATCATCGCAGCGCTGAGCTTGATTTTTCCAACCTTTGCAACCGCGACAGAATCGGTGCCGCAGCCACAACATGGCATAGCTATGTATGGTGATCCGGCCTTGCCACCGGATTTTGTGTCCCTGCCCTACGCCGACCCCGACGCCCCCCAAGGCGGGCGGGTTGTATTCGGCAACACCGGCGGGTTCGATTCGCTCAATCCGTTTGTCCCCAAGGGCACCCCACCGTGGCAGATGCGCTTTTGGTCCTACGAAAGCCTGATGGGCCGATCGTGGGACGAACCTTTCACGCTTTATGGACTTTTGGCCGAATCGGTTACCCTACCGGAGGACCGATCATGGGTGGAATTCACCCTGCGCGAGGAGGCCCGATTCTCGGACGGCAGCCCGGTTACCGTGGACGATGTGATCTGGTCCTACGAGACATTGGCCACCAAGGGGCACCTGCGCTATCGCGGGTTGGCGGGCCGGATCACGTCGATCAAGCAGACCGGACCGCGCAGCCTGCGCATCGACTTTTCCGGCAATGACCGCGAATTGGCCCTGATCGCGGGGATGCGTCCGATCCTCAAGAAATCCCAGTGGACGGATACCCCCTTTGATCAATCCGGCCTCACGCCCGTCCCCATCGGCACCGGTCCTTACGTGGTGACCGATTTTGAGCCCGGGCGCTTTGTCGCGTTTTCGCGTAACCGCGATTATTGGGCCAACGACCTGCCGCTGGTGGCCGGGCATTACAACCTCGATACGATGCGGATCGAATTTTTCGGCGATGACACCGTCCTGTTCGAAGCCTTCAAGGCGGGCGAGCTGACCGCCGTGCGTGAATTCAACGCCGAAAAGTGGAAGACCGCCTATGATTTTCCCGCGATCACACGCGGGGATATGGTCAAATCCGAGATTCCACACCGCAAACCATCTGGCATGACCGGCTTCGTGATGAACACACGCCGCCCGCCCTTCGACGATTGGCGCGTGCGCGAGGCAATGCTTCTGGCGTTCAATTTCGACTATATCAACGAAACCCTGACCGGCGGTGCGCAACCGCGTATCACCTCCTATTTCTCGGGTTCCGAACTGGCCATGCAGGATGGCCCAGCCACGGGCCGGGTCCGCGATCTGCTGGTCCCGTTCACGGCGGCACTGCTGCCCGGCGCGCTGGATGGCTATGCCCTCCCCCAAGGTGATGGCAGTGCGCGCAACCGCAAGAACCTGCGCCGCGCGGCAGCGTTGCTGACCGAGGCCGGATGGACCGTATCGGAGGGCGTGCGCGTGAACGAGGCGGGCCGGCCGTTACAGTTCGATATCCTGTTGCGTCAGGGCGCGGGTGACCTGCAATCGGCGGTGGATATATTTTCCGGCGCGCTAAAACGGCTGGGGGTCACCGCAACCGTGTCGCGGGTGGATAACGCTCAGTATAACGCGCGGGTGCAGACGCTGGATTTCGACATGACCGATTTCCGCCGGGATCTGTCGCTCTCGCCCGGCAATGAACAGCGGCTCTATTGGGGCAGCGCGCGGGCCGATGCCGAAGGCACCCGCAACCTGATGGGCGCGCGCAACCCGGCTGTGGATGCGATGATTGATCATATGCTGAACGCCCGGGACCCGGCCGAATTCCGCGCCGCCGTGCGCGCGATGGACCGGGCATTGATGGCGGGGCGTTACGTGATTCCGATCTGGCAATATGACAAGGCCCGCATCGCCCATGATGCCCGGTTGCGTCACCCCGACTATATCCCCGTCTACGGCGACCGTATCGGATGGATGCCCGATGTCTGGTGGTCCGCACCGGAATGACCCCTGCGCGCCCTGTCGGGCAGCGGAGCCTCCGGCGGGAGTATTTCGGGCCAGAAGAAGAGCGGCGGTTTTGCAGTTTGCCCCCTCACAGAGGCTTGACGCTGCTGTCCATCATGCTAACCCAATGCACGGCGGGCCTGTAGCTCAATTGGTTAGAGCAGAGCGCTCATAACGCTTTGGTTGCGGGTTCAAGTCCTGCCGGGCCTACCAACCGCCCTTTCGGTTCCCCCTGTCATCCCGAACCTAGCGCGATATGACGATATCCGCCCTCAGCCCACCCAGATCTTCGCTTTGGCCCAGACGCAGAACGCCCCCATGGGCGCGCGCGATGTCCGCGGCAATGGCAAGGCCAAGCCCCACCCCAGTGCCCTGATTCTGATTGCGGGCCGGATCGAGGCGGGAAAAGGGTTTGACCGCCTCGGCGCGTTGATCGGCGGGAATGCCGGGACCGTCGTCTTCGACCCGCAGGCGCAGCGTCCGATCGGATATCTGAACCGAAATCTCGGCCCGCGTGCCATAGCGCACCGCGTTGTTCACCAGATTATCCAGCGCCCGCCGGATCGCCCCCGCGCGCAGTGCCACCTCGCCCGCGCCGGACACTTCGGCCAGCGTGACCGGCGTGCCCGCCCGGTCCGCATCGGCAACCAGCTGTTCGACCAGAGCAACCGGATCGGTCGGCGTGGGTTCGCCCTCGGCCGCCCCTTTGGCAAAGTTGAGAAACTCCTCCACCAGCCGCTCCATCTCGGCCACGTCCTTGAGCATCGGGCGCGCGTCGTCTTCGTCAACCAGCGACAGCCCCAGCTTGAGCCGGGTCAGCGGCGTGCGCAAATCGTGGCTGACACCGGACAACATCAGCGTACGCTGTTCGATCTGGCGTTCGATGCGCGCGCGCATATCAAGAAACGCATGTCCCGCCACCCGCACTTCGGCGGCACCGGAGGGGTGATACGGCACGCTGCGGCCGCGCCCGAAGGCCTGCGCGGCATTGGCCAGCCGGGTGATCGGGCGCAACTGATTGCGCAGATAGAAAAACGCGATCACCGTCATCAGCCCACCAAAGAACACCATGTTCACCAAGAGCTGGTGCGGATTGCGGGCGGAAACCCGAAAGCGGTCAAAGCCGATCTCAAGCCAGCCGTGGCGCGTCTGGGCAAACACCACCACATTGCGATTGTCCGGCAACAGAATCGTGCCCGTTTGCGGCAGCGACGACCGCAGCACCCGGATCATCACACGGCCGGAAAAATCATACCAACGGATCACGTCACGCGACGGGATCGCCTCTGGATCGACAAACCGCGTGCTCAGCTCCAGCGGCTCTGCCACCGGTCGCATCGCGCCAAGCGCCGCCGCGCGATCTTGGGCACCGTCGGCCAGGTCCAGCGTCAGCGCCAATTCCCGTTCCACTGTGCGCGTCATCTGAGTGGTCACATCTTCGAAATGGCGCTGGATGAACACCACCGAAACCACCAACTGCAACATCACAACCGGCAAGATCAGAATCAGCGCGGCCCGACCATAGAGCCCGCGCGGCATATACTGTTTGAGCCAATTGAACGACATGCGCTAAAGCTATGCCAAGGTGCAGGAACATCCAATCGCCATTCCGCGCGATGGCACCCAATTTATTTTTTCGCAGCTGAGCCCAAGGACCCACCATGACCCAATTTCCAGACGATCCCCGCACTCCCGGCATGGCGCTGGAACTGGAACCCGGCCTGCGCTGTATCCTGGCACCAAACCCGTCGCCCATGACGTTTACCGGCACAAACACCTATGTTCTGGGCACGCGCGGCCTTGCGGTGATTGATCCCGGCCCACAGGACGAAACACATCTGCGCGCCATCCTGAACGCCGTGGGCCCAGATCAGAAGATCACCCATATCATCGTGACCCATACCCATGTGGATCACTCGCCGCTGGCCCGCCCGTTGGCCGATGTGACCGGCGCACCGATTCTCGCCTTTGGCGGCCCCCACGCCGGGCGCAGCCCCGTTATGCAGGCTCTGGCCGCGTCGGGACTTGCCGGTGGTGGCGAAGGCGTGGACCTGTCGTTTCGCCCCGACACCGAAGTGGCCTGCGGCGACACGATCACCGGGGACGGCTGGTCGCTTGAGGTTATCCACACGCCGGGCCACATCGGCAATCACATTGCCCTCGGCTGGGGTGACGCCTGTCTGACCGCCGATCACGTGATGGGCTGGGCCACGTCGCTGGTGTCTCCGCCTGACGGAGACCTCACCGATTTCATGGCCTCATGCGAGAAACTGAACGCGCGGGACTGGCGGGTCTTCTATCCCGGCCACGGGCCAAGTATCGCCGCCCCCAACGCGCGGCTCGACTGGCTCATGGCCCACAGACGCGACCGTGAAGCACAGGTTCTGGCCGCTCTGGCGGAAGGCCCGGCCACCGCAGGCGATCTCGCCGCGCGCATCTATACCGAAACACCTGCCGCCCTTCTGCCTGCAGCGGAACGAAACGTCTTTGCCCACCTTATTGATTTACATGGAAAATCCCGCGTAACCTGCACGACGGAACCGGGCATCGCCGCACCGTTTTCCCGCACCTGAAAGCCGCAGTGAAATTTTTTGAATTTTTCGCAAAGGACCTCTGGACGCCTCCCGCACCATTCGCTATATCGCCCCCATGTTCCGGCGTAGCTCAGCGGTAGAGCAGTTGACTGTTAATCAATTGGTCGTAGGTTCGATCCCTACCGCCGGAGCCAAAATTCCCAAGTAAATCAGAGATTTGCGCGATACCTCAGAGAGGTGTCATAGGGAGGTTTTGGCGTTAGTAAGCACATAGTAAGCAGGCAACTAGCTTCCATGGCCCTATTCGCTTAGGTTTATCGACAAGAAATTCAGTGATTTTGAGGCAGCGATGACAAGTGACGGCGGCGATGGGCCGAAAACCTCAGTCGATGTAAGTGTTGGCAAAGAGATTGACGCCGCACTTGGCGACGTGATCCGTGGTTTGCTCAAACGGCCTTCTGAAGCCGTTGGCGACTTGGTTGCCGATGGGATTGGTATTCTTGGAGACCGGGTAAGAAGAAAGCGCGAGCTTAATGCGAAGCTGGGGATGGAAGAAGTTCGCAAGCGTTTGGACGCGGACGGGGTGGACATGAAAGACATTACCCCGCCGAAAGAAGAAGAGCTTCACCTCCTAATGAACGGAATGTCATTGGCAGATGATCAGAACGTTCGAGACATGTGGGCAGGTCTCTTTGCCAAAGCACTTGAACCCAACTCAGAGACCGTGGCCGAACGACCCTTTATCAGTGTTCTAGACAGTCTTTCGCCACTTGATGCAAAGATTATAGACCTACTGTCCTTTATCCAAAGAACCGAAAACGAGTTGCAGGCCAACGCGATCAGGTTTTCTCCACGAGACTTTAAGAACATCACAGACGAGGAAAAAGCGCAGGCTGAGAGCGCCCAAAAAGAAAACGCCGCTTTGCGAAAATCGGCTGTCTCGAAAATTCGTCAGAAGGCAGAGGAATACAGCCTTTCTGAGCAAGCTGCGCCCGGTTGGTCTGAGAACCTTATGCGGCAAGGCGTTATTGAAAGAACGCCTGTCCATCGTTTTGGGCGTCTTTCAGCGTTTGGACCAACCATTCGCGATGAAAGAGATTTGGCTAACGCCCTTGGTGAATTTCATGAAACGCTTCGCGAAATGGAGGAAGTGTCGAAACGACAAGCTTCGCCGCCAGAACGCCTTTTCTCACAACACGGTTTCGGCCCTCAGTTAAACCTGGAGGTCCAGTTGACCGCCTTTGGAAAGCGTTTTGCATCGGCGTGCGGTCTCATTTGACGATCTTTACCGCGTCCAGCTTGGGGGCAAGATCGTGGATCGTGGCCAGTGTGTCGGGACCAAACTCCCCCTTGCGGTAGTCATCGGCCACCCGCACTAGCTTGAACACATCGGCATGAGTAAGGCCCGCGTCCAGCAAATCGGCAAGACGCGCCTTCACGATCCATTCCAGCAACGCGGCAAGGGTTTGGCCAATCTCATCGGCGGTTGCCCCCTCTCGGGGGCTTTGTGACTGCATTGATTTTCGCAGGGACCTACAAACTCGCCGATCTTGAAACGACAAGCTGGATCAGGGAACAGCTCATCAGCGAGGAGGCCGCGTTCCTCGCAATCTATGAGGATCGGGATCTTGATGGCGTGATTGAAGGGTTGACAAAATACAGCGCGTTGAATTTCGAAAACCACCGGATTTACATGCTGCTTGATGCCAACGGCCAGCGCATCTTGGGAAACGTGGACGCCATTGAACGAACAGCCAAGGCTGACTACGTGGACGCCTCCGCCATAGACTTCTCGGAGTTCAGTGAGGGCGAAGCCTTCGGCTATATTCTGCGGGATATTGACCTTGGCGAAAACACTCTGGTTCTCGGGACAAGCACCTACTTCCTACAGGAACTTCTGGAAGGATTTAGCGGTGGATTGATTGTCGGTTTCGCGTTTGTGATCTTGGTTGGGTCGGGCGTTGGTATTGCCGTAGGCCGCCGCACGGAAACACGCTTGAGGCAAGTGTCAGGAACGCTCCAAAGCGTTGCGAAGGGGGATCTTGAGGCACGAGTGCCTTTGCACGACGGCGGTGTGGATGACTTGGCGCGTTTGTCGCGTGAAATAAACAACACCATAAGCCATCTTGAAAAAATGGTGGAAAGCCAGAACCAGATCACGGCAGATATCGCGCATGACCTGCGCACACCAATGCAACGCCTGCGACAAAGGCTCGAAGCCGTCAGCCAGTCCGGGGAACTCTCTGATCACCTGAACGCCCAGCTTTATCAAGCCATCGAGGCCGCCGATGATCTGATCGAGACGTTTCATGCAATCTTGCGGATTTCGCAGATTGAGGCAGGTGCGCAGCGGGAAAGCTTTCGCGAAGTTGACCTTACAGCGGTTCTGTCCCGAATTGAGGATGCCTACAGCGCGGTTGCAGAAGAAAATAACCAGACGCTCGTATTCACAAGCGGTGCGTCACCCCAGACCGTCTTGGGCGATCAACAACTCATCACCCAGATGGTGGCCAATGTGGTTGAGAACGCATTGCGCCACTGCCCCGCAATGGCACATATCGAAGTGTCCCTTTTGTCGTTGTCAGACCACACCGCCTTTACAGTCTCCGACAATGGGCCGGGTATTCCTGAAAAAGACCGTGAAAAAGTCTTCCGGCGCTTCTACCGGGTGGAAAAGAGCCGCACGACATCGGGCAACGGTCTTGGCTTCAGCTTGGTCAAAGCGATTGCCGATCTGCACAGTGCCAAAGTGACCCTTTCAGACAATCACCCCGGCCTGAATGTCACCGTTCTTTTTCCCAACGACCCTTCTGCCACCAGTTGATCTTCGGGAATTGTTGGAAAACAGCCCGGCAGCAGAACACCTCAGCCTGACGCTGAAAACGATTGGGTTTGCAAACCGCTGGGCACATCGGGCAGAAGCACACCGGGCCGATTGCCCCGCGTTCATCTGGGGTTGAACAGCGCCTCCATGTCTGCGCCCAGCGTTTCCATCGTCTGCGCAAGACTGGCCCCAGATTGCTGGATCAGCAGTCTGTTGGCCACCGCGGGATCATAGAGGCCACGGGACAACCCATCGAGGATGCGCAGTTGCTTTTGCACCTTGACCGGCGGCGCGATGTTGATGTCCGCGCCTTGCACCCTTGTGACCAGATCGCCAAGCAATCTGTGCGCCGACACCCTTGTTTGCAGCGCGGCCCGTTCCAGCGCGTCACCGGACAGGGTGTTTTGGCCACCGCCGTCCAGGCCCATGGCAGAGGCCGCCTTGACGCCGCTGCTGACCTGCGTCGCAGCCGGTTGCGGGTCGGCACCGGACCAACTCAGACCGCCAACCGCACCAACCACACCGGCCACGTCGATCCCGGTTTGCTGGGCCACCGGGTTGACCACGGGCACCCGGGATTCGAACGCCGAATACCCCAGTTTGTCGAGATAGGCCTGATCCATCGCGGCGCGCGCGTCGATTTCCCATTGTGGCAGCGTGCCCGCTTTGCCGTTGCGGGTAAACGCCTGCTGGAACGCGGCCTTGTCGGCGGCAGAGGTCACTGTGGCCGGATCCTGATTGGTTCGTGCCATCTCGATGGCCTTCTCGCTCCAGCCTTTGGCGCGCATGTTCTGTTCGAACGCGGCCTTGACCGGGGTCTTGATGAATTCGGTCTGGTCCTTCACGAATTGATACTGAAGTTTGGGATCGCGCGCCCTGAGAGCAAACTTTGCCCCATCGCTTCGGTCAATCGCCGTGACGACCTTTTGCAATGTCTCTTCAGCGGCAGTGTCAACGATGCCGCTTGCCCGCGCTTTTTGCACATTCCACTTGGCCTTTTGATAGCTGACGATCAGATCGTCGGCCTTGTCCGCCGCCTGTTTTGCCGCTCGGGCCACCGACTGTTCGGCGGGGGTCAGAACCTGCCGCGTGATCGCAGCCTGCGCGGCGGCGGCCTTGTCCGCATTGACCTTCAGGGTCTTGTTGATGTTGAACAGGATCGCCGCATCCGACAAAACGCCCAGCGCGATGCTTGTTTTGGTGCTGTTCTTGTCCGAAACCGCCTTGAGCGTGTTGATCGGCGCATAATATTTGGCGGCCTCCGTTCCGCCTTTCATCAGCGCAAACACGATATCCTTGTCGTTATAGCCTTCGATCGCGCCGGTGGTCCCGTCAAATCCGGCCATCACCGCCTGCGCCGCCGCCGCCTCGGCAGCGGTCAGCCCCCCAAGGCCCAGCGCCGCCCCGCCCGACGCGCCAAACAGCAAGAGCATGTTGGCGTTTTTCGAGGTGTCCAGAACGCTGCGCACATAGACAAGGTTTTCTTCGGCATCGACCACGGCGCTCTCGGCCATCGCCGCCATATACTCCAACTCGCCCTGCTCGCGGGTCACGCGAATGTCCACCGCATACTGATGCAGGTCATCTGCCAATGCGTTGATGTCCTCTGCGTTATCGGCCATCCGCTCGGACAAGTCGCTCACCCGATCATGCAGGGTTGCCGCATCAAGCCCATCCGTGGTGTCGCGGATGGTCTTCCGCGCCAGCCTGATTTCATCAAACAGCCGGTCCGTCGCCTTCTGACGTTCCGCGATACGCGCCAGTTCCTTGTCGGTATCGTTCAACGCATAGGGATCAAAGCCGGACAGATCCTCGCGCGTGGTGCCATCATAGGTGCCACCCAACGCTTCCAGTGTTGCCTGTTCATTGCGCGCAAAGGTTTCCAGCGCCTTGATCCGGGATGCGATGTCCCCGACGATCCTTTGTTTTTCCTCGGCTGAGATGTCATCGCGTTTGCGGATCGACTCCATCTCGGCCCGGGCGCGGTCGGCGTTTTGAAGGTTTTGGTCGATCTCGTTTTGCTTACGCGCGATGATCTCTGCGGCGTCGGCGGCAGGGTCGTCAACCTCGGCCAGATAGTCGTCGGGGTTCGGATCGAAATCGTCCGCTTCAACGTCGGGATCGCCCGGCCCCGGATCG
Source organism: Alphaproteobacteria bacterium (assembly GCA_030425395.1). Lineage (GTDB taxonomy): Bacteria > Pseudomonadota > Alphaproteobacteria > Rhodobacterales > Rhodobacteraceae > JAUIAS01. The sequence goes on from JAUIAS010000005.1 coordinate 92,764, forward strand.
GGATCAGGTGACGGATCAGGATCGGGCGACGGATCAGGATCAGGCGACGGATCGGGATCGGGTGACGGATCAGGATCGGGCGACGGATCAGGATCGGGCGACGGATCAGGATCGGGTGAAGGATCAGGGTCGGGTGAAGGATCAGGATCAGGTGACGGATCGGGATCGGGCGACGGATCAGGATCGGGCGACGGATCAGGATCGGGTGACGGATCAGGATCGGGCGACGGATCAGGATCAGGCGACGGATCAGGATCGGGCGACGGATCGGGATCGGGCAGGGAATCGCCCAGATCGTCCTGCAAATCGGCCAGATCCTCATCAACCTGACCAGAGACTGCCATCTTTGCGCGAAACGATGCGATGTCCTGCTGAAGCTCGCGCACCTTGGTTTTCCATGCCTCGACGCTTTCCCGCATCACCCCAAGATTGCGCCGGTGAATCAAGATGTTGAAAAGAAGGGTCGCGCTGTCGCGGTTGACCATAACACCGTCTTCGTTAAAGCGCGGCGCGCCGCCAAAGGAATAGGGCGTTCCACCATAATCAATCGAAACCCGGCCAAGTTGCTGATTGAAATATTCGACGGATTTCTGGCGCGGAATCTGCTTGTTCGTCAGATCCGCAATCTGTCTTTGGTTGCCTTCCACGTTCCCCCGCTTCAGGTTGATCCAGCTTTCGCTGTATCCCTTGGAAATCGCTTCTGCGAGGCTGGCGATGGATTGTGGCAACTGAACCTGAATGCGGTCCTGAAGAAGGTCATAGCTGGCCTTGACCGATTTTGTCACTCTCCGGTTGGCCTCGGCATAGCTGCGGTCGGCAATCACCCTTTCATGCCTCAGCGCAAGCCCGTAGTCCGAGATCGCTTTCTGCAAGTTTGCCCTCTCGGTATCAAAGCCAAGGGAGCGGATCATCCGTTCGCGCTGCAATTCCAACGCTTCCTTGCGCTTGAAGAAGCTGTTGAACCCGCCCCGGCCCTGAGACAGGTTTTCCTCCCACTCCGCCACGATGGCTGACGGTCCCGGACCTTCGTCCACAGCAACCGCGATCTCCTGCATTTCCTCGGCCAACTTCTCGGGATCAAAGAAATGCGCATCTGCCTCCAGTTCACCTTGAATGCGCGTCACCTCGGGATCGACCGACAAAGGCGGCGGGGAGCGGCGCGAAATCCAGTCAGAGCCGCCATCGGCACTGCCCGCCCCTGCACCGGACGCACCGCCACTGCCTGCAGCGCCGCCCCCGGCAGCACCACCGCCGGTTGCCGAAACGGCAAGCTGGAATTGTTCCTGCGGTGCTGACGGCTCCGGCGCTGTCAGCAGATCGGTGATCGCGGCGTAATCCTTGGCCGCCAGAGCGGTGCGCGCCCGCTCTGCCCTCTCATCCCCGGCATTCAGACCGTCGATCCAGCTCTCAATCGCCCCGCGCGTGCGGTTGCCGATCAACCCGTCCACCGGGCCGGGATCAAACCCGGCATCCGACAACGCCTGCTGCAACCCGCGCAAGGCCACGCGCTGCGGGCTTTCGGGCTTGGGGGCCGCCTGCCTTGCTGGCGGTTGCGAGGCCGGGGCCGCGCCCGTGGCCTGTTTGGGCGCTGCGGGTTTGGTGGCCGAAGGCTTGGGCTTTACCGCAGTGGGCGGCGCGGGTGGCGTCGGTGGCGCGAAAACGCTCGGCGGCGGCGGCACATTCACAACCGGCGGTGGCATCCCCATGTGATCGTCAAACGCGAACGCCGTGCTTCCCAGAAGGAGCCCAAGCGCAGAACCACTCAGCAGGTTGCGCCGCAACGTTTTGTCAAATGGGTAAGCCATGGTCGATATACCTCTGAAAATCAGGTGCCGCGCCGAAAGCCAACACGGCTGCCGGGTCGTCAGCCCAAACGCGCGCGATAAACCGCGCTGAGTCCTTGGGATTTTACCACGGGCTCGGGCATCCGAAATTGATCCAGATTATGTTTGTCGCCTCTGGGACGTGCTAATCTATGCAAAACCCAGAATATAAATAGGAGCCCACACCCATGGTCGTAATAAAGTCGTCCCACATACCCGGTCTGGCGACCGTCCTCGCCCTTGGCGTATCGTCTGTGGCTTCTGCCGCGCCCTTGGACCAGACCAATCAGGACCAACTGACCGCGTCGGATGCCGCGCAGGCGCAATCGTCAATCTTTGTGACAAATGTCATCTCTGATCGCTTCTCACCCGTCTCCAACGCCCTGTCCCTGCCCGGCGCGCCGGGCAATGGCCAACCTCAGGCGCAAGGCATCGCCGGGGGCGATCCGGACTTGCTCAAGGGATGGTCCCTCTGGGGCAGCACAAGCGCGCGCCACAGCGAAAACAGCTTTGCCCCCGAACAGCAGAAATCCAACAGCTGGAGCCTGACCGCAGGCGCCGACCGGCCGATCAGCGATACAACCACCCTCGGCGTGTCCGTCACCCTCAGCCGCGACAATGCCGATACCGCCTTTGGGACCGGCACACGGGACACCAACGCGATCCATGTCTCGACCTACGCCAATTTCAAACTGAACGATTGGTTGGCGGCGGATGTGTCGCTTGGCTATGGCTATACCGACACCAAACAGATGCGCACCGTTTTCGGGGCTCCTGTCACCGGCAGCTACAAGGGCCATTCGGTGTTCGGGGCCGCCAACCTCAAGGCTTCCAAATGGCAAGGTCCTTGGCTGATCTCCGGCGTTGTCGGCCTGAGCGGCAGTTCCACCCGCCGCGACGGCTTTGTCGAAAGCAACGGCACCGTGAACGCCGCGGGTCGTTCCGACCTGCTTCAGGCGCGGATCGGCGGAACCATCGGATATTACTCTGCGCCGATGTTGCCCTATCTGAGCGCCGAATACATCTATGATCTGGATTTCGACCGGTCCTTGGCGCCCGGTGCGACCAACGACCGCGACGAATTCCGCGTCACCCTTGGCACGCACATCTACGGCACAGGTGACAATCAGAACCTGTCAGGCGGCATCGCCATCAGCCACAGTTTTGGACGCGACAACAAGGACGACACCAGCGTGAACCTGAGCCTGCGTATCGCGTTCTAGGCCATGGAGCGCCAAAACGGACATCCGTCCCGCCGCAGGTTGCTGCTGTCCCTGGCAGCGGCATTTGTGGCGGGTTGCACGGCTCCGCCTCCAGCCGCCCTGATGCGCGCCGAAAGCACCGCAACAGGACAGCCCGTCGCCTTTGATGCCCCCGGCCTTGCGATCCGGGGCCGGTATCATCCGCCGTCGCGCGCACGCTCCGCGCGCCGCCTCTGGGTGGTGATCGAAGGCGATGGCGCGCTCTGGCGCAATGGGCAACCGCCCCGCGATCCGACACCGCGCAAACCGATCGGCCCGACGGTCATTCCCGTCTTGCCCGCCGACGACGCCCGCCTGTGGCTGGCCCGGCCCTGCCAATACCTGACCCCCTCAGCCCACGAGACCTGCGACAGCCGCTATTGGACAACAGATCGCTTCGCGGCACCGGTTCTCGCGGCCTACAATACCCTGATCGACCTCTACGCCAGTGGTCGCCAGATTGTGCTGATCGGGTTTTCGGGCGGTGGCGTGCTGGCAGCAGACCTTGCCCTTGCGCGCGCCGATACTGCCGGGCTGATCACGCTTGCCGCGCCGCTCGACCTCGCAGCGTGGACGGCCCACCATGGCGTGCCGCCATTGTCCGCAACGGTCCCATCCGGAAAACGCCTGCACGATCTGGCCAATCTCGACGCACCGGCGCTCTACCTCTTTGGCGCGCGCGACACGGTGGTGCCGCCTGCAATGCTGTCACGCACCCGTCGCCTGCTGCCCGGAGACGCGGTAAAGATCGTGCCCGGCGCGCGCCATTCCGACAATTGGGCACAAATCCTTCGGCCCCACCTCGCAGGTGTGGTCCCCCCAACGCCAGCCACGCGGCAACACGACTGAACGCGCCAAAGCCCGCCATACTCAATCAGCGCAACAGGATCATCCGGCCAAAAGCACACCCGGTCCGTGCCAAACAGGCGGGCGGCCTGCCCACCTGCCTTTTGGCATCACGCCTTCTGCTTTTTCAACTCGACCAAAGCCACCGCCTTGATTTCCTCGCGCAGCGCCGCCAACAACTGTTTCTTGTTGTCCTTCACGATGCTGTCGAACACGCTGTCCATCTCTCCGGACGCGGTGAGATCGCTGGCAAAGGCTTGCGCGGTCTTGTTGGGATCTTTTCCGGAAACCCGTTTGACATCGCCCGTCACCCATTTGGTGATCTGGTCGGTGAGCCATTTGCCACTGCCCAGGTATTTGTTGAGCGATCCCATCGTCACCCGCATCAAGAACTTGCTGACCGCAATCCCCATGATGCCGCCGCGCGCCTTGATCAGCGCATCGGTGCTGTTGATCCCGAGCTTTTGCACCATCACCTTCACCTCGGCGGCGTAAAGCTCATTCAGGTTCAACGGCCCGTTGGAAATGATCCGCTTCACCTGATTTTCGAGAAACTTGTTCGAGGTGGCGAATTTCACGATATGGGGGCCCGCGTATTTCATGATGACGCCAACCACCGCAGCCCCCGCGGCCCCGGCCAGCGCGCTGCCCGCCGCACGTTTGAGAGTGTCATCCACCGATCGCGGCTTGGTCCCCGCGGCCACCCGGCCGATGTTGTCGAACCCGTCAAAGGTCATCGACGTGCCCGCGCCGACACCTGCGCCGGTCAGGATACCCGCCGTCAGACCCACCGGCGCGATCACGGTTGTCGCGGCCACCGCGCCACAGACCATGCCAACGCTTTTGACCCCTTCCAACACGGTCACCGTGCCTTCACCGGCGTTGATGATCCCCTCGATCCAATTCAAAACCTCGTTGGAATATTTTGAGATGGCCACATTGGCAGGTTCAATGGTCTTTTCAAATGCCTTGTAGTTCCTCGCCTTGCAGGCCTTTTCCGCCGAACTGAACGCCGATTCCGCCTTCTTGCGGGATTTTGGTTCGGGCACGCGATTGACCAGACTGACACAGGCCGCCACGAACCATTGATCGTCGTTGATCTTGATCTGCGCGTCATGGCGCCCCTGCGCATAGGTCAACTTCTGCTTGAGCTTGAAGACGGCCTCGTCCATCTTCGCATGCACTTCCTTGAGATACGCCTTGTAGGTCGCCTCGTTCATGTGCTTGACGCCGGACTTGGTCTTGACCACGTAAACCTTGCCCTTGGGGTCGGGGATGGTGACCTTGGTGCCCTTGGGCAGTTCCTTGCCCGCCTTGAGATCCTTGTAGATGCCCTTGTTTGCCTTATGGGTCAGGACGGTGGCAGGGTCCTTGATCCGGTGCTTTGCGATGATCGTATCCATCGTGTCGCCGGGTTTGGTTGTGTACACAATCCACATAGACGGCTGTCCTCAATATATTTCAAAATCAAAAACGCGACTGCTGAAAATGCGGGACTGAAAATGACCCTAAGGCAGGCGTGCTACAGAGTGTCGGTATCGCCCTGCAATCCGTCAAGTAGGGAGATCCGCAAAATTTTGCACCATCATGCTTTTTCTTGGAAAAATTGATGTATTTTCGGGCGCAAGGCCGCCAAACCCGGCCAAAACCACCCGACCACAGAGGCCCGAGCCAATAAAAAACGCCGCCCCCCAACGGGAACGGCGCATTCAAAACCACAAGAGTTCAGGGATCACTCAGCCGTGCGGGTCTCTGCAAGACCAAAACGCTGGTCCATCTTGACCGACGGCTGATCACAGCCCGCCTCGCCAACAATCCGTGCCGGAATGCCCGCCACGGTCTTGCACGGCGGCACCTCGTCCAGAACCACGGACCCCGCCGCGATCCGCGAACAATGGCCAACCTTGATATTGCCAAGAACCTTGGCCCCCGCTCCGATCAGAACCCCGTCGCCGATCTTGGGGTGGCGGTCCTGCTCTTCCTTGCCGGTCCCGCCCAGCGTCACCGAATGCAGCATCGACACGTTGTCCCCGACAACCGCCGTCTCGCCGATCACGATGGAATGGGCGTGGTCGATCATGATGCCCTTTCCGATCCGCGCCGCGGGATGGATATCCATGCCAAAGATCTCGGACACCCGCATCTGGAAGAAATAGGCCAGATCGTATTTACCCTGCGTCCACAGCCAATGCCCCACGCGGTAGGCCTGCATCGCCTGATATCCCTTGAAATACAGGATCGGCTGCAACAGCCGGTGGCACGCCGGATCGCGTTCGTAAACAGCCACAAGATCCGCCCGCGCCGCCTCAATGAGTTCGGGGGCCTCGGCATAGGCTTCCTCTGCGATCTCGCGCAGCAGAACCATCGACATTTCGTTCGAGCTCAGCTTGGCCGCGATCCGGTAGGACAGCGCCTTGTCCAGCGTTCGGTGGTGCAGGATACAAGCATGCACCAGCCCGCCCATCAATGGCTCAATCCGCACCGCCTCGCGGGCTTCATGGGTAATCCGATCCCAGACCGGATCGACCGGGGCAATTTTCGCGCGTCTCTCAGCCATGCCGCTATCCTCCGTTTCACTCTAGCATAGCCATTTAGGCTAGAAATTCACAAACGCAAATGCGTGATGTGGATTTTCACGGATCGCGATGGGTCGGAACGGCACAAAACTTTGGGTTGATTTCACACCCCCAGCGGCACCTAAAATGAGTGGCACCAAAAATGCGAAACGATCCCCGCCCGCTTCGGCCCCGCCCGGTCAGGACTGCCCCATGTTGTCGCCCGAAACCGAATACACCATCCACCAATTGGCTGACGCGTTCTATGCCAGCTTCAAATGGATCGCCTCGCGACACCACGACGCTCCGATTGCTGACCTTGCAGGGTCGTGGGCGGAGCTCATGGCCAGCGGCTTGCAGGATACCCGCATCATGGCCCCTCCGATCGTGGACTACGACGAACCGCACCTGCCGTTCATCGAGGTTCACACCGTCAAGACCGAACTCTTCACGGTCGCCCGAAGCGGCATGCTCGGCGGCCCGCCGCTCGATCTGATCCTGCAAATCTGGTTCGACACCGCCGACATGAAAGGCGGGTTCGGCATTCCCCTGCATTTCAGAGGAATCCCCTCCGCCGGTGTCATTCCCGAAGATATCTGGATATGATGTCCGCGAGACCGCGCACAAGCTCAATGTCGCAACCCCCTCCGGAAAAATCGTCTTCATTGCAAACAAAGGGGATTTTGATCAGGGCGACAGCTTTTTCGGGCAGCCCGATCCGCTGCTGGCGATGAATGCCCATCAGGTCAGCAGCACACTCTACCCGCCACATCCGGTTTCGGGGCGTCGCATCCGGAATTTCAGCATTGATCTCGCCTCCGGCTGGATCGGCGATCCAGTGCTCTCCGGTCGCGAATCCTCCCCCGTAATCGACGAAGTCCTGTCGAATTTTTACGTCAGTCACATTCTTCGTATCCGGATCACCAGCCCACACCCGAGCCGCGATTGACGTAACCGCATGGAGGCGCGGCCCACGCCGCGCGCTTCACCGGCTACCGGACTGACACGCCCCCCAACACCACCACAACCGCGCGCCGCCAGCGCGCGTTGTCAAATCCCGGCTCCGGCGCCTTGGGCCAGCCCGACACCGCCGCCTCCACGCTGCCATCGCCCCAGCGCGGGTGCGGTCGGCCTTTTGCGCGCCGATACAGCCCCGCGATCCGCGCGCGGGCAAAGGCACGGGCCACCATCGCCGCCCATTCCGCCTCTGGCGCGCGGATCATCGTGCGCGCCAGAGCCACCACATCTCCGTGAATGAGCGGCAACACCGGATCACACCGTGATCGTGATCGCCGCCGCCGGTCCCGCGCCATAGCTCGACGACACCTGCGCCACTTCGACCCGGCGCAGCCCCGCGCCGCCATCCGCTGCGATCTCCGCCGCGCCGTACGTCCATTCCGGCCCTTCGGTCACCGCCTCGCGCAGCAAACCCTGCCCTGCAAAAACCCTGACCGCATAGGCCTCGCCCGCTTCGCCCAGCGGAATCTCTGGCGCGTCCCAGCCATCGGCGTCGATCCGCCCGCGCCGCACCCAGCGCAAGGCAACCCCGCCGCCCACCGGTTCGGCCCGCACATGACACGGGGACAAGGGCCGCAGCCCGTTGCCGTCGAACGCCTCCACCCGATGCTGATAGGTCGGGTCGCTCAGCGGCCGCCGCGCCGGGCCGATCCGGTAATGCCGCGCAACCCGGCGCAGGGATGGCGGCAGATCGATCTGCCCCACCGCCCCGTCCAGCAGCACCACCCATGATCCTTCGGGCCAGACGTCCGGCATCACCCCGTCGCTGCCCGCCATCCCGCGCAACCGCCCCCGCAGCCAATAGGTATCCGTCTCGACCAATTCAGCCTCGGCAAACTGGAACACCTCCCAATTTCCGTGGCTTCCATCTCCGATCGCCGCGATATTGGCCCCGTTGAGCACCGCGCCGCGGGTTCGGCTTTCCAGGCTGCCCGCCAGCATCCTGACCTCCAGCGCATCTCCGTCGTCCCACCGGTCCGACGGCGCACGCCGCAGCGGGGTCAACGTGCGGCCCATCGTGGCCCGCGCGGCCTGCACCTGCTCAAGCGCATAACCCTCATCGGCATCCGCCCCGTAAACCGCCACACGCCCCGGCCACGGATCACCCGACACCGCCAGATGCGGCGCGTGCGCGGCTTCGTCCCCCCGGATCAAAGGCAGGTCAAGGAAATGCGCCACCACCGGCACCGGTGCCACGAAAGCCCGCGCGCGCGGCAATGGCTCCTGCACGATCCGCCGACGGTACAGCGCGGGATCGACCCGCACCGCCTCGGCGCTCTGGAACTCGGCCTGCTCAAGCCGGTCCACCCGCCACAGCCCGGATTGCCCCTCCAGCGCGATCAGATCGCCCGCGCCGATCTCCTGACGCGACGGCGGCAGCGACACCCGCATTCCGTCGCGCGCCAGCCGCGCCTCGCTCAGCCAGCGTTCGGCCACCGCGCGGCCCTCGGCGCGGGTCATCGACAGAGGCATCTCGCTACCGGCAACGGCATGGGTGGCCTCATCGGGCAGCACTGCCTCTTCGGCCACCGCCTCGTGATCGGCGTCCGCTTCGGTGAACCGCAGCCGCACGCGCCCGGATTGTTCGGCCTGCGCCGCGCGGGTAAATTCCGCCTGCCCGTCGGTCTCTCCCTCGGCCACGATATCGTCGGCGCGCAGGGAAAATACCGCAGCATCCCCCCGCATGACAAAGCGCAGAACCCCGTCCCGCTCGACCGCGTCGAACCCGTGGCTCAGCATCAAGGGCTGCAACATCGCGCGCGCGTCCGAAACCGCGTCCACCGCATAGCCGCGGACCACCCCCACCAGTCCAGACACGTCAATACCGCAAAGCCCCGCGCGGGCGCAGATTTCGGCCACCACATCGGCCAGGGTCTGCACCGACAAACGCCCGTTGATCCAGTGACCGCGATGGAAATTCACCCCATCCGCCCACAGCGCGCCGTTGTTGGGAAAAAACGGAAACGGTCGCGCGTCCCATGCCCAGACGAACGCGCGCGACATATCCACCATCGGCCCCTCATAGTGCGGCGATACCGGGTTGTGGGCCGGGTCCGTCCAATACCGCTCCATCGCCTGCAGATACCGGATCTGGATCAGATCATCGCGCCCGCCGTCCGAATAGGGCGGCAATCCGCTCTCGGAACTGCGCAGATCGACAAACCTGTTGGGGGCGTTGGTGCCCTTGTCCACCGCCGCGCACCCCATTTCGGTAAACCAGACTGGCTTGGACATCGGCTCCCAATCGGTGGCTTCATCGGCACGCACACCGGCCACGCGGTCGTGGTGCTGATGCTCCCACCAGCCGCGAATATCCTTATAGCGCCAGATCCAGTGTTCACCGTGGGCATCGTCCACGATCGGTGTGCGCCGCTGCGCCGCGCGGGCCTCGGGGCCGGTGTAATACCAGTCATACCCCTCGCCGCCTGCGACGTTCGCGGTCAGGTAACCGGTGTTGTGAATACCGCCCCATCCGGCATCCGCATGACCGGGTTCGTCGCGCCAATCCGACACGGGCATGTAATTGTCGATCCCGATGAAATCTATGGAGTCATCCGCCCAAAGCGGATCAAGGTGAAAGAACACATCCCCCGATCCGTCCTGCGGATGATATCCGAAATATTCCGACCAGTCAGCTGCATAGCCGATCTTGACCTCCGGCCCGAGGATCGAACGCACCTCGGCCGCCAGCGCCTGCAACTGCGCCACGGCCGGAAAACTGTTGCCCGCCCCGCGCAAGGTTGTCAGACCCCGCATCTCCGATCCGATGCAAAACGCCTCGACCCCGCCCGCCGCCGCGCAAAGCGCCGCATAATGCAGGATGAAGCGTCGGAACCCCCACTCATCCGGCCCGGAATAGGCCACAGCCCCCGGCGACACCGCGAAATCCGACGCTTGCGCGGTTCCAAAGAAAGCCGCCACCTCGTCCGCCATTGCCGCCGTGCCGTCCGGCGACCCCGCGCGCCCCGGAGCCACCGACGCGGAGATCCGCCCGCGCCACGGCATCACGGGCTGTTCCTCGCCGCCATAGGGATCGGCCCGCCCGTTGCCCTCCAGTTGCTCCATCAGCACAAAAGGATAGAACATCACCCGCTTGCCCGCGTCCTGCATCGCGGCAATCGCCTCGATCACCGACGTATCGGCAGGGGTGCCACCATAGATGACACGATCGTCCACGCGCGGCACCTCGCCCGCCTGCGCCCGGCCCAGCCCCGACACGACCCACGGCATGCCCTGCCCCTCGGCGGCGCGGCTTTCCACCTTGGGGCGCAACTGGCAGGCCCCGCAACGCAGATCGTCACCGAACCACGACACCACCAGCGATGCCGCTTCCAGCGCCGGAGCCTCGGCCTCAAGCGCGGTCAGGGAACCGCTGAAGTCCGGCACGCCCAGCGCGGTATTGACATTGGCGGGCCACGCCTGCCCCGGCCCCCCCGAGTAATAGACCGGCGTGGTAGCCAGCGCGTATTCCCCGGTGCCGGGGATCATCGCGACCGCGCGGACGGTGCGCGCCAGAACGTCGCCCGGCTGGGACGACGCCGCACAGACCCGCACCACCTCAAAGGAAAACTGCGGCACCCGATTACCGAACCGCTCCAGCGCCAGATCCTCGATCACCACATAGGCCGTGCCGCGATAAGCGGGCACCATGCCCGCGCCCTCAACCGACTCCATCACCGGATCGGGCAACTGCCGGGCATCGCCGCGATAAACCGTCATGCCCAGATCGGACGGCGCGATTTCCTCGCCATCCGCCCAGACCCGCGCAACGTGGCTGATCTCACCCTCGCAGAGCGCAATCGCAAGGCTCACCGCGTAGCTGTAAGACGTCGTCTGCGGCTGGCGCGGTGCCCCCTTGCCGCTGCCGCCACCCGAAACGGTGGCCGTCTCGATGAAATCCGACGCCCAGATCACCTGCCCGCCGACCCGCACACGGCCAAAGATCACCGGCACCGCCGCACCCTCCGCCGCGCCGGTCAGGCGCAGCCGGTCCACCTTGCCGGTGACCACGGGCTCGGATCCCGTGCCCATGATCCTTTCGTCGATCATCCGGCCCAGCGTCGCTCCGACCGCGCGCCCGACAACGGCCGAGGAAATCCCCGCCACCGTGCCGCCTATGCCGCTCCCGATTGCGGCTCCAGCCGCCGACAGAACTATCGTCGCCATCACATACCCCCTTCGGGAAAGGCAAACCGCGCCACCACCCGCCGCGCCCAAGGCCGCGTCAGCGCGCTTTCGATCACCCCACGCCCCGAATAGGCGTGGACAAAGGCAGGCACCGCTCCCGCTTGGCTGAGAATGCCCAGATGCTTGGCCACAGCGCCGATGCGCATCCGGAACAACAGCACCTGACCGGGCTGCCATGGCGTCTCGTCGGGCACCGCCCGCAGATGCCGCAGCGCCGCGCGCCAAAGCCGTTCATCGCCCTGCGGCTCGGACCAGTCGCGCGTATAGGGCGGCGGGATTTCCGGCTCAGGTCCGGCCACTTCGCGCCAGACACCCCGCACAAGACCCAGACAATCCGCCCCCACCCCGCGCCGCGACGCCTGATGCCGATAGGGCGTGCCGATCCAGCCACGCGCCGCCATCACCACCGCGCCGCTCATCTCCGGCTCCCGCCGCCGTTGGCCCTGCTGCTGCGCGGCACCGCCATCATCCAGTCTTCGCCCGGTATGTCGGGGAACCCCTGGAAATTCTGCAAATTGGCAAATTTCAATCGGCAGGTCTCAAGGCGCTTGTCGCAGCCCGCTTCGACCCGCACCCGGTCGCCGGGTGTCAGGGTGCCGCGCAAAACGGTGCGCAAGCCCACAACCCGGTCGCCGCCGATCCTCTCGTCGCTGGCCACCAACGCCGTTTCGCCTGCCGCGGCACCGTCCAGCACCCGCAGAACCCCGCCGGTGAACCACCCATCCTCGAACCCGCCGCCATCGGGCCAGCGTACCACACGCGCCGCCTCGATCGCGGCAACGGTGCCTTCAAACGCATATCCCGGCAAACCCAGATCGAACCGGCACGTCGCATCCCCCAGCACCGCGCTGCATGGCTTCTGGTAGACGCGCCCCAAGGGACGACCCAACGCCTCGGTCAGGCCCCGCAATTCTGCGCGGAACGCCTGCCCGCTGCGCGTGATCTCACCGATTGACCCGCGAAACAGCACCCTGCGGACATCGGGGGCGGCCCAGTTCACGATCCAGCCGCGCACCTCTGCGCCATCGTACAAACCCGCCTCGATGTCCATGTCGGTCACCCGGTCATCGCCCAGCACGCCCAGCGCCTCACCATTGTCCACCGCCAGACCGACACCCGATTGCAACGCACTGGCCGACAGGCCGCCACCTGGGCGAAAGTCGATCCCCTCGAAGGCCAGTGCGCCATCGTGGTCGGTGAACCCCAATGTCACGCCATCCCCGCGCGTCACCGCCCAGCACCGGCACAATGTCGTCAATCCACCTGCGACGTGATCTGCGAACGCTTGCGCCCCGGTCATAGACGCACCTCGACCACAGGCACATGCGGCACCTCTCCGGCCTGGAAACTGGCCATGCTTGTCTGGATGCGGTCGGTGTCAAAGCGCACCGGCACATCAAATTCAAACCCGGCCGTGACCGACATATCCAGATCCGGCGCACGGTCGAACAGGATCACTCCGGTAGTTTCATCCACCACGTAATCCACGCCCTCGCGCATTTCGTCCTGCTCCACCCCGACGCGCACCGTGCCCAGCACCGGCTTGGTGATCGGGCGGACATATTCATGCGGCCCCGACCGGTATGTCTTGCTTAACTGGAACGCGGTCTGAACCCCGTCGCCTGTTGCAATCACCTGATCGCCATGCGCCACATCGCGCCCTGACGGGGCCGACCGGTAATCCGACCAGTCTTTCCAGCGAAAGCCGAACAATTGACCCAACCGCGCCTCGAAAAAGGCGATCAGAACCTCGATATCGTCCAGAGACCGCATCGCCACCCCCGCGTCATAGCGGCGGCGCGAATGGGCCCAAGGGGTGTTGCGTTCCTCGAACCCGCTGGCCAGCGTGACAACATCCGTCCGCCGCTCGGGCCCGCCGACCGATCCGAAACTCAGGTTTGCGGGAAACCGCACCTCGTGAAATCCCATCGCTTTCTCCCTACCGGTTGCGCCGCCCACGGCCCAGCGCGCGCGCCATCTCTGCCGCGATCTGGCTGCGCGACCGCCTGAAGCCCTCTGCATCGGGCGTGCTGATATTCATCACCACGGACACCGGGCCACGGCCCGCCCCCGCACCGGCACGCACGCCCAGCTTGCCGTCGGGCCCCCGCGCCAGCGGCATGATCGCCTCTGGCCCGGCTTCACCCATCAACCCGCTGCCACCGCGCATCGGGAACCGCACCGGCCCGCTGACCACGCCGCCACTGGCAAAGGGCATGACCCGGCCCTGCGAAAACGGCGCACCATCGGCAAAGGGCAAAACCGTCTGCACCAATCCCCCGATACCCCGCGCCAGTGCACCACCAAGATGATCGGTCACCGGGCGCATCGCCGCGGAATAGACCGTGTTCACCATGCTGCGCGCGACAGTTTCCAGCGCGTCGGACAGCTTCATGCCGTCAAACACGACCCCGTCAAAGGCGCGCCTCAACCCCCGTGACAACCCACGTTCCAGCGCCGCCGCATCGCGACCGGTCGCGGCAAACCCCTCGCGGATGCGCCGCAATTCGGCGTCAAACCCTGCCGCAACCCCGGCCGCACCGGCCATGGTGTCGCCAAGCCCCTGCGCGGCCTCGTCCAGCGCCTCGATGCCCTCATGATCTTCCATTTCGCTCCTCCGTGCTTTGCCCATCGGGGTATCGCGTCATCAGCGCATCCAGCGCCCCGCGCGTCATTGCAGGTGCAGCCCCCCCGATCCCCAGCAACAGCGCCAGTTCCGCAGGCGTCAGCGCCCAGAATTGATCTGGCAAAAGGCCACGCCCCGCGATGCCCGCACGCATCAACGCCGGCCAGTCAAACCGTTGCGCCATCGCCCGCCCCCTGCGGCAGCACGAAGGCCCGCGCCAGCAGTTCCGCCGCCGCCTGCGCCGCACGCAACGGACCGCCCGCGATCTCGGCGGCCATCACCCCGCTTGCGTCGATCTGCATGCCCCCCCCGCGCAGTCCCGCCGCGATCAGCGCCACGACATCTCGGGTGGAAAATCCGCCAGCTTCGAACCGCTCGACCAGATCGACAAGCGATCCCGCGCCCAGCGCAGCCTCCAACTCGGCCAAGGCACCCAGCGTCAGGCGCATGGCCCGCGCTTCTCCGTCGATGGTAATCGCGACCTCACCGCGCCACGGGTTTTCCATCTCAGAGCGCCGCCTGGAAGGTCAGCGCCCCGGCGCTTGCCAAGGCCAGCTCATACGTCGCCTCGCCGTCGTGGTTGCCCGCATATTCAATCGCGCTGACCTGAAACGGTCCTTCAACCGTGCCAAACGCTGGGATGATGATCTGGAAATCGGGCGTTTCGCCGTCAAAAAACAACTGGCGCGCGCGTTCGTCGGTATTGGCATCCTTGAACACACCAGCCCCCGAAATCGCCGCCGACTTCACACCGGCCCCGGCCAGCAATTCGCGCCAGCCGCCAGCACTCTCAAGGCTGGTGACATCCACGCTTTCGGAATTGAAGCTGATCCGCGTGGCGCGCAGCCCCGCGATTGTCTGAAACTGGCCGTCGCCTGTCATATCAACCTTGATCAAGAGATCCTTGCCGTTCTGGGCACCCATGTTCGCCTCCACTTTTTTCGGAATTCATGTTTCGCTGTTGTCGTCATCTTCGAGCCGAGCGCGAAAGCTCAGGTCGATCCGCCGCCCGTCCGCTGTGCGCCGTGCCCTCGCCCGCAGGAAACCAACCCCCACGATCCGCCCGCGCGCCATCGCACCACCGGTTGCCGCCAACGCGTCGCAGACAGCACCGGCAATCGCCTTGGCCGCTGAAAACCCCGCCGCGGCAGAGATCACCGATACCGTGATCCGATGCTCGGCCCCCGCGCCGGTCTTGTCCGATGCGTCGCGCACATCCTCGGCCCCGATCAGCACATACGTCTCGGGTGTTGCCCCTTCGGGCAGTGCATCGAACACCGCCACCCCATCCAGCGCACTCCACCCGGTCAGCGCCGCATAAACCGTCGTCTGCAAAGCCGCCGCCATCGCATAGCTCATGGCGCGTCCCCCCCGACGATATCGGCCAGACAGATCAGCAACCGGCTGTTGCGCGCATTCTCGACCACGTGCCGAAGGTAGTAGAGCCGCGATCCCTCTCGCAGGCGCTGCCCCGGTTCCGGCCGCGCGAGGCTGGTGGCTGGCAACGCCCGCAGGGTTATGCGCGCGCGTGGCGTGACCGATCCAACCGCCTCAACCCCGGCCCAAAGCGCGCCAAGGCTCTGCCAGCTTTCGGAAAATCCGCCCGCCCCATCCGGGCTGCGCACCACGGTTTCCAGCGTGACGCGGCGATTCATGTTCACCCCGGCCATGTCACACTCCTCCCGAAAGGCGCGGCGTGACATAGCGCGCCATCAGGCTGGTAACGCCAAACGGCATACACCCGGCCGACAATGCGGTGTCATCGCGATATTCGTAGTAATGGGCCGCCAGCAGGAACACCGCCTGCACCAGGTCCGCGGGCAGATCGCCCAGCGTATCGGCCATGCCCGCCACCAGCCGGATCTTGACCGATCCGCGCACAGGCACCGCCGGAAGGCACGCCCCCGTGGCGCGCAACGCGGGCCGCTGCGCATCCCGCGCCAGCCACCACCCATCGGCCACGGCGGTTTCGGCACCTGTACCATCGACCGCAAAAAGGCCGGTAATCTCGCGCACGGGGGCCACCGGCAACACCTGCGCCACAGGATCGCGCCACCGTAAAATTTCCAACGCGAAATCACGTGAAACCAATATCTTGCCAGTGCGCGACTCAATCGTCGCGATGGCCGCCCGCAGGTAACTTTCCAGAACCACGTCCTGCAAACTGTCCTCGCCAAACCCGGTGCCCATCCTCAGATGCGCCCGGAACGGCTCCAGCGGGATCGCCCCTGACGGGATCGCTGTCTCTTCGATCAAATTCATTCTTGTCACTCCGCAGTTACGCAAGCCCCCCGCGCGGGGCGGCTGCCGGATTGGGCGCGTGCCACCCCACGTTGCTCGGACGGAGGGGAGCAGCTGGACAACGCGGGGCTGCTCCGGCACGCGCCCGACCGGGCACCGGATCCGCACCCGCGGACCCGGCCCCTATCGCCATCAGGAGATGGCGAGTTTCAGCAGCTTGATCGCTGCAAAATCGCTGACATCGCCGCCCACGCGCTTGGTGGCATAGAACAGCACATGCGGCTTGGCGCTGAACGGATCGCGCAGCACCCGCAGATCGGGACGCTCGGCGATGGTGTAGCCCGCCCCGAAATCGCCAAAGGCAATCGGGAAAGTCCCCGACCCCGCATCGGGCATGTCCTCGGCCACCAGCACCGGATACCCCATCAGGCGCGCCGGTTCTCCCGCCGCCAGACCATCCGACCACAGGAACCGGCCATCAGCGTCCTTGAGTTTGCGCACCAGACCGGCAGTCTTGGAATTCATCACGAAAGACGCCTTGCCGCGATACTGCGCCCCAAGGCTGTAGACGAGGTCGATGATCGCATCGCCATTGCCCAGCTGCCCATCAATCCCCGAGGGCACATAGCCGATATTGCCCCAGGCCCAGACGTCATTGTCCACCGCCGTGTGATCAAGGAACCCGCGCGGCTTGTCCACGCCATCACCGTTGACAAAGGATGCCGCCTCGGCGCGGATGAACTTGTCGGCGATGCGCCCCGCCAGCCAGCCCTCGATGTCGAACGCGCTGTCATCCAACAAACGCTGCGACGCCTTGGGAAGCGCGCTCAGCTCGTGCAACGGGATGGTGATCCGGTCGAATTGCGGCGTGTCGGTTTCCGCAGTGGCACCGGTTTCCGTGGCCCAACCCGCACCAACGTCTGTGTGATCGACCAGAACGTCAAAGGACGTGGCCTCCACATTGACAACATCTGCCACCGCCCGCAGCGACGCCGACGACCGCAGAACCGATTTGACCTGTTCCGCCGTCTGCGGATCGACAAGATACCCGCCGTCGCCATTCACCGCGCTCGACATCGCCTTGCTCTCGATCTCAAGGCCGCGCAGCCCTTCGTCGCAGCCCAGCCGCAAGTAGCTGCCCATCGCCTTGCGATGCGGCGCGCCAGCTTCGACAGCACCCGACAGATGCGGCCGCGCCGCAATATGTGATTTCCGATCCAGCATGTTCAGTCGCTCTTCCGTTTTTTCGATTTTCGATTTCATGTCTGCCTGAAAGCCTTTGAATTCACTTACGAACCCGGCCACAGCCGCCTTGACCCCCTGAGCCGGAGACACACCTTCTCCGGCCCGGGTCCTGACCCCGGTCTTCTCCATCCGATTCCCTTTCGCTGATTGTTCAGTGGCGCTTTAGCTGCGCGCCAACTCCTGACGCGCCGCCTCAAAGACCGCCGCCATTTCCCGCAAGACCCCGGTTTCGCGGTCCCGCTCGTCCCTGGCCTCACCTTTGGACCCGATCCGCGCTTCGGGCAGCATCGGGAAGGTGACAAGGGATACCTCCCAAAGTTCAAGGCGTCGCAACACCCGCGTGCCGCCGGTCGCCTTCTGCGCCTCGATGGTCCGATACCCGATCGACAGCCCGTCAATCGCGCCCGCCCCGATCAACGCCGCCGCCTCGCGGCCGCGCCGGGTCGCGTCCAGCAGCCGGCCCTTGACCCACAGCCCGGTTTCATCCTCGCGCAGAACATCCCACACACCGATCACCTCGGATGGATCGTGCTGCCACAACATCTTGATCTTGCGCCCCTGCGCCGCCACAGATTTCAGCGATTGCGCATAAGCACCGGGTGCCACCACGTCGCCGCCCTGATCGGTCACCCCAAAGCGGCTGGCATACCCTTCGATCACCGTCCCGTCACGCAAGGACACACCCGCTTCGATGCGCGCAAATTTGGTCTCCAGCCCGCTCAGATTCATCTCAATCCCCATGCTCACACACCCCCGTTTTTTCGCTCGGGCTCATCCCGGCACAACACCCGCAACAGACTGGAACGCCTGCGCCAGAACCACGGCAACCACTCCGTAAACCGTCAGCCAGAGCCGCTTCTCCAGCCGCTCCATGGCCTCTTCGATGCGATCCAGCCGCCGATGCAGGCCCTTGAACTGCACCTCGCTCAACCGCTCATGCGCCTGCAACCTCAGCCCCGGCGCGCATTCGAACGGCGCAATCGGTTCAGCCATCGCCGCTGGCCTCTCCCTGCGCCGCGTCCACAGCCCTCGGCGGCAGGCCCAGCATCATCCGCTTTTCGCCCGGTTCGAGGAAATCGGCACGCGCCACGCGCGCCCATTGCGCATCGCGTTCCGCAGCCAGCGCCGGCACCTGATCCAGATCCGGCTTCAGGGCAAGCCGCCCGCCGCCGGAAAACTCGGACAACCACGCTCCCAGCGCATCGGCCACCCGCGTGGCCAACGGCAGAACCGTCAACCGGAAGAAGGCACGGTTCGCCTCCTGGTAATTCGCATAGGTGGCATCCCCGGGTATCCCCAACAACATCGGCGGCACTCCGAAGGCCAGGGCAATCTCGCGCGCGGCGGCGTCCTTGGTCTTGTGAAATTCCATATCCGACGGGCTGAACCCCATGGGTTTCCAATCCAGACCGCCATCCAGCAGCATCGGCCGCCCCGCATTGCGCGCGCCCTGATGATGATCGGCCAACTCGGCGGCCAGCCGTTCAAACTGCTCAGGCGTCATGCTGCTTTGCCCGTCCAAACCGCGATAGACAATCGCCCCGGAAGGCCGCGCGGCATTGTCCAGCAGCGCCTTGGACCAACGGCTTGCACTGTTGTGCACGTCAATCGCCATCGCCGCCGCCTGAACCGGCGCAAACCCATAGTGATCGTCCTGCGGATGGAAACTGCGGATATGGCAGATCGGCGATACATCCCCCACGGCAAAGCGATGCGCCTTGCCGCCCACCCGGTATTCATAGGCCACCGGCCAGCCATCCGCCCCCGGCACGACGCTCATCCGGTCCGATCGCAGCACATGAAGCTCGCTCGGCAGTCCTTCCGGCGCACCTGCCGCTTCGATATAGGCATTGCCCGACAGCAACAGTTGCCCGAACAACGCCTCTGCCATATCCACCCGCGACTGCGCCGGATTGGGTCGCTGCACAAGGTCCAGAACCGGATGCACGTCAAAACGCCGTTCAGCATCCTGCAACACCAAAGGCAAGGACGCCGCCGCCTCGGCAATCAGCTTGACACAGCGAAACCCGACCGGGTTCGATACGAACCCCGTGCGCGTCAGGGACGCGGTGTCGCGCGGGCTCCAGGCGACGCGGCCAGCGGTCTGCCAGCTCATCACCGGCCCCGCCGCGCTTGCCTTCTGCTCGGGGGCCAGGGCCGCGTCCGTGCCAGCGGTCGCTTTGTCCCGACGCAGGAAATCGAATACCATCTGCTGTGCTCCTTGATCTGCCCGGAACCGCGCCAACCGGCCACCCCGCGGCCCGCCGGTGACGTGACACCGCTTTGTTGAAAACGTTATCGCTTGAATTCCTAACCATCGGGAAAACCCACCGCGCGCAGGGTGTTGCGCGCCGTTCCGCGTCACAAACTGCGGATACGCGGGCTGGAAAACCGCGCGGCGGGGGCAATCATCAGTTCGTGCATCGCCCAAACCAGAGCATCCACACGGTCCGGCGATCCCTGCCCTGAAAACCCTTCCGGGGTCATCAGGCACATCTGGTCCTCCAGCCCGGCCAGATCCCCGACATGGCGCACCCGCCCCTGTTCATAAAGCGCCGCCACCGGCTCTGCCCGCGCCGACTTGCCCCGGCTGGCATGAACAGCCCGGTAGGGCACAAGCGGATCGACCTGCCGCAAGACCTCCTCGACCAGTTTGCCCCCCTGATTGACCTCGGCCACCAACCGGTCCGCACCATAGTCGCGCACCGCCGCAACAGCCGCGCGCGCCCACCCCGCCGGGCCCGTGCCCTGCACCGTCGCATCCGCCAGAACATAGGCCCGCCACATCTGCGGTGGCCCGTCCATGACCACACCGGCAACCACGATCCCGCAGGCATCCCCGGTTGCATGCCCGGAAACCGAAGGGTCCACCGCCACAACGATCCGGTCGAGTTCCGGCGCCTTGGCCACCCGGGCATTCTCCAGCATGTCATGGGTCCACAGTGCGCCGTCCACATCCTCAAGCATCTCGCCATCCAGTTCCTGCCGCCCGAGCCGCGTGCCCGCATAGCGCGCGCGCACTTCCTCAAGGAACGACGCCGCCAGATGGCCGCGATTGGCCTCGGTCGGGGCATGGGTGCGCACCGTGGACGGTGCGCCCAGCACCCGCCCCAGAACGCCACCCCGGCGCGGCGTCGTCGTCACACAAACGCGCGGGTCATCCCCCAGCCGCAGCGCGAATTGCAGCATGTCCCACGCGTCTTCCCCCTTGCGCCACTTGGCCAATTCATCCACCCAGGCCGTATCGAACTGCGGCCCGCGCAGGGCTTCTGGCTCATGCGCCGAAAACGCGACCGCCTCGGCCCCGTTCGGCCAGATCAGCTTGCGCTCGCCCGCTTTCCATTTGGGCCGCCGGTCCGGGGGCGAACAGGCCAGAATACCGCTGTCGCCGAAAATCATCACATCGCGCACCTGATCATAGGTTTCCCCCACCAGCGCCACGCGTTTCCCCCGGCCGGGATCAAGCGGCATTGCCCCCTCGACCTGCCCGCGCACCCATTCGGCACCGGCGCGGGTCTTACCCGCGCCGCGCCCGCCCAGGATCACCCATGTCCGCCACGCCCCCTTGGGGGGCAGCTGATGCGGCAATGCCCAGAAATCAAAGAGGTAAGGCAGAGCCAAAAGCTCCGCCTCCCCCAGGCTGTCAAGGAACTCAGCGCGGATCGTAGCATCGGCGCAGCTTATCCAGCCTGCATCCGATCTCATGTCGCGCTTGTTCAAGGTCGATGGCGTGCCCGTTCTGGACGACACCCATAGTTCTGGCCTGCTCTTTCCCAAGGTCCAACTCCGCCTGCTGACACGCAAGGACCAGCCGTCTGGCCTCTGCGATGTGTTTGCTGTTGTCGGTCACGCTCAGGCGCTCGTCCGCACGCGCCCTTGCCATCGCCTGCTCCAATTCGCCGCGCAAATCGGCGATCAGGGCACGCATGGATGCAACCAGTTCTTCTGCTCTTTCCATTCGGTCGTCGGGGAACTTCGTGATCATTTCTTTTCGTTGACCTCGCTCGATGGGTCCCCGTGCGAGAAGGCAGACAACGCAAGGCCGTCCACCCCTCCAGCGCAAAACAACCTATACGGGAATTGAGTGGAAAAGTCAATGAAAACAACCCCGCCACCGGTTCATCACCGTGCGGCAGAGTTATGATTTATTTACATTTTTCGGGTTGGCCCGTCAGTTTTCGTTCTGCTGACGGTCCCGTTCCAACTGGCGATAAATCGCCACATTGCGATTATGCTCGGCCAGCGTTTCGGCAAAGTTGTGCCCGTCCGCCGGATTAAGCGTCTTGGCCACGAAATAGATGAAGTCCGTGTCAGCAGGATTCGCCGCCGCCCGCAGGCTGGCCATACCGGGGTTGGCAATCGGCGTTGGCGGAAGCCCCTGAATAACATATGTATTCCAAGGCGTTGCGCGACGAAGTTCACTTTGTCTCAAGCCACGGCCCAACACGCCCTTGCCCTCGGTCACGCCATAGATCACCGTGGGGTCGGTTTGCAGCATCATGCCCCTGCGCAAACGGTTGACGAACACGCTTGAAACAACCTCGCGCTCTTCGTCGTTGCCGGTTTCCTTTTCGATAATCGATGCCAGAATCGCCAGATCTTCGGGTGTCTCGATCGGCAGGTCGGGCGCACGGTTCTGCCAGGCTTCCGTGATGCGGCCTTGCTGCGCCGCCTCCATCCGCGCGATCACGTCCGCGCGATCCGTGCCCGCTGAAATCTCGTAACTGTCAGGTGCCAACGTGCCCTCGGCGGGGATCTCGTCAACCGTTCCCTCAAGCACATCCATTGCCTTGAGGCTCTCAACGATCTGCCAACTGGTCACGCCCTCGGCCAGCGCGATGCGGAACCGCGTGTCGCCCAGGGCCTTCTTCTCGGCATAAAGCGGCGGCACCTCGTCAACGGCAGGGTTGAATTGCGCCTTTTCCTCATAGCGATTGGTCGTCGGGTTCAGTTCACGCACCTCCGCAAGGGTCCGCGTCACACCCACCCGATAGACGATCTCGGTGCCGCATGTCGATGCGCCTCCGCGCGTCACCACGTCGATGATCCCCTCCATCGACGTGCCCGGCGGCACAAGAAAACTGCCCGCTTTCAACTGTTGCGCCTTGTCCGTGTAATCAGCCCCTACGCGAAACAGGAATCCGCTGCTGATCGCGCCTTGCGTCTCAAGGTCAGCGCTGACGCGCTCCATGTTCGATCCGCGCTCCACCCGCAGGCAGATCGCCTGCTCCAGCGGCCCGGCGCGGCGAAACTCCGTCTGCGCCCACGGGATACCGCCGCCCAGAACGAACAGGGCGACGATCAACAGGCTCAGCACGTTGGACGCAAGGCTGCGCCACATATCAGGAAACCTTTCCGAAGATCACGCTCGCGTTGGTGCCCCCGAAACCGAAAGAATTGGACAGCGCCACATCCACCTTGCGCTCCCGCTTGGCATTGGGGGCCAGATCCACAGCCGTTTCCACAGCCGGATTGTCAAGGTTGATCGTCGGCGGCACGACCTGATCGCGGATCGCCAGAATGGAGAAGATCGCCTCGATCGCGCCCGCAGCCCCCAACAGATGGCCGGTGGCGGACTTTGTGGACGACATCGTCACATTGCCCGCGTGATCCCCCAGCATCCGCTCAACAGCGCCCAGTTCGATCACATCGGCCATCGTGCTGGTGCCATGTGCGTTGATATAGTCAATATCGGACGGCTCCAGCCCCGCGTGCTTCAGCGCGGCCCGCATCGACCGTTCACCACCCTCACCATCCTCGGACGGGGCGGTGATGTGGTAGGCATCGCCGGACAATCCGTATCCCCTGACCTCGGCATAGATCTTGGCACCACGCGCCTTGGCGTGTTCGTATTCCTCAAGCACGACAATCCCCGCGCCCTCGCCCATGACGAACCCGTCGCGATCCGCGTCATAGGGACGGCTGGCCGCCTTTGGGTCATCCGCCCGCTTGGTCGACAATGCCTTGCAGGCGTTGAACCCGGCGATCCCGATCTCGCAAATC
Source organism: Alphaproteobacteria bacterium (assembly GCA_030425395.1). GTDB lineage: Bacteria > Pseudomonadota > Alphaproteobacteria > Rhodobacterales > Rhodobacteraceae > JAUIAS01. Next base: position 116,549 of record JAUIAS010000005.1, read on the forward strand.
GCGGCCTCGGCCCCCCCGGCGACCATGACTTCGGCATCGCCATACTGGATCAGGCGCGCCGCATCGCCAATGGCATGCGCCCCCGTGGAACAGGCGGTCACAACCGAATGGTTCGGCCCCTTGAAACCGAACCGGATGCCAACCTGTCCCGAAATCAGGTTGATCAGCGCGCCGGGGATAAAGAACGGCGATACCCGGCGCGGACCCTTTTCCTTGATCAGAACAGCCGTATCCGCGATTGACGACAACCCGCCGATACCCGACCCGATCATCACGCCCGTGCGCAGCAGGTCTTCTTCAGCCTCGGGCGTCCAGCCCGCATCCCGCACCGCCATTTCCGCAGCGGCAATGCCATACAGAATGAACGTGTCGATCTTGCGCTGTTCCTTGGGGGCCAGCCAGTCATCCGGATTGAACGTGCCATCCGTTCCATCACCATACGGCACCTCGCAGGCATAGGTCGTGCCCAGATGGCTCGCATCGAACCGCGTTATCGGCCCTGCGCCGGATTCACCAGCCAGCAGACGTTCCCACGTCTCTTCGACCCCGCTGGCCAACGGAGTGACCAGCCCAAGACCCGTAACCACAACTCTGCGCATGACAATGTTCCCTGCCCAAGTATTCCTGTTTCCCGCTCTTACCCCGCCATCGCGGTGCGGGGCAAGAGGATCACGCGCTCTTGTCGCCGTGACGCGCGCACTGCTGGGCAATCATCCCCACCAATAAGGCCGCCGCCTGACCGGCGGTCAAAGCCCCCGCGCCATCGCGGTCCGCCTCCGGCATGAACTCGACCATAGCCACCCCGACAAGCCGCGCACGGGCCGCAACACCGCCCACCAGCGCCATCAATTCACGATAACTCAACCCGCCCGCCGTCGGCGCGATCACACCCGGCATGATCGCCGGATCCAGCCCGTCCCAATCGAGGCATACAACAACATCCGCACCCACGGGAATGGCCGAAATCGCCTGAACAATTCCGCCGCAATCAAGTGCCTGCGCGGGAATCAACGTGGCTCCCCAGTCCCGCGCCGCGGCCACCTCGGCCGCGGTTGCCGAACCGATTCCCCGCTGGCCCACCTGCACGATGCCCGCGACATGCTCCATCTCGGACATCCGCCGCATGGTCGATGACAGGCCCCAGCTTTCGCCCTCGACCGTATCGCGCCAATCAATATGCGCATCAATCTGCAGAATATGAAGCGGCCCGCGATCCGCATAAGCCTGCACCATCGGCGTCGGCAGGGAATCGTCCCCGCCGAGCAAAACAGGAATGCCCCCCGCCGCCAGAACCCGCCCTGTCACTGCCCGGATAAGCGCCCGGTTGCCCTCGGCATCCTCGGGGTCAACCGGCAGATCGCCCAGATCGCGCACCGCAACGCCCTCTGCGATCACCGGCCCGTCAATGTCGAAATTGTATTTGCCCATATGTCCGGCATAGGCCGCAGCCCCGGCCCGCACCGCAGCCGGGCCACCGGCACAATACGCCCCGACTGAGAGATAGGGCGTCGCACAATCCGCCCCCATGATCACCACATCGCCCTCCGGGGCCTCGGGATCGGCAAACGGCACGCCAAGAAACCCCTCGCCCTCGGATCCACCGAACATATCCCTCAAACTGACCATGCGCGCCCCCTTCCGCTCCCGAAAACACGACTGTGCCCCGATCCCGGCCCGACGACAAGCAAACCCGGCTTAAAGAAACTCTGCCGTGGCCTCAGGTTCGGGCTGGGCCGCGGCAATTGCCTCGGCCAGATCGATATCCTTGGAAAATAGAACCCGTCCCAACAAGGCACCCGCGATATTGGGCGTGTATTTCAACCGCGCCACATCATCCAGCGTGCGTATGATCCCGCTGGCAAAAACCGGCGTGCGCGAACTCGACGCCACCCCGGAAATCACCCCGATCTGCCCGTCGACGCCGTCAATATCCGCATCAATATCCGTCACCGTGATCGCCGAAAACGGAACCCCGTCAAAGGCCGCAATGAAATCGCCGGGCGTGAACACGCTCTTGCTGCGCCAGCCATCGCTCATCACCTGCCCCTGCCAGACATCCACGGCCAAAACGATCTGATCCGGGAAAAACTTGGCAATCTCGCGCACCAGATCCGGTGATTGCACAGCCAGCGATCCGATCACAATCCGGCCCGCGCCCTTGTCGACCCAGCGCTCGACCGTGTCCCGGCTGCGAAACCCGCCGCCAAGCTGGACCGGAACACCGGCCACGCGGATGATCTCTTCGATCAGGTCCCCGTTGCCCTCCTGCCCGACAACCCCATCCAGGTCCGTGATCTGGATCCAGTCAGCCCCCGCCGACGCCCAGGCCAATGCGGTTTCCACCGGATCGACGTGCCACAACGCCGCGTCATCGACGCGACCGCGATTGAGACTGACACACCGTCCGTTTTGCAATTCCATCACCGGAATGATCATCATCGCCGTTCTCTCCCTGAGTGGCACCGAGCCCATGCTCCGCAACAGGATAAAAGCTACATCACCCACGCCCCTCCCGCCTGAGCCAATTCGGCACTCAACAGTCAAAAAACGACGGCATGGTTTGGGGGCTCCGCCCCCGCCGCGCTATGCGCGTCTCCCCCGGAGTATTTTTGGCCAGAAGAAGGGGCCCCAATCGCTGAACCAACGGAGGATGATCCTGATGCCGCTGCTTCTTCCGGCTAAAAATACTCCCGCCGGAGGCACCGCGACGTGCGCAGCACGGCGCAAAACGAAAGACTCCGACGTGCGCAGCACGGCGCGAAAAAGAAACGTGCCGCGCAAAGCGCGGCGCCATGGGATCAGCAACAAAAAAGGCGCGCCCGATAGGGGCGCGCCTGAAATTCCAATGGATCGCGGGGATCAGGAGGCTTCGGTGATGAACTTTACAGCGTCGCCAAAGGTCTGGATGGTCTCAGCCGCATCGTCGGGGATTTCGATACCGAATTCCTCTTCGAAGGCCATGACCAGTTCCACCGTGTCCAGGCTGTCCGCGCCAAGGTCATCAATGAAAGATGCGTTTTCCGTCACCTTGTCTTCTTCGACACCAAGGTGCTCTACAACGATCTTTTTCACGCGGTCTGCGACGTCGCTCATGTCTTATCCTCATACTTCCGGGCTCTCGCCCATGTCTGCCCTCGCCCCGCGGGGTGAGTTCTGGAATGCCCGGTCCGGGCGGCTCTTTCCGGCGAGGCCGGGGTAGCGCGTGGACAGCCCACCCGCCGAAATCTGCGCCGCTATAGCACAGACTGCGCCAATGGCAAACGCTTTCACGTCTGCCTTGGGAGTGGTTCAGATCATCGCCATCCCACCGTTCACGTGCAGCGTTGCCCCGGTCAGGTAGCCGGCCTCCGGGCTGGCCAGATACACCGCAGCAGCGGCGATTTCTTCCGGTTGCCCCATCCGCGCGGCGGGCACCTGGGTCAGAATCGCGGATTTCTGATCGTCGCTCAGCTTGTCGGTCATCGCCGTAGTGACAAAGCCCGGTGCGATGGTGTTGACGGTGATTCCCCGGCTTGCGACCTCATAGGCCAGCGATTTGGACATCCCCAGAACCCCCGCCTTCGAGGCGGCATAGTTGGCCTGGCCCGGGTTGCCCGTATGGCCCACGATTGAGGTAATGTTGACGATCCGGCCCCAACGGGCCTTCATCATGCCGCGCATCACGCCCTTGCACAGCCGGAACGTGGCTGTGAGGTTCACATCCAGCACCGATTGCCATTCATCCTCGGACATCCGCATGAACAGGTTGTCGCGCGTGATGCCGGCATTGTTGATCAGGATGTCGACGCTGCCCATCGCCTCGGTCGCCTGTTTGGGCAGCGCGGTGACGGCCTCTGCATCCGACAGGTTGCAGGGCAGCACATGCGCGCGGTCGCCAAGCTCTGCGGCCAGTTCCTCAAGCGGCGCGGTGCGTGTGCCGCTGAGCCCCACGGTCGCCCCTGCCCCGTGCAGGCTGCGGGCGATGGCGGCCCCGATTCCTCCCGATGCGCCGGTGATGAGCGCGGTCTTGCCTGTCAGGTCGAACATCGTCGTCCCCTCCCTCAGTTATTGTCCGAAAGGCTGGCGGCGGCGGCTTTCACCTCCTCCGCCTTGCCCAATGTGCGTGTCGCGACGGACCGGTCGATGCGGCGCACCATGCCGGTCAGCGCCTTGCCTGCACCGATTTCCCACGTCTCGGTGACGCCTGCGGCGACCATGGCGGCCACGCTTTCACGCCAGCGCACAGCGCCGGTGACTTGCTGAACCAGAAGGCTCTTGATCTCGTCGGGGTCTGAAACGGGCGCGGCGGGCACGTTGGCCACAACCGGCACCACAGGCGCGTTGACGGTGACACCGGCCAGCGCCTGCGCCATCGCATCGGCTGCGGGCTGCATCAGGGCGCAATGGAACGGGGCGGACACCGGCAGCAGCACCGCACGCTTTGCGCCCCGCGCCTTGGCGATCTCGACGGCGCGTTCCACCGCTTCCTTGTGGCCCGATACCACCACCTGTGCCGGGTCGTTGTCATTGGCGGCAGCGCAGACCTGATCGCCCGCGGCCTCTGCCGCGACGTCGCGCACCGCTTCCAGATCAAGCCCCAGGATCGCGGCCATTGCCCCAACGCCAACCGGCACCGCCTGTTGCATGGCCTTCCCGCGCGCGCGCAAAAGGCGCGCGGTGTCAGCCACGCTGATCGCACCTGCCGCGCAGAGCGCGGAATATTCGCCAAGGCTGTGCCCGGCCACGAAAGCCGCCGCCGCGACGGTCACGCCTTCGGCCTCGAGCGCGCGCATCGCGGCCATGGATGTCGCCATCAGCGCCGGTTGCGCGTTCTGGGTCAGGGTCAGGGTTTCGATGTCGCCTTCCCATATCTGCGCGCTCAGCGCCTCGCCAAGTGCGTCGTCCACTTCCTGGAACACGGCGCGCGCGGCGGGGTAGGCATCGGCCAGATCGCGGCCCATGCCAATGGTCTGGGCCCCCTGACCGGGGAAAAGGAATGCTCGGCTCATGGATCTCTCCCGTTTGTCTGCTTCCCGCTTACCTTGGGTCCGTCCAAAGGGCAACGATCACCTTATCTGATGCGCCGGGCGGCCGTTGGCCCTGCCACTATCGACCTCCCTGCCCGGATGACTTGCGCAGCGGCAGGTTCCGCGCAATTGTCAGGGCGACGGTCAGGCGACCCGATCGGGAGGGCACGGGATGAACGACACGCGCACGGTCAGCTTTACGCAGATGAAGGACGGCACTCAGGAGGATTATCACCTCCTCGAAGAGATGGAGAAACCCTATCTGGCGATGACCGCCGACCGGGTTCTGGACGAATTGCGGCGTCACGGCGAAGCCACGCTGGAAGGCTACCGGATCACCCGGCTGGCCCATGGGCTACAATCGGCGACGCGGGCGGAACGCGACGGGGCCGATATCGACTGGATCGTGGGCGCGCTGTTGCATGATATCGGCGATGGGCTGGCCCCGCAGAACCACGACCGGTTCTCTGCCGAAGTGATCCGCCCCTTTGTGCGCTGGGACGTGGCGTGGGTCGTGGAACATCACGGGATTTTCCAGATGCTTTATTATGCGCATCACTACGGGTGGGACCGAAATGCGCGTGACCGGTTTCGCGATCATCCCTGCTTCGACAGTTGCGCGGAATTCTGCGAACGCTGGGATCAGTCGTCCTTTGATCCCGACTACGACGCGTTGCCACTGGACCATTTCGAACCGATGGTGCGCGAGGTCTTTGGCCGCAAGGCGTACGACCCGGAGGTGCTCCGCGAAGGGTATGTTTCGCCGCTCACCTCCGGGTAGCAGGATTACAGGCGATACACCCGCGCGGCCGTGCCGGAGAACATCGCGGTTTTCGCCGCCTCGTCATAGCGGGCGGCGATCTTTTTCATCGCGTTCCAGTAGACCGGATAACTGACCGACAGCTTGTCCACCGGAAAGTTCGATTCGAACATGCAGCGGTCTGGCCCGAACACGTCAATCATGTGGTGGTAATAATGGGCCTGCGCCGCGACCAGTTCGTCGGACCCCGGCGGGGTGTCGCGCCCGTCCCAACCGAACCCGTTGACCGGCATCGCCAGCCCGCCCAGCTTGGCCACCACATTGGGGCATTGGGCAATCAGTGACATTTCCTCCTGCCATTGGGCAAAGCGCTCCTCGCGCTGTCCGGCGAACCGGACCGTGCCCATCGGGGTGCCGAAATGGTCGAGGATGATCGTGGTATCGGGACAGGCCCGCGCGAGTTGCAGGAACTCGCCGTTCTGCGGATGGAAATGCCATGTGTCATAGGTCATCCCCCGCGCACCGAGCATCGCGACACCGCGCTGGAAATCGGCATTCAGATAGAGGTGCGGAATTTCGCCGCCCCTGAACATGATGCGGTCGCGTTCAGGGTCAAAGGCACCGGCGTGGCGTATGCCGCGAAACAGGGGCCAGGCGGCCTGATGCGCATCCAGAACGTCCCCCAGAACATCGGGGGGCAGGCACAGATCGGCATGTGCCACGATCGCCGCGATCTGTGCGCGGTCCGGTTCGCGGGCCGCCTGTGCGGCCAGTCCGGCCACATATTCCGTTTCGCGGACAGGATCGAAGGGGCCCGCATTGCCCCGGTCATAGCCCGCGCCGCATTCGATAAAGACTGTTTTGGTGACGTTATGCCCGCTGCCCGTATCCGCCCAGAGTTCAGACAGTTCATAGACAGACCCGAGCCGGTCGGGCCACAGGTGATGGTGGGGGTCAACGATTTCTCGGGCCGGGTCGATAATGGCTTCGCGGATCTGGTCGTGCCAGCCGTTCAGGTCGCTTGGATAAAACATGCGGATCTCCCTTTGATCCGCAGGTTAGGGGCAGATCAGTGCCGGCACAATGTCCCAAGCTGCATGCGCAGCGCAGACCGCATATCCGGGTCGCTGAGCGGCACATTGATCAGGACGGACCCGTCCACATCCCAGATTTCCACGTGTTTGCTGGTGATACGTGCGGCGCCCAGCGTATCGTATCCGCGCCGCAGGACCGTGCGGGGGCGTCCATCGGTGCCGGGCTGCAATATCCGCATCTCGCGACGCACCGGATCAAAGTAGACTTCGGGCTGGGAGTAGGTCTTGTTGCGCAGGATGAGTGCCGCGCCACAGAACATGAAGAAGATCGACGCACCCAGCTTGTACAGCATCAACGACGGATCGGTGCTGGACGACGGCAACAGCCACAGCCCCGGAGCGCTGAGGATGAAGGAGGCACCGATCAGGCGGAACATGACCCGCAAGGCCACATGACTGCCTTCAAAGCCAAGTTTGACCGGCAGGTCCACGTCCAGGATACCACCCGCCATCGGGGTTGGAAAAACGCTCTGTCTCATCATCGTTGCGGTCATGGTTTCGGCCCCGTTTTGGTGCTGCTGTTCAATCCTCCCGTAATGGTTGCGTGGCAATCGGGGCACAAATGAGGCGCGCACAGGTCCATGACGTGACAATTGAACTTCTGGATTCTGGTCGCGTCGGGGTTGCAGTTGCCGCGCTCAGGTGGCACTCGGCCCCCAATGCCCACGCTGGCCCCTGCCCGCGCGCGCACCCAAGGCTTTGCCGGCCATGACACAGGCACCATGGCTTTGTGAGACTGGCCACTTGCGACTTTGGGCGATCCGTGTATATCGGGGCTTCCTTCCGCATCCGAGTGTGACCGCGCATCCCTCGTGACGGGGCCGCGGAAGGGGTGGCCCCGGCTTTGAAATGCGCCCCGACAAAAGAACAGGAGTGCACATGCCGCTTTACGAGCATGTAATGATTGCGCGTCAGGACTTGTCCAACACGCAAGCCGAAGGCCTCATCGAACATTTCAGCACCGTACTGGCTGACAACGGCGGCAAGATCGTCGACAGCGAGTATTGGGGCGTCAAGACGATGGCTTACAAGATCAACAAGAACCGCAAGGGCCACTATGCCTTCCTGCGTTCCGATGCACCCGCGTCGGCCGTTCAGGAAATGGAACGCCTGATGCGCCTTCATGACGACGTGATGCGCGTTCTCACCATCAAGGTGGACGAGCATGCAGAAGGCCCATCGGTTCAGATGCAGAAGCGCGACGAACGCGGCGAACGCCGTGAACGCCGCTGAACGGCTTGAGGAAAGGACGCTAAACCATGGCAGCTAAACCATTTTTCCGCCGCCGCAAAGTGTGCCCCTTCTCGGGCGACAATGCACCGGCAATCGACTACAAAGACACCCGTCTGTTGCAGCGCTATATCTCTGAGCGCGGCAAGATTGTCCCATCGCGTATCACCGCCGTTTCGGCCAAGAAGCAGCGTGAACTCGCCCGTGCCATCAAGCGCGCGCGCTTCCTCGCCCTTCTGCCCTACGCCGTGAAGTAAGGAGGCAGACAGATGCAAGTCATTCTTCTCGAACGTGTTGCCAAGCTTGGCCAGATGGGCGACGTCGTTGACGTTCGCGCAGGCTATGCCCGCAACTTCCTGCTTCCTCAGCGCAAGGCTCTGACAGCGTCGGACGCCAACATCGCGCAGTTCGAAGCGCAGAAAGCCCAGCTCGAAGCACGCAACCTCGAAACCCGCAAGGAAGCCGAAGCGCTCGCCGAGCGGATCGAGGGACAGCAGTTCATCGTGATTCGTTCCGCATCGGATTCCGGCTCGCTTTATGGCTCCGTCACCACACGTGACGCCGCCGAAGCCGCGACCGAGGCAGGCTTCTCCGTGGACCGCAAGCAGGTTTCTCTGACCGCCCCGATCAAGTATCTGGGCCTGCACACGGTCAACGTGCTGCTTCACCCCGAGGTGAGCACCTCGATCGAGCTTAACGTTGCACGCTCCCCCGAAGAGGCCGAGCTTCAGGCATCCGGCAAGTCCATTCAGGACGCCGCAGCCGAAGAAGACGCCGCAGCGGATTACGAGATCGCCGAGCTGTTCGACGATCTTGGCGGCGCGGCTGGCGACGAAGACGGTCAGGGCGACGACGCGTAAGCGTTCTCGACACCACCCTATCGAAAGGGCCGGGCAGTCTTGTCCGGCCCTTTTTCTATGGCGGGCCGCTGGGGGTGATCCGGTTGCGCAATGCGCAGATCAACTCGGGACATAGGCACCGGACGCCATCCGTGTTTTTCAGGCAACCACCAGCTTGTCACCTTCGAAGGGTGGGATCGGATATGCCGGAGCCTGTGCAACAACCGCCTTGCGCAGACCGCAGGAAACGGGGACTCTGGCCCGGCCCTGCCCCGTGCGATCCGCATATAAACGCAGTCGAAAAAAGAGAGCCAGAATGACAGATACGCCCATCGCGGCCCGCATCCGTGCGAGCTTTGACAGCCAGACGATGATGCAAACGCTGGGCGGCGTGTTCGAACATGCCGAACCGGGGTTGGTGCGGCTGTCCGCCGAGGTCCGCCCGGACCTGCGCCAGCAACAGGGCGTTGCCCATGGCGGGCTTGTGTTCACGCTGGCGGACAGCGCGGCGGGATATGCGGCGCTGAGCGTGATGCCGGAAAACCGCGAAGTAATGACCGTGGAAATGAAAATCAACATGCTGGCACCCGGCACCGGGCGGTTGATCGCCGAAGGCCGCGTTGTGCGCGCGGGGCGGCGGCTGGTTGTGGTTGCGGCGGACGTCTGGTGCGGCCCGGACGACACGCGCCGACACGTCGCAACGCTTCAGGGCACGATGATCCCGGTTGACGCGCAATAGACGCGCAACCGCGCAAGGCCAGCGCACAACAAAGAAAAACGCGCCGCCCCCGAACGGGAACGGCGCGCCATTGTCTCCGGCCCTGTCGGGTCGGTTTATGCGTCTTCGTCCATTGCTTCGACGGCCTTCTGGAGATCGTCCTTGGAGACCTCCTTTTCCGTGACCTGCGCCAGCTCGATCACGTAGTCCACGACCTTGTCTTCAAAGATCGGAGCGCGAAGCTGCTGCTGCATCTGGGCGTTCTGCTGCACGAATTCAAAGAACTGGCGTTCCTGACCCGGATACTGGCGCGCCTGCTCCATGACCGCCTGGGTCATTTCGGCGTCGGTCACTTCGACTTCGGCTTTCTGGCCCAGTTCGGCCAGCAACAGCCCAAGGCGCACGCGGCGCTCGGCCAGCGTCTTGTGCTCATCGGTCGGCTCGATCTTGTCGTGGTTGTGATCGGTCACGTCGGGGTTTTCGTCGTGCCACAGCGAATGCGCGATCTGCTCGGCTTCGGCGGTGACGAGGCTCGGCGGCAGTTCGAAAGACACCAGACCGTCCAGCGCGTCCAGCAGGCCGCGCTTCATCACTGCGCGCGACGCACCGGCGTATTCCGCCTCGAGGCGCTCGCCGATCTGGGTTTTCAGCGCGGCAAGGTCATCGGCACCGAACTTGGTGGCCAGTTCGTCGTTGATCTCGGCGGCGACGGGTTCCTTGACCTCTTTGATGGTGCATTCGAACGTCGCTTCCTTACCGGCGAGGTGCTCTGCGCCGTATTCCTCGGGGAAGGTCACGGTGACGGTCTTTTCCTCTTCGGCCTTCACACCGACGAGCTGTTCTTCGAACCCGGGGATGAAGCTGCCGGAGCCAAGCACAAGCGGGTAATCTTCGGCGGAACCGCCCTCGAAGGGTTCGTCGCCCAGCTTGCCCACAAAGTCGAACACGACCTGATCGCCATCCTTGGCCTTGGAGCCCTTGCGGCGCGCTTTGAAGTCCTGCGCGGTTTCGGCAAGGTTCGCCAGTGCTTCGTCGATCTCGGCGTCGCCGGCCTTGACGACCAGACGCTCAAGCGTGACCGAGGAAAGGTCGACTTCGGGAATTTCGGGGAGCTTTTCATAGCTCATCTCGACATGCACATCGTCGCCTTCTTTCCAGTCCTCGTTGGTCATCTTGACCTCGGGCTGAAGCGCGGGACGGTCGCCGCTGTCTTCGAAATGCTTGCTCATGGCACCGTCGATGCTTTCCTGCATGACTTCGCCCATCAGACGCGGGCCGAATTGCTTTTTCAGCATCGGCATCGGGACCTTGCCCTTGCGAAAGCCCTTCATCTCGACTTCGGGCTGCGCTTCGGCCAGCTTTTCGTTGACCTTGGTTTCCAGTTCGGCCGCTGTCACGGTGATCGCGTATCCGCGCTTGAGGCCTTCGTTCAGGGTTTCGGTGACCTGCATGTCGTCCTTATCCATTGCATTGGGGCCGCAGAGGCGTCCGCGGCGGTCATAATCCACGGCGTCTTAGTGGCGCACCGCCCGCAACGCAAGCGGAAAGGCGGGTTTACAACCGGGAATCGCGGGGCGCCGCAGCCCGCGCGCGGGAACCGGCGGAAATGCAGAGCGCGTCCGGCGATCAACGTTATGCGACGGTATGTTAAAGCGCGGATGCAGGACACAGGGGTCCGCTGTGCGGACGAAGTTGTCTTTCACGTCACGGTTTGGAATGTCCGCAATCGCCGTCAATGTTCTCTGCTACAAAGTTCATGATCGGCTAGAGACGCCAGCACGTAACAGTCTTCCGATACGCCTTGCCCATCACAGCCTTTGGAAATTCGCGAAAGCTCCTTTTCCAGCAGTTTGAGCCGTTTGATCTTCTCCCGCACGTCCGCAAGCTGCGAAACGGCGATGTCGGTTGCTGCCTCGCAAGATCGGTCTGGGTGTTCCTGCAACTCAATCAGCGATGAGATAGCTTCAATCGAAAAGCCCAGATCACGGGCGTGGCGAATGAAACTTAGCCGTTCCAATCCTGTCTTGTCGTAGCGCCGTTGGTTGCCGCTTGTGCGCTCGGCCTCTGCCAATAGCCCCATCTGCTCGTAATAACGGATGGTTGGAACTTTGACCTTGGTGCGCTTTGAAAGCTCGCCGATAGAAAACATGAAAAACCTCTTGAACCTCTAGTCACTAGAGATTGTAGATAGAGTGGGACACAGACTCAAGAGGCCACCATGACTGACCAATACCTGTCCCAGACACCCCTTTTGGACTTCGAAGCGACACGCATTCAGCGCCTAATCGCGGACCGTGGCTGGCTGTCGCTTTCACAAACCGACCGGATTGGCGCAGCGTATAACTTTGTCCGAAGCGAAATTCTGTTCGGATATAACTGCGACGATGCGTTGCCAGCATCCAGTGTGCTGGCTGACGGCTACGGGCAATGTAATACCAAGGGCACTTTGCTTATGGCGCTCTTGCGCGCCCTTGGTGTGCCGTGCCGCTTCCATGGTTTCACCATCGACAAACGGTTGCAGCGCGGGGTGGTGCCGGAGTTGGTCTACCCGCTCGCCCCCGCAAACATCATCCATTCGTGGGTCGAAATCCAACACGAAGGACAGTGGCTCGAGCTGGAGGGATTCATACTGGATGCGCCCGTTCTCGCGGCCCTGCAAAACGCCTTCCCACAGCGTCAATCCTTGTGCGCCTATGGTGCGGGCACGGATTGCCTGCAAAATCCACAAGTAGAATGGCGCGGGGCCAGCACCTACATCCAAAAAACCGGTATAAACCACGACTTCGGCACTTTCGACGACCCCGATACATTTTATGCGACTCATCATCAGTTAACTGGCGTGAAAGGCCTTATCTACCGCCTGCTCATTCGCCACTGGATGAATCACCGCGTCAGGAAGATGCGGAGCGGTCATATGCCGAGCATTCCCGGTGGCGAGGCAAGCCTCGTTCCAACTCAATCAGACCTTGAAACGCAAGAGGTAATCTAATGGCCGGTTGCTGCGGACACGACGCCAAGTTTGACGGCGTATCAGACGATTACAAACGACGGCTCTGGATTGTCATTGCCCTCAACGCGACGATGTTTGCGGTTGAAATGACCGCGGGCCATCTGGCCAAATCGCAGGCCTTACAAGCCGATGCGCTCGACTTCGCGGGCGATGCAATGACCTATGGTATCTCTCTGGCCGTCATTGGGGCGTCACTTCGCGCCCGCACAAATGCCGCGCTGTTTAAAGGTTTCAGCCTTTTATTGATGGGGCTGTGGGTCTTCGGATCGACCGTCTACCGCGTTTTTTATGTCGGGGTTCCCACAGCCGAGATTATGGGCGCTGTTGGCTTTCTGGCTTTGCTCACCAACCTTGCCAGTGTGTTCTTACTGGTGCGCTACAAGGACGGGGACGCCAACGTGCGCTCGGTCTGGCTATGCTCGCGCAATGACGCCATCGGCAACGTCGCCGTCATGTTCGCGGCCTTGGGCGTCTGGGGGACCGCAACAGGTTGGCCTGACCTGATCGTCGCAACAATCATGGCGGGACTGTTCCTGTCGTCCGCTTTCCAGATCGTGCGGCAAGCCCTCGCAGAGCGGCGGGAAATAATTGACCACAAACACGCGGAGGCATGATGCAGGGCTTTCTCATTATTTTAGGTCTTGGGGTTGCCGCTATGACCCTTGCAGCAATCCTCTGGTCAATTGCCTTTCCTGATCGGCGCATATGGCCGCCAAAACGCTACACGACACTCACGCCTTTCCTTGTCTGGGTGCCAACATTCACGCTGTTCGGGGTTCTAATCCTGCTTGGTGTCTGGGGCTGGGGTGATCTGGCCATACCGAGTTGGTTGCGGTTTGGCGTCGGCCTGCCTCTCATCCTGATCGGCAACATCGTCGTGTGGATGGAAGTCTCACATTTTGGAGTGCCGCAGACTGGGGGAGCCAAAGGCAACCTGCGCACCAAGGGCATGTATCGCTACTCTCGGAACCCGCAGTATATGGCTGACATTGGCATCGTAAGTGGCTGGATGATCTTGTCTGCCGCGCCTTGGGCCATGGTCGTCGGACTGGCTGGAATAGTGGTGCTTATTGCCGCGCCATTTTCCGAGGAGCCTTGGCTCAAAGACCAATACGGCACTGCATTCGAAGACTACTCAACGCGCGTGCGGCGTTTCCTTTGAAGTGGGGCCAAAATCTGCAAAGCCGACGCTCGTGCATCGTGCAGCATCGGTGATAATGGGCTCGAAGCAGACTTCCGCCGGGGTCATCTGACCGTCCGCTGTCCCCTACGCCCCAAATGGATCGCGGGCGGGGTGTCGTTGTGGGGCTTGCGGGGCAAACTGTGCTTTTTCTTCGGAGCCGCTCGCCACTGCTATCTTGATGGCGTATTCGTTTATGGCTCGGCGCGGGCATGGGCCGTGTCGATACATTCTAAGGAGGGGGCATGCTGTATCGATTGAGAGCCAAAGGGGGCCAGTTCAGGGACGGACGCGGCCTGCCTATGTCTTTTCAAACATCAAGCCAGAGCTGGACTGGCCAGAGGACAAGCCCGTTCCGGCGAATTTTTTCTCCGTTGTCATGGCAGAATACGAGGGTCTTTTTGAGGCGCGCCCTTCGGCCGTGAAAGGGCTGACCATAAAGCAACTGTCCAAACCGCCCAATCCAATGAGCCTGCATTATTCGCTCACGCCCCATTACAGGCCCCAAAAGTCGGCCACCTTCGATCCGGCCTATCTCAATGATATTAGCTTTGGCGAATTTCAGGTCGTGACCGAGGCCTTCAAGGATTTGGTCGAAGAGATGGATCCGGGCGTGCATCACTTTATTCCCGTGCCCCTGATTTGGGACGACGGCACCCAGATCACATCGCCGCAGCTTTATCGCTTTGTCTGCGGGCGGCTGGTGGAGGTGGACACCATGGGGGTCGCGCCCTGGAGAGGGGAGACAGAGGTCAACACAAAATACTATATGCTTCCGGAGGATGAGCGCAGATATCTGCCCACACTTCTGGCCAAGCCCGAGATCTATGAGGCTTTGGAAGCCTTCCCGATCTGGAGCTTTTGGCGCAGGCGGGACACAAATTACATCTCCGAGGCCTTTCTGGACGCGGCCACGGCGCGTGGACTGCGGGGGTTTGCCCTCTCTGACAAACGCACGGTCCGCGATGTGCAGCCGGTTATTGATCTCGATCCCGAGAAATACGCGATGAACCTGCGGATCGCGGATGTGGGGGCAAAACCGCCCCCCGCCCCCAATGAAACGAACAACGGGCGGCTCGGGCTGATCAAGCAGCTTTTCAGGCGGAAATCGTAAACTCAGCAGATGCGCAACGCTGTCTTAACCTGATTTCGATGAAAAATGCCCCGGATGGTTTTCCCGAGTGCTCAACCGTTGGTGAAATCGAAAATGCCATCAAGAACCGGGCCGCTTACACTCGTGCGCTCTGCAGCATCGGCCGATCTGGGCTGCTGGCCGACATTCCCGGCGCGGCAAGCAAACCTGCGCATTGGGCCGTTCGCGCCGCGATGCCTTTAGCAGAGCAGCAACCAATCAGCACAAACGACCAGCACTCCAGTACCGCGACAATCGCCCAAACATAAGTTCGCAAGCCCCATCCCGGAAAGATGCCAATCACGCCCGCCCAAGCGGCGATAGGCTGGCGGCCAGAACAACCAAGGAGCCCAAGTATGGGTAACAACGTCCATTTTTTGGCGTTGTCTGGTGCGGGTGGAGGGACTTGAACCCCCACGCCTTGCGGCGCCAGAACCTAAATCTGGTGCGTCTACCAATTTCGCCACACCCGCAATCCGGATACACCGGGCAAACCGCCCACGGTGCATTGCGGCGCTATTAGCAAAGCTCGATACCGGATGCGAGAGGAAAAACGCCCTCATTTTCGCGGGGCTGTGCGGCACAGCGACGTGGTCAAGTTGCAACGCCCCGAAAAAACCGGCACGGCGCGGCTAAAAGTTGCGGGCCTTAACCGTTTGTTGGGGTAGCCTTGGCAAAAAAGAATACCGAGGCAGACAAGAGCGAGACCGCCCATGAAACCGAATACGGTCGGGCAGACCCCTGCGGCAGCGCCGCGCGGGGGGCCTGTAACGAGTCCTGTAATCCCGTCACGCGCCCATGGCGGCGCAACCCGCGACGCCGGCATTCCGGCGGGCACCATCGTGCTGACCCTCAAGGGGGAAATGCCGGTGGAAGACATTGTTCCGGGCGACCGGATCATCACCCGCAATGGCGGTGCGGTGCCGTTGCAGCGCCACGACATCACCACGGTCACGGTGCCCGCCGTGCGTGTATCCGCCGGATCGCTGGGCGACACCCGCCCGGAAAGCGATACGACATTGCCCGCGGCACAGGGTGTGTTGTTACGCGATTGGCGTGCCCGCGCGATCTTTGGCCAGCCTCAGGCGGTGGCCCCGGCGGGTGTTCTGGTCGATGACGAATTCATCACCGATCTCGGGCAACAGGATCTGGTGTTGCATCATCTCGTCTTTGACCGGGATCAGGTGGTCTATGCCGGTGGTCTTGAACTGCTGGCACCAGCGGCGACGGCGGCTCTTGTGCACGCCGCCTGACGCACTGCGGGTGGCGGCCGGACCAAATCGCCCCTGATCCGGACGCAGCAGACTGTGCCGCGCGGGGGCACAGTCGCTCCCGCAGGTGAATGCGCCAAAACCGCTCGGCACTAAAGCCCCATCGCGCGAAACACCGCGGGCAGCATATCCGGCAGGTCCTCGGCAATCAGACCGGGGCCAAAGGTGCGCGCGCATTCGACATGCAGCCAAGCCCCGGCCTGCGCCGCCTCGAACGCGGGCAATCCGCGCGCCATAAGCCCCGCGATCATCCCCGCCAGCACATCCCCCGACCCCGCCGTCGCCAGCCAGGGTGCCGCGCGATCTTGCGACGCCGCGTGGATCGCCGCCGCCCCATCGGGCGCGGCAATCACGGTATCCGCCCCCTTGAACAGCACCACGCACCCGGCGCGCGCGGCGGCCTCGCGGGTGGCGTCCACCTTGGAAAATGCCGGTCCCCGCGTTGCAGGCACGGTCAGTCGCGCCGCAATATCGGGGAACAGCCGGGCAAACTCCCCCCCATGCGGGGTCAGGACGCAATCACGATGCAGCTTTGAAAACAACGCCTGCGGCTCCGCTGCAAAGGCGCTCAACCCGTCCGCGTCCAGCACGCAAGCCCGCCGCGCCGCCAACGCCACGGGCACAAGATCACCCGCCCGCCCAAGACCCAGCCCCGGCCCAAGACACAGCGCATTGATCCGCCCATCCTCCAGAACCCGCGCCACACCCGGGCCGTCCTCGACCCGCGTCATCATCAGGGCGGTAATCCCGTTCGCCACCTCCATCTGCGCCGCGGGTGGAACGCCCAGCGTGACCAAACCCGCCCCCACGCGCAACGCCCCCCGCGCGGCCAACCGCGCCGCTCCGGTCCGCCCCGCGCCCCCAGACAAGATAACCGCGTGGCCATGGCCGTATTTGTGCCCGCCCGCGCCCTTGGCCAAACGCCCCGGTGCAACCCGGGCCAACCGCACATACCCGTCGGCCTCGGCAGGCCCCAGCCCGATATCCTTGATGACAAGGTGCCCGCTCGCGGCAGGGCCATCTGCCAGTACATGCCCCAGCTTGGCGCGGTGAAAACTCACCGTGAGATTTGCGGCAATCATATAATCCGACGGCTCCTGCCCCGCACGCCCCAGATACCGGCCACTGTCCGCGCACAAACCGCTGGCAATATCCACGGACACAACCTGAGGCGCGCCCGCCTCTGCGTGCCAGTCGCACAACATGCGCCGCACACCTGACAAATCCTCGAACCCGCGGGTCAGCCCGGTCCCGAACAGCGCATCCACCACCACCGTCGGCTTGGGATTGTCCTGCGCACAGGCGTTGAATGCACGCGCGCTCAACGGCGTAACCGCTCCCATTCCGCACCAACGGTCGTGATTGCGCCGGGCGTCCGGCGGCAATTTTCCCGCATCCCCCAACAAGAAGACCTGCACATCCCAATCCAGTCCGGTCAGCAATCGCGCCACCACGAACCCGTCGCCGCCGTTGTTACCCGGCCCGCACAGAACCACGGCCCTTTTTCTCTTGCTGGAAATATCCCGGGGGGTGCGGGGGGCAGCGCCCCCCGCGTTTTGCCCAGCCATTTCGGGCCAGGTCTCGAAAATCGCCTCGACCACCCCCTGCCCCGCGCGTTCCATCAGTTCCAGCCCTGTCACCGCGCCGGAGCTGATTGCCGCCGATTCCACAGCCCGCAACTGGCTCGCTGTCAGAAATTCAGTCATAGAATCTGCCCCATATTTTTCATTTCGCCCATTTTTAGTGCATTGCGCCTATTTTTTGACCTGCATCACCAATTCGCTGCCGCGCAAACGGGCATTTACGGCGGTTGCGATTGTGGCTCTTGGGCATAAGTGGTCGAACGCCCTCAACACGTGATGTCGAGGAGGCCATTATGAAAAAGATCGAAGCCATCATCAAACCCTTCAAGCTCGACGAGGTGAAGGAAGCCCTGCAAGACGTCGGCGTTCAGGGTCTGAGCGTGATCGAGGTCAAGGGCTTTGGTCGTCAGAAAGGCCATACCGAGCTTTATCGCGGGGCGGAATATGTCGTGGACTTTCTGCCCAAGGTAAAAATCGAAGTCGTTCTGGACGATGATCAGGTCGATGGCGCGGTTGCCGCCATAATCGACGCCGCCAAGACCGACAAGATCGGCGACGGGAAGATCTTTGTGTCGACCGTCGAACAAGCCATTCGCATCCGCACCGGTGAATCCGGTTCGGAAGCGCTTTAATCCAATTCCGCCATTCAAAAGAGAGGACCTTACAGAATGAGCAAGGACGCAGTTCTCAAGATGATCAAGGACGAAGATGTCGCTTACGTAGACATCCGGTTCACAGACCCGCGCGGCAAGCTTCAGCACGTGACCCTGATGTCCGATCAAGTCGACGAGGATTTCCTCGAAGAAGGCTTCATGTTCGATGGCTCGTCCATCGCAGGCTGGAAGTCCATCGAGGCATCCGACATGAAGTTGATGCCCGACACCGACAGCGTATATGTCGACCCCTTCTACGCCGAAAAGACAATCTGCATCCATTGCTCGGTTGTTGAGCCCGACACCGGCGAAGCCTATGAGCGCGATCCGCGCGGCACAGCCGAAAAGGCCGAAGCCTATCTCAAGGCGTCCGGGATCGGCGATGTGTCCTATTGGGGCCCCGAGGCGGAATTCTTCCTGTTTGACAACGTCAAATACTCCAACCAGATGAACAAGGTCTCTTATGAGGTCGATGCGTCTGACGCGTCCTGGAACACCGATGCCGATTTCGAAATGGGCAACATGGGTCACCGTCCCGGCATCAAGGGCGGCTATTTCCCGGTCAACCCCACCGACGAAGCACAAGACCTGCGTTCGGAAATGCTGTCCACGATGAAGCGCATGGGCATGAAGGTCGACAAGCACCACCACGAAGTGGCCTCGTGCCAGCACGAGCTTGGCCTGATCTTCGGCACGCTGACCAAGCAGGCGGACGAACTTCAGAAATACAAGTATGTCATCCACAACGTTGCACACGCCTATGGCAAGTCGGCGACGTTCATGCCCAAGCCGATCTATGGTGACAACGGCACCGGTATGCACTGCAACATGTCGATCTGGAAAGACGGCAAGCCGCTGTTCGCCGGTGACAAATACGCCGACCTGAGCCAGGAAGCGCTGTATTTCATCGGTGGTGTTCTCAAGCACGCCAAGTCGCTGAACGCGTTCACCAACCCGTCCACGAACTCCTACAAGCGTCTGATCCCCGGTTTCGAAGCCCCGGTTCTGCGTGCCTATTCCGCCCGTAACCGGTCCGGCTGCGTGCGTATTCCATGGACAGAAAGCCCCAAGGCCAAGCGCGTCGAGGCCCGCTTCCCCGATCCGTCGGCAAACCCCTACCTGTGCTTTGCTGCCCTGCTGATGGCCGGCCTTGACGGCATCAAGAACAAGATCGACCCCGGCGAGGCGATGGACAAGAACCTCTATGATCTGCCCGCCGAAGAGCTGGCCGGCATCCCCACCGTGTGCGGATCGCTGCGCGAAGCTCTGGAAGAGCTGCAGGCCGATATGGACTATCTTCTGGCCGGTGACGTGTTCACCAAAGACCAGATCGACGGCTATATCGACCTGAAGATGGAAGAGATCGAGCTGTTCGAGCACACGCCGCACCCGGTTGAATTCCAGATGTACTACAGCTGCTGATCGCGATCGGGCGGTTCTCCGCCCGGTCCCGGACAGTCAGGGCGCCTTGCATTGCAGGGCGCCCTTTGCGTTTTGGCGCTTGCGTTTCGATGCTCGCGTTTCGGTAATTGGGCCAACACAGCGGATCGTCCGGTCAATCGGGCATGGCCGCCCACCGCAGTTTGTCACCGCGAACGCGCGGACTGCGCGTCCAGTTTATTTCGATATTCTAAAGCAATCCCGGAAGGCACCACACTGTGGTCCGCAGCGCGCCACCCTTTTGCCCCAATTGCGGATGAAATCCCCGATTTGGTGGTGCCTTGCCGATTGACGCACAAGTCAACTTGTTAAAATTGACTTTGAATTTGCCATATTCCGCCCCGTTTCTTCCCCAGTCGGGGTCTAGATTGATCCTTGTCCGAAACCACAACCCAGGAGGAATCGCCGTGGGCAAGGCAGAAAAACTACACGGTGGTCTTGTTTTCAAAAGCGAAGATCGTGCAGGCATTGATCGCTTTTGCAGGATCGTGACCGCGACCCTGGAAGATTACGGTCACCCGGTAGAACGCCAGACATTGCAAAGCGACACCATGGCCCGCGTCACCGCGAGCCGCTATATGGTCAAGCTCGAACTTCAGCAACGTCCCGCAACCCTGCCGGTGACCCACGCCCGGATGCAAAACGCCTTTGCCGAAACCGATCAGGACGCGGATCGCGAAACCGAGGACTACCTTGTTCTGTCGCTGTTCCCGGTCGATGCCGAAAACGACGACACCAGCCATTCCGAACTGCTGCTTGTTGTGATGCTCTACCGGATCGTCGAAGCCTATCGCGCCGCCGCGGTGGAATGGCTGAGCATCGACGCGGTGGTGCCCGTGCGGCATTTCCTGACCGCTTTCGAAAACGTGTCGCCGCGCCGGGTCCGTGCCCGCCAGGAAGTGATCGACACACCCCGCGAACGTTTTGCCCCGGTGGACGAAACCGAACGCGCCCTTGGCCAGACCTTTGAAACGATCACCGGCCAGCATATCGGCTGGGACAAAGAAGGCCCCGTTGACCTGTCGGACGAAGAACGCGTGGCCTTTGCCTTCCGCGCGGACGAAGACGAAATCGACGAATTCGACATGAGCGAAGACAATGACGTGGGTCGCCTTGCCGCCTGGGGAATGACCGGCGTGGTGTTCACCATTTCGGCCCCGGTGGCGCTGTCGCTGGCGGCGGTGAATGTGGTGCGCGGCGAGAATATCCGCTTCAACACCCATGCGCTTGCCCTGACCGCTTGCGTCGCGGGCCTGCAGGGGTCGGGCCTGCTTGACCGCGTGATGAGCGTCGTCGCGATCTGAACCTGCCGCCTTCCTGCGTTACGCAACAGATGGCCCGTCGGTTGAAAAACCGGCGGGCAAATTCATGCGCGGCACAACGAACGTATGAATGGAGAACAGCACCGCATCGCTGTCCGGTAGCCGCAGAATACACTGTCGTTCGCTGCGCAGATAACCCGCCTGCCCCGATGGCGGAGCCACGCGCCGGTCATTGGCCGATCGCGGCTGAAACAACGCCGGGTCGTGATACCACAGCCGGTTGAACCGCCACAGAGGCCGCCCCGCGCGCACACCGTCAAACAACCGCTGCACCCGGCGGGCAATATCGGCATCATACTCCTGCACCGGCACGTGAATATCGCTTAGTGGACGCATGAATTTCTCGGCCAGCGACCACGACGCGGGGAAACACAGCGCCGCCGCCGTCAGAACATGTTCCTCGCCGCGCTTTTGCAAAATGCACAGATCTTCCTGTAGAAGCCGCGCCAACGTCTGCAGCGGATCGCCCATCACGATCCGCGCGCCGTCCGGGCAGATCACCGCATCGCCATCACGGACAAACCCGAGGTCAGGCCTGCGCGCCATCACCGCCAGCGCCATATCCAGACATTCAGCCAGCGCGTCCTCAGCAGCCGGGTCGCGCATCATCACACGCGGGCGGTCATCGGCGATGCGCGCGCGACGCTCGGCCATTTGCCCGGCATAGGCATCGTCCACCATGATCCAGTCATCGGCTCCCAGCGGGGCAATACCCGGCAAGGGGCGATTTTCCAGCATCTCTTTGGGCAAACACCCCTGCACAACCGGCCGATCCATGGAGTCCTCTCTGGACAGTGATAACCACAAAGCGACGCAGGCCCGGTCGGAAACGGACCAACATGACAGATCGCTCCTTGGCATCATGACCGCATTGGCAGGGAGAGGAAAGATGAACAGCCATTTTCGCGACACCCGCAAGATAGACCCCCAACGCGGAGCCACGCTGGGCGACGGATCACCCAACGATGCAGACCGCGTGGAAATCGGCCCGCCGCTTCTGGCGTTTCGTGAATGGGAAGAGGCCGGGCTGATCCTGCCCGATCTTGCTGAAATGCGGCGGTTCCGCTGGGACCGGCTGACCCGGTCCATCGTCGAACGCGGTTACGGCGGGCTTTTGATGACCGATCCGCTGAACATCCGCTATGCCACCGATTCGACAAACATGCAGCTCTGGAACACGCACAACCCGTTCCGGGCGGTGCTGCTGTGCGCCGATGGTTACATGGTGATCTGGGATTACAAGAACGCCCCCTTCCTGAGCAGCTTCAACCCGCTGGTGCGCGAGGCGCGCTCGGGGGCGGATCTGTTCTATTTCGATCGCGGCGACAAGATCGACGTGGCCGCCGACAGTTTCGCGAACGAAGTGCGCATCCTCCTTGAAGAACACGCCCCCGGACACAAGCGGCTGGCGGTGGACAAGGTGATGCTGCATGGGCTGCGCGCGCTCGAAGCTCAGGGGCTCGAGGTGATGGACGGCGAAGAAGTCACCGAAAAGACACGCGCCGTGAAAGGCCCCGAGGAAATCCGCGCCATGCGCTGCGCCAGCCATGCCTGTGAAACCGCCGTGCGTGCAATGGAGGATTTCGCCCGCGCCCAGGTGCCGGGCGGCACGGTCTCCGAAGATGACATCTGGGCGGTTCTGCACGCAGAGAACATCCGGCGCGGCGGCGAATGGATCGAAACGCGGCTGCTGACCACCGGACCACGCACCAACCCGTGGTTTCAGGAATGCGGCGGGCGGATCGCGCGCAACAACGAAATCCTCGCCTTCGACACCGATCTGGTGGGCAGCTACGGGATCTGCGTGGATATCTCGCGCACGTGGTGGATCGGCGACGCCAAACCGCGCCCGGACATGATCGCGGCCATGCAGCACGCCCATGAGCATATCATGACAAACATGGAGATGCTGCGTCCGGGCGTGACAATCCCGGACCTGATCGCGGGCTGTCACCGGTTGCAGGACAAATACCAGAAGCAGAAATACGGCTGCTTCATGCACGGCGTCGGACTGTGCGATGAATGGCCGCTCGTGGCCTACCCCGATCAGGCGGTCTCAGGGGCCTTCGATTATGCACTGGAACCGGGCATGACCCTCTGCGTGGAGGCCCTGGTCGGAGAAGAGGGTGGAGATTTCTCGATCAAGCTGGAAGATCAGGTTCTGATCACGGAAACCGGTTTTGAAAACCTGACACGCTACCCCTTTGATGCGGCGCTGATGGGGCTGTCCTAGGCGGCCGCGCCCCCCGGGTTCCTGAGCACAAGACGGGGCAAGGCCCGTGCTTCTTCCGGCTCAAAATACTCCGGGGGGAGGCCCGGAACGGGCCGGGGGGCAGAGCCCCCCTTTCGCTTTGACACAGCGAATTGACCGCAGTTTAGCCGCGCGCGGCTCCGACGAGCTTCCACGCGGCGGGCAAAACCATGGCGGCCAGCGCCAGCTTGATGGCATCGCCCACAAGGAACGGGATCAGGCCCCACGCCAGGATCGGTTTGTCCCATCCGTAAAGCGCGCCCAGCCAGGCAAGGCCCGGAGCGTAGATCGCGATATTGCCGATTACCATGGCCAGCGCCATCCACCCGACCGACCGATCCCAGCCGCGCTGGGCCAGAGTGCCCAGAATAATTGTCGCCAGAACATACCCCACGAGGTAGCCACCCGTGCCACCCAACATATAGGACAGGCCCGCGCTTTGCGCCGAAGATCCGGCGAACACGTCAAAACCCAGCGCGCCCACCAGCAGGTAGCCCAGAACTGTCACCAGCCCAAGGCGCGCGCCGTAGGCCGCGCCGAGCCCGAGCACGGCAAACGTGCCCAGCGTCATCGGCACAGGCCACATGGGCACACGGATTTTGGCCGCTATGGCCAGAATTGCGATCCCGGCGACGACGAGGACCGCCTGTTTGGCCAAGAGGCCCGCACCTGAGCGGGGGCCAAAGCTGTTGGCGAGAACGGTGTTTGCGGCGAAGGGCATTGTTGTCTCCTTGTTTTGCCTTTTTATTTCGCACATGGATGCCGGGAATGCCGCGCTGCCGCAAGACCCGTTTTTCCGGAAATTGAAGCCTCTTGATCCAAGTCAAAACCATGGCCGTTAATTTGCGCTAAAGCTGCGACCATATCCAAAGGTTATCGATCATGGCTGTTCCCCCATCAATTGCAGGCTCTGTGCGTCTGCTGGCTGGAATGATAACCCGGCTCGGTCTGCATGCCGCAAATGATTTCGACACCGGTCCTGCTGGCCCTGCGCCCGTGATCGCCGATATGGCAGTGCGGTGCCGAGCCTGCGAGGCACAGGCAGAATGCGATTTGTTGCAAGCGCGCAGCGACCATCTGGATACCCCGCCGACATATTGTGCCAACCATGCGCGTTTGGATGCGGCAGTTGCCCGCGCAAGGTAGCCCGCGCAGACGTTTCCCAAGTCAGAAATTCCCGGAACGTAACGGTGATCGTCGCGCAGATCTGGCGCGTCAAGGCGAGGACATCATACTCGCGAAAGTCATGCTTCGATCGGATTGATGATCGGGCCAAGGCAATCCAAGTGGCAACAGGCTAACCTCGGACGGGGTTTCAGGCAGGCCGCGCCACCGTCAACGATATGTCAGGGCAAACGGCCCCCGATGGCCCGACCCGTGGCCCAACGGTAAGCGATTCCACTTGGGCGGTGCGACCTTGTGCCAACGTCCGCACAAATGGCCCTAACCGACAACCAGGGTCGCCAGTGTGGAAACCGTGTCAAAGTAAGCAATTCCCCTTAAACTACAGCATCTTACCATTTTTCTCCTTAAGCGTGTATTTTTTTGCAGACAGAGCGGAAATTTTTGTTAAGCTAATCTCAGGCTATCAGCTATTCGGTGACTGCAATGCGAATTGGCAATTGAATGATACTGCGCTTGCGGAACCCATTTTCGAAAAACGACAATGAACAGGGAGAAGAATATTGGAACCTTTGATTGCGCAAATTATGATGTTTGGCGGCAACTTTGCACCACGTGGATGGGCGTTTTGCGATGGCCAGCTATTGGCAATCTCGTCGCATAGCGCATTGTTTTCGATCCTTGGAACAACCTATGGCGGTGATGGTCGAACAACCTTTGCGCTTCCTGATCTTCGTGGCCGTATTGCAATGAACCCACGGCATGGCCCTGGATTGCCGGAATATCGGCTCGGACAGAGAGGCGGAACAACTGAAGTCACGATAACGACTGCACATATGCCAAGCCACAACCACAATGTTGAAATGCGTGCCGGGCGCGTTCCCGCAACGGGCCAAAATCCCAATGGCAACGTCCTGGGCAGCGCCGCCATCTATGAACCTTCCACAGATGCGACCGATATCGTGACAATGGCAAAAGAATCGATCAGGGAATCGAATGTTGGTGGCTCAATGCCGTTGCAAATTGAAAATCCCTTTTTGTGCGTCAACTTCATTATCGCGCTGGAAGGAATTTTCCCGTCGCGCAGCTAAGCGGCCTCGCGTTAAATCTGATACGCAAAATGCTGTCATTGCATTGATTTCACGTCATTCCTGCCATGCGGTGCGGATCGGATAAATCGCGAAGAGGCTTCTTTTGACAGAAATTGTGCCCATCCCGGGTTCCGGGATGGCATGGTTCTGGGCCGCGAAAACGGCCTGCATATAATAATTCAAAGATTGGAAAATTTTTTTGGCTCTGTATTAGGAGCTGGTTTGAGGAATTTTTATGCAACTCTTTCAGGCAAATAGAGATGATATTACGCGAACCCCGATCAATAAATCGTGCGGGCCAAAGACCCTGCGTAATAAGAAGTGGCATTCATACTAAAACTTCTGAAATCAACACAAACAACAAATCGGCGCTTCATACGGTATCACAGCTTTACAAACCTGAAAGGAATTCATGATGAGTAGCAGTAGTAACCTGCTCGGCTTTGACCAAGTTGTGGCTTTGAGCGGCTTTGTTGCACAAATCGGATGAGGTACGGACTTCCCCTTTCCCCAGACGGATTTAGCCTACGGGCTCTGTGACGGGTATGCCAAGAGCGGTGTAG
>JAUIAS010000045.1 GCA_030425395.1 Alphaproteobacteria bacterium
ATCATGTTCGGCAGGCTGAAGGATTGGCGGCGTGTGGCGACACGATACGACAGGTGTCCGAAAGTGTTCCTATCAGCCATCGCGCTTGCTGCACTCGTCATTTACTGGCTATGAGTCCTGACCCTAGTGCTGTGTTGTACGAAGGCCAGTTCCTGGTCTTGTACTTCGTAGGGGCCCAACTGCTCATGCCTCCCAGCTATCACGCTGGATTCATGCAGTGAATCCCCCGCGTAGTTGTGCAACAAAGCCTTCAGGCGCGCAAAGCAGCGCGACACGAACGCCACATCCTTTGCTGTGTCGCCCAGATGAAGCGCTTTGGCCCTCTCGGCGACCTGCCTCCCCAAGCCTACGGCCTCGGCTGCCAGATCATCCATATTTTGTTTGTTGTAAAGCACGTGCATCGTGGTGATACCCCTTGAGTTAATTGTCGTTCATTGGGGCGCCCGGGATAGCCGCCCCTTCAAGGTAGCCGACCCTGCGCGGGCCGGCCCTGGGGGATCACGCAGCTTGCGAGATTTTCTGGGAGGCTGGGGTAACGCTTTCCTCCGCCGGATCGTTTTCAGCGATTTTCCGAAGCAACGAGCCCAATTTCTCGGACAGCACGCAGCACTCATCAACAAAACCTGACGCGGGATTTATCTGAGCAAAGAGGCCGCACTCAATACGATCCGGATCGCTGACATGCTCCAGCGTCAGCAACTGGTGGAAGTCTACAAGCTGGCTACTTTGGGCCCGCGTCAGGTGCCTCGTGTGGCGTACGGCTTCACAGAGCAGGAACACGCGGCCACTGGCAGCCGGGCCACCAAGCCTGCGAGCGGCCATGGCCAAAGCGGTCCCATGATCGCGGAGAAACCGGCGGACGTGCCCGAGGTTTAAGCAAGGCTGTTTAGTGTAGAAGGTTCTGTAGAAAGTCATCGGTTTCATCCCGAACAATGCTGCGCCAAGCGGCAGCTCAAGAAGCCCATTCCCTCCTTTCAAAAGGCATGCTGGCCAGACACGCTGTAGCAGCAGCAATGTCTATCGGTCTGGCTATTATTGATGTTTGTTGTGGTTCGGCCTTACCGGAGTTTCCGGATCTTAGCGGC
The DNA here is from genome assembly GCA_030425395.1 of Alphaproteobacteria bacterium. Lineage (GTDB taxonomy): Bacteria > Pseudomonadota > Alphaproteobacteria > Rhodobacterales > Rhodobacteraceae > JAUIAS01. Next base: position 1,086 of record JAUIAS010000045.1, read on the forward strand.
CTCACAAGAGGGCCAGCGCAAGATCTGGAAATCAGGTGGGAAGGCAGCGGTCAGAGTATGTGAGGTATTTACGCTACAAAACTTGAAGCCATTTACCTCAGTCACTGCGGTTTACGGTACACTGACACGGCCATCTACTCGATGCCCACTGCCTCTTGCCCCGCCAATTCACGCTTTTTAGGTCTGTTTTGGCCAAATTATCCATTCGGCCAAAACCATTTCGTTTCAGTGCGTTAGGCACCTACGGCAAAACTAACCCCGCTTCGTGGCAAACAAAATCGGGGGTTTTGGCATAACTATGCCCGCATCGACAGGCGAAACGTCTCTCACGCTTTCTATCCGCACTTGCTGTGGCCGCAGCTGGCGCAGGTCATGCATCCTTCGACCATGCGCATGTCGAATTGCCCACAAGACGGGCAAGCTTTGCCGCGTGGCGCATCGAGGTTGACCACCGCCGCCGTCGGATCTGACTTGAGGCCTTTACCTTCAGCTTCAAGAAATCCGATGGCGATCATGTGTTGTTCGATCACCCCGCCAATCGCGGCAAGGATCGAGGGAATGTATTTGCCCTGAACCCACGCCCCGCCGCGTGGATCGAAGACGGCCTTGAGTTCTTCAACCACAAAGCTGACATCACCGCCGCGCCGGAACACAGCCGAAATCATCCGTGTGAGCGCCACTGTCCAGGCGAAATGCTCCATGTTCTTTGAGTTGATAAACACTTCGAACGGGCGACGGTGTCCGCCGATAACCACATCGTTCACGGTAATATAAAGGGCGTGTTCGCTGTCGGGCCACTTGACCTTGTAGGTATTTCCCTCAAGGGTTTCGGGCCGTTGCAGCGGTTCCGACATGTAGATCACGTCGCCATGCGGACGCATGGGTTCTTCGGCGTCATGGCCCACGACTTCGGGCGCGCTCCGGCTGTCTTCGCTGACAGTCAGAACGCTTCCCGTCACATCATTCGGGCGATAGGTGGTGCAGCCTTTGCAACCTGTTTCATAGGCTTGCATGTAGACATCCTTGAACGCGTCAAAGGAGATATCCTCGGGGCAGTTGATCGTCTTTGAAATACTGGAGTCCACCCATTTCTGAGCGGCGGCCTGCATCCGCACATGATCCTGCGGAGCCAAAGTCTGGGCGTTGACGAAATATTCCGGCAGGGGCACATCCCCGAAACGATCACGCCACATCTGCACAGCATAATCGACGACCTCTTCTTCTGTGCGTGATCCGTCTTTTTGCAGAACCTTGCGCGTGTAGGCATAGGCAAACACCGGCTCGATCCCGCTCGAGACATTGCCTGCATAAAGGCTGATGGTCCCGGTTGGTGCGATCGAGGTCAGCAGCGCGTTGCGAATTCCGTGATTGCGCACCGCGTCACGCACATCTTCGTCCATTGCCAGCATATTGCCGGAGGCCAAGTAAAGATCGGCATCGAAAAGAGGAAATGCACCCTTTTCCTTGGCCAGCTCTACGGACGCAAGATAAGAGGCCCGCGCGATCGCCTTCATCCATTTATCTGTTTGAGCGACCGCATCCGGCGATCCGTAACGCAATCCACACATCAGCAGTGCATCGGCAAGGCCTGTCACCCCGAGGCCGATACGACGTTTGGCCTGCGCTTCGGCCTTTTGCTCGGGCAGCGGGAAACGGGAGGCATCCACAACATTGTCCATAATGCGGATCGCCGTAGCGACCAGTTCGGCCATTTCCGCCTCATCAATCCCGGCCATGTCTCCGAACGGATCGCGTACCAGCCGGGCCATGTTGATCGAGCCCAGCAAACACGCCCCATAGGGTGGGAGTGGCTGTTCCCCGCAGGGATTGGTGGCCGCGATTGTTTCGCAATAATTCAGGTTGTTGGCCTGATTGATCCGGTCGATAAAAATGACCCCCGGTTCGGCATAATCATAGGTGGCACGCATGATCTGGTTCCACAGATCGCGCGCGTTGACGGTTCGGTACACCTTGCCGTCAAAGACCAGATCCCACGGCCCATCCGCCTTGACCGCTGCCATGAACGGATCGGTCACAAGGACGGAAACATTGAAATTGCGAAGCCGCGCGGGGTCTGATTTGGCCGAAATGAAGTCTTCGATATCGGGGTGATCGCATCGCATCGTGGCCATCATCGCACCCCGCCGCGATCCTGCCGACATGATCGTGCGGCACATGGCATCCCACACGTCCATAAAGCTGAGCGGCCCGGACGCATCTGCCGCGACCCCTTTCACATCCGCGCCACGTGGCCGGATGGTCGAGAAATCGTACCCGATCCCACCACCCTGCTGCATGGTCAGCGCCGCCTCCTTGAGCATGTCAAAGATGCCGCCCATGCTGTCGGGCACGGTGCCCATTACAAAGCAATTGAACAGCGTAACGGATCGCCCGGTTCCTGCGCCCGCAGTGATCCGCCCCGCAGGCAGGAACCGAAAGTCCTCAAGCGCGGTGTAAAATTTCTGTTCCCACGTTGTCGGCTCGGCTTCGACCGATGCCAGATCCCGGGCGATTCGCCGCCAAGTGTCTTCTATCGTGCCGTCCAGAGGTGTGCCGTCGGCGGCTTTGAACCGGTATTTCATGTCCCATATCTGTTCGGCGATGGGGGCGGAAAAACGGCTCATGGGCTGGTCCTCATATCTGTAGGAGCCACACAATAGCTTGGTGCTCGAGGAATTTCCACTACAACATCAACGCACACAACCGGATAAATCGTTTCCATCCACCTGCGCTTGAACCCCTGCCAAACAGGGCTATGATCCTTCCTCGGGAAAAGGGGATGACATGGCTGACACGGTCCATCTGATAAAACTCTGCGTTGGTGCCGAAGCGGTGTCTGACCTTGAGGCGTGGCAAGCCACCCGACGGGCAAGAGGGGCCGATGGATCGCCGCAGCACGTCACCCGAATGTGGCCCAAGCGCGAACCCGAAATTCTGGCTGGCGGATCGCTCTACTGGGTGTTCAAGGGGCTGATTCTGGCCCGTCAACGCATCCTGCGACTTGATGAAGTGATTGGCGAAGACGGTATCCGCCGCTGCGGTATCGTGCTTGATGGCGACATCATACGCACCCAATCGGCACCGCGCCGCCCGTTTCAGGGCTGGCGCTATCTGGCGGTGGACGATGCGCCGCCGGATTTGCCAAAGGGCCGCGAAAGCGAAGATCCCATCCCCGCCGATCTCAACCGCGCCTTGGCCGAAATCGGGGTTCTTTAACTGACGTCAGTCGGCTTCGATCCGCGCCATGAACGCTTTGCAAAGGGCGTGATCAGTATCGTCCAGACCGACAACGCGGCTACGCCACAGCGTCGCCTCGGACTTCAGGATCAACCCATCTGCCAGCAGCTTCAGATGATTGGCCCGCAGTGTTTCGCCGGTCGATGTGATATCGGCTACAGCTTCGGCGGTCTCGTTCTTGACGGTGCCTTCGGTCGCGCCCTGACTGTCCACCAACGCATAATCCGCCACACCTGCGTCGCGCAGAAACTCGCGCACCAGCCGGTGATATTTGGTCGCGATCCGAAGACGGAAACCGTGATTGCGCCGGAACGCCGCCGCTGCCGCGTCGAGATCGTCAAGCGTATCCACATCAACCCAGAACTTTGGAACGGCGATGATCAGATCGGCCTGACCAAAGCCCATCGGTGCGATTTCCTCAACTTGCTGTTCCCAACGGGCCAGCTTTTCATGCACCAGATCGGTACCCGTCACGCCGAAATGAATGCGCCCAGCCGCAAGCTCGCGCGGGATTTCGCCCGCAGACAAGAGCACAAGGTCAACACCCTCGACACCCGCGACCGCACCCGCGTATTCACGATCAGACCCGGTGCGCGACAACGAAATGCCACGACGGGCGAACCAGTCGAAAGTCTTTTCCATAAGGCGACCCTTGGACGGCACCCCAAGCTTGATCGTCATTGCCCGTCCTCCGCAAGTTCCAGCATCAAACCGGGCCGCACCACGGCACCAACTGCGGGGATTTCCACGCCTTTTCCCAATCGGCGGGTCAGCGCATCATACCTGCCTCCGGTGGCGATTGGGGGCAAGTCTGCCCGGTTGGACGCGTAGAAGCCAAAAACGAACCCATCGTAATATTCCATCAGGGAACGTCCATAGCTGGCCTCGAACTCCAGCGTTTCAACAGCCACGTTACGGGCTGCGAGTGCTTCGGCCCGGGCTTCGAAGCGGCGCACGGCTCCGGCGATGGACGGCAGATCCACCGCAATGTCGCGCAACCGTTCCAGCGCATAGGGCACGGTTTCGCGCACAGAAAGAAGCGCCTCAAGCGCACCCATCTCTGTCTGTGACAGAGGGGCGGCGGCGACGTCCTCGCGCAGGGCGGCGATCCGGGCTGCGACCTCGGACATGGTGCGCGCGCCGATTTCCGGCCCCGCATCCGCTGTTGGATCATCTTGTGCCAGCAGCGCGCGGCGCGTCGCTGGAACGGGCGCGCGTCCGGAAAACCGTTCCAGCAAAGCGCGAAACCGACCGGGCCGCCAGATGTGACGCATCAGGGCCGCGCGGCGCGCTTCGGTCGTGTGCAATCCTTCAACCGCAGCCATCAGGATGCCGATATCCCCGGTGGAGGCGCGCAGAGACAGCGGCGCAAGCAGTTTCGAAAACTCGGCGAACACTTCGGCATCGGCGGCGGCAGGATTGCTCCTGTCAAAGACCTCAAATCCGACTTGCACATATTCGTTGGCGCGGTCGTCGTCCTGTTCCTGACGACGGAACACCTCGCCCGAATAGGTATAGCGCGCAGGCTCTGCCCCGCCGTCCATATGCATCTGAACCACAGGAACCGTGAAATCCGGGCGCAACATCTGTTCGCCGCGCAGGGCATCAGATGTCACATAGGCGCGCGCACGGATATCTTCGCCATAGAGATCAAGAAGGGTCTCTGCCGGTTGCAGAATCGGTGTTTCCACCGGCACCGCACCCAAGTCTTCGAACCGTCGACGCAGGCGCGCCGCCTCGGCAAGCGTCTCTGACCGGGTGGGCATCAGCTTTGGCCATCCATGATGTCGCGTATCTTCGAAACCAGATCGCCGCGTGCCACTTCGAACTGGCTGGGGCGCTCTTTCCACTCTTCCAGAGTCGCATTCTCCGCAATCCGGGCGCCAAGGATCAAATCCTTGACCTGAACGACGCCGCGGTCCTTTTCATCGGCCCCTTCAATCACAGCGACAGGGCTGTTGCGGCGGTCGGCGTATTTGAGCTGATTACCGAAATTCTTGGGATTGCCAAGATAGACTTCGGCGCGAATGCCCGCTTGGCGCAACTCGGCGACGATGGCCTGATAATCGGCCATGCGGTCGCGATCCATGACGGTCACGACAACCGGCCCGCGTTCAACAGACCCGACGCGGCCTTTCTCGCGCAGGGCGGCAAGCAGACGGTCAACGCCGATCGACACCCCGGTTGCCGGCACTTCCTGCCCGGTGAAGCGTTTGACCAGATCATCATAGCGCCCGCCACCGGCAACCGATCCGAACTGCCGCTTGCGGCCTTTTTCGTCGAGAATTTCAAAGGTCAGCTCGGCCTCGAACACCGGCCCGGTATAATAGCCCAGACCGCGCACGACCGAGGGGTCGATCACGATGCGGTCTGCCTCGTAGCCCTGCGCCGCAAGCAAATCCGCCATCTGTTGGAGTTCGTCTACCCCTTGCGCGCCGACTGGAGACCCCCCTACAGCCGCACGTAGTTTGGCAATGGTACCTGCGTTGTCGGCCCCTTTGGACGTCAGGAAAGCCACAACCGGATCGGCTTGCTCAGAGGCCAGACCGACACCATCAATATAAGCCCCGGACGCGTCCAGACGCCCCTTTCCCAGCAACTCGCGCACGCCGTCTTCGCCGACCTTGTCAAACTTGTCGATGGTGCGCAGAACATCAGCGCGCTGCGCGTCATCTTGCAAACCCATGACCTCAAGCACACCGTTCAGAACCTTGCGATTGTTGATCCGCACGATGTAATCGCCGCGCGGGATACCGACCTCTTCCAACGTGTCCGACAACATCGCGCAAATCTCGGCATCGGCGGCTACACTGGCCGCGCCCACGGTATCTGCATCGCACTGATAGAACTGGCGATACCGGCCCGGACCCGGCTTTTCGTTGCGCCAGACCGGCCCCATGGCAAACCGGCGATAGGGCGTCGGCAGGTCGTTGCGGTGCTGGGCATAGACCCGCGCCAGCGGTGCTGTCAGATCATAGCGAAGCGCCAGCCAGTCTCCGTTGCCATCCTCATCGGATTCCTGCCATGCAAACACACCTTCGTTCGGGCGGTCCACATCAGGCAGAAACTTGCCCAGCGCCTCGACTGTCTCCACCGCGCTGCTTTCCAGCGCGTCAAACCCGTAGCGATGATACACCCCGGCAATCTTGGACAGCATCTCGGCGCGTTCCGACACCTCAGCGCCGAAATAGTCGCGGAACCCCTTGGGCGTCTGTGCCTTGGGGCGCGGGGTCTTTTTCACTTTGGCCATCATTTCGGTCCCTGCCGGAAATCTACGTGCAGGCGTCTATCGGATAGCCCCCAAAGGGGCAAGCCAAAGGCCCTCAGATGTCGTCGAAGTCGCCTTTGCGCCCCTTGCCAGAGGCAAAGCGCGCCGCGCCGTCCATGCCTTCGGCAAGAAAGGTCCCGAATGAGGCCCACTCGCGGCGTATAGCGCGGGCCAATTCAGGACCAGACAAACGGGCCGAGAGGAAATCGGCGCGCATGCAGGCCTGCGGAAACCGCGTCAGCGCCACGGCGATCTCAAGCGCGGCGGTCAGCGCTTCGCCTTGCGGGACAACCCTGTCGGCCAGACCGATGCGCGCGGCTTCTTCGGCCGCAACGGGACGCCCGGTGAGGATCAAATCATTGGCGCGCCCCTGTCCCATAATTCTGGGCAACCGCACTGTGCCACCGTCGATCAAAGGCACCCCCCAGCGGCGGCAAAACACGCCAAAAGTCACCGTTTCCGCGACCACACGCATATCGCACCACGCAGCCAATTCGATCCCTCCGGCAACCGCATAACCTTCGACCGCAGCGATCACAGGTTTTGTCAGCAAAAGCCGCGACGGCCCCATCGGTCCGGGCACCGGTTGACTTGCGGCATCGCTCCAGTCGTCAGCGATATCGACTGCAGCGATCCAATCGCGTCCCGCCGGACCAGCGGCAGCCTTGAGATCGAAGCCCGCACAGAAGTGACCGCCAGCCCCCGTCAGGACCGCGACATCCAGCGTATCATCGGCCTCAAAATCGCGAAAAGCATCGAACAAGGCGCGCGCTGTCGCCGGATCGACGGCGTTGCGCACCTCGGGTCGGGCGATGGTGATGACGCGCACGCGCCCATGTGTTTCGCAAGTTATCGTCATGGTGATCCTCTCGACAATCAGGTTGGCGCGGGCCATGCCGGACGGCAATTGAAACGCAACGTCGCTTGACCACGCCGCTATGCCCGCCTAGGCAAGGCGCATGGAAAAACTGGAAGAGCAGATTGCGCATCTGACGCGCGCCGTTGACGATCTGAGCGACGTGATTGCACGTCAATCACGTCAGATCGACGTTCTTGAACATCGCGTCGCCATGCTGATGCAGCGCGAGGCAGATCGTCAATCCGAGGGCGGTGGCGGCATCGTGCTGGGCGATGAACGCCCCCCACATTACTGACCTTCATTCGACACGCTTCATTCCTGAACGCACCGCTTTTTAGATTTCCTCGACATCCATGACGCCATCCAGGCTTTTGATCGCGCCCTTGATCTGCGGATTGACGGGAAAATCGCGCCCCAAGTCAATCTCGACCTCGCCGGGAAGCGCCGGATCAAGAAGGCAAAGCTGTATAGGACCACGCGGGGCCTTGCGGGCCGCCTCTGCTGCCCCTTCAAGAATATTCGCCACCTGCTGCATCGCGCTGGCGGCTTCGACATAGATGCGCATACCCGCGGTCCCCGCGTCAGCCACCGCGATGTCAATCGGTCCGATCGACCGCGCCAAAAGCTTTAACTGATCCGCCTCAAGCGTGGCTTCGGCAGTCACCACAACCTTGGCGCCGGTCTCAAGAAATTCGCGACAGGCCTCAAGCGTTTCTGAGAAGATCGTGACTTCATATGCACCGGTTGTGTCCGACAACTGGCAAAAGGCAAACCGATTGCCGCGCGCCGATTTGCGTTCCTGGCGACCTGCGACTACTCCGGCGAGTTTGGCAACGAATGGGCCGTCCTCTGCACGTGCAGCCACTTCATCCAGCGTCATCACCTTTTTACGGCGCAGGGGGGCCATGTAGTCATCCAGAGGATGCCCCGAAAGGTAAAAGCCGATGGCCTTGAATTCCTCCGACAAACGCTCAGCCGGAAGCCAATCCGGCACCTGCGACAGGCGCGGTTCGGGCAGGTCGTCGCCGGCCTCACCGAACAGGGAAACCTGCGCGGATGCCTTTTGCTCATGCACGGCCGCCGAATAGGCAACCAGAGGGTCAAGGCTTTCAAACACACGGCGGCGGTTGGCATCCAGAACATCAAAGGCCCCCGCCCGCGCCATCATCTCAAGCGGTCGTTTTCCAACGCGCTTCAGGTCCACCCGCCGGGCAACGTTGAACAGGTTGACAAACGGTGCATCGCCGCGCCCCTCGACGATCAGTCGCATCGCATCCAGACCCACGTTCTTGAGCGCACCCAGCGCATAAACCAAATGCCCGTCCACCACGTCAAAGGTTGCCTGGCTTCGGTTTACGCAAGGGGGAACGTAAGGCAGGCCCAGACCTTTGCGCACCTCGTTGAAATAGGTGGCCAGCTTGTCGGTCAGGTGGATGTCGCAATTCATCACCCCGGCCATGAATTCAACGGGATGGTTCGCCTTGAGCCACCCGGTCTGATAGCTGACCACCGCGTAGGCGGCGGCGTGTGATTTGTTGAACCCGTAGTTGGCAAATTTTTCCAGCAGGTCGAAGACCTCGCTTGCCTTGGCGTCGTCCACACCGTTGGCCTTGGCCCCTTTCACGAATTTCGGGCGTTCAGCGTCCATCGCCTCTTTGATCTTTTTACCCATCGCCCGGCGCAGAAGGTCAGCGCCGCCAAGGCTGTATCCAGCCATAACCTGGGCGATCTGCATCACCTGCTCCTGATAGACGATAATCCCTTGGGTTTCCTCAAGGATGTGATCAATCAGTGGGTGGATCGAAGCAAGCTCGCGCTTGCCGTTCTTAACCTCGCAATAGGTAGGGATGTTCTCCATCGGGCCGGGACGATACAACGCCACAAGCGCCACGATATCCTCGATGCAGGTGGGACGCATCCGCTTGAGAGCGTCCATCATGCCCGAGCTTTCAACCTGAAACACGGCGACCGTCTTGGCCGCCGCATAGAGATCATAGGTTGCCTCGTCATCCAGCGGGATCAGGTTGATCTGATTTTCTGCCCCCGCAGCGGGATCATAGAGCCGGGTGCCGTCCGCAGCCTCGTGCAGGTTACGCCCCGATTTCAGGATCAGATCAACGGCGTTCTGAATCACGGTCAGCGTCTTGAGTCCGAGAAAGTCAAACTTGACCAAACCGGCCTGCTCCACCCATTTCATGTTGAACTGTGTGGCAGGCATATCGGAACGCGGATCCTGATAAAGCGGGACCAGCGCATCAAGCGGACGATCACCGATCACCACCCCGGCGGCATGTGTTGACGCATTGCGCAGCAATCCTTCGACCTGCTGGCCATATTCCAGCAGGCGGGCAACGACCTCTTCGTTGCGGGCCTCTTCGCGCAGGCGCGGTTCGTCCTTGAGCGCCTTTTCGATCGACACCGGTTTGACGCCCTCGACGGGGATCAGCTTGGACAGGCGGTCCACCTGCCCATAGGGCATTTGCAAGACCCGTCCGATGTCGCGCACCGCGGCCTTGGACAGCAATGCGCCGAAGGTTATGATCTGGCCAACCTTGTCGCGTCCGTATTTTTCCTGAACGTATTGGATGACCTCTTCGCGCCGATCCATGCAGAAATCGATATCGAAATCCGGCATCGACACACGTTCAGGGTTCAGGAAACGCTCGAACAGAAGGGAATAGCGCAGAGGGTCAAGGTCGGTGATCGTCAACGCGTAGGCCACCAGCGACCCCGCACCGGACCCACGCCCCGGTCCCACTGGGATATCATGATCCTTGGCCCATTTGATGAAATCCGCAACGATCAGGAAATACCCGGGAAAGCCCATGCCTTCGATAATGCCCAGCTCAAACTCAAGCCGTTTCTCGTAGTCCTCGACACTTGCGGCATGCGGGATCACCGCCAGCCGATCCTTGAGACCCTGCTTGGCCTGACGACGTAGTTCGTCAATCTCATCATCGGCAAATTTTGGCAGGATCGGATCACGTTTGTAGGTCTTGAACGCGCAGCGCCGCGCGATTTCCACCGTGTTCTCGATTGCCTCTGGAAGATCGGCGAAAAGGGTGATCATCTCTTGCTGAGATTTGAAGTAATGCTGCGGGGTCAAGCGGCGGCGGGGGCTGGATTGGTCAACATATGCCCCTTCCGCGATACAGATCAGCGCGTCATGGGCTTCGTACATCCCGGTCTTGGGGAAATAGACATCGTTGGTGGCAACCAAGGGCAGGTCCATCGCATAGGCGATTTCCACATGCCCCCGTTCGGTCAGGCGTTCGTTTTCTGGCAGGCCGCCCTCTCCGGGATGGCGTTGCAATTCGATATAAAGCCGGTCTGGAAAGGCAGAAGACAAACGACGCACCAACGCCTCTGCTGCGGGGCGCTGCCCGGCTTTCAGCAATTCTCCGACGGGCCCGTCCGGTCCGCCCGACAAACAGATCAGCCCCTCGGAATGCGCCGAAAGCTCCTTAAGCGTGACCTGCGGCAATTGCCCCTGCTTGTCGAGGTAGAGGCAGGAATTCAGCTTCATGAGGTTCATATACCCTGCCTCGCTTTGGGCCAGCAGGACCAAAGAGGCGGGCAGCTTGGGTTTGGCACCCGGTTCCGGCGCAAGATATTGCAAAGCAACCTGACAGCCCACAATCGGCTGCACGCCAGCACCCGCCAACGTGACCGAAAACTCCAACGCCGCAAACATGTTGTTCGCATCCGTAAGCGCAACCGCAGGCATGGAATCCGCTTTGCACAGATCGGCCAGCTTTTTTAACCGCACCGCCCCTTCGAGCAGGGAATATTCGGAGTGCACACGCAGATGAATGAATCGAGGATTTGCCATGTTCGAACAGTATTCAGTGTCCCGGCGACGCGAAAGGGCCAAATCTCAACCCCGTGCCTTCAGACGGGAAAACGTGGGGTGATGCCGGATACATTGGTTGTAGTGATAGCGTATGCATCCGGGCTATTTTTCGCACGCGCCACAGTGCCGCCGCTTGGCTTCATTCGTTCGCGTGAGGGCGTTCCGCTTGATGGTGATTACGTCCCACCTGCTGAAAAATGTCACGCCACCGCGCCAACACTCTGATTTATAGAACGTTTTTCACGCCTAAACTTTCCGCACTTTGGCCCCATTCAGAAGCAGTCATCATTCGATGCGTTCTTTTTTTCTTGCCAAGCCCGCTGAACTGCGCCTAGCCTTTCTGTCACAATATGAATGACCCCGCGCTCCTTCTACGCCGCATCGAGGGCGCGCAATCACCGGGCAGCTTGGTAAGGCGGCAGGTTTTTCACATGGATATCACCTTTCTTCTGAACGGAGAGAGCGTGGAGCTGCGCAACGTGCCGCCGACGGTGACGCTGCTCGACTGGCTGCGCGATGAACGCGGTCTGACAGGAACCAAAGAAGGCTGCAACGAGGGCGATTGCGGGGCTTGTTCGGTGATCGTGACCGATCAGGGCGGCGCGCGCACTCTGAACGCTTGCATTCTGTTCATGCCGCAACTGCACGGCAAGGCGGTGCGCACTGTCGAAGGCGTCAGCGGCCCGGACGGCACCTTGCATCCCGTGCAACAAGCCATGATCGACCACCACGGATCGCAGTGCGGTTTCTGCACGCCCGGTTTTATAACGTCGATGGCCTGCGCACATCTCAACGGGGATCACGGATACGATGATGCGCTGGCGGGCAACCTCTGCCGCTGTACGGGCTATGCACCGATCATTCGCGCAGCACATAGCGCCGCAAACCAGCCGGTCCCCGACTGGATGGACGACGCCGCGTCCGTTCCGGCGACGGTTGACGCGGTGCAGTGTCTGCCCCGCAGCAGTGATGAGCTTGCCGCATGGTACAGCGCCAATCCCGACGCGACCCTGATCGGTGGGGCTACGGACGTGGGGCTTTGGGTGACCAAACACCTGCGCGATCTGGAAAAGGTGGCGTTCTTGCATCGCTGCACCGATCTGCAAACCATCACCGACACACCCGACGGCACGCGGATCGGCGCGGGCTGCACCATGACGCAGGTGCACGAATGGGCGACCGCGCGCCACCCGTCCTATGCCGAAATGATCCGCCGTTACGGATCGCGGCAAGTGCGCAACGCAGCAACCATCGGCGGCAACATCGCAAACGGGTCGCCCATAGGGGACAATCCCCCGGCCCTTATCGCACTGGGGGCCACGTTGCATTTGCGGCACGGCGATACCCGGCGTGAAATGCCGATTGAGGATTTCTTTGTTGAATACGGCAAACAGGATCGTGCACCCGGTGAATTTGTCGAAGCTGTTACGATCCCTGATCAGCCTGACCGCCTGAAGGTCTACAAGCTTTCAAAACGGTTCGATCAGGATATCTCGGCAGTGTGCGGTGCGTTCAACCTCAGCGTAGAGAACGGCATCGTTACCGCCGCACGCATCGCGTTCGGCGGCATGGCCGGAACCCCGAAACGGGCCAAAACAGCCGAAGCCGCCCTGATCGGGAACCCGTGGAACGCCGAAAGCGTCGCCGCCGCGCAAGCCGCCATCGAAACAGATTACACTCCATTGAGCGATATGCGCGCCTCTGCGCGATACAGATTGGGGGCGGCTCGGGCGATGGTCTTGCGGGCATGGCACGAAGACAGCGGTGCGCCCTTGTCGGTGCTGGAGGTGACACCATGAGCGTGTCGAAACCCCTGCCCCACGACGCGGCCGCTCTGCATGTCACAGGCCGGGCACGCTATGTCGATGATATCCCCACCCCGCGTGGCACCCTGCACCTCGCCTTTGGTCAAAGCACCGTGGCGCGGGGAAAAATCACCGAGCTCAATCTGTCTGAGGTTCGAGCCAGCAATGACGTGGTGGCGGTTCTGACCGCTGACGATCTGCCGTTCGACAATGACGTTTCACCGTCAATCCACGACGAACCACTTTTGTCGGATGGTACGGTGCACTACGTCGGCCAACCCGTCTTTGCCGTGATCGCCCGCAGCCACCGCGCCGCGCGGGTGGCCGCACGCAAGGCCAAGATCGCATATGAAGAAGAAATACCGATCCTGACCATAGAGGCCGCGTTGCAAGCAAATTCCCGCTTCGAGGACGGGCCACGTATCTATGAAAAGGGCGACGCCGCCGCGGCAATCGCCGCCGCGGCGCACCGTATCGAGGGCGAATTCGAGATCGGCGGGCAAGAACACTTTTATCTCGAAGGTCAGGCTGCACTGGCCTTGCCACAAGACAACGGCGATATGGTTGTGCATGCCTCAACCCAGCACCCGACGGAAATACAGCACAAGGTCGCCGAGGCGCTGGGTGTGCCGATGCACGCAGTCCGGGTCGAAACCAGACGCATGGGCGGCGGGTTTGGCGGCAAGGAAAGCCAAGGCAATGCGCTCGCCGTGGCCTGCGCCGTGGCTGCACGATTGACCGGCCAGCCGTGCAAGATGCGTTATGACCGGGACGATGACATGGTCATCACCGGCAAGCGCCACGATTTCAAAATCCTGTATGAAGCCGGATTCGATACCGAGGGAAGAATCCTTGGGGTAAATTTCGTGCATTACGTACGCTGCGGCTGGGCGCAGGATTTGTCTTTGCCGGTGGCCGATCGCGCCATGCTGCACGCCGACAATGCCTACTTGCTGCCCGCCGCGCGGATCGAAAGCCATCGCCTGCGCACCAATATGCAAAGCGCAACCGCGTTTCGCGGATTTGGTGGCCCTCAGGGCATGATCGGTATCGAACGCGTCATGGATCACGCGTCCCATGTTCTGGGTCTCGATCCTGTCACGATCAGGCAACGGAATTACTATTCCGAAATGGCGGGCGGAGACACCTCTGCCCCCGCATACATTCGGGACAGGGAAAAGCCCGAAACGACGCCCTATGGAATGGCAGTTACCGATTTCGAGCTGCATGGCATAACCAGGGCACTGGTCGACAGCAGTGATTACGCCGCGCGCAGGGCCGCAGTTGCCGATTGGAATGCACGTAATGAAACCATCAAGCGCGGCATCGGGTTTTCACCTGTCAAATTCGGAATTTCCTTTACGCTGACGCACCTCAATCAGGCCGGTGCCCTTGTCCACGTATATCAGGACGGCTCGATTCACCTGAACCACGGCGGAACGGAAATGGGCCAAGGCCTATTCCAGAAGGTGGCGCAGGTGGCGGCGGCACGCTTCGGGGTGGAAACGGAGCGCGTGAAAATCACGGCGACCGACACGGGAAAGGTGCCCAATACATCGGCCACAGCGGCGAGTTCGGGCAGCGATCTCAATGGGATGGCCGTCCGCGCGGCCTGTGACACGATCCGGGCGCGCATTGCGGATGTGGTTGCGCAGAATGCCGGTGTTGCCGCCCAGAACGTGACCTTTGCCGACGGCCGTGTTCGCGCAGGAGATGTGGACATCGGTTTTGAGGACGCAGCCGCCATGGCCTACCTCGCCCGCGTGAGCCTGAGCGCGACCGGATTCTACAAGACCCCAAAGCTTGACTGGGACAGGATCGCAGGACAGGGACGGCCTTTCTTCTATTTTGCATACGGTGCCGCGCTGACCGAAGTAGCGGTGGACTTGCGCACCGGAGAGAACCGGATTTTGCGCGTCGATGCGCTGCACGATGCGGGTGCGTCCCTAAACCCTGCGCTGGATATCGGGCAAGTCGAGGGCGGCTATGTGCAGGGGGCCGGTTGGCTGACGACGGAAGAACTCGTCTGGGACGATCAAGGCAAGCTGCGCACACATGCGCCGTCTACCTACAAGATCCCCGCCTGTTCGGACCGCCCCGATATTTTCAATGTAACGCTGTGGGACGGCAAAAACCCCGAAAAAACGATCTATCGCTCCAAAGCGGTTGGGGAACCGCCGTTCATGCTGGGGATATCTGCCTTTTTGGCGCTGGGAGATGCGCTGTCGTCCTGCGGCGCTGGATACCATGGCCTGAATGCCCCGGCCACTGCCGAGGAGGTCTGGCACGCGGTCCAGAGGATGTCGCATGGGGCTTGATATCAACGCGTTGCGCGCCGCAGTTGATGCGCATGGTCGCGTGGCGCGAGTGGTCGTTGCCCGCGTTCAAGGATCAGCCCCGCGCGAAGTGGGTGCCTCCATGCTGGTGTGGGCCGACGGGCAAACCGAGACGATTGGCGGCGGCACGTTGGAGCATGAAGCAGTCAGCGCGGCGCGGGATATGTTGAAAACCAAGGGAAGAAAGCTGACCCATCACGCGCTTGGGCCAGACCTTGGCCAATGCTGCGGTGGACGTGTGAGCCTTTTGACGGAAACGTTTGACTCTGCGTCACTTCCCGACTTGTCCACAGGCCTGTTCCTGCGCCCGGCGGGGCCAGAAAGCGAAATGCCGCTGTCGGTGCACCGGATTGTGACTGCGGCGCGAAATCAGGGCCTTGCCCCATCCGAAGGGCTGCTGGATGGCTGGATGGTGGAACAGGTTGCGACCGCGCAGCGCGATATCTGGATCTGGGGGGCAGGTCATGTCGGGCGCGCCCTTGTCGACGTGCTTTCGCCCTTGCGGGATTTGCACCTGACGTGGATAGACACCGGGCCAGAGCGGTTTCCCGCAACCATTCCCGCGACCGTGACCGTGGTTCCGGCGGCGCACCCCAGCCTTCTGGCGGCGCGCGCACCTGTCTTTTCCGAACATTTGATCCTGACTTATTCACATGTTCTGGACCTTGAATTGTGTCATCAGCTTCTTTCGCATGGGATATCCCGTATTGGGCTGATCGGATCCAAGACCAAATGGGCACGCTTTCGAAGCAGGTTGGCGGCACTGGGGCATACGCCGGGCAAGATCGCAGATATCACCTGCCCCATTGGTGATCCGGCGCTTGGCAAACACCCGCAGATGATTGCAATCGGGGTGGCGGGGGATATGCTTCGCCCGGCGCTGTGGCAATCGGCAGAAAAAACGGCTGGATGAGGACGGTGGGATAATGAGTGAAACCTTGTTGAGCATTAGCGGATTGACCAAGGCCTATCCGGGCGTAGTGGCCAACAGTGACGTCAGTTTTGACATTGGCGTTGGCGAGGTTCACGCGCTGCTTGGCGAAAACGGCGCGGGAAAATCAACGCTGGTCAAGATGATATACGGTCTTGTTAAACCCGACACCGGGCAAATGACCCTACGCGGGCAACCCTTTGCCCCGCCCGAACCACGCGCCGCGCGATTGGATGGTATCGCGATGGTTTTTCAGCATTTTTCCCTGTTCGACGCGCTTAACGTCGCGGAAAACATCGCTTTGGGCATGGAAAACCCGCCGCCGCTGCGCGATCTGGCGCAACGAATTTGCGAGGTGAGCGAAACCTACGGCTTGCCGCTCGATCCCGACCGCACCGTTGGCGTCCTCTCTGCAGGAGAGCGGCAAAGGGTCGAAATTATCCGCTGCTTGTTACAGGACCCCAAACTCCTGATCATGGATGAGCCTACATCGGTGCTGACCCCGCAAGAGGTTGATATTCTTTTCGAAACTCTGCGCAAGCTAAGCGCGGAAGGCACCGCGATCCTGTATATCTCGCACAAGCTCGAAGAAATCCGCACCCTGTGCGATACCGCGACGATCCTTCGCCTGGGCAAGGTCGTTGGCACATGCACCCCATCCGAAACGACGGCGCGGGACATGGCCGAAATGATGGTTGGATCGGCTCTCAAGACCCCCGAGCCCAGCAACCGCCCCTTGGGCGAGGTCGCCCTGTCTGTCACCGGTTTGTCAGTAGAATCCCCGTCCAACTTTGGAACCTCGCTGAAAAACATACACTTTGATCTGCGGCAGGGTGAAATTTTGGGCATCGGCGGGGTGGCCGGGAATGGTCAGGATGAATTGCTTGCCGCGCTGTCCGGCGAAACGCGTGCGGCAAATGATGCCATCAAATTCAACGGCGCGGCGATTGGCCAGATGGGGCCAACAGAGCGGCGCAATTTGGGCCTTTTGGCCGCCCCGGAAGAACGTCTGGGTCATGCGGCAGCCCCCAATATGAGCCTGACAGAAAACGCGATGTTGACAGGATCGACACGCAAGAAGCTGGAAAAGAACGGCTTTCTTGATTGGGGTGCCGCGCGAAGTTTTGCCGAGCACGTGATCAAACAGTTCGATGTGCGCACACCCGGACCCGGCAATGCCGCACGGTCCCTATCTGGGGGCAATCTCCAGAAGTTCGTGATCGGGCGCGAAGTTCTCCAAGATCCGGACGTCTTGATCGTGAACCAGCCGACCTGGGGCGTAGACGCGGCAGCGGCGGCAGCAATCCGGCAGGCGCTGCTGGATCTGGCCGGCAAGGGTGCTGCGGTTTTGGTCATCTCGCAGGATCTGGATGAATTGATGGAAATCAGCGGACGGTTTGCCGCGCTTAACGAAGGTCGTCTGTCGGATATCCGGCCTACCGCGGACCTGACCGTCGAAGAAATCGGCCTGATGATGGGCGGTGCACATGGCATGGAAGTCGCCCATATTGAGGAGCTTGCCCGATGATCCGGCTTGAAAAACGCCCGAGCCCGAACCGACGCGTCGCCGCTATGACGCCTGTGATCGCGGTGATACTGACAATGATCGCGGGTGGTGCGATGTTCGGCCTGCTGGGCCAGAACCCGTTTGAAGCGATCAAGGTCATCTTTTGGGATCCGCTTTTTACCGAACCTTTTGCCAGCTATTCGCGCCCGCAATTGATGGTCAAGGCCGGACCGCTGATCCTGATTGCGATTGGGCTGTCGATCGGATTCAAGGCGGGCATCTGGAATATCGGCGCCGAAGGCCAGTATATCATGGGCGCGATATTCGGGGCCGCTGCGGGTCTGGCGTTTTACCCAATGGACAGCGCATTGATTTTCCCACTGATGGTGATCTGCGGGGCTTTGGGTGGCTGGCTATGGGCAATGATCCCGGCGTTTCTCAAGGTCAGGTTCGGGACCAACGAAATCCTTGTGTCGCTGATGCTGGTTTATGTGGCCGAGAATTTTCTCGCCTCGGTATCGTCGGGGGTGCTGCGTAATCCCGAAGGCATGGGGTTCCCCGGCTCACGCAATCTCAGCAAATGGGCATCTTCGGCCAATATCGAATTGTTTGAAGGGACCGGTATGCACTGGGGTGTGGTCGCGGCCTTTATTGCCGTCATTGGTGCCTATGTGCTGATGACGCGCCATCTTCTGGGGTTTCATGTCCGCCTTATCGGCGAAGCCCCACGCGCCGCCAAGTTCGCCGGGGTTCAGCCAGCCCGGATCGTGATCTTCTGTCTTGGCCTCGCCGGAGCTCTGGCCGGGATGGCCGGATTGTTCGAAGTCTCGGGGCCTTCGGGGCAAATCACCATTGATTTTGCCAGCGGCTATGGGTTCACCGCGATCATCGTGGCCTTTTTGGGCCGGTTGCATCCAGTGGGTATCTTGTTGGCCGGGCTTCTCATGGCGCTGACCTATATCGGGGGCGAACTGGCGCAACTGATGTTGGGTCTTCCTGCGGCGTCAATCCAGCTCTTCCAAGGAATGTTGCTGTTTTTCCTTTTGGGCGTGGATGTGTTCACCAATTATCGGCTGCGCATCGGCCGGACGGAGGTCGCGTAATGGATTTCTCAAGCATTAATCCCGCCCTGCTTGTTGCGGCACTCATGGTGTCGTCTACTCCGATCCTGCTGGCCGCGCTTGGCGAAATGGTTGTGGAACGGGCCGGTGTGCTGAACCTTGGGGTCGAAGGCATGATGATCATGGGGGCGGTCACCGGGTTTGTCGTCGGGTTCAACACCGAAATTCCCGCTTTGGGTTTTGTCGCGGCGGCCGGATCAGGCGCGCTGTTTGCATTGCTGTTCGGGTTGCTGACGCAGGTTCTGTTATCCAATCAGGTGGCCACCGGCCTTGGGTTGACGTTGATGGGACTGGGGCTGTCATCATTGATCGGCAAACCGTATGAAGGGATGAAAGCGCCCAGTCTGCCAAAAATTGATTTCGGCCCGCTGAGCGACATCCCCTTCTTTGGCCGGGTGCTGTTTGGGCACGATGCGATTGTATACCTGTCGCTGGGGATGGTGGCCGCAGTCTGGTATGTGTTGCGGCATACGCGGATCGGCCTGATCCTCAAGGCGGTTGGTGAAAACCACGATGCAGCACATTCGCTGGGTTACAAGGTGGTTCGCATCCGGTTGGCCGCGATTGCCTTCGGAGGGGCCTGCGCCGGGCTGGGGGGCGCGTATCTGAGCCTTGTACGTCTGCCCCAATGGACCGAAGGCATGACCGCCGGTGCCGGATGGATCGCGCTGGCAATCGTTGTTTTTGCGAGTTGGCGGGCAGGACGCGTTCTGGTGGGTGCGTATTTGTTCGGCGGTCTGACCGTTCTGCAACTGAATTTGCAGGCGGCCGGGATGACGGCAGGTGTCCAATACTTGTCTATGTCGCCCTATCTGATAACCATCCTTGTGCTTGTTCTTATAACATCAGGACGATTCAAGGGCGCACATAGCGCACCGGCAAGCTTGGGTCGTCTGTTCGAGGTCACGCGCTGAGATGCGCGAAAGCTATAACCAACCAGGGCCCTTATCGGCCCACAATAGGGGGAAATCACCTATGATCCGTAAATCTCTTCTGGCCACTGTTGCGGCCTTTGGACTGGCAGGCGCAGCCTATGCCCAGGACCCGACAGAGGCATGTTTTGTCTATGTCGGCCCAATTGGCGACGGCGGCTGGACCTATCAGCATCACCAGGGTGCGCTGGCCGTTCAGGAAACCTATGGCGACAAGGTCAAGATCCGCTGGCAGGAAAGCGTGCCCGAAGGTGCCGACGCCGAACGCGTGATCACCCAGATGGCTCTGTCGGGCTGCGATATCATCTTTA
>JAUIAS010000006.1 GCA_030425395.1 Alphaproteobacteria bacterium
CCCGCTGAAAATCGAAGATAACGCTTGCCAAACAGGGGGCATCCACACACGTCATGGTAAACGATGCCGGCGGGTGGGGGCATCCACCGCATCAGTTCATGTCAAATGGGCCCTGGACAGACGGAGAAAACGATCTGATCGTCGCGGATTACTTCGCGATGCTGGCCGATGACATCGCTGGGCACCGCTATAACAAGGCCGAGCATCGACGGGCGCTTCTGCCTTTGCTGAACAATCGGTCCGAGGGATCGGTCGAGTTCAAGCACCAAAACATCAGCGCTGTGCTCAAGGGGCTCGGGGAAGACTGGATCCCCGGTTACAAACCTGCATTCAATTTCCAGATGACATTGGTGGATGCCGTGGCGCGCTGGTTGGCGCTGAACCCGGCTTGGCTGGGTCGTCGTCCTGTTGCGCGACCACCGACCGGCTTGGCCGAAGCCGCGCCAATCTGGACCGGGCCACCGCCCACATTGTCGAACCAGCCGCCGCCGCAGGAACTGGAGCAGATGCTGCACATCGCGCGAAAATTCGATGTCGCGGCGAGAGATGAGCGAAACCGCGCCCTCGGCCGCGCCGGTGAGGAGCGCGTCTTGGCGCACGAGCGTGCAGCCTTGACATCAGCGGGCCGCGACGACCTTGCGCGTAAGGTCCGGTGGGTGTCGGAAGAGGATGGCGATGGTGCTGGATACGATATCGCCAGCTTCGCTCCGAGCGGCCGTCCGCGCCTGATCGAGGTGAAGACGACGAACGGATGGGAGCGCACGCCTTTCCACATCAGCCGGAATGAACTGGCTGTTGCCGAGGAGCGGCGCGCGGAATGGTCCCTGTTCCGGCTCTGGAATTTCGCACGCGAGCCAAAGGCGTTTGAGCTGCACCCACCGCTGGACGCATATGTCTCGCTGACGGCGACTGCCTTTCAGGCCAGTTTTGGTTGACGCCTGTGCAAAGGATCAGAGCGCTGGTTTTGGTTGAATCGTGCGCGTGCGGGAATATCTTTACTGTAACACATGATCTTCACACCGCAGAGAGGGGCAAAGCGATATGGCACAGCAATCTCCGACCCGGCGCGGGTTGATCTCAACAGCGGGGGCGGCACTGGCCTTGGGGGTGTCGGGGCTGATCGTTCCGGCCCGTGCCAAGAGCGGCGGGCAATCAGGCGGATTGGCTGCGACACCAACGATGCGGGGCGGGGCCAATAATTACCGTCCCGGTGCCCCGATTGTGGATCGGATCGGCGGCGGCGGATTCTGGACAACCGGCACCGTGCGCCGGGAAGGCGATGGTATGCCCTTGGCAGGGCGTCGCATCCAGGTCTGGGCGCATACCACAGAGGGGCACGAACGTGACGCGCGCTCGCATGGGGCGACACTGACCGATGCGGATGGGGTGTTCCGTATCGAAATGCCGCAGATTGTTCCGGCCTTCGGCCAGCCGCACGGGCATTTGGCCTATGACGCGGATTACGACGATGGCGGGTTCGAGACAGTGTTCCTGCGGCCGGTCATGGCGCGGATGTCGGATACACGCCTGCACGTAGAATTTGTGCTGCGACCCGCGTGATGAACCGGCGCGGCGCGGTGGTGTGGCTGGCGCTGGGGCTTGCCATCCTCGCGCCCGTTGTCGTTGCTGCGCAAAGCCCGCTTTTGCAGTGGCGAGATCCTGCTTACGTCATCGCCGGTTTTGCGGGGATCGTCGGGCTGGCGCTTTTGTTGGTTCAGCCTTTGTTGATCACAGGTGTCCTTAGGGGCATAGACAGGCATCGCGCCCACATCTGGACAGGCATGGGGCTGGTTGTGGCGGTGGTGGTGCATGTTGCGGGGCTTTGGATCACCAGCCCGCCCGACGTGGTGGATGTGCTGTTGTTCCGATCGCCGACGCCGTTTTCGGTATGGGGTGCCGTCGCGATGTGGGCGGTGTTTGGGGCCGCGCTTCTTGCAGGTTTGCGCACAAGGCTCAGTTTGCGGGTCTGGCGGCTTGGGCACAGTGTGGCTGTGATTGTAATTGTCACGGGCACCGTGGTGCACGCCTGGCTGGTTCAGGGCGCCATGGGCACGGCGACCAAGGCCGCGCTGTGTGTCTTGGTGCTGGGGGCGGCGGCTTGGGCGCTGCGCAAGCGCCGCGTGTGGCGTATATTGCGCAGGTCCGAACGTCATGGCGGGGGATAGGCCGGCAGCGTCTTGCCCAAGAGGCCTCAGATACAGGCGGCGAACAATTCGCGCAGATTATCCGCGGTCAGAGGCACCGGATTGCCACCGCAGGACGGATCGGTCAGGGCGGCGGCGATCAGGTCTTCGACACGGTCAGGTGTGACCCCCAATGCGCCCAGCTTGCGCGGGATGTTCAGGCTGTCGTTGAGATCCTGAACAAAATCGCAGAACCCGGAAAACCCGCCCTCGATGTCCAGATAGGCCGCTGCGCGGTCAAAGCGATCGGTGATCGCGGGCGCGTTCAGGCGCAAGACTGCGGGCATGCAGACGGCGTTGGTGGTGCCGTGGTGGGTGTTGAACACAGCGCCGATGGGGTGGCTCATGGCATGGATCGCGCCCAGCCCCTTTTGAAAGGCGGTGGCCCCCATCATTGCGGCGCTCATCATCTGGGCGCGGGCCTCGATATCGCTACCGTCGGCATAAGCACGCGGCAGGTAGTCCTTGACGAGGCGCATACCTTCCAGGGCGATCCCTTGGCTCATCGGATGGTAGTGCGGTGACGAAAACGCCTCGACACAATGGGCAAAGGCATCAAGCCCGGTTCCGGCGGTGATCTGGCGGGGCATGCCCACCGTCAGTTCCGGATCGCAGATCACCACTGTGGGCAGAACCTTGGGGTGAAAGATGATCTTTTTCACATGGGTGCGGGAATTGGTCAGAACACTGGCGCGGCCAACCTCGGACCCGGTGCCGGCTGTTGTGGGCACGGCCACGATGGGAGCGATGGCAGCGCTGTCTGCCCGGGTCCACCAGTCACCGATATCCTCAAAATCCCACACCGGGCGGGTCTGACCGGCCATGAAGGCCACCATCTTGCCCAGGTCGATGCCTGATCCGCCGCCAAAGGCCACAACCCCGTCATGGCCACCTGCGCGATAAGCCTCGAGCCCGGCGGCGAGGTTGTCTTCGTCCGGGTTTGCGTCCACGTCGGCAAACAGGCCGCGCCCCAACCCGGCACCGTCCAGCACGTCGAGCGCGCGCGCGGTGATCGGGAGGGCCGCCAGCCCCCGGTCGGTCACCAGCAGGGGCTTTTGCATTCCGGCCTGCGTGCAGGCCTGCGCCAGTTCCGATATCCGTCCGGCCCCGAAACGCACCTGCGTGGGATAGGACCAGTTTGCCACCAATGTCATTGTCTGTGTCTTCCTTGTCTTGCTGCCGTCAGGCGCGTTCAAAGCCGCGCGCGATCTCGTAGTCGGTGACTACGCGGTCAAACTCTTCGATTTCCCAACTGGCGGCGCGGGCATAGTGATCTATCACGTCGTCCCCCATCGCGGCGCGCAGCATGTGCGAGCCTGCCAATGCGTCGCGGGCGTCGCGCAGGGTGCCGGGGATCATGCCGCTGTCGCCGTCATAGGCATCGCCGGAGAGCGGCGGGGCCAGCTCAAGCGCCTCTTCAATGCCCGCGATTCCGGCGGCGATCTGGGCAGCCATGGCCAGATAGGGGTTAAGGTCTGATCCCCCGATCCGGCATTCGATGCGCAGTGCCTTGCTGCCTTCGCCACACAGGCGGAATCCGGCGGTGCGGTTGTCCACCGACCAGACACAGCGCGTGGGCGCAAAACTGCCCTTCTGAAAGCGTTTGTAGCTGTTGATGTAGGGGGCCAGGAAATAGGTGAAATCGGGCGCGTATTTCAACAGGCCCGCCACATAGGCCCGCATCACAGGCGACATGCCAAACGCCGCACCCGGTTCAAAAAATGCGTTTTCACCGCTCTGCCAGAGAGATTGGTGCACGTGGCTGGATGATCCGACCCGGTCCTGATGCCATTTGGGCAGAAAGGTTGCCGCATGGCCCTGTGCCCAGGCGATTTCCTTGATCGCATGTTTGGCAATCGTATGGTGGTCCGCGGTATCCAGCGCAGGCGCATACCGGATGTTCAACTCCTCTTGCCCGGCTTCGGCTTCGCCCTTGGAGTTCTCAACCGGTATGCCCGCCGCATAGAGGTGATTGCGCACCGGGCGCATCACGTGTTCTTCCTTGGTGGTCTGCAGGATGTGGTAATCTTCGTTATAGCCGCTGATCGGGGCCAGATCGCGAAATCCCGATTTGCGGATGTCGTCAAAGCTTTTCTCGAACAGGAAAAACTCCAGTTCGGTCGCCATCATCGCGTCATAGCCCATCGCCGACAGTCGGGCGATCTGGCGTTTGAGCATTGCGCGTGGGCTGTGAGGCACCTCCTTGTGCGTATGATGATCGAGCACATCGCACAGCACCATCACCGTCCCGTCGAGCCATGGCATCGGGCGCAAGGTGGCCAGATCAGGACGCATCACGTAATCACCATAACCCGATTGCCACGAGGTGGACGCATAGCCATCCGGGGTGGCCATCTCAAGATCAGTGGCCAGCAGATAATTGCAGCAATGGGTTTCCTGCCACGCGGTGTCCACAAAGTGACCCGCGTGAAACCGTTTGCCCATCAACCGGCCCTGCATATCCACAAGACAGACCAGAACCGTATCCACGGTCCCTGATGCCACTTGAGCCTTCAACTCCTCGAAATCCACGGTGTTTCCTTCTTTGGTCCAAACGCCTGTTCGGTCACCGTAGACCCAAACCACCGCGCGGGTCGAGATGGCAGAAGGAGAGAAAGGTAGGAACTGAGGGCGAAGTGGTATTGATAGTGGGGAGCATCAAGGCTCGAAAGACAAAACCAAATTGCTGGCACCCATTGAATGCGAAGAGATCAAGGCGGAGGCGTTGGTGGAGTTGAAGAAGCAGCGGGCTTGAGTGGGTTGGGGGGGACCGGTGCGCGTCATTGATGTGAGGAGGAAGAAGCAACATAACATTTCGATAAAATTGAGTGCGTGTGCTCTTGATTTTTTTTTAATCCTCAGGTTGATTGACTGGAGGGTGTAATCGGTAGACCCGCGTGCGTAAAAAGTTGGAGAAACGATGGGTGAAGGGGCAGAAGCGTTTCCGTACGGAAAAGCAATAGCTACGATTCTGAAAAAGGCAGGCGCTATGGAACGCGTTAAAGACTGGCTATTGAGACGCACATCGCAGGATGTGTTGGTGTTGGGAGCCTCCGGTGGCGGAAAGTCTTCTTTTTTGAAAGTTCTAACTGGGAGAAACCCTCAGATTTCTCGATTGGAGCGAACTACTAAGTCAGAACTTGTCACTGGAAAATTTAAAAATTCCTATTTCAAGTTAACGGACACCCCCGGTCAGCCTGGTGAAATTTACCAACAAGAACGGCTTCGCGCAATTCGAGAGGCCTCAAAAAAAGATGGCCTCGGAATTATTAATATTGTTTCATATGGTTATCATGAAGAAACTGTCAAAATTTCTGACGCTGTGGAGAACAGAAAGGCGAAAGCTACATTCTTAGAGGATCGTAGAGACTTAGAAATTAAGCTGTTGAGTGAGTGGACGACCTCACTTTGTGGCGAGGGTGGTGCAGCGGCCTGGGTAATAACCGTTGTTACAAAAGCGGACCTCTGGTGGTCGTCAGGTGAAGATCAACCTGTATTGACACATTATCGAAGTGGGCCCTATTTCGAAGCGTTGGGCGATGCACGCAGTGTTTCGCATGATGTAATGGCGTTTTCGTCGGCAAACCAACTGTTTTATGGGGCCGTTCCAATGAGTGGTTTTTATGGGGACCAACAACGAAGTGATCATCAAGATCGCCTTGTAGCAAGGATGCTTGCAAATGCCGGACAGTAGAAAAAAATTATCTGACGGGGAAAGTAATTCTTTTGATAGTAGTGTAAAATTTTTGTCTGAACGGGCTAGGTGGCTGCAAAATCAAGCATTATTGATTTTGCTTATTACACTTATGCATATCGGAATTTTGATGGCATTCTTTTTCACGTTCATTCGACTAGAAAGACACGTCAGCGGATTGCTCGGATATTCAGAAATTTTATTCTTCATTGTTATGCTTGATTTCCTAATTTTTTTATTGGCTGTAATATGTTTAGTATTATTCGATAGGCATGTTAAACTGGGGCGTGTCTATTTTTCGGAAATTTCAAATGAAGGAAACTGGGAAGGTAAAGATGAAGAGAGGCTCAGGTTGGAGTATAGGCTCGCCTTACGTAAGTTTATGATCGCCACTGATCTTCCTTTAGCAGCTGAGGGCAAAGGGGTGCCGACTTATTTCTTTTTGAACTTTGCGATGTCGTTGACAATTTGGATTACCGCATTTTTTCTTTTACTTAGAGTCTATCCCAACTTTGCGATACAATAAATATTTGTCGTTGCGCTGAAACAAAAACCCCCGCAGTCGCCTGCGGGGGTTTCTAAATTCTCACCCGTCCAACCCTGATCAGGCGAGCATGGTCAGCGGGTTTTCGAGGTTTTCTGTGATCGCCTTGAGCAGGTTCGCACCCAGTGCGCCGTCGATCACCCGGTGATCAACAGACAGGGTCACGGACATCACGGTTGCGATCTCCATTTCACCTGCGTCGTTGACGATGGGTTTCTTGATCCCGGCACCCACGGCGAGGATCGCGCCGTGGGGCGGGTTGATCACGGCGTCGAAGTTTTCGATCCCGAACATGCCAAGGTTAGAGATCGCAAAGCTGCCGCCCATGTATTCATGCGGGGCAAGTTTTCGGTCGCGGGCACGTGCGGCGAGGTCTTTCATCTCGGACGACAGTGCGGAGAGCGATTTCATCTCGGCGTCTTTGAGGACCGGCGTGAACAATCCGCCTTCGATGGCGACGGCCACGGCCACGTCCGAGGGTTTCAGACGCAGCATCCGGTCACCCGCCCAGACGGTATTGGCCTCGGGCACCTGTTGCAGAGCGATTGCACAGGCCTTGATGATGAAATCATTGACCGAGAGTTTCACGCCACGCGACGCCAGTTTGGCGTTGAGATCGGCGCGGAAGGCCATCAGTGCATCCAGCTTGATGTCGCGGCGCAGGTAGAAGTGCGGGATCGTCTGCTTGGCCTCGGTGAGGCGCGCGGCGACGGTCTTGCGCATCCCGTCAAGCTTGACCTCTTCAAAGTCGCGCCCGTCATACATTTTCATGACGGTGTTGGCGTCCGGCCCCGTGGGCGCGGAGGCCGGTGCAGCGGCAGAGGCGGGTGCCGCCGCGGGTGCAGAGGCGGGGGCGGTTGCCGGTTTGGCAGACGCCGCTTCTACATCGGCTTTGACGATACGCCCATGCGGGCCAGATCCGGTAAGGGACGCGAGATCAATGCCCTTGTCGGCAGCGATGCGTCGCGCCAGCGGTGAGGCAAAGATGCGGGTGCCATCCTGCGCGGCCGGAGCGGCAGGGGCAGGGGACGCGGGTGCCGCGCTTGCCGGGGCCGCTTCTGCCGCGGGGGCGTCGGCGGGTTCGGCTGCAGGGGCCGCAGCAGCGGGTGCGGCGATATCGTCGGCGCTTTCGCCGTCTTCGAGCAGCACCGCAATGGCGGTGTTGACCTTGACGCCTTCGGTGCCTTCCTCGATCAGGATCTTGCCGATGGTGCCTTCGTCGACGGCTTCGAATTCCATCGTGGCCTTGTCGGTTTCAATCTCGGCCAGGATGTCACCCGACGACACGGTGTCGCCTTCCTTGACCAGCCATTTTGCGAGCGTGCCTTCTTCCATCGTG
This sequence comes from Alphaproteobacteria bacterium, assembly GCA_030425395.1. Lineage (GTDB taxonomy): Bacteria > Pseudomonadota > Alphaproteobacteria > Rhodobacterales > Rhodobacteraceae > JAUIAS01. The sequence goes on from JAUIAS010000006.1 coordinate 7,761, forward strand.
GGAGAGAGGGCGGGCATGAGTATTTCAGTGGGCATCTGTTATGCTCCTTGTCGTGTGGCGGAGCGAGGGGGTCCCCCCCTCGCGCTCCCCGGAGTATTTCCGGCCAGAAGAAGGGCAGACCGCCTCACCGGTAGGTGACCTGCTTGACGGCTGCGATGACTTCGTCGGTGGTGATCAGCGCGTGCTTTTCAAGATTGGCGGCATAGGGCATCGGCACATCCTTGCCGGTGCAGTTGATGACCGGCGCGTCGAGATAGTCGAACGCCTCCTGCATCAGCACCGAGGAGATATAGTTGCCGACAGACCCTTGGGGCCAGCCTTCTTCGACGGTCACGCAGCGGTTGGTTTTCATCACCGACCGGATGATCGAGGCGGTGTCCATCGGGCGCAGGGTGCGCAGGTCGATGACCTCGGCCGAGATCCCCTCTTCGGCGAGCTTGTCGGCGGCCTGAAGCGCGTAGGTCATGCCGATGCCAAAGCTGACGATGGTGACGTCCGAGCCTTCACGCCAGATACGGGCCTTGCCGAACGGGACGGTGAAATCATCCATGTCGGGCACATCGAAGCTGCGGCCATAAAGGATTTCGTTTTCAAGGAAAATCACCGGGTTGGGATCGCGGATCGCGGTTTTGAGCAGCCCTTTGGCGTCAGAGGCCGAGTAGGGCATGCAGACCTTGAGGCCCGGAACCTGCGCATACCACGCGGCATAGTCCTGGCTGTGCTGGGCCCCGACGCGGGCAGCGGCCCCGTTCGGGCCACGGAACACCATGGGCGCACCCATCTGGCCACCAGACATATAGAGGGTCTTGGCTGCCGAGTTGATGATGTGGTCGATGGCCTGCATCGCGAAATTGAAGGTCATGAATTCAACGATCGGACGCAGACCGCCAAAGGCCGCGCCGACGGCGATGCCGGCAAAGCCGTGCTCGGTGATTGGCGTGTCGATCACGCGCTTGTCGCCGAATTCGTCCAGAAGGCCCTGGCTGATCTTATACGCGCCCTGATATTCGGCGACTTCTTCGCCCATCAGGAACACGTTTTCGTCGCCGCGCATTTCTTCGGCCATCGCATCGCGCAGTGCTTCGCGCACGGTTTGTTGCTTGATGGGCGTGCCTTCCGGCCAATCGGGCGTCTGATCAACCTCGGGGGCCGCAGGAACTGCGCTGGCCGGGGCAGGGGCCGCTTCCGCTGCGGGGGCTTTGGCGGGTTCGGCTGCAGGGGCCGCAGCAGCGGGTGCGGCGATATCATCGGCGCTTTCGCCGTCTTCGAGCAGCACCGCAATGGCGGTGTTGACCTTGACGCCTTCGGTGCCTTCCTCGATCAGGATCTTGCCGATGGTGCCTTCGTCGACGGCTTCGAATTCCATCGTGGCCTTGTCGGTTTCAATCTCGGCCAGAATGTCACCCGACGACACGGTGTCGCCTTCCTTGACCAGCCATTTTGCGAGCGTGCCTTCCTCCATCGTGGGAGAGAGGGCGGGCATGAGTATTTCGGTTGCCATGTCTGTCTTCTCCTCAGGGGTCAGGCGTAGATGTCGGTCCAAAGTTCCTCGAGCGCGGGCTCGGGGCTTTCCTTGGCAAAATCGGCGGCCGCGTTCACCACGGCCTTGATGTCTTTGTCGATGGCCTTGAGGTCATCTTCGGTGGCGTGTCCGCCGGTCAGCAGAAGCGAGCGGACGGCCTCGATCGGGTCGCGTTCGTCGCGCATCTTCTGCACTTCTTCACGGGTGCGATACTTGGCCGGATCGGACATGGAGTGGCCGCGATAGCGGTATGTCTTGATCTCGAGGATATAGGGGCCCTTGCCGGAGCGGCAGTGATCCACTGCCTTGCGGCTGGCGTCGCGCACGGCGAGCACATCCATTCCGTCCACAGCTTCTCCGGGGATGCCAAAGGCGGCACCGCGGGTATAAAGCTCGGGCGTGGAGGTCGAACGTTTTTGCGCAGTGCCCATGGCGTATTGGTTGTTTTCGATCACGAAGATAACCGGCAACGCCCAGAGTGCGGCCATGTTGAAGGTTTCGTAGATCTGGCCCTGGTTGGCTGCTCCGTCACCGAAATAGGTGAAGGTGACGCGCTTGTTGTCCTGATATTTGTCGGCAAAGGCCAAACCGGCCCCCAAGGGCACCTGTGCGCCCACGATGCCATGGCCACCATAAAAGTGTTTCTCCTTGGAGAACATGTGCATGGAGCCGCCTTTGCCCTTGGACAATCCGCCCTCGCGGCCGGTCAGCTCGGCCATGACGCCGCCGGGATCCATTCCGCAAGCCAGCATGTGCCCATGGTCACGATAGGACGTGATGCGCTTGTCGCCTTCCTCGGCCGCGGCTTCAAGACCTACGACCACGGCTTCCTGACCGATGTAAAGGTGGCAGAAACCACCGATCAATCCCATGCCGTAAAGCTGACCTGCTTTTTCTTCGAATCGACGGATCAGAAGCATGTCTTTGTAGTAGGTTTTCAGCTCTTCGGCGGAAACGTTTGATTTACTTGAGGTTTTCCGTGTTGCCATGGTGTCGGACCTCTCCTCCGCGATTATTGTTTAGCGTTAAACTATCTCATACAGAATTTTCTCGCCCGGGGCGAGTGATAAGTTGACGCAAGGCAAGGTCCGGCAATCGGATGCCGGTAAAAGCCAAATCAAAAGAGGGGGAGGGACTTAACGGATGACGATTTCGTCGGCCCGGATCAGGCCCAGAACCCGCCGCGCGCGTTCGTCGAGAAGATCCAGATCCAGATAGTCATCCGACAAACGCGTCGTCAGGGCTTCCATTCTGGCGACGTTCTCGGCCAGACGATCCCGGTCGGCGCGCAAACGGTCGGATTCCGCTTCGATTTCAACCCGGCGGAACAACCCGTAATCACCCTGCACGGCGGCAAAGGTGAAATAGATGCCAAGCGCCATGGCAACGCCGAAAAACAGCACGGCACCAAAATTGGGGCGGTTGGAACGGGACACGGGTCTGATCTGCCTCTTGCTGCCGCGTCTTGTCGCGCGGATGCGGAAATAATGGCACAGATCAGCCGCGCTGTGAATCCCTCACAGCGCGAAAACCCGCGAAACATGGCGTTTCCTGCATCAGTCGCCCAAAACCGCAACGCCGGGGAGGGTCTTGCCCTCCATCCATTCCAGGAATGCACCCCCTGCGGAGGAAATATAGGTGAAATCATGGGCCGCATTCGCCTGATTGAGCGCGGCAACCGTGTCACCGCCACCGGCAACTGTCACCAGTTTTCCCGCGCGTGTCAGCGCCGCGGCCTTGCGGGCGGCTGAATTGGTGGCCTCATCGAAGGGGGGGATTTCGAACGCCCCCAGCGGCCCGTTCCAGATCAGGGTGCGGGCACCTTCCATCACGGTTGCGATCCGGGCGACGGTTTCCGGACCGGCATCCAAAATCATCGCGTCCGCAGGGCAGGTATCGGCGGGCAGGGTTTCGCTGTCGGCCCCGGCGCGGAATTCGCGCGCGACGACGATGTCGCTGGGAAGCACGATATCACAACCCGTCGTGGCGGCTTTGGTCAGGATCTCGGCGGCTGTCTGGGTCATCTCGTGTTCGCAAAGGGATTTTCCCACGTCGATCCCTTGGGCGGCGAGAAACGTGTTGGCCATGCCACCCCCGATCACCAGATGGTCCACCTTTTCCACCAGATTGCCCAGCAGTTCCAGTTTGGTCGAAACCTTGGCCCCGCCGACAACCGCGACAAGCGGGCGATCGGGCGCGCCGAGGGCGGCATTCAGAGCGGTCAGTTCCGCTTCCATCAGGCGTCCTGCACAGGATGGCACCAGCCGGGCGACACCTTCGGTAGAGGCGTGCGCCCGGTGCGCGCAGGAAAAGGCGTCGGCGCAAAAAACATCGCCCAGGTCTGCGAATTCCGCGGCCAGAGCCGGATCGTTCTTTTCCTCGCCGGGATGGAAGCGGGTATTTTCCAGCACCAGAACCGCGCCTTCACCCAATGCGGCAATCGCGGCCTGTGCGGCTGGGCCGCGGCAATCGGCGCAAAACGACACCGTCAGGCCAAAAGCTGTCTCAATCGCGGGGATCAACATCTGCAACGACATTTCGGGAACGACCTTGCCCTTGGGCCGGCCAAAATGCGACAGCAGCACGGGCCGCCCGCCCTTTGCAATGATGTCGTGAACCGTGGGCGCGAGCCGCTGAATACGGGTGTCGTCGGTCACCCGTCCATCTTCGACCGGCACGTTGAGATCGGCGCGCACAAGCACCGTCTTGGCGTTAAGATCCATGTCGTCGAGGCTGTTCCAGCGCATTTTGGCGGCTCCGCTTGTTGATCAGGGTTTTGCGGACCCCATGTCCCTGCATTTGGCCCATCCGTCAATGCGTCACTTGGCATTTTCGCGGCCCCGGCATAGGTATTGGCCAGAAAGATCAACAAGGAGCGCCCAATGGCCGAGATCAAGGACCCCGAAAACACGATTCTGATGGAACTCAAGGACGGCACCGTCATCATCGAGCTTCTTCCCGATATTGCGCCCAAGCATTGTGAACGGATGAAAGAACTGGCCCGTTCGGGTGCATATGACAATGTCTGTTTCCACCGCGTGATCGACGGCTTTATGGCCCAGACAGGCGACGTGCAGCACGGTGACATGGAGGACGGGTTCAACATCCGCATGGCAGGCACAGGCGGATCCGATCTGCCCAACCTTCCGGCAGAGTTTTCGGGCATTCCCCATGACCGGGGCACTTTGGGTGCCGCCCGTTCCGCCAACCCTGACAGTGCAAATTCGCAGTTCTTTTTGAACTTCAAGGACAACCATTTCCTCAACCGCCAATACACTGTCTATGGTCGTGTGATTTCGGGGATGGAGCACGTGGACGCCATCACGCGGGGCGAACCGCCAGCCGATCCCGACCGCATGATCAGCGTCAAGGTGGCCGCCGATGCGTAAGCTGGCTGTTGTCCTGTCGCTCTTGGCCGGGCCTGCCGTTGCGTCCGGTTTGAACATCGAGGTCGCGGGCGAAGGGGCGAATGGGACCATTTCCATCGACCTCTTCGAAGACGTGGCACCCGCGCATGTGACCCAGATCACCGCGCTTGCGGCTGACGGGGCTTACGATGGCGTGGTGTTCCACCGTGTGATCGAAGGCTTCATGGCCCAGACAGGCGACGTGGAATTCGGCGACAGCACGGATGAGTCGTTTTCTATGCGGATGGCCGGGCGCGGTGGGTCGAAGCTGCCCGATATCAAGGCCGAGTTTTCGGATGTGCCGTTCGATCGCGGTGTGGTGGGCATGGCCCGGTCGCAAAGCCCCGACAGCGCCAATTCGCAGTTCTTCATCATGTTCGAGCCGGGATATTTCCTGAACGGCGACTATACGGTGGTGGGCCGGGTGACCGATGGCATGGATGTTGTCGACGCGATCAAGCGCGGACGCGGAGCCAATGGATCGGTGATCGGGGAACCGGACCGCATGATCACGGTGTCGGTCACTGACTGACGCCGCCACCCCCGACCGGGCAATACCTCCGGCGGGCATGTTTGGAGCCAGAAGAAGGCTCAGCTGAAAAACAGGGAAGGGGGCACGCGGCTTCACGATCGCGTGCCCCCTCTCGACGCAGGCGCCGATCTGGCGGCAAGCTGACCGTCAGGGAGGACTTGCCATGCGTCTTTTGTATTGTGTTGTTCTGGCCATGGGCTTGGGCATGCCCCAGCCCGGAGCGGCCAATCCGGATTTCTGGGTCCATGAATGGCCCGAAACAGATTTTTCAACAACGTCCATAGATAATTGGGTTGAAATCCTGTCGGGCGGCCCGCCCAAGGATGGCATCCCGGCGCTGGATGATCCACCGATGATCCCGGTGCAAGAGGCAACGATTGCCGCCAATGAACCGGTGATCGCGGTCGAAATCGACGGAGAGACACCGCGCGCCTATCCGCTGCGCTATCTGATGTGGCACGAAATCGTCAACGACAGGATCGGCGACCTTCCCGTGGCGGTGACGTGGTGTCCGCTTTGTAATTCCGCGCTGGTGTTCGACCGGCGCTCGGAACAGGGCACGCTGCGGTTCGGGGTTTCGGGCAAGCTGCGCTTTTCCGACATGATCATGTATGATCGCGAAACCCAAAGCTGGTGGCAGCAAACCACCGGAACTGCCATCGTGGGCGCGCTCACAGGGACGATCTTGGACAGCCTGCCTGTCTGGACCGAAAGCCTTGCCGACTTTGCCACGCGTAACCCGGACGGGCGCGTTATGGCGCAGCCGAACTGGCCGCGTGCATATGGCAGGAACCCCTATCGTGGGTATGACAGCGCACCGCGCCCGTTTCTGTATTCCGGAACACCGCCGCCTCATGGCATCGCGCCGCTGGCCCGTGTGGTGCGCGTGGGCGAACGCGCCTGGCCACTGACCCGGTTGTCCGCTTCTCAAACCCTGATCGAAGCCGGAATCACCCTGACATGGGCTGGCACGCATGCCTCGCCGCTGGATGCGGAAACCGTGGCGCAGGGACGCGAAATCGGCACCATCCGGGTGCGCGATGCCCAAGGTAATGACGTGCCGCACGATGTGATCTTTGCGTTTGTCTTTCATGCGTTCTGGCCAGAGGGAGAGTGGATGCTGACCACGGACCAATAGACGCCTGCTGTTCTTCTGGCCCAAAATACGCCCGCCGCAGGCACCCGATGCGGTGATCCGCGTGATGGTGCAAAAGAAAACGCCGCAGGTGATCCCTGCGGCGTAAATCTGTCTGTTGTTCTGATGCAGGTCTTAACCGGCGGCGTCCGGCTTGGCCGTCTGCTGAGGTTTCGCCTGCGGTTGCGCCGGGGCGGCGGCGGCGGGCTTGCGGCCAGTGGGGTTCAACGGGTCGTCCTGACGTTGAACCGAGCCTTCGAAATGTGCCCCGGATTCGATCGCGATGGTCTTGTGAATGATATCGCCCTCCACCCGCGCGGTAGAGGTCAGGCGCACCTTGAGCCCGCGAACGCGGCCCACGATACGGCCATTGATCACCACGTCATCCGCGGTCACTTCGCCCTTGATGGTCGCGCTTTCGCCGATGGTCAGCAGATGGGCGCGAATGTCGCCTTCGACCGTGCCTTCGACCTGAATATCGCCGGTGGTCTTGAGATTGCCGGTAATATGCAGATCGGACGACAGCACCGATGCCGGCGGCTTTGGCTTGGGCGCTGCGGCCCGTGGTTCGCCTGCCGCAGGGGCCGCGGGGGCTGCTGTCGGGGCAGCAGGTTTCGACGTTTCAGAGGCCTTCGGGCCCGGATCATTGATTTTGCTTTTAGAAAACATCTCTCGCAGCCTTGATATAGATCATTGGGTTGACGGGTTTGCCGTTCACACGGACTTCGTAATGCAAATGTACGCCGGTGACACGTCCTGTAGCACCCATATCACCAATGCGATCCCCGCGCGAGACCCGTTGGCCTTCTTTCACGGTGATGCGGGACATGTGTGCATAGCGGGTCTCGATTCCGAATTCATGCTTGATCTTCACAAGCCGACCATACCCCGAGAGCCAGCCCGCATGAACGACCACGCCATCGGCGGTGGCGTGCAGCGGAGTGCCCGAGGGACCGGCAAAATCCACGCCATTGTGCATACGCCGCCCGCCGGTCTTTGGATCGCGACGGTAGCCAAAGCCCGAAGTAAAGCGGAAGCCGCGATGCACGGGCAGGGCAAAGGGGGCTTTTTCGGCCGCCAGCCGATACAGGTTGAGCTGATCGAGCTGGTTGAGAATGCGGTTTGCGCGCATGGCGTCGGGGGTGATTTCCTCGCCCATCGTGGAGATCGAGATTGGTGTCAGCGGCCCGCCCTGACCGGAATAGCCGCGCCGGACCTGTTCAAGGATCTGTTCGGTGGGCATCCCGGCGGCGCGGAACATCTTGTCGAGCGGCGCCACCGAGACGGACATGGCCTCTTCGATCTGGCGGAAAATCTGTTCGTTGTGATCCTCCAACAAGGCCAGTTCGAATTCCAGTTCCTCGGCGCGGTCAAGGGCGGCACGGGCGTTGGCTTCGATCGCGTCACGTTCCGAGGCCGTGCGCTCCAGCGCTTCGGCCAGGAAACTGGTGGGCACGCCGCTGTCAGCCATCGCGCTGCGGGGGGTGTCACCGCCTTCTTCGGCCTGTTGCTGAAACGCGGCCAGCGCGCGGCGCGCGGCTTCGCGGTCTTTCATGGTGGCGCGCAGCGTGGTCTGGATAACCTCAATCCCGGTTTCCAGTTCCCGGCGCCGGTTCTCGGATGCCAGCAATTCGGTCTGCATGACCGAGATCTGGTCAAGTGCCGCGTTGAAACGGTTCTGCGCGGCGATGGTTTCTTCTGCGCGCGAGTCGCGCTCAGCAGCCAGCGCGTTCAGACGTTCCTGATAAACGCTTTGTTCGCGCTTTGCCTGTTCGCGAAAATTGCCCGCGCCAATACTGTCCATGAGCAGGATCGCGGTGGCGACGATTGTCCACGACAGAACAAGCGATGCACCGGAGAATACGATAAACTGGGTAATCGGGCGGAGGCGCACATAACGGGTATCGGTATCGGACTTGAGAAAGACCCGCCGTTCGGGAAAAAAACGCTCCATAACGGCGTCGATCCTGATCGCTAGTCTGGTGCGCACGCGCAGCCCCCATCTCGTCCCTAGTGCGACATGGGCTTCCGGACCCATTGCAGCGCTTGCTTATCCACAGAGGCAGCGTTCGGCAAGGTTCTTGTGCAATTGATACCACTGGTTGTCAAAAAATTGCGCAACTTGGCGAAATTTCGCCGATGGAGAAGGGGTTAGCCCGTCGAGTCAGACATTCTTGCCATCGGCCAAAGGCCAATAGAAGTCCGGCGGGATGCCTGCCTCGGCGCGTTTTTCTTCATTGAAGGGTGGTTTCAAACCCCCGTGGAAGTACTTGCGCACAAGCGTATGAAACACGTCCTTGGGGTCGCTGTTGTCGCGTCCGCACAGGAAGTGGAACCATTTTGACCCGTAGGCGACGTGGGCGACTTCCTCGGAATATATGGTCTCAAGCGCGGCGATGGCCTGTTCTGCGCCTGCTTTGCGAAACACTTCGATCATGCCGGGCGTGACATCCAGACCACGCGCCTCGAGCACCATGGGCACCACGGCGAGGCGCCCCAGAAGGTCGTCCGCCGTATCTTCGGCCGCACGCCACATACCGGCGTGGGCAGGGAGAGCCCCATAAAAACTATCCATGCTTTCAAGGCAGTCGCAGACGAGGTTAAAGTGTTTGGCCTCTTCGTCTCCGCATTTTACCCAGTCGTCATAGAACCCCATCGGCATCGGGACATGACAGAACCGGGCCAGAATGTCCCAGTGCAGGTCAACCGCGTTCAACTCGATATGGGCCACGGCGTGCAAAAGGGCGATGCGGCCCTGGGGGCTGCCGGGTTTGCGCTTGGGCACGTCGCGCGGGTCCAGAAGTTCCGGCCGCGCTGGACGTGATGGGCGCAAGGGTGGGGCTGCCTGACCGACCGGAATTTCTGCCGTCTCGCCGCGCCGCGCGGCAAACCACGCCGCCGCGTGGCGGCGTGCAAGGGCTGTCTTTTCGCGTCCGTCGGCAGTGGTCAGAACCTCGACGGCCATCTCGGCAAGGGTCGCGGCGCTCACAGTGCGCGCACCGCTTCCAGCACCTCATCAACGTGGCCGGGCACTTTGACCTTGCGCCAGACCCGCGCGATGCGCCCATCCGATCCGATCAGAAAGGTTGCGCGCTCTATGCCCATAAATTTCTTGCCATACATGCTCTTTTCCACCCAGACTCCATAGTCTTCGCAGGCCGAGCCGTGTTCGTCAGAAACCAAAGGCACGCCAAGCCCTTGTTTTGCGACGAATTTATCGTGGCTGGCAACGCTGTCCTTGGAGATTCCGATGATCTTGGCACCGGCGTCGGCGAACTCTTGCGCCGCGTTGGAAAATCCAATGGATTCCTTGGTGCACCCCGGCGTATTATCACGGGGATAGAAAAACAGAACAACGGCAGAGCCGCGCATATCCGAAAGGGTCACGGTTTCGCCGCCGTCACGAGGCAGGCTGAAGTCCGGCGCTGTGTCATTCACATCAACCATCTGGGTCTCCTTGCATCTGGATAGTAGGTGAATGGCAAACTAGGGCAGGACGCACAACAATAAACGGGCCCATGGAAAAACCTGTTTCACATTTCGCGGGGGACCGCTGCCATGTCGGCTGAGCTCGGGCCACGCCGTCGGCGCCTGCGGTGGATACACCTGATCTGGGCGGCGTTCTGGCTTTCGTTGGTTGCAGCCGTGTCCTCTTTTGCGGCGGTGGCCATGCTGGGGCGGAGTATCGAGGCACCGCCGTGGTTGCGCGATCAGATCGAAACACGGATCGAGACGGTTCTGGGCGGGCTGGATGTCAGCTTTGACTCTGTCGAAATGGTCGTTAATCGCGGCTGGAGGCCCCGCGCACGCCTGCGGCGCGCGGTGTTGGCGGATGCCACGGGCAACCCGCTGCTCACTCTGTCGGACCTTGAGGTCAGCCTTGCCATGCGGCCGTTGTTGCGCGGGCAACTGCAACCCAAACAGATTGCCCTGAACGGCGGGTTTGCCACGCTGCGCAGGGCTGCGGACGGGACCATGTCGCTGTCACTGGGCACCAGCATGGCGCAGGTCGGACAGGCGCCTGATATCGCGCAACTGGTGCGCACCATGGATGATGTGTTGCTGCGCCCACAGCTTGCCGCACTGACCGAGATCAACCTCGATGCGCTGACCCTTCGTTACGAGGATGCTCTTTCGGATCAGGCGTTTACCATGGACGGGGGGTATGTGCGGCTGAGCCGGGCGGGCGCTGAACTGCGCATAACGGCCTCTGCGGCGATGTTGTCGGGGCGGGCGACGGCGGCAGGTGTGGATGTCAACTATGCCAGCCGCATCGGTGACACCGAGGCGACCTTTGGCATGACGCTGACCGATGTTTCGGCGCAGGATTTCGCCAGCCAGTCTGTTGCCCTGTCCTGGCTGGATGTTTTGCGCGCGCCGGTGTCGGGATCTTTGCGTGGCCGTATCGAACAGACTGGCGATCTGGGCCCGCTGAACGCGACTTTGCAGATCGGCGAAGGGTTTGTGCAGCCGGTGGATGCCGCGTTGCCGATCCCGTTCCAATCTGCGCGCACCTATTTCAGTTTTGATCCCGCCGCCGAGGTTCTGAGCTTTGACGAAATCTCGGTTGTGTCGGACTGGGGGAGCGGCATCGCGTATGGTCAGGCAGAGTTGCACGGTTTGCAGCAGGGCCGACTGACGGATCTTGTCGGACAATTGCGGATCTCTGCGTTGCAGATCACGCGCCCTGAATTCTACGACGAAGCGCTTGAGTTCTCTAATGCGGGTCTCGACTTCCGCCTGTCTCTCGATCCGTTTTCCGTCGATCTGGGCCAAGCCGAGCTGCGCGATGGTGATACCCAATTGCTCATGTCCGGCAAGCTGGGGGCCGATAAGACCGGGTGGCACGTGTCGCTTGACGCGCAGCTCAACCGGATCACGCCGGACCGGTTGGTTGCGCTATGGCCCCAGGTGGCCATACCCAGAACCCGCCAATGGCTGGCTGACAACTTGTCGGCGGGTGTGTTGCGGGATGTGGATGTGGCGGTGCGTGCAAGGGCCGGGAACCGGCCGGACGTGTCGCTTGATTTCGCGTATGACGATATGGATATCCGGTTCATGCGTACCATGCCTCCTGTTACTGGGGCCTCGGGGCGGGGCAGCCTTTTGCGCCATCGCTTTGCCACGACGGCCACCAGCGGAAATATCATCGCAGACGAAGGCGGCACACTGGATGTGGCGGGCACCAGTTTTGTCATCCCTGACACGCGTATCAAACCCGGTGCCCCTGCCGAGGTTCATTACCGCGCTCGGGGCGATGTGGCGACCGTTCTGTCGCTGCTGGATAACGAGCCTTTGAACGTGATGCAGAAATCCGGCTTGCCAGTGACCATTGCCGATGGGCAGGTGAGCGGGCAGGGCGATATCAAGATCTTTCTCAAACCCCGATTGGAACCCGACGAGGTGAGCTTTACCGTGACCGGAGAAGTCACTCGCGCGCTCAGCGAGACGCTGGTCGAAGGGCGCGCGCTGGCCGCGCAGGCGCTGCGTATTCAGGGCGACGAGACCGGTATCGAGATCGCCGGTCCGGCCCGTCTTGACGATGTGCCGCTTGAGGCGGTCTGGCGGCAGCCGCTGGGCCAGCCAGGCCAGACAGGGACGGTGTCCGGGCGCGCCACGATCGGACCGGAGACGCTGGAAGCCTTCGGAATCGCCTTGCCACCGGGCACGCTGCGTGGCTCCGGGTTTGCCGACTATACGCTTGAGTTAACGGGAAAGTCTCCGCGCCTGACGCTGCGATCCGACCTGCAAGGTCTTGCTCTCAGGGTGCCGGAACTTGGCTGGCGGCATCCGGCATCGGCGCGCGGCGCGCTGGAAATCGACATGACTCTCGGGCCGCTGCCTCGGGTGGACCGGATCACGCTGGACGCCTCGGGCTTGCGGGCCACGGGCGAAATAACCTTGGACGACACCGGCGCGCTGTCGCGGGCGCGGCTGTCATCAGTGCAGTTGGGCGGCTGGCTGGATGCGCCGGTGGATCTTGTCGCGCGGGGGGCTGGCGTGGCCCCGGATATTCTCATTCGCGGTGGCACTCTGGATTTGCGCAAGGCCACTTTTGGCGAAGGCGGAGACGGGACTGGCGCGACCAGTGGTGGTCAAGGCCTCGATGTGGTTCTGGAACGCTTGCAGATCACCGACACCATGGCGCTGACAGGATTTCGGGGAATCTTCGGATTGGCGGGTGGTATCGAGGGGGGATTCGAGGCCCGTCTGAACGGCGGCACCCCGGTCAGCGGACAAATCGCGCCGCAAGGCAACCGGAGCGCGGTGCGGGTGACTTCGACAGACGGCGGCGGCGTGTTTCGCGACAGTGGCGTGATCGAGCAAGCCGAAGGCGGTGACTTTAGCCTGACCCTGACCCCGGTCGGTGAGGTGGGTCATTTCGAAGGCGCGCTTGAGGTGTCCAACACCCGCGTCAAGGATGCCCCGGCGATTGCCGCGCTGCTGAATGCGCTGAGCATCGTCGGATTGCTGGACGAGCTTTCGGGGCAGGGCATCCTGTTCAGCAGCGTCAACGCCCGGTTCGGTCTGTCACCGTCGCAGATGACGCTGTATTCCGGCAGCGCGGTTGGCCCGTCGATGGGGATATCCATGGATGGAACCTATAACACCGACACGGGCCAGATCGCGATGCAGGGGGCGATCTCGCCGCTGTATCTGATCAACGGAATTGGGGCGCTTATCTCGCGGCGGGGCGAAGGGATCATCGGGTTCAATTATGCGTTGCGCGGGCCTGCAAAATCCCCGTCGGTGTCCGTCAATCCGCTGTCCGCTCTGACGCCGGGCTTTTTGCGTGGGGTGATGCGCAGCCCGCCGCCTACGCCGCCGGCGGCGTCGTCCTCGGGTCCGGCTCCGGGCACGGGGGGCGGCGTGCCGTCCGAGCCTTTGGACGGACGCGGCGGTGAACGCTAGAGGCTCTGGCCAAACCGCGCGCGACATCCTATCTGGCCCTCATGAAACTGAGTGATTTTGATTTCCATCTGCCCGAAGACCTGATCGCCACGCGCCCGGCGCGGCCGCGATCTTCGGCCCGGATGCTTGTGGCGCAGGGTGACGCCATCACCGATGGCGGTGTGCTGGACCTGCCATCTTTGTTGACGGCACAGGATCGGCTGGTTCTGAACGATACCAAGGTGATCCCCGCCCGGCTGACCGGCCAGCGCGGGCGCAGCGGCCCGGCAGGTGCCACGGCGGCGCGAATGGATGTTACCTTGCTGGAGCCGCGCGCCGATGGCACGTGGTCGGCGCTTATCAGGCCGCTCAAGAAAATCCGTGTCGGCGAAGAGATCACCTTTTCTTCGGGATTGTCCGCGACGCTGGCGGCGGTGCAGGACGGGCAGGCGCACCTGCGGTTCAACCTGACCGGCGATGATTTCGACGCGGCGTTGGCGCAAGCAGGCGCGATGCCGTTGCCACCCTATATCGCGGCCCGCCGTCCAGCGGACGACCGCGACAAGGACGACTACCAGACCTATTTCGCGCGCAATTCGGGGGCCGTGGCGGCCCCGACCGCGTCCTTGCATTTTGACGCTGCATTGGTGGACGCCCTTCGCCAGCGCGGCGTGGGGTTGACGCGCGTGACCCTGCATGTGGGGGCGGGCACGTTTCTGCCGGTCAAGGTCGAGGATGTCACCACCCACAAGATGCACGCCGAATGGGGCCGCGTCAGCGCGCAGGCGGCGGAAGAGATCGCCGCCACCCGCGCCGCCGGGGGCCGGATCATTCCGGTGGGGACAACCGCTCTGCGCCTGATCGAAACCGCCGCCCGCGAAACCGGGTCCATTACCGCGTGGGAAGGCGATACGGATATCTTTATCTACCCCGGGTTCGATTTCCGCGTCACAGATGGGCTGATGACCAACTTTCATCTGCCCAAGTCCACGCTGATGATGCTGGTATCTGCTCTGATGGGGGCTGAGCGCATCCGCGCCATCTATGCTCATGCCATCGCGTCGGGTTACCGGTTCTTTTCCTATGGTGACAGTTCGCTGCTGCTGCCCAATGCCGGGGGGGCCGCCTGATCCAAGGCGGAACGAGGCGCAGGGCGGTTTCCCGCCAACGATTGTCGCAGACAAGGGATGCATTTGCCGCCCTGACGCGTTAGCGGTGGGGAAGGGCGCACCAAATCAGCCCCGCCGTAATAGGAGCACGACTATGATTCAGGTTCTTTCAAGCGCTTGGGCGCTGCTCCTTGGTATGGGGCTCTTGATGGTCGGCAACGGGATGCAGGGCACGTTGCTGGGTATCCGCGGCGAAATCGAAAATTTCTCGACCCTCGAAATGTCTGTGGTCGTGTCGGCCTATTTCGCAGGTTTCCTGGGTGGCAGCCGGATGGCTCCGGACATGATCCGGCGTGTGGGTCATGTGCGGGTGTTCGCCGCGCTGGCGTCGATGATTTCGGCTGTGATGATCCTTTATCCCACATGGGTTGATCCGTGGGTCTGGGCCGCGGCACGGGTTCTGATCGGGTTTTGCTTTTCGGCGGTCTATGTCACCGCGGAAAGCTGGCTGAACAATGCCGCGTCCAATGAAACCCGTGGGCAGGCGCTGTCGCTCTATATGATCATCCAGACCATCGGCGTGGTCCTTGCGCAAGCGTTGTTGTTGACGGCGGACCCGTCGGGGTTTGTCCTGTTTGTTATCCCGTCCATCCTCGTTTCGCTGGCGGTCACGCCGATCCTGTTGTCGATCAGCCCGACACCGGCCTTTGACACGACCAAACCCACCCGTTTGCGAGAGTTGATGGCGGTTTCGCCGCTGGGCTGTGTGGGCATGTTCCTTTTGGGCGGTGTCTTTGCCGCGCAGTTCGGCATGTCGGCGGTCTATGGTGCGGCGGCAGGCCTGAGCGTGCCGCAGATTTCGACCTTTGTGTCGATGTTCTTTATCGGGGCGATCATCACGCAATATCCCATCGGTTGGATGTCGGACAGAATGGATCGGCGTCTGTTGATCGTGATCGCCGCCGGGATCGGCGCGCTGGGGTGCACGGGCGGTGCCGTTCTGGGCGGGGATTTCTGGTTCCTGCTGGCTTCGGCCTTCCTGATGGGGGGGATGGCGAACCCGCTGTATTCCCTGCTGATTGCGCATACCAACGATTATCTGGAACCCGAAGACATGGCCGCCGCATCCGGTGGATTGATCTTTATCAACGGGTTGGGCGCGATTTTGGGGCCGGTCATCACGGGCTGGCTGATGGACGTGATCGGGCCTTGGGGCTTTTTCCTTTTTGCAGGCGTGTTGTTCACGGCGCTTGTCTTTTATGGTCTCTACCGGTCCACGCGCCGTCCCGCGCCGGCCGTCGAGGACACGGCCAGCTATGTGGCAATCACGCCCACCGCTTCGGCTGTGGCCGTGGATGCGGCCATCGAATACGCGCAGGAATTCGGCCAGTCAGAGGAAGAAGAGGCCTGATTTTCGACCAAACCCGTCGTGATTACGCGTTTTATGTCGCCATGATGCAATTTGTTATTGTGAAAACGGCATGAAACTTGGTTACACTAATGTCGCCCGGGGACAGAGCAGGACGGAGATAAACCCATGGCAACACCTGACGAAATTCTGGCCTTCTGGCTGGATGAGGTCGGTCCGCAAGGCTGGTATATTCAAGACGATGCGCTTGATGCCCGGATTAGCGAACAGTTCTACAACGCATGGATCGGAGCGACTGAGGGACGGTATTCTCTCTGGCTGACCTATCCCAGCGGCGCGCTGGCTTACATCATTCTGACAGATCAGTTTTCCCGCAACATGTTTCGTGGAACGGCGCGGGCGTTCGCGTCAGATCGTATTGCGCTGGCGGCGGCGAAATCGTCGATTTCCAAGGGCTGGGACGTCAAGATTGACGAACCCGCGCGGCAGTTCTTTTACCTCCCGCTGATGCATTCGGAAAACCTGTGCGACCAGGAACGCTGTGTGCGGTTGATGATGGAACGCATGCCTGAGGCGGGCGCTGGAAACCTGTTGCACGCGCGCGCCCACCGCGAGGTGATCCGCAAGTTTGGCCGTTTTCCCTATCGTAACGATGCGTTGTCGCGGCCGGACACATCTGCCGAACGGCAATATGTGAGCAATGGCGGCTATGGCGAAACGGTGCGCGAACTGCAGGTCGCGTTCGGCTAAATCCTGTCGGTATCCATTGCGGCAGCTTTTGTCCGGTGGATTGCCGCCGGACACCCGCTTTTCATCATTTGCCCCCATGCCGATCTGTCGCGGTCAGGGGCGTTGATGCCTGTGCGAAATTAGTTTAACGGTAAACTATATTTTTTGATCCGCGAGCGGGAGACAAAACGCATGGCCGATAAAACCTTTGATGTGATCGTGATCGGGGCTGGACCCGGTGGGTATGTAGCAGCGATCCGCGCCGCGCAGCTTGGTCTCAAGGCTGCGGTGGTGGAACGCGAACATCTGGGCGGGATCTGCTTGAACTGGGGGTGTATCCCGACCAAGGCGATGCTGAGATCGTCGGAGGTGTTTCACCTGATGCATCGGGCCAAGGAATTCGGGCTCAAGGCCGATGGTGTCGGGTATGATCTGGATGCTGTGGTCAAGCGGTCGCGCGGCGTTGCGGCCCAGCTTTCTGGCGGGATCGGCCATCTTCTCAAGAAGAACAAGGTGACGGTGTTCATGGGCGAGGCGTCGATCCCTGCCAAGGGCAAGGTTTCCGTCAAGACTGACAAGGGCACGGAAGAGATCACCGCCAAGAACATCGTTCTTGCCACAGGCGCGCGCGCCCGCGAATTGCCGGGGCTTGAGGCGGATGGCGATCTGGTCTGGACCTACAAGCACGCCCTGACCCCGAAACACATGCCGAAAAAGCTGCTGGTAATCGGTTCCGGCGCGATCGGCATTGAATTTGCAAGCTTTTACAACACTTTGGGTGCCGAAACGACCGTTGTCGAAGTGATGGACCGGGTGCTGCCGGTCGAAGACGCCGAGATCAGCGCCTTTGCCAAGAAGCAGTTCGTCAAACAGGGCATGAAGATCATGGAAAAGGCCATGGTCAAAAAGCTCGACCGTGCCAAGGGCAGCGTGACCGCCCATATCGAAGTGGGCGGCAAGGTTGAGAAACACACCTTCGACATCGTGATTTCCGCCGTAGGCATTGTTGGCAATGTCGAAGGGCTGGGGCTGGAAGCGTTGGGCGTCACGGTTGATCGCACCCATGTGGTCACGGATGCCTATTGCCGCACGGGCGTTGACGGGCTTTATGCCATCGGCGATATCGCCGGGGCGCCGTGGCTTGCCCACAAGGCCAGCCACGAAGGCGTGATGGTGGCCGAACTGATCGCGGGGAAACATGCCCATCCGGTCAAACCCGAATCCATCGCGGGCTGCACCTATTGCCATCCGCAGGTCGCGTCTGTCGGCTATACCGAGGCAAAGGCCAAGGAATTGGGCTATGACATCAAGGTGGGCCGGTTCCCGTTCATTGGCAACGGCAAGGCCATCGCGCTTGGCGAACCCGAAGGTATGGTGAAAACTGTGTTTGATGCCAAGACCGGCGAATTGCTGGGTGCGCATATGGTGGGCGCGGAAGTGACTGAACTGATCCAAGGGTACGTCGTGGGTCGCCAGCTTGAGACCACCGAAGAAGACCTGATGAACACCGTGTTCCCGCATCCCACGCTGAGCGAAATGATGCATGAGGCGGTTCTTGACGCTTACGGGCGCGCGATTCACTTCTGATCCGGCGGGCACCCCGTCACACGCAAATTGACAGGACCGTGGCCCGAACGGGCTACGGTCTTTTTCATGGGGTCATCCCGCAGTGTCCATGTTTGACACGCTTTTCTTCACCGGAAATTGCTGCTACCCCGGCGCGCAGTATTCAGATGATATCGTCAGGCGCATCGGTCATGAAATATCGCCCCGAAATTGATGGCCTGCGCACGATTGCCGTCTTGCCTGTGATCCTGTTTCACGGCGGTGTGCCGGGATTTGGCGGCGGTTATGTCGGCGTGGATGTTTTCTTTGTGATCAGCGGATTCCTGATTACCGGGATCATCGCCGAGGATCTCGCTCGGGGCCGCTTTAGCTTGATTGATTTTTACGAACGCCGCGCGCGTCGAATTCTGCCTGCGCTGTTTGTGGTTATCGCGGCCTGTATCCCGTTCGCATGGGCGTGGCTCGTGCCCGGAGATTTCGTGGATTTCGCGCAAAGTGTGCTGTCCACTGTTACTTTCTGGTCCAACATCCTTTTCTGGCGCGAGAGCGGTTATTTTGGCACCGCGGCTGAGATGAAACCGCTGCTGCACACTTGGAGTCTGTCGGTCGAGGAACAGTTCTATGTGTTCTTTCTGTTGATACTGTGGGGGCTTTGGCGGTTTGGTCTGCGCATTACCTATGTCGTGCTGGCCCTTGGGCTGTTTGGCAGCCTGATCATCGCACAGTGGGGCGCAATGCACGCCCCATCAGCGGCCTATTTTCTGCTTCCAACTCGGGCATGGGAATTGATGATCGGATCGCTTGCTGCGCTTGCGGTGCGGTCGGGGCGCATCCGCCTTCCGCACGGGATCGAGGAAACCATGAGTCTCGCGGGTTTGGCGATGATTGCCTACTCGGTCACGGTTTTTGACAAGAATACCGCTTTTCCGGGCTTGCCAGCGCTGGTTCCGACTTTGGGAGCATTGTTCATTCTATTGCCGGCACAATCCAATACTCTGGTGCATCGGCTGTTGTCATTGCGGGTGATGGTCGGGCTTGGTCTTGTGTCCTATAGCGCTTATCTTTGGCATCAACCGTTGTTTGCCTTTGCACGGCACCAGTCGCTTGGCCATCCATCCGGGACGGTGATCGCTTCGCTGGTTCTGGGATCTTTCGTTCTGGCCTATCTGACATGGCAATTTGTCGAAGCTCCATTTCGGAACCGGTCGCGCATGTCGCGTGGGGCTGTCTTTGGCGGCAGCGCGGCGGCAGGCGCGGCTCTGTGTGCGTTTGGTGTTGCGGGCTCGACAAATGACGGGTTTCCGCAACGGCTGAATATCCCTGCCAGTATTGAGGCCAGCATTGAACGATCAAGCCGCGAGGCTGAGTGTTTCGGGATCGAGAATTTCCACGAGATATCTGATTGGACATGCCAACTCGGAGCAAAGGAGGCATCGCCGCAATTTTTTGTTTTTGGTGACAGCCATGCGCTGAGCCTCTTGGACAGCTTTGATGCCGCCGCGCGTGAACTGGGGTTTGCAGGAGAGTTTTCTGCGGCGGCGGGATGTCTCCCGTTTTTGGGGATACATGCGATTCGCAATGATCAGGAAACTTGGAACTGCAACGCGGCCAATGCGCGGCTGTTAGAATATGTTCAGCAAAAGAACATAACCAATGTCATTCTGATTTCCCGTTGGGCTTATTACACCGATGGCAATTACAGCGGGAACGAGGGCGGCCTGAGCTTTGTGGCGCGCACGCCCGACCACCCCAAGGACCGCGCCGAAAGCCGCGCCGCGTTTGAACAGGGTCTGGTCGAGACGTTGAACGCTTACAAGAATGCGGGCATCAGTCTGACACTCATCGCGCAGGTGCCGCAACAACTGGTGGATCCGATGCAGGTCTTCCGGCGGGCCTTTTCGCCGTGGTCGAACCCGGCAGACACCATCGCTGAACTGTCGATAACGCGCGAAAGGCACGCGCAATTGCAGGGGTTTGTCGATATGGTTTTTGATCGGCACAATGCCCCGATCGTCGATTTTGGCGATATCCTGTGCGAGGCGAAAAGGTGTCCCATAGGAACCTTGGACACGTCGTTTTACATTGACGATGACCACCTGAGCCTGAGCGGCGCGAACCGGCTGACACCGGCAATCAAGCTGTTGCTGTCCGGCTTCTGACCGGGTTCCCTGGCGCGCGGGGCGGCGATCATGTCTGGCATCTATTGGGCTTGATCCACACGGGTCAGGCATGCCGCGTCGTAGTCTACCCATCTGATATTGCTCTGAGACCGCCGTCTGCCTCGTGGGATTTGACATTGCGCCTGTTATCGTGCCGGATACGACCGCGTGGGTGTCTTCCTTGGGGGCAGCACGCTTTGGCCCGTGGTCCGTGACCGCATTCACGGGGCGCGAAAACAACCTGATGACACCTCAGTTCAGAGACAGAGCATGACGCAGCACACACCGACAAAACGGCTTGAGATGACGCTTGAAGATCGCCTTCATCAGGAAGAGGGCTGGGTTTACATGACGGGGATGCAGGCGTTGGTTCGGTTGCCGATCCAGCAGCGCAAGCGCGATGCGGCGGCGGGTTTGAATACCGGCGGGTATATCTCGGGCTATCGCGGTTCGCCGGTGGGCACCTATGACATGGCGCTGTGGCAGGCCGAGGCGGTGCTCAAGGATCATAACATCCATTTTCAGCCGGGGGTGAACGAGGATCTGGCCGCGACGGCGACCTGGGGGTCGCAATTGGTGGGAACCTTCCCCGGTGCGCGGGTCGAGGGCGTGTTTTCCATCTGGTATGGCAAGGCCCCGGGCATGGACCGCTCAATGGACCCGCTGCGCCATGCAAATCTGGCGGGGACCAGTCCCAAGGGCGGATCGCTGTTGCTGGTGGGCGACGATCACGGGGCAAAGTCCTCGACGCTGGCCTGTTATTCGGATCTGAACTTTGCGTCTTTGGGGATGCCGCTTCTGGCTCCGTCGAATGCGCAGGATGTGCTTGATATGGGGCTGCATGGCATCGCGATGAGCCGGTATTCCGGCACATTGACGGGGATGAAGCTGGTGACGGACGTGGTCGAGGGCGGAGGCTCTGTTCATGTGGCCCCGGACAGCCCGCACATCGTCCTGCCCGAGGGGGATGTGACCGACACCGGTATCAAGCCGTTTACACCGATCCCCGAACAGGAACGTCTGCTGTGGGATGTGAAGCTCAAGAAAGTGCTGGCCTATGCGCGGGCCAATGGTCTGAACCGGATCGACGGGCCACAGGATGCCCGGATCGGGATCGTCGCGGCGGGAAAGGCGTGGCAGGATCTGAGCCAATCCCTGTCCGGTCTGGGGTATCGCGATGGTCAGCTGGGCAATATGCCGGTTCGGCTGCTCAAGGTGGGCATGGTCTGGCCGCTTGATCCGCGGGTGATCAGCGACTTTGCCCGGGGATTGGAGACGATCCTCGTGGTTGAGGAAAAGCGCCCCTTGCTGGAAGACCAGATCCGCGCGATCCTCTACGAGACCGACCACCGCCCGCGCATCGTCGGCAAGACGTTCCGGGGCACGGCCTATACTGCCGCTGACGACGATTGCGCCTTTCCGGGGTTCGGCGAGATTGACCCGAACCAGGTGATGCGGGTTCTGGTGCGCGTGGCGCAGGAAACCGATCCCGATTGCGGCCTGTCTCTGCCCAATCAACCCGAAGCGCCGCCCAAACTGGGGGCAGGGGTCATCCGCCCGCCGTCTTTCTGTGCGGGCTGTCCGCATGGGCGATCCACACAGGTGGTCGATGGGTCGCGCGCGCTTGCCGGGATCGGGTGCCACACGATGGCGATGTTGCGCAATCCGGCAAAGACCAACTCGGTCAGCCACATGGGCGGCGAAGGGGCGATGTGGCTGGGGCAGTATCCGTTTACCGATGAGGCCCACGTTTTTGCGAATATGGGCGACGGCACCTATTTTCATTCCGGCCTCATGGCCATCCGTGCCGCGATCGCGGCGGGGGCACCGATAACTTACAAACTGCTGCACAACGGGTTCGTGTCCATGACCGGCGGACAGGCCCATGATGGAGAAGTCAGCCCGGAACAGATGGTGCGCCAGCTCCGTGCCGAAGGGGTTGAACGTATCGCGCTGGTGGCCGACGAGCCGGAAAAATATGACGGCAAGCCGCTGGGCACCGGGGTCAGCGTGCACCCGCGTGGGGAACTGCAACTGGTAGAGCGGGAGTTGCGCGAAAAGAAGGGCGTGACGGTAATCATCTACGATCAGCCCTGTGCGACCGAACGCCGCCGCCTGCGCAAGCGCGGCAAGTGGGTGGACCCGGACAAGCGGGCCTTTATCAACCCCGAGGTTTGCGAAGGCTGTGGCGATTGCTCGACCGTGTCGGCCTGTATGGCGATCGAACCTCTGGAAACCGAGTTGGGCCGCAAGCGCAAGATCAACCAGTCGTCCTGCAACAAGGATTTTTCCTGTGTCGAGGGCTTCTGCCCGTCCTTTGTGACGGTGACGGGGGCGACCCCGCGCAAGGTCCAGAAAGAAGAGATCGACTTTGACGTCAGTCACCTGCCGGACCCGACGCCGCGCGCGATTGACGGATCCTGGTCGATCCTTGTGTCGGGCATAGGCGGCGCAGGGGTTGTGACCGTGGGTCAGACATTGGCGGTGGCTGCCCATGCGGATGGGTATTTTTCGTCCAACCTCGATATCACGGGCCTGGCCCAGAAATACGGCGCGGTGCACAGCCATATCAAACTGGCGCTCAGCCCCGACCAGATGCGCGCCACGCGCATTGCGGCGGCCGAGGCGGATGCGCTGATCGGCTGCGATTTGGTGGTGGCTGCGGGCGACGAAGCATTGTCAAAACTGACCCCCGGAAAATCGGTCGCGGTCACGGACACCACCGTGGTGCCGACCTCCGAATTCTCCCAGAACCCCGATTGGCAGTTGAGCGGCACAGAGCAGGCCGAACGCTTGACGCGCGTTCTGGGCGACGACGCGGTCGCGCTGGATGCGCAGACCATCGCGGAACGGGTCATGGGGGACCGTGTCTTTGCCAATATGCTGCTCATGGGCGCGTCATGGCAGCAGGGCGGTGTGCCCTTGTCGCTTGAGGCAATCCACCATGCGATCGGGTTGAACGGCGTTGCAGTGGCCAAGAACAAGCGCGCGTTTGATCTGGGCCGTCTGGCGATGGCTGATCCCGATGCGGTCAAGGCACTGATGAAGGTGGACGTGCCGGTTCTTCTGGATGCGCACCGCGCCCGGTCGCTTGAGGATATCGTGTCCCACCGCAGTGCCGAGCTGATCGCCTATGACGGGCCTGCTTTGGCCAAACGGTATACCGACATGATCGCGCGGGCCAAGGGCGCGGGGCTGGATGATGCGGCTCTCAAGGCGATCGCGCGGGGCTATTACAAGCTTCTGGCGGTCAAGGATGAATGGGAGGTCGCGCGGCTGTATTGCAAGCCGTCGTTCCGCAAATCCCTGAGCGAAACCTTTGACGGCGACATGGAGATGACTTTCTATTTCGGTGCATGGCCCTTTGGCGGGGTCGATCCCAAGACCGGCAAGGCCACCAAAGGCGCGGTCAAAGGCAAGACGGCGATGCGGTTCTTTGCGCTGATGAACCGTTTCCGGCGGCTGCGTGGCAGCGTCCTTGATCCGTTCCGCAACGGAGAAGAGGCCGTTCTGGCGCGCCGCATCCTGGCCGATTACGAGGCCGATATCGACTTTGCGCTTGCCAATTGGTCCGACGCGAAAGCGGCAGACCTGACCGAGCTTCTGGACTTGCCCGAGCATATCCGCGGCTATGGCCACGTCCGCGCCCGCCACGCGGCAGAGGCGGATCAAACGCGTGCCCGCCTGCGGGCTGCGGTCGCAGACGTCGCAATCGCCGCAGAGTAAGGGGGACGCAGTATGAAATTGAGGTCTGACAAAGTAACGGTCGGTGCCATGAACACGGGTGCGCGGGCGCTGTGGCGGGCGACGGGAACAACGTCGGAAGAGTTCGGCCGCCCAATCATCGGGATCGCCAACTCCTTTACCGAGATGGTCCCGGGGCACGTGCATCTTCAGGCGCTGGGGCGTCTGGTCGCCAAGGAAATCCGCGCCGCGGGCGGCGTGCCCAAGGAGTTCAACACGATCGCGGTGGATGACGGCATCGCCATGGGGCACGAAGGCATGATGTATTCGCTGCCCTCGCGCGAACTGATCGCGGATGCGTGCGAATACATGGCCAACGCCCATGCTATCGACGCGATGATCTGCCTGAGCAATTGCGACAAGATCACGCCTGCCATGCTGATGGCCGCGAACCGGCTGAATATCCCGACAATCTTTGTCTCGGGCGGGCCGATGGAGAGCGGCAAGTTCGACTTCAGAGGCGAGACGAAACGCGTCGACGCCATCGACACGATCTATGTTGCGGGCGATCCCTCGGCCACCCAAGATGAGATCGACGCCGTGGAAGAGGCCGCATGCCCGACCTGCGGCTCCTGCGCGCTGATGGGCACGGCCAATTCGATGAACTGCCTGACTGAGGCGCTCGGCATGGCGCTGCCCGGCAACGGCACTATTGTCGCGACACATACGGACCGCGAGGACCTCTTCAAGAAGGCGGCGCACCGGATCGTGGACATGGCCAAGGCCTATTACCGTGACGGCGACGACAGCCTGCTGCCGCGCTCGATCTGTTCGCGCGAGGGGCTGGAAAATGCCGTGCGCATGACGATGGCCATCGGCGGGTCGACCAACACCATCCTGCATCTTCTGGCCGTGGCACAGGAGGCGGGTGCCGCGTTTACCATCGACGATTTCGACCGCATCAGCCGCGACACGCCCTGTCTGTGCAAAGTCTCGCCTTCCGCGCATGAGATCTTTATCGAGGATATGCACCGCGCAGGTGGCGTCATGGCAGTGGCGCACGAATTGCTGAAAGCGGGCAAATACAATGGCGACGTGCCCACCGCTCTTGGCCAACCTGTCTCGGAGTATTGCGCCGATTGGGACATCACCAATCCCGGCAACGAAGAGGCCCGCAAGCTCTTTTCCGCCGGTCCGGGCGGTATCCGCTCGATCCGCGCGTTTTCGCAATCGAGCCGTTTCAAGGAGTTGGACACCGACCGTGAAAACGGCGTGATCCGCAGCGCCGAGCATGCCTTTACCGAGGATGGCGGCCTTGCCGTGCTGCGCGGCAATCTCGCGCCTGACAGTTGTGTGGTGAAATCGGCGGGTGTTCCAGATACCCTGTGGCAGTTCCGTGGCACGGCGGTTGTCAGCGAAAGCATGGAAGAGGCGCTGGAGAAGATCCAGAATGGCACCGTGCAGGCGGGCAATGTGGTCGTGATCCGCTATGAAGGTCCGCGCGGCGGGCCGGGCATGCGCGAAATGCTGACGCCAACGGGCGTGATGAAGGCGATGGGCCTCGGCGACAAGGCCGCGCTCATCACCGATGGGCGGTTCTCGGGCGCGACCTCGGGGCTGTCGGTGGGGCACGTGTCGCCGGAAGCCGCCTCCGGTGGTGCCATTGCCTTGGTGCAGGACGGCGATGTGATCGAGTTTGATATCCCGAGCCGCCGGGTGCATCTCGACATCTCCGATGACGAGCTTGCCCGCCGCCGCGCCGCAATGAACGCGCGCGGCGACAAGGCCTGGAAACCGGCAACCCGCCAGCGCGACGTCTCAACGGCCCTGCGGATCTACGGCCTCATGGCCGCCTCCGCCGACAAAGGCGGCGCACGCGATACAGAGCGACTGACAGAACTCGAACGCTACGCGGCAAAAGTATAGGGCGCGGGGGGCGGAACCCGCGGATCACGGCGCGGTAACCGCTGGCAGGTGCGCGGCCCCCGTTTATCTTTGGCAACGCCCTTCAGGAACATTTCCAACATGGAAAGCGGCGCGTGACCGTTTCTTTCTCGTTCAAAATACCCCCGCCGGAGGCGCCCCGCGACGCGCGCAGCGCGGCGCAAAACCTTACCAGAGTGACGCGCGCAGCGCGTTTCAATTGTCTTGGTTAATAATCGGGCCGCGAGTCGTCGCGTCGCTCTTGAATCTTTCATGCGCGCTGTCCGGTGTCATCTGCGCGGTCTTGCCTGTGGGGACTTGGCCACCCCATCTCGCTCTGCTAGCGATAGCTGAGGGAAAAATCGGAGGGTGTCTTGGTCAGTCTCAATCGTGTCGCCATGCAGAAGGCCAGTCGCAAGTTGATCCGGGGGCTCAATCCCGAAACGCAGGACGTGGCGGAAATCTCGGGGAAATGGGGACAGAATTTTCCGTTCAAGTCCTATACCCAGTTCCACTTTCCCGAACATGACATATGCAAGGGCCCCATTCGCAATCCCGACCGCAGCATCCGCACCTTTGATCTGATCCTTGCCAATCAGGTATGGGAACATCTTGACCGGCCCTATACAGCAGCGCGCAGCGTGTTCACCATGTTGCGTCCCGGTGGGCATTTCTGGCTGGCCGTGCCGTTCTTTGTGCCGTTTCATGCCGCGCCCTATGATTGCGCCCGCTGGTCGGCGCGCGGGTTGCGCAGCCTGTTGCTCGAGGCCGGTTTTCAGGACAGCGCGATTCACGCCGAGCAATGGGGCAACCGCAATGCGGCGTTGCGCAATCTCGAGGACGTGTGGCCGCCGGTCTACGATCCAGAAACCGACTCGCTTGAAAACGATCCGAACATGCCGGTCTGCGCGTGGGCCATCGCGCAACGGCTGTAGGGTGATTGCGTCCCGTACCAATTGGCGGCTGGTTCTGTTGATCTGGGCGGCCGGTCTGGGAGCGGCTGCGCAATATGGCAAGGTCAGCGTGGTCTATGACCAACTGCCTGCGATCTATCCTCAGGCGGGCCCGTCCTTGGGGTTTGCGGTGTCGCTGGTGGGGTTTGTTGGCATCGTCTTTGGCGTGGTGGCCGGGTTGCTGGTGGCGCGTCTGGGCTACCGCCGAACTTTGCTGGCTGCGCTTTGGGTGGGGGCCGGGCTGTCCGTGTTGCAGGCCAGCCTGCCGCCCGTGCCGGTGTTGCTGGCCGCGCGTGCGCTTGAGGGGGCATCGCATCTGGCCATTGTGGTGGCGGCTCCGACATTCATCGCTCAACTGTCGGCCCCGCGCCATCGCGGCTTTACGCTCAGTCTCTGGAGCACCTTTTTCGGCGTGTCCTATACCGTTTTGGTGATGTTGGGCTTGCCTTTGGTGGCGCGCTTTGGTGTGCCTGCGCTGTTTGTGGCTCATGCGGTCTGGATGGCGGTGCTGGCGGTGATCCTCTCGCGGGCCTTGCCGCGTCTGGGTGCGCAGGGGGATGCGCCGCCGTTGTCGGTGGCCGGGGTGTTGCGCGATCATGCGGCGATCTACCGGTCGCCATTCATCGCCGCGCCTGCGTTGGGTTGGTTGTTCTATACCTTTTGTTTTCTGGCATTACTGACGCTGCTCCCGCCCTTTATTCCACCAGAGATCCGCGCCGCGACGCTGGCGGCGATGCCGCTTGTTTCGATTGTTGTTTCAATGACATTGGGCGTGGCGCTGTTACGGCGGGTGACAGCAGTTGCCGTGGTTGTGCTTGGGTTCGCGCTGACGGCCGGATGCCTGATCTGGCTGCTCTGGCTGCCGGGGGCGCCTCTGGCCTGTTTGTGCCTTGCGGGGGCGTTGGGGCTGGTCCAGGGGGCAAGCTTTGCCGCCGTGCCTGCGCTGAATGACACGCCCGCGCATCAGGCACAGGCAAACGGGGCGATGGCGCAAATGGGCAATCTGGGCAACACGCTGGGCACGCCGGCCTTGGCGGCGATTGTCGCGACAGCCGGATACAGCGGGATGATCCTTCTGGCTCTGATCGTCTTTGCAGCGGGCGCCCTGTTGCACCTTTGGATGGCTTATCGCCGCCGTTCCCGCTTCGTTCCGCATTTTTGATTGGAGAATCCGCCGCTCTGCCTTATGTCTCATCTGTCAGTTAGGGGGTCAGAATGGCCGAGTTGAAGCATATCGAAGTGCGCGGCGCGCGCGAACACAATCTCAAGGGGATCGATGTCGATATTCCCCGCGATCAGCTTGTGGTGATCACGGGGCTTAGCGGATCGGGAAAGTCTTCGCTGGCTTTTGACACGATTTACGCCGAGGGTCAGCGACGCTATGTCGAAAGCCTTTCGGCCTATGCGCGGCAGTTCCTCGATATGATGGAAAAGCCCGATGTTGATCACATCAGCGGTCTGTCGCCCGCGATTTCGATTGAACAAAAAACCACGTCCAAGAATCCGCGATCAACCGTCGGCACTGTCACTGAAATCTATGACTACATGCGGCTGCTGTTTGCCCGCGCAGGCACGCCGTTCAGTCCGGCCACCGGCCAACCCATCGAGGCGCAGCAGGTTCAGGACATGGTGGACCGCATCGCCACGATGCAGGAGGGCACGCGCGCCTATCTGCTGGCCCCGATCGTGCGGGATCGCAAGGGCGAATACCGCAAGGAATTCCTTGAGCTTCGCAAGCAGGGCTTCCAGCGGGTCAAGGTCGACGGTGCGTTTTATGAACTGGATGAACCACCCACGCTGGACAAGAAGTATCGCCACGATATCGACGTGGTCGTGGATCGCATCGTGGTGCGCGAGGGCATGGAAACCCGCCTTGCCGACAGCCTGCGCACAGCACTTGACCTTGCCGACGGGATTGCCATTCTGGAAACCGCCCCCGCCGAGGGCGATCCGGAGCGCATTACCTTTTCAGAGAATTTCGCCTGTCCGGTGTCGGGTTTTACCATCCCCGAGATCGAACCGCGCCTGTTTTCCTTCAATGCGCCGTTCGGGGCCTGCCCCGATTGCGATGGCCTCGGGGTCGAGCTTTTCTTTGACGAACGTCTGGTGGTCCCGGATGTCACGCTCAAGGTCTATGACGGCGCATTGGCCCCGTGGCGCAAGGGCAAGTCACCGTATTTCCTGCAAACCATCGAGGCGCTCGCCAAGCATTACGAATTCGACAAGAATTCCCGCTGGAAGGATCTTCCGGCCTTTGTCCAGCAGGTCTTTCTGCACGGGTCTGGGGATGAGGAAATCCAGTTCCGCTATGATGAGGGTGGGCGCGTCTATCAAATCAGCCGTGTGTTTGAAGGCGTCATTCCCAACATGCAGCGCCGCTATCGCGAGACCGACAGCAACTGGATACGTGAGGAATTCGAACGTTATCAGAACAATCGCCCCTGTGGGACCTGCAATGGGTTCCGCCTTCGTCAGGAGGCCCTGGCCGTCAAGATCGCGGGCCTGCACGTGGGCCATGTCGTGCAAATGTCGATCCGCGAGGCGTTCGACTGGTGCAAGACTGTGCCCGATCACCTGACCGCTCAGAAAACCGAAATCGCGCAGGCCATTCTCAAGGAGATCCGCGAACGTCTGGGCTTTCTCAACAATGTGGGTCTTGATTACCTGACCCTGTCGCGCAATGCGGGCACGCTTTCGGGGGGCGAAAGCCAGCGTATCCGACTGGCCTCGCAGATCGGCTCGGGCCTGACGGGCGTTTTGTATGTGCTGGACGAACCGTCGATCGGCCTGCATCAGCGCGACAACGACCGCCTGCTTGGCACGCTCAAGAACCTGCGCGATCAGGGCAACACGGTGATCGTGGTGGAACACGACGAAGAAGCCATCCGCGAAGCTGACTATGTGTTTGATATCGGTCCGGGTGCCGGCGTGCATGGCGGGCAGGTTGTCTCTCACGGCAAACCCGAGGACGTGGCCAACGATCCGGCCAGCCTGACCGGGCAATACCTGTCGGGAGCCCGCGAAATTGCCATTCCCGCAGAACGCCGCGCGGGCAAGGGCAAGAGCGTGACCGTCGTCAAGGCGACCGGCAACAACCTCAGGGAAGTGACCGTAGATTTCCCATTGGGGAAATTCGTTTGCGTGACCGGCGTATCGGGGGGCGGGAAATCCACACTGACAATCGAGACGCTTTTCAAGACCGCGTCGATGCGCTTGAACGGCGCGCGCCAGACACCGGCCCCATGCGAAACCATCAAGGGGCTTGAGCATCTCGACAAGGTAATCGACATAGACCAGCGCCCCATCGGACGCACCCCACGATCCAACCCGGCAACCTATACCGGGGCCTTCACTCCGATCCGGGACTGGTTCGCGGGCCTGCCTGAATCCAAGGCACGCGGCTATAAACCCGGACGGTTTTCCTTCAACGTAAAGGGCGGCCGCTGCGAGGCGTGTCAGGGCGATGGGCTGATCAAGATCGAGATGCACTTCCTGCCGGATGTCTATGTCACCTGCGAAACCTGCAAGGGCGCGCGCTATAACCGCGAGACGCTTGAAATCAGGTTCAAGGGCAAGTCCATTGCCGATGTGCTGGACATGACGGTCGAGGACGCGCAGGATTTTTTCCGCGCGGTGCCGTCAATCCGCGAAAAGATGGATGCGCTGATGCGCGTGGGGCTGGGGTATATCAAGGTGGGCCAACAGGCCACAACCCTGTCTGGTGGCGAGGCGCAGCGCGTGAAACTTTCCAAGGAGCTGGCCAAACGGTCCACCGGGCGCACGCTCTATATTCTTGACGAACCGACAACAGGGTTGCACTTCGAAGATGTTCGAAAACTTCTCGAGGTGCTGCATGAGTTGGTGGATCAGGGGAACTCCGTGGTGGTGATCGAACACAATCTCGACGTGGTCAAAACCGCCGACCACCTGATCGACATTGGCCCCGAAGGCGGCGACGGCGGCGGTCAGGTGGTGGCCACGGGCACCCCCGAAGAGGTGGCCGCTGTGGCGCGCAGCCACACAGGCCAATACCTCGCACCGATGCTGTCGGTCAAACGTCCGGCGGCGGAGTAACGCGATGAAGCTTGGGTTGGCGCTGGGTTCCGGCGGTGCACGCGGATGGTGCCACATCGGTGTAATCCGCGAGCTGGAAACGATGGGCATCGAACCGGACATGATCGCGGGCTGCTCCATGGGGGCGCTGGTCGGCGCGGCATGGGCGGCGGGTCGTCTGGACGAACTTGAGGATTGGGCGCGGTCCCTGACCCGGACAAAATTCCTGACATTCGTAGACATCCGGCTGGGCGGAGGCGGCTTGATCCGCGGGCGTGCCGTGATGGAAATCCTCAAGGCGATTGATGCACCCGATACAATCGAGGAATTGGGAAAACCATTTCTTGCCGTCGCAACCGAGATGGCCACGGGCCGAGAATTCTGGCTCCGCGAAGGCAGCGTGCACGACGCGGTGCGGGCTTCCGTCTCGATACCGGGGCTGTTTTCGCCACATTGCGTGGATGGGCGCTGGCTGCTTGACGGCGGGCTGATCAATCCTGTTCCGGGATCGGCCGCCCGGGCGCTTGGCGCGGATACGGTCATCGCGGTCAACCCCAACGGACGTCACGACGGACACCTCTGGAAACCCCGCGCCGAAGGGCAGGGCATGTGGGGCCTGCTGACCGGGGACGGTTTGCGCGAAAAACTGCCCGACACGCTTGAGAAATTGCTACCTGAAACCACGACCGAGAGCCCGCAACCTCCCGATTATGTCGACGTGGTGTCCACCTCCATCGACATCATGACAGATTACATGCGCAAAACCCGCGCAGCCGGCGACCCGCCACATGTGTCGCTGGACGCGGATCTGATGGATGAGGTGATGATCACCGATCTCTTCCGCGCGGAAAGAGCGATAGAAGAAGGGCACAAGATGGTTCGTGATCAGGCAGACACCATCGCCCGGATCTGCGGCGTGTAGGCGCGCGTTTTGCCGTGTTGCATTTGTGGGGGCATGGTTTCCCGTCCGCCCTATCCCCCACCTGAGATATGTTCTGGAAGAAAATCCAATGCGGCTTCTTTCTCGTTTCAAATACCCCCGCCGGAGGCGCCCCGCGACGCGCGAAGCGCGGCGCAAAGCCTAGAAATCGGACGCGCGAAGCGCGGCGCAAAGCCTAGAAATCGGACGCGCGAAGCGCGGCGCAAAACTTAGAACTCCGACGCGCGAAGCGCGGCGCAAGAAATAGGAATGCGCCGCAGGCGCTCTATTTTTTCATAGAGCAAGTATTGATTCCCAGCAGTGCGTAGGGCGGGCACGACCCCATCAGACCCGTCGCAAGGGGAACGATGCCCAGCAGATAAAGCCAGCTGTAGCTGCCGCCGGAATTGAGGAAAAAGCCCGCGATCAGGGCGAGGCCAACAATGATGCGGATGGCGCGGTCGATTGTGCCGACGTTCTTCTTGAGCATGATCTGATCCTTTCTGGATGTTGCGCAGTCTCGCGTCCTTCATATCGCCTTTGGTTGGGCGCGTCGGTGATCTGGTCACATTCAAAACATGTTTTGCGCAAGGCATGGTGAATAGGGCCGCAATTCACCGCCCCGCGGGCTGGTGATGCGAAGGGCCGGTGCGGATGCAGATGCCTGACGCACCCCGGACACTAATCCTGTGTGGAGGCGATTTCGCGCAGGCCCGGCAGATCGCAAAGCTGAACATGGCCACGCCGTGCCTCAAGAAGCCCGCGCCGGGCGAGGCCGTCGAGCCTTCGGCTCACCACTTCGCGCGCGGATCCGATGGCCACGGCCAGTTCTGCCTGCGTGGCAATGACCGATCCGTCAGGGGCCGCTGTGTCCAGAAGGTATTGCGCAAGCCGCGCTTCGACCTTTTGGAAAGCCAGTTTTTCAAGGACATGCATCATTGTCTGCATCCGCCGCGCAAAGGCGGAAAATACAAAGGACCGGAAGCTTGCCGCGCTGTCCATCAGCGTCAGGAACATCGTCCGCGGTATCATCACGACACGACAGTCTTCGTGACTGATCGCTTCACCCGCGTAATCCTCGTCCCCCAGAAGCCCAAGCGTGGTCTGGATGCAGCTTTGACCCGGCCGCACCGAATAGAGCAGGATTTCCCGTCCGTTCCGCCCTGTCAGGAATACGTCAACGCGCCCGGACAGAACGATGACAAAGCCTTGGGCCGGGTCGCCGGGGCGGAACATGACGGTGCCGGCGGGGATCGTCGCCGGGGTCAGGGTGTCCAGCGTGGCGCGGGTCCGGCTGTCCAGCGTGTCCAACCCGATTGCGCCCGCTGTCCATGTCATTCCGCGGAGCGTCCGCGCTTTTCAAAACGGGGCAGCATTGCCGAGAAATCGCGCCCCTTGCCGTCTTCCTCTTCGACAAACCGGGCATAAAGCGCCTGCGCCATGGCCCCCATCGGCGTATCGGCGTCGGCGCTTTCGGCGGCTTGCTGGCTGAGTCGCAGATCCTTGAGCATCAGGTCGGCCGCAAAGCCGGGCACATATCCGTTGTCGGCGGGCGATGTCGGTCCAACACCGGGTGCCGGGCAATAAGCGTTCATCGTCCAGCTATAGCCCGACGAGGTGGACACCACATCGAACATCTTCTGGCGGTCAAGGCCCAGCTTGTCGGCCAGGGCAAAGGCCTCGCAGGTGGCGATCATGGTCACGCCGAGGATCATGTTGTTGCAGATTTTCGCGGATTGTCCGGCCCCAGCGTCGCCACAGTGCACGGCTTTCTGGCCCATGAT
The DNA here is from genome assembly GCA_030425395.1 of Alphaproteobacteria bacterium. Taxonomy (GTDB): domain Bacteria; phylum Pseudomonadota; class Alphaproteobacteria; order Rhodobacterales; family Rhodobacteraceae; genus JAUIAS01. The sequence goes on from JAUIAS010000006.1 coordinate 41,496, forward strand.
TTCGAACAGCGGTGCCGCCTTGGCAAAGGCGTCTTCGCTGCCACCTGCCATAAAGGTCAGCGTGCCACCGGCTGCGCCGCCGACGCCGCCCGATACCGGCGCGTCCACCGCGCCCAGCCCGGCGGCTTCGGCTTGTGACGCCACGGCGCGGGCGCTGTCCACGTCCACGGTCGAGCAATCAATCAAGACCGCGCCGGGCGACATCGCCGGAATGATTTCTTCTGCGACGCTGCGCAGAATCGCACCATTGGGCAGCATCGTAATCACCGCGTCTTTCCCTGTTGCCGCGGCGGCGGCGGATGCGGCCTCCGACACCCCCTCCGGCGGGGTGTTGGCCACGTCGAAACCTGTGACTTCGTGCCCGGCCTTGACAAGGTTGACGGCCATCGGCGCGCCCATGTTTCCCAGTCCGATGAATCCGATCTTCATGGTGCTTTTCCTTCCAGCTTCAGTGCGTTTTCCCCAAGCGGGCGCAGCATTTCGGCCACGGCGGCCACGGGCACCGTGCTGCCCGCATATTGCCACTTGGGATTGCGGTCCTTGTCAATGATCTGGGCACGGATACCTTCCAGAAAATCGCCCTTTTCCATGGCGCGCGAGGTGTAGCGGTACTCCAGGTCGAGCGCCTTTTCGATGCTCAGGGCGGGGCCGCGCAGGCGGTGAACCATCTCAACCGCGCAAGCCATGGCCAGCGGTGCGTTCCGTCCGATCGCCTTGAGACTGGTTTGCGCAAGGTCACTGCCATCAGCGGTCAGGTCGGTGATAATGTCTTCCAGTGCCTCTCCGGTGAACAACCGGTCGATATCCGGTTGCTGGGCTGCCAGCGTCCCGCCCGGTGCGGCTGTTATGGCGGCTTCCAGCCCGGCGACGGATCCGGTTTCTTCCAGATTGGCAATCAGGGCAGGCCATTGTTCCTCGGGCACAAAGTGATCGGCAAACCCTGCGTGGATCGCATCTGCGGCCCCCATGCGGGTGCCGGTGATCCCGAGATATTCGCCCAGCCGTCCCGGTGCCAGCGCCAGCATCAGCGAACCGCCAACATCGGGAACAAGGCCGATGCCGCATTCGGGCATGGCGATCTGGCTGCTTTCTCCGACGATACGGTGCGATCCGTGACAGCCCACGCCGACGCCGCCGCCCATGGTGAAGCCCTGAAGAAGGCTGACAACCGGTTTGCGATAGCCAAAGATTCTTGCATTCAGGCGGTATTCATCCGCCCAGAACCGCTGCCCATAAGCGAAATCCCCGGCGCGCCCGGTTTCATAGAGCTTGGCAATGTCGCCGCCCGCACAAAAGGCGCGGTCGCCCTCGGCGTCGATTACGATGACCGATACCGCGTCATCGTCGCACCATTCATCAAGTGCGGCCTCGATGGACAGACACATGTCATAGGTAAGGGCGTTCAACGCCTTGGGCCGGTTCAGCGTGATCCGCCCTGCGCCGCCTGACACGCGAATGATGACGTCTGCCGTGTCTGTCATCGGCTTGCCAGCATGTTGCGCGCCACGATCAGACGCATGATTTCATTGGTGCCTTCCAGGATCTGGTGCACCCGCAGATCGCGTACCAGCTTTTCGATACCGTAATCGGCCAGATAGCCATACCCGCCGTGCAATTGCAGGCACTGATCAACGACGTTCGATCCGGTTTCGGTTACGAATTTCTTGGCCATTGCGCAGAATTTTGTCGCATCCGGTGCGCCGGTGTCCAGTTTCCATGCCGCCTGTCGCAAGAAGGTGCGCGCCGCCTGCATTTCGATTTCCATATCGGCAAGACGGAACTGAAGACCCTGAAACTGGTCGATGGTTTTTCCGAACGCCTTGCGTTCCCCCATATAGGCCAGCGTCATGTCCATCGCAGTTTGTGCGGCACCCAGCGAACAGGCCGAGATGTTCAGGCGTCCGCCATCCAGCCCCATCATCGCGTATTTGAAGCCCATGCCTTCCTGACCGATCAGGTTGTCGGCGCTGACGCGGCAATCGTCGAACTGAACCTGTGCCGTGGGTTGGCTGCGCCAGCCCATCTTGTCCTCAAGCCCGCCAAAGCTGAGCCCCTCGGTCCCGTCCTCGACATAAAGAGTGGACACGCCACCCGCACCGTCTTCGCCGGTGCGCGCCATGACCACGTAGGCGTCGGAGTATCCACCGCCCGAAATGAACGCCTTTGTGCCGTTCATGACATAGCCTTCATTGCTGCGCTCGGCACGGGTGCGCAGGGCGGCGGCGTCTGATCCCGAACCCGGTTCGGTCAGGCAATAGGACAGAACGGTCTTCATCGACATCACGTCCGGCAGCACGCGAGCCTTGAATTCATCGCTGCCAAAGGCGTCGATCATCTTGGCGCACATGTTGTGGATCGACAAAAAGGCCGCCACCGACGGACACGCCATCGACAGGGCCTCAAAGACCAGAGTGGCGTCGAGGCGGCTCAGCCCCGATCCCCCGGATTCTTCGGACACATACAGCGATCCAAAGCCAAGTTCGGCGATCTGGGGCCACAATTCCTTGGGGATGGTGCCTGCGGCTTCCCAGTCACGGGCGTGGGGCGCGATATGTTCCTGGCCAAAGGCATGGGCCATATCAAAAATTGCGGTTTGTTCCTCGCTCAGCGCAAAGTCCATCGGGGTCCTCCTCCCAAACTCCTGCGCGCGCAGCGCGCATAATCCGTATGCGTGCATGCTGCCCGCGGTAATTGAACGCTTGTTTATTTTGTATCTGCGCGCACCGGTTCACGCAACCGGCAATGCTGCAAAGCCGGTTTGCACAAGGCAACAGATGGCAAATGGATCAGAGCAAAAGAACCTGTGTCCCGACATCGACCATGGCAAACAGTTCTTCGATGTGCGGATTATAGAGGCCGATACAGCCCGAGGAGGACGGGCGCCCGATCTTGCGCGTATCATGTGTGCCGTGGATCAGGTAGGCGGGCCAGGTCAGGTATAGCGCATGGGTGCCCAACGGATTGCCCGGGCCTGCGGGCATGAACGCAGGCAGGGTCGGGTCGAGCTTGCGCATATTCTTGGTTGGCGTCCATGTGGGGCCGACCTTCTTGCGCACCACCTTGGTGCGGCCGCGTCGGGTCTTTTCGTCGGTCTCGGGCACCGAGGATGGAAACAGCCGGTAGGTTTCGCCATCCGGTCCCCAATAATGCACCGCGCGGCTGTCGATATCGGCAAGGATCGCGCCCTTTCCGAGACGGTCAAAGTGATCCTGCCAGCGGCGGCGGCGGAATGCCGACACGTTGCGCCGCACCGGAACACGATCGCGGATTGCCGGTTCGTTCTGGGGAAATGCCTCGTTCCAAAGTTCCGGCGTTTCGGCACGCACAATGGCCGGAGTCACCAGTGCTGCCCCCGAAAGGGACATCATCATGCGCCGGGAAATCGGTTTATCGGTCATGGCGGGTCATCCTTCGATGCATTCGGTTTTCCTGTTTCATATCCGGTCTGGCGGGGTGCGCCCAGAGCGTGTGATTCACTTTTTTGTAATGCGCGGCAGGAAGGTGTCAGCCACGATGCGGCAAATGGGGCTGGAACGATGGCGTGACAGCGGTGCAAAACAAAACCGCCCGCGCAAGGGCGCGGGCGGTCTGTTGTCTCGCTGCGGGCTGGTTATTCCATCACGGGGATGGAAAACTCGCCGCCTTCCTTGATGCCCGAAGGCCAACGCGCGGTCACGGTCTTGGTGCGTGTATAGAATTTGAACGCGTCGGGGCCGTGCTGGTTCAGATCGCCGAACACCGATTTTTTCCAACCGCCAAAGGTATGATAGGCCAGCGGCACAGGGATCGGCACGTTGATCCCGACCATGCCGATGTTGATCCGGTTCGCAAAATCGCGGGCCGCGTCACCGTCGCGGGTAAAGATCGCGGTGCCGTTTCCGTATTCGTGATCCATGGCAAGGCCGATGGCCTCTTCATAGCTTTTGGCGCGCACAGTCGACAGAACCGGGCCAAAGATTTCCTGCGTATAGATATCCATGTCCGGGGTGACGTTGTCGAACAGATGCGGACCGACAAAGAACCCATCCTCATACCCCTGAAGGCTGAAGTTGCGGCCATCGACGACCAGCTTGGCACCCTGTTCGACACCGCTTTCCACCAGTCGCAGGATGTTCTGCTTGGCGGCGGCGGTAACCACCGGGCCGTAATCCACGTCATTGCCCGCGGTGTAGGGGCCGACTTTGAGCTTTTCGATACGCGGCACGAGCGCTTCGATCAGGCGGTCGGCGGTTTCGTCGCCCACTGGCACGGCCACGGAAATCGCCATGCAGCGTTCGCCCGCAGCCCCATAGCCCGCACCGATCAGCGCGTCGGCGGCCTGATTCATGTCCGCATCGGGCATGATGATCATGTGGTTCTTGGCGCCGCCGAAACACTGCACGCGTTTGCCGTTGGCACAGCCTGTCGCATAGATGTATTCCGCGATCGGGGTTGATCCGACAAAGCCGATGGACTGAACAACATCGTTGTGCAGCAATGCATCGACCGCTTCCTTGTCGCCGTTGACGACCTGAAGAATACCCTTGGGCAAGCCCGCTTCTTCCATCAGTTCGGCCAGCATCAGCGGCACGGACGGATCGCGTTCGGAGGGCTTGAGGATGAACGCATTGCCACAGGCGATGGCCGGTGCAAACATCCACATCGGGATCATCGCCGGAAAGTTGAACGGCGTGATGCCCGCTGTCACGCCCAATGCCTGACGCATGGAATACATGTCGATGCCGGGGCCTGCGCTGTCGGTGTATTCACCTTTGAGCATCTGCGGCGCGCCGATGCAATATTCCACCACTTCCAGCCCGCGCTGAACGTCGCCTGCCGCATCCGGCAGCGTCTTGCCGTGTTCCCGGCTGAGAGCCTCGGCCAGCTTGTCCATGTCGCGGTTGAGAAGGTCCACGAACTTCATCAGAACCCGCGCGCGGCGCTGGGGGTTGGTTGCAGCCCAGGCCGGTTGCGCCTTGCGGGCGATCTCGACGGCGGCGTCGACCTCTTGGGTGCTGGCCAGCGGTGCGCGTGCCTGCACTTCGCCGGTTGCGGGGTTGTAGACATCCGCGAAACGGCCCGAGGTGCCCGCGACATGGGCACCGTCGATGTAATGGGTCAGGTCCTGCATGGAATCTCCTCCTCTTGCATGTTGCGCGCAGGATAGGCTTGCAATAATTCATTGAACAGAGGCAACATTTCAAAAACACTTTGCAAATATGCGGGGACAACCCGCGCGCAAAGCAGTAAGCAACAAGGGCGGGGGCAAGCCAGACATGGACATCAACTGGGATGATTTGCGGGTCTTTCTCTTTGTGGCGCGCGAACAAAGCCTGTCGGGCGCGGGCAAACGGCTGCGCCTTGATCCGGCAACCGTGGGGCGGCGGATCGCTCGGCTTGAGGCGTCTTTGGACCACCCGCTGTTTGTCAAATCGCCTCAGGGCTATACGCTGACGGCTTCGGGCGAACGGCTTCTGGCTTATGGGGAACGGGCCGAACAGGCGATGCGGGACGGGACCGAGGCGCTCTCTGGGTCATCCGAGCGGCTGACGGGACAAATCCGAATCGGCGCGCCGGACGGTTGCGCCAATTACCTGTTGCCCAAGGTTTGCGCGGCCATATCCTCGGATCATCCCGATCTGGATATCCAGATCGTTGCGCTGCCCCGTGTGGTCAACCTGTCGCGGCGCGAGGCCGATATCGCCATAGCTGTGAGCCCGCCCACAGCGGGGCAACTAGCGGTGCAAAAGATCACCGACTATCAGCTTAACCTTGTCGGCGCGCGCCAATATCTGCGCCGGATGCCGGAAATCCTGTCGCCCAAGGATCTGCGCGGCCACCGAATGATCGGATATATCCCGGACATGATCTATGACGCCGAGCTGGATTACCTTGCCGATCTCGGGGTGGAACGGGTGCCGTTGGCCTCCAATTCGGTGCCGGTGCAACTGCGCATGGCCTATCAGGGGGCGGGGCTGTGTGTGGCGCATGTCTTTGCCATGCCGTTCCATGATCTGCTGCGCAAGGTCCTGCCGGAACAGATTAGCATGACGCGCAGTTTTTACCTTGTGCGGCACGAAGCCGATCGGCGAAGCGCACGCATGAACCGCGTTGCCACCCTTCTGGCGGATGGGCTGCGCGATGAGGTGGCGCGGCTTGAGGCGCTGACCTGAATCCAAGATGCGCATTTCGCGTCGCTTGACACGCGCCGCTTCTGCGGCAACCTTTGAACTATAGATTTCACTCGGGAGGGCCGCACATGCTCGTTCAACACATTCTGAAGTCCAAGGACAGCGATGCGGTGGTTACGGTTTCCTCCGACACGGCAGTGTCAGAGGCCGCGCGCATTCTTTCCGAAAAACGTATCGGCACCGTGGTGGTGTCGGACGATGGCGGGGCCACCGCGGTGGGTATCCTGTCCGAACGCGACATCGTGCGCGAACTGGCCGCCAGCGGCGGCGGGTGCCTGGATCGGGCCGTGGGCGATTACATGACCCGTGATCTTGTGACCTGCACCCGTGATTTGTCCGCGGATGCGGTGCTTCAGAAAATGACGGACGGCCGCTTCCGCCATATGCCCGTGGTCGAGGACGGCAAACTGATCGGCCTGATTACGCTGGGTGACGCTGTCAAGGCCCGGCTGAGCCAATTGGCCATGGAAAAGGATGCGCTGGAAGGGATGATTATGGGCCACTGAGCCTTGAACTCCGCGCGCGCATCGTGTTTTTCTGCGCGAAAGTTAATCTGAGACAAGGCTCCCGCCCGGCTTACTGCTGGACCGCAAGCGCGGCAGGGACTGAGGAGGGCAGCCATGCGAATTGGCCTTTACCCCGGCACGTTCGATCCCATCACGTTGGGACATGTCGATATCATTCGCCGTGGCGCGATGCTGGTGGACAAGCTGGTCATCGGTGTTGCTATAAATCGCGACAAGGGCCCGCTGTTCACGTTGGAAGAGCGGGTGGCGATGATCGAAGCGGAATGCGCGATCCTGTCCGAAGAAACCGGCACTGAAATCGTCGCCCATCCGTTTGAAAACCTCCTGATTGACTGTGCCAAGGACGTGGGGGCGCAGATTATCGTGCGCGGGCTGCGTGCGGTGGCGGATTTCGAGTATGAATTCCAGATGGTGGGAATGAATCGCGCGCTCGATAGTACGGTGGAAACCGTGTTTCTGATGGCAGATGCGCGGCGTCAGGCGATCGCGTCCAAACTGGTCAAGGAAATCGCGCGTCTTGGGGGCGATGTGTCCAAATTCGTCACCCCGCGTGTCAATCAGGCGTTAATCGAGCGACTGAAATAAGACGGTTCCGTTAGCGCCAGAAGGCCAGCCATTCAATCAGGTCGGCCATTTTCTTGGCTAGGAACAGGGCGTGGCCGGTCCCGAAAATGGCGATGTCGATAATCAGCCCGCCAAGGATCATTCCGCCCAATATCAGCGCCAGTCTGTTGGTCATTGCATGCGGCCCTTGTTGTCGCCCGTGCCGTTTGTGCACGACATGGGTGCGGTGCTCAACCCTTGGTCTGATCAAAAGGCGCAGGATCAGGTTCGCCATGTCCGCCGTTGGTGTTGTCCTTGTCGCGTTGGAGTCAATGGTTTTGCGCCGCGCTTCGCGCGTCGCGGTGCCTCCGGCGGGGGTATTGGGAACGAGAAAGAAACAGTGGTCCGTTCAGCCGAACCGGCGCATTGTTTTCGCCAATCGGTGCGTCGCTTTGGTGGCAGGGCAAGAAGACCGGGCGCACAGAGACGCCCGGCATTTTATGCGGAGTTTGCCTTGAGGGGCGGATGTGGGCCGTCGTGATCCGGTATCAGGCGTTCAGGCGGCCCATTGCCACGGCGACATCGGCCATACGGACGGAAAAGCCCCATTCGTTGTCATACCAGGCCAGCACGCGCACCGTGCGGTTCCCGACGACACGGGTTTGATCCGGGGCGAAGATCGAGCTTTCTTCGGTATGGTTGAAGTCGATCGATACTTTCATTTCAGGATCATAGCCGAGGACGCCTTTCATCGGGCCTTCGGCGGCGGCGGCAACCGCGGCGTTGATGTCGGCGGCGGTTACGTCCCGTCCGGCAACGAAGGTGAGATCAACGGCGCTGACATTGGGTGTGGGGACGCGGATGGCAGAGCCGTCCAGCTTGCCTTTGAGGCCGGGGAGGACTTCGCCGAGGGCTTTGGCGGCCCCGGTGGATGTGGGTATCATCGCCATGGCGGCCGCGCGCGCGCGATACAAATCCTTGTGCCGACGGTCCAGCGTGGGCTGGTCGCCTGTGTAGGAGTGGATCGTTGTCATGATGCCCGATTCGATGCCGAAGGCGTCGTCGAGCACCTTGGCCAGCGGCGCGAGACAGTTCGTCGTGCAGGACCCGTTTGAGATCATCGTGTCGCCGCGGGCAAGTTTGTCATCGTTCACGCCAAAGACGATGGTCTTTTCGACATTCTTGGCCGGGGCCGAGATCAGCACGGATTTGGCACCGCGTTCAAGGTGTACCTTGGCCTTGTCGCCGTCGTTGAACTGCCCGGTGCATTCCAGCACGACATCGCACCCGGACCAGTCCAGTTCTGCCGGATTGTAGGTGGAGAACATTTCGATCGGACCCGCGCCGAGATCCAGCGTGCCGTCGCCCACGGTGACCGTGCCGGGGAACCGGCCGTGCACGCTGTCATAACGGATCAGGTGTGCGGCCGTGTCCAATGGGCCGGTGGCGTTGGCCTTGATTACGCGAATATCGTCGCGTGCGCTTGCCGCAATATGTGCCAGCGTGCAGCGGCCGATCCGCCCAAACCCGTTGATTCCGACGTTGATGGTCATTCCGACACCCCTTGATTTCGTGGCTTCGTCAGGGGCTATAGCCAAGGGCGACATCCGTCAAAAGGGCAAAAGTGACGCATTCCGAATATGTTAGCGCAAAAGGTTGGCGGTTGCGCTAACGCACGCCTGTGGTGTTGCTCTTGGGGTATGATCGCCTAAGGTGCTTGCGCGAATGATGCGAAAGGGGCAGGGCATGAGCGGACTTATCGCGCTTCTCGATGACGTGGCGGGAATTGCAAAAGTGGCAGCCGCCAGCGTCGATGACGTGGTGGCGCAGGCGGCCAAGGCGGGAGCCAAAGCGGCGGGCGCGGTGATTGACGACGCTGCCGTGACGCCGAAGTATATGCATGGTTTCGCGGCCAGCCGGGAATTGCCGGTGATATGGAAGATCGCCAAGGGGTCGTTGCGCAACAAGCTGTTGTATCTCTTGCCCGTGGGGTTGGCGCTGTCGGCCTTTGCGCCTTGGGCGATTACGCCGTTGTTGATGCTGGGGGGCGGGTATCTGTGCTTTGAAGGCGCGGAAAAGGTTTATCACGCGCTGTTTCCGCACGATCAGACCCATGTTTTCGAGGAAGATGAGCCCGGCGACCCCGCCCATCTTGAGGAGCGCAAGGCGGCAGGCGCGATCAAGACGGATTTCATCCTGTCGGCAGAAATCATGACCATCGCGCTTGCGGCCATTCCACCCAGCAACTTCTGGATGGAAGCGGCGACGCTGGCGACGGTGGCTGTGATGATCACGGCGGCTGTCTATGGGGCGGTGGCGCTCATTGTGAAGGCAGACGATGTGGGCCTGCATCTGGCCGCCGAGGCGCGGTTCGCGGCAACGCGTGCCTTTGGCCGGGGGGTCGTGCGGGCCATGCCGCATGTGTTGACCACGCTGACGCTGGTGGGCACGGCGGCGATGCTGTGGGTCGGTGGAAATATCATTGTGCATGGGTTGGATGTGCTGGGGTGGGGCGCGCCCTATGACCTGATCCATCACGTGGCGCACGGGATCGGGCAGGGAGTGTCGGAGACGTTTTCGGGCGCGGTGACGTGGATCGCCACGGCAACCATGGACGGGATTATCGGGCTGGGCCTTGGGCTTGTGCTGATCCCGATTGTGACGCGGGGTGTCGTGCCGGTGTGGACAGCCCTGCGCGGCAAGTCGTGACGCAAGGTCGGTCTGGCGTCGGGGTTACGGGTCGCTAAGCTGGATGGAAACAGGAGCTGGCCAATGGATGATCTGACACTTAGCGCCGTTCTGGCAGAGGCCCGCGGGACGGATGACGGGCTTGTCTACCCCGCACCGGAAAACTGGCGACAGGGGCGCACGGCCTACGGTGGTTTTACCGCGGCGCTGATGCTTGATGCCGCTTTGCAGGCGCGGGATGGGATGCCGCCTCTGCGCTCGGCCCTGATTGATTTCACCGCACCTGTGTCCGAGCCGCCGACGATGGCCACCGAGGTGCTGCGTGCGGGGCGCAATGTGACCACGCTGAACACCCGCGCGTTGATTAACGGGTCTGTTGCAGCGCAGGGCACGTTTGCATTCGGGGCGTCGCAGGTCAGCGAATTGCAGGTCGACTGCGCGGCACCCGATGCGCCGACCCCGCAAGACAGCGCCCCGTTCTTTCCACCGGGAATGACACGCTCTCCGGTGAAGTTCTTTGACAATTTCGAGGTTCGCCTGATCGACGGAGCCCGCCCGTTTTCAGGCGCGTCGCGCGGCTATGTGCGGGTCTGGGCCCGGCACAAGGATCCTGCGGCGCGCAGCGGTATCGTGCCGCTGTTGTGTATTGCGGATATTCTGCCACCCGCTGCGTTTCCGATGCTGTCGACGATTGGGCCGAATTCGTCGATGACGTGGATATGCAATTTTCCCGGCGGCGAGCAGCCGACGGAAGATGGCTGGTTCATGATCGAAACCAGTCTGACAACGGCACAAGCGGGATATAGCTCTCAGGTCATGCGCGCCTGGACGACCGAAGGCACGCTTGTGGTTGAAGGCATGCAGTCGGTGATCATTTTCGTATAAGTCGAGCCAAAGGACACCGCGCTGCGCGCGTCGGAGTCTTTACGTATTGCGCCGCGCTTCGCGCGTCGCGGTGCCTCCGGCGGGGGTATTTGCAACAAGAAAGAAGCAGGGGCGCATCAAGGTTCATGCGTCCCTATCGTTTGCCGAAAATCTGTTCGGAGGCGTTTTCCGGTTTGGCGTTGCTTTGTGCCGCAGGGGCAGAGCCCCCGCGGCGTGGTCTGTGCTATTTTCCGAGCAGGGATTTGACCTTGTTTGCCGTGGCTTCGGCGGTGATGCCGAATTCATTGTAGAGAACGTCCGCGGGTGCGGATGCGCCGAAGCTGTCCATGCCAACGAAGCCCGCCTTTTCAGCGCGTCCGCGTTCCCCGCACAGCCATTGATCCCATCCGAAGCGCACACCGGCCTCAACGGCAACCCGCACCGGGCCTGCAGGCAGAACCCGTTTGCGGTAGGATGCATCCTGTTCGGCGAACAGTTCCCAGCAGGGCATGGAGACCACGCGTGTGCCGATGCCTTCGGCCTCGAGCAGGTCACGGGCCGCGAGGGCAATGGACACTTCCGAACCGGTGGCCAACAGGATTGCCTGCCGTTTTGCAGTGGCTTCGCGCAGGATATATGCCCCTTGGGCCGTCAGATTGCGCGTCTTGTGTTCGGTGCGCACGGTTGGCACGCCCTGACGTGTCAAGGACAGGACCGACGGTGTCTGCTTGGCGGTCAGGGCCAATTCCCAGGCTTCCGCGGTTTCGATCGTATCGGCCGGGCGGAACACCATTGTGTTTGGGGTGGCCCGCATCATGGCCACATGTTCCACCGGTTGGTGGGTGGGGCCGTCTTCGCCGAGGCCGATGCTGTCATGGGTCATCACGAAGACCGTGGGAATGCCCATCAGCGCGGCCAGGCGCATGGAGGGGCGCGCATAGTCGGTAAAGCACATGAACGTGCCGCCATAGGGGCGCATGCCGCCGTGCAGTGCCATGCCGTTCATCGCCGCCGCCATACCGTGTTCGCGGATGCCCCAATGGACATACCGGCCCTTGCGGTTTTCGGGCAGGAATATGCCCAGATCGGCGGTTTTGGTATTGTTCGACCCGGTCAGGTCCGCCGATCCACCGACGGTTTCCGGCATCAGCGGGTTCACAACTTCGAGCACCTTTTCCGAGCTGGCGCGGGTGGCCAGTTTGGGCTGGGTTTCGCTCATCTGTTTTTTGAGCGCGCGGATGGTTGCGGCAAGACGTTTGGGCGCGTCCAGGGCGTAGGCGCGGGTGAACTGGTCGCGTTTTCCCTTGGACAGGGCCGCGAGGCGATCTTCCCATGCTGCGCGTTCGCTAGCTCCGCGTCGGCCAATCTCTTCCCATTGCGATTTCACATCGGCCGGGATTTCGAACGGGCCCCATGTCCAGCCATAGGCCGCTTTGGCGTCGGCAAGCTGGTCGGCATCGGTCAGGGCACCGTGGCCCTTGGATGTGTCCTGCGCGGCATGGCCCAGTGCGATATGGGTCTTGCAGGCGATCATCGAGGGCTGAGGCGATTTCTTGGCCTCGGCGATGGCGGCGTCGATGGCGGCGGGATCATGCCCGTCGATTTCCAGAACATGCCAGCCCGAGGCGCGGAAGCGCGCCACCTGATCGGTGCGATCGGCAATATCCACAGTGCCGTCGATGGTGATGTTGTTGTTGTCCCAAAGAACGATCAGGCGGCTCAGTTCGTGGCGGCCGGCAAGGCCGATGGCTTCCTGGCTGATACCTTCCATCAGGCAGCCGTCACCGGCGATCACATAGGTGAAGTGATCCACGATCTTGCGTCCATAGTGGGCGCGCTGCATTTCTTCGGCCATGGCAAAGCCGACGGCGTTGGCGATGCCTTGCCCCAGCGGCCCGGTGGTGGTTTCGATGCCTTTTGCGTGACCATACTCCGGATGGCCTGCGGTCTTGGCCCCCCATTGGCGGAAGTTCTTGACCTGCTCGAGGGTCATGTCTTCGTAGCCGGTCAGGTGCAGGAGGGAATAGAGCAGCATGGAGCCGTGGCCCGCCGAAAGGATGAAACGGTCGCGATCTGGCCAGTCCGGGGCTGCGGCGTCGAACTTGAGGTGCCGTTCGAACAGCACGGTGGCCACGTCGGCCATGCCCATGGGCATGCCGGAATGGCCGGAATTGGCTGCGGTAACGGCATCCAGCGTCAGCGTGCGGATGGCGGTGGCCTTGAGCCAATGGTCGGGGTTTGCGGTGCGCAGTGCGTTCAGATCCACGGGGCAGGGTCCTCTGTCAGATGTGCTTGGTGGCCCACATACCAGCCGGGATCAGAATATCAAGCGCAAGCGCCCCGAATGGCCGGGCAAGGGATGAACGGCGCGCTGCAAGTCCTTGAAAGGGAAGGGGGCGCAATTTATTCGGGGCTTGGGTAGAATACGAAAGACAGCGGGCATACATGATTCGCAGCGGACAGCCCGCAACGACGCCGGATGAACACGGCACGGCAAAAGGCAAGGGATACGGGCATGAGCCAGATAGACGAGTTGCAAAGTCGGATAACGGTGGCGCTGGAAAAGATCGGGACAGGGCTCGATGCGGTGAGCAAGGCCGCCGAGGACCGGGGACGCCTTGAGGCGCAATCGGATATCGAGACCAAGGTTCAGGAAGCGGCGGAACAGGCCGCCGCCGATGCGCGTGCCGAGATGCCGGTCGCGGATCCCGAGGAAATCGCTAGGCTGCGCGCCGAACTGGAGGAAGAACGGCTTGCCAATGCGCAGCTCGAAGCGCGGGTCAAGACGCTGAAGGACAAGCTGGCGTCACAGCAGGCCCCGCAGGAAACCGCGCAGCCGGTCGATCTGCCAGACGCCCTGGCGCGGCTGGATCAGGATCTTGCGCGGTTGCGCACGGCCAACGAAAAACTGAGCGAAAGCAACGCAGCCCTGCGCGACGCAAACGCGGAAGGCGTCGGCGAGCCGCATTTGATCAACAGTGCGATGTTGGCTGAGTTGGAGGCGCTGCGTGCGCTCAGGGCGAGCGAGGCCTCGGAGGCCAGTTCGATCATGGAACAATTGGTGCCACTGCTGAACACCGCCCGAAACCTGCCGGAAGGGGAGGATGCCTGATGCCAGAAGTCACGATCAAGATCGGGGGCCGTAATTTCGAGGTCGCGTGTCAGGAAGGCGAAGAGGAGTTCCTTCATAGCGCCGCGCGGATGCTCGATGACGAGGCGCAGGTGCTGTCCGACCAGATAGGGCGGATGCCCGAAGCGCGGATGTTGTTGATGGCGGGGCTTCTGCTGGCGGACAAGACCGCGGCGGTGGAAGACCGGATCGGGACGGTTGAGGCCGAATTGCAAGCCGCGCGTGCTGAAATCGAAATGCTGCGCAACGCGCCGCAGCCGGAACCGGAACGGGTAGAAGTGCCGGTGATCCCGGCCAGCGTTACAGAAACGCTCGCCGAACTGGCAGCGCGCGCGGAGGCTCTTGCCGCGGAAGTCGAGGACCGGGCAAAGTCGTAAACCTGCCGAGATCAATTCAGCGGAGCCGCGCTGCGCGCGGCATTGTTTTTCGTTTTGCGCCGTGCTTCGCACGTCGGACTCTTTTCGTTTTGCGCCGTGCTTCGCACGTCGCGGTGCCTCCGGCGGGGGTATTGTGAACGAGAAAGAAACAGAAGCCTGTTGAGGGCGATGGCTTTGGTTTGCCTGTCCTCAAGACATTTTGCTGGATGCGTTACGAAAAAGAACGGGGGGCCGCGCCCCCCGTTTTTTAATTCGCGAATGTCTGATGGAAAACGGACGGTCTTCCATGGGGCTGCGGTGGTCTTGGTCGCCGCAGCGGAAAAATCAGGCGTTGGCTTCCCGGATCTTTTCGGCGGCGTCCTTGTCGTAGGCCACGCCCTTGCTGTCGAGCAACTGATCAAGTTCGCCTGACAGGGTCATTTCGGTGATGATGTCGCAACCGCCAACGAATTCACCTTTGACATATAGTTGCGGAATCGTCGGCCAATCGGAGAAATCCTTGATCCCCTGACGCAGCTCTTCATCCGCCAACACGTTCACATCGGCGAAATCTATGCCCATGTAGTTCAACACCCCCGCCACGCGGCTGGAAAAACCACATTGCGGCATGGTCTTGTTGCCTTTCATGTAAAGAACAACATCGTTTGTACTGATCGTTTCCTGAATGCGCGTTGCGGCATCTGTCATTTCTGTTTCTCCTTGGGGACGAAGCGTTTGGCATATTCTTGCGGGTCGCGAGGAACCCTGTAGGATGTTGAGTGGCCGCCACCGCCGCCACCCGAGGAATAGTTGCTTTCTATGATGTGGTCGCCGCTTCCGGGCAAGCTGCCACGCGCGCGGCCCGGATCGCGGCGCAGGGCCAGCCCGCCCGCGATTACCGCCACCAGAAAGATGGCAAAGGACAGCAAGCCGATCACCACCCAATCCATCGGCCTAGTCCGGGGCGCGCGTTGTCAGCGCCAGTGCGTGCAATTCCCCGTTGGGGCCCGAAATCTTGTCCTTGAGTGCTGCCATCACCGCACGTTGCTGCTGCACCCGGTTGAGGCCCCGAAAGCTTGCGTCTTCCACCATTGCGGAAAAATGCCGCCCATCGTCGCCTTCCACGATGACCTTGGCTTGTGGAAAGGCTGTGCGGATCAATGCCTCGATTTCGTGGGCCTGTAGTGCCATTGACGTTTCCTCATCACAATTTCATCAAGATGTAGGCCGGGCAAGGGTCCGGCGCAAGTCGTGCATCGGACTTAGGCCACCGCAGTCGCAAAGCTATTGCGATAGAGCGCCGACAATTCCGCCAGCGGCGCTTCGCTGCTGCCGAACCGCACTGTATCTCCGGTAAATCGACCAACGCTCTGGATTGTGACCCCGGCAGCACCCGCGGCAATCATCAGAGCCTCGGCCTGATCAAAGTTGCAGGCAATCAGATAGCGCGCCTGATCTTCGCCAAACAGGGTTTCCATATCACTGGCTTCGAGGGTGACACCGACGCCTGCCGCTTCGGCCAGTTCAAACGCGGCCAGGGCCAGACCGCCGTCCGACAGGTCGGTGCAGGCGCGCACATAGGCCCGATTGGCGCGAATGAATTCTCCGTTGCGCCGTTCCGCTTCGAGGTCAACCAAGGGCGCGTCGCCTTCTTCGCGGCCAAACACTTCGGCCAGGATGGCCGATTGCCCAAGATGCCCCGTGGTTTCGCCGACCACCAAGGCAATATGCCCGTCGCGCACATCGAACCCGATGATGTCTTCGGCTGTTTCGATCAGACCAACCGCCCCGATCGTCGGGGTCGGCAGAATGCCTTGCCCGTCGGTTTCATTATACAGCGACACATTGCCCGAAACGATGGGCATGCCCAACGCGGTGCAGGCGGCCCCGATGCCTTGGATCGCTCCGACGAACTGGCCCATGATCTCGGGCTTTTCGGGATTGCCAAAGTTCAGGTTGTCGGTGCTGGCCAGCGGCGTGGCCCCGACGGCGGTCAGGTTGCGATAGGCCTCGGCCACGGCTTGCTTGCCGCCCTCGACGGGGTTGGCGCGCACATAGCGGGGTGTCACATCCGAGGTGAAGGCCAACGCCTTGTCGGTGCCATGCACCCGCACGATGCCTGCGCCAGCACCCGGAACCCGTGCGCTGTCGCCCATGACCATGGTATCATACTGTTCATAGACCCATTGCTTGGCCGCATAATTTGGCGACGACAACAAGGCGCGCAGCCCATCCACGGGGTCAACCTGCGGAACTTCGCCCAATTGCTCTGCCGCAGGCGTGGGTTCCCATGGGCGGTCGTATTCGGGGGCTTCGGACGACAGCTTGGACAGGGGCAGATCGGCCTTGACCTCACCGCGATGCAGGATCAGGAACCGATCCTCCGGGATGGTTTCGCCCACAATGGCAAAGTCGAGATCCCACTTGTCGAAAACCGCCTTTGCCTCGGCCTCTTTTTCCGGGCGCAGCACCATGAGCATGCGCTCCTGGCTTTCCGACAACATCATCTCATAGGCCGTCATCGCATTCTCGCGGCACGGAACGCGGTCCAGTTCAAGCTTGATGCCAAGCCCGCCCTTGTCGCCCATTTCAACCGCCGAACAGGTCAATCCGGCAGCCCCCATGTCCTGAATGGAAATCACCGCACCGGTCTGCATCAGCTCGAGGCAGGCCTCCATCAAACGTTTTTCCGTGAACGGATCGCCAACCTGAACGGTGGGGCGCTTTTCTTCAATGGTGTCGTCGAACTCGGCGCTGGCCATCGTGGCACCGCCAACCCCGTCGCGCCCCGTCTTGGCCCCAAGATACACGACTGGCATGCCGACGCCGGACGCTGCGGAATAGAAGATCCCGTCGGCATCGGCCAATCCGGCCGCAAAGGCGTTCACAAGGCAATTGCCATTGTAAGCTGCGTGGAACCGGACCTCGCCGCCAACGCAAGGCACGCCAAAGCAATTGCCATAGCCGCCAACACCGGCAACCACGCCATTGACCAACTGCCGCGTCTTGGGGTGGGACGGCTCGCCAAAACTCAGCGCGTTCATCGACGCAATCGGGCGCGCACCCATTGTAAAGACATCGCGCAAAATGCCACCAACACCCGTGGCGGCCCCCTGGTATGGCTCGATATAAGACGGGTGGTTGTGGCTCTCCATCTTGAACACGACGGCCTGACCATCGCCAATATCGACAACACCCGCGTTTTCTCCGGGCCCGCAAATCACCTGTGGGCCTTCGGTTGGCAGCGTGCGCAACCATTTCTTTGAGGACTTGTAGGAACAATGTTCGTTCCACATCGCCGAAAAGATCCCCAATTCGGTAAATGACGGCTCGCGTCCGATGATTTGCAGAATACGTTCATATTCATCGGAGCTCAGTCCGTGGGATTCAATCAGATCAGGCGTGATGGCGGGTTCTTGCATCGGGAACGTCCTTTCAGGGCCTCGCGTCACGCGCGTATCTATTGCAACTGCGCAGCGGGGAAAAGCCCCCGTCGTGCACCGCTTGATCCGGGCAGCACGGTTTGTCGCAGGCACAAGGGGCTACTGCCCTCCGTATCCCCCGTGATAATGACAACACCTGGAAAACAGGGCCGCGCCGCTTCTTTCTCGTTTCCAATACCCCCGCCGGAGGCACCCGCGACGCGCGCAGCGCGGCGCCAATCAAAAAAGAATGCCGCGCAGAGCGCGGCTCCGCCGGATTACTGCAAACAAACCCACGCTGAAACTGCGGACCGCCAAAAAAAAGGCCGAGCACTAAGCTCGGCCGAAGTCCAACAGGGAGGTATGAAGATGATGCGCAGGTGTGCGCCCCAACCTTCGAGTGCTCATTTAGGTGGCAAAGTTGAGTCGGACAAGGGGGGCAATGCCGCAATTGCAGCATGGCCGTTATGCGCAACGTGCATGACTTAGAATTTTGCCAGTTCTTTCATTTGTTTACGGTGCGTGATGATTTCGTCCTGAACGAAATCCCGGAACGCGCTAATGCGTTTTGACTGCCGCAATTCTTCCGGATAGGCGAGAAACACCGGAACTTCGGCGGATTCCACCTCCGGCAGCACTCGGATCAACTGCGGAAAGTCCTGCACCACATAGTCGGGTAGAACGCCGATTCCGAGGTTGTTCAGAACCGCTTGCAACACGCCGAAATAGTTGTTCACCGTCAGCGTCGATTGCAGATCGTGGGTCATCAGTTGCTGGACCAGCATCGCGCCGGCCCCGACCTGTGCTGTAGACGGGCTTTGGCACACAAGCCGGTGCCCGGTGATATCCTCGATCTTTTCGGGGGCACCCAACCTGTCAAGATATTCGCGCGACGCGTAAAGGCACATGCGCACCGACATCAGCCGTTTGCGGATCAGATCGGCCTGGCTCGGCTCCTTCATGCGGATTGCAACATCTGCCTCGCGCATGGGCAGATCCAGCACCCGTTCCTCAAGCATCAGGTCGATTTTCAGATCTGGATATTTCTCGTAAAGCTTCGTCAATCGCGGTGCCAGCCAGAGCGACCCAAAGCCGAACGTGGTCGTAACCCGCAGTTCTCCAAAGACTTCTTCTTCGCTGTCGCGAATCCGCGCCGATGCTGTATCCAGCCGTTTCGTCATCGCCTGTGTGGCGTCGAACAGCAATTCACCCTGTTCGGTCAGAATCAGCCCCCGTGCGTGGCGATGAAACAGGGTGGCATTCAGGCTTTCTTCCAAGGCCCTGATTTGGCGACTGACCGCGGATTGTGACAGGTTCAGCTTGTCCCCGGCGTGGGTCAGGCTGCCCGCATCCGCGACCGCGTGGAAGATTCTGAGCTTGTCCCAATCCATGTCATATCTCTCGGTTTTGTGATAAACAGATAGGCCATTTGCGCGGGGAATTCAGCAGGGAAACCCCATCTTATTTGAAAAACTGAGGTTTTTCGCTTTTAAGGTCAATATTTATGACCTAAAGTGATATCAAATTCGGCAAGTGACCCATGGCGTTGGGAGGCGCGGGATGAGCAAAACCCAAATCACCTTGAATGATCGCTTTGACCTGGACAAGGAACAGGTTCTCTTGAATGGAACGCAGGCGCTGGTGCGTCTGATGCTGATCCAGAAGGCGCGTGACCGCCAAGCGGGGCACAATACCGCCGGGTTGGTGACCGGGTATCGTGGTTCGCCGCTGGGGGCGGTCGACATGCAGATGCTGCGCGCGGCCAAGCCGCTTGGTGCCAACGATATCACCTTTCAGGCGGGGCTGAACGAAGATCTGGCCGCAACCGCCCTGTGGGGCAGCCAGCAGGCGGAACTGCGCGGCGAGGGGCGCTTCGATGGTGTTTTTGGCCTGTGGTATGGCAAGGGGCCGGGGGTGGACCGGTCTGGAGATGTCTTCCGCCATGCAAACATGGCCGGGACTAGCCCGCTGGGCGGTGTTGTGGCGGCGATGGGCGACGACCACACCGGCGAAAGCTCGACCGTGCTGCATCAGTCAGAATGGGCATTGATCGACGCCTATATGCCCATTGTCAGCCCCGCAGGTGTGCAGGAAATCCTTGATTACGGGGTGTATGCCTTTGCATTGTCGCGGTTTTGCGGGCTTTGGGTGGGTCTCAAGACAATGAAGGACACGATCGAGGCAACCGCCGTTGTCGATGGTCGTCTGGACCGAATGTCGCTTGTGGTGCCTGAATTCGACTTGCCCGAGGGTGGATTGAATATCCGCCTTGCCGATACCCCGCACGCGCAGGAAGCGCGGATGATCGACTACAAGCGTTTCGCCGCCGAGGCGTTTTCCCATGCCAACCGGATGGACAAGCGTGTCTGGGGCAAGCCGGGGGCCAAGATCGGGTTTGTCGCGGCGGGTAAGAACTGGCTCGATCTGGTTCATGCGATGAGCCTTCTCAACATTGACGAGCAGGCGGCGGAACGGCTGGGTGTGACCACGTACAAGGTGGGTCAGACCTTCCCTCTGGATATGCGCGGCTTTCACGATTGGGCCGAAGGGCTGGACCTGATCGTTGTTGTCGAGGAAAAGCGAAAGCTGCTTGAAGTGCAAATCAAGGAAGCCATTTTCGACGACCGGCGCGGGCGGCGCGTCTATGGGTGGTATAAGGGCGGGGCAGGCAATCTGCACCGCGAAGAACTCTTTCCGACCAAGGGGGCGCTCGATCCGGTGTGGATCGCGCAGAAGCTGGGCGAAATACTTGTCGAAGAGGGCCGCGAAACCGACGGTATCCGCAAGGGGCTTGAGGCGCTCGAGGCCGCCCGTCGGGCTGATAACGCCGAAGAAATCGCGGCCCGCCTGCCGTATTTCTGTTCCGGCTGTCCGCATAATTCGTCCACCAAACTGCCCGAAGGCAGCCGCGCCTATGCCGGGATCGGGTGCCATTACATGGTGCAATGGATGGATCGCGAAACGCTGGGCTTCACCCACATGGGTGGCGAAGGGGCGAACTGGATCGGCGAGGCACCGTTCTCAACCCGCGATCATGTGTTTCAGAACCTTGGCGATGGCACCTATAACCATTCCGGCGTTCAGGCGATCCGGGCGGCTCTCGCCGCTGGCACACGGATCACTTACAAGATCCTCTACAACGATGCGGTGGCCATGACCGGCGGTCAGGGCAACGAAGGCGGGCTGGACGCGCCGCGTATCGTTGCCGAATTGCGTGCCATGGGCGTGCGGAAACTGGCCGTGGTTTATGATGAGAAAGAGGATGTCGATCCTGCCGCCTTTCCCGACGGCGTCCCTTTGCATGAACGCGCCGATCTGATGGCCGTCCAGAAAGACATGGCTGCGCATGAGGGCGTTTCGGCCATCGTCTATATCCAGACCTGCGCGGCGGAGAAACGCCGCCGCCGCAAACGCGGCACATTTCCCGATCCTGACCGCCGCGTGTTCATCAATACCGATGTCTGCGAAGGGTGCGGCGATTGCGGGGTGCAATCCAACTGCGTCTCGATTGTCCCG
The DNA here is from genome assembly GCA_030425395.1 of Alphaproteobacteria bacterium. Taxonomy (GTDB): domain Bacteria; phylum Pseudomonadota; class Alphaproteobacteria; order Rhodobacterales; family Rhodobacteraceae; genus JAUIAS01. Next base: position 62,712 of record JAUIAS010000006.1, read on the forward strand.
GCAGACACCGAACTGGGCCGCAAGCGCGCCATTGATCAATCTTCCTGCAACAAGGATTTCTCTTGTCTCAAGGGGTTTTGCCCGTCCTTTGTCACCCTCGAAGGGGCACAGCCACGCAAGGCGGCCACGGCAGAGGTCACCTTGCCCGACCTGCCGGAACCTTCGCTGCCTGCAATTGACGGAACGTGGAACGTGGTGATCACCGGGGTCGGCGGCACCGGCGTCGTGACCATCGGTGCGGTTCTGGCGCAGGCGGCGCAGATAGATGGCAAGGGAGCCGGGATGATGGAAATGGCCGGGTTGGCGCAGAAGGGCGGCGCGGTGCATATCCATTGCCGGATCGCCGCGCAGCCCGATGACATCAGTGCCATCCGCGTGGCCACCGGAGAGGCCGACGCGCTGATCGGTGGCGATCTGGTGGTCAGCGCAGGTGCCAAAACGCTGGGGCTGACGCGCACAGGCCGGACCGGTGCCGTGGTCAACAGCCATGAAATCATCACTGGTGATTTTACCAGAGATACGGAATTTTCCTTGCCTTCCGACAGGTTGTCCGTCGCTCTTCAAGCGCGAATGCGCGACCGACTGGACCTGTTCGATGCCTCGGAGCTGGCCAAGGTTACGCTTGGCGACAGCATCTTCTCCAATATGATCGTGTTTGGTGCCGCCTGGCAACGCGGGCTTCTTCCGATCAGCCTGAACGCGATGCAGCAGGCGATTGAACTGAACGGTGCTGCGGTGGCGCGTAACCTGCGCGCCTTTGATATCGGTCGCTGGGCGGTTCTTTATCCCGACGATGCGACGCGGCTGATCACGCCGAACGTCGCGGCCAAACCCAAATCCCTTGACGAGATCATCGCCTTCCGGGCCGATCACCTTGTGGCCTATCAGGGCAAGCGGCTTGCCAAACGGTATCGCAAGCTGGTCGAGGCCATCACCGATCCCGCACTTCGCGAGGCGGCCGCCCGCGGGTATCACAAGCTCTTGTCCTACAAGGATGAATACGAGGTTGCCCGCCTGCACCTGCAAACCGAGAAAAAGGCACGCGAACAGTTCGAAGGCGATTTCGCGATGACCTTCCACCTTGCGCCGCCGCTGCTGTCCAAGGTCGGTCACGACGGTCGCCCGATCAAGAAGGCGTTCGGTCCCCGGATGCTGCGCGGGTTCCGTATTCTGGCGCGGCTCAAGATATTGCGAGGCACACCATTTGATCCTTTTGGCCGGACCGAAGAGCGGCGCATGGAACGCGCCCTGATCCGCCAATACGAAGCCGATCTGAAGGACGTCTTGCCTCTGTTGACCGACGCAACCCGTGACGCGATCGTGGCTTTGGCGGAATTGCCTCTGCAAATCAAAGGGTTTGGGCCGGTAAAGGCTGCAAACGAAGCCAAGGCCGCGAAACGGCGCGAAGAACTGCTGTCGGTGATCCGTGCGGGGGGCGAACCGGTTGCCAAGGCCGCGCAATAGCGGGATGCAGGCGCGGTGGCGGTGTCACAAAACCGTCGCCGAACTGTGGCAAGGCATCCTCGCCGCATAGCACGATGGATTCGCCATGACCCAAACGCACCAGATCGCCCGCGATATCTCCTACGCCCATTCCGCCACAACGCGCGGCGGACGGGCCATGATCCGTCTGATGGAGAACACCACAGGCCGATTGCGCCTGATCCGCCGCGCCCTTGGGTATGAGCGCGAAATCGCGCGGGGGCGCGATTTCTGGTCGGTGATGGTGGATCGCTACGGGCTGGAACTGGAAATCACGGGCGGGTCGTTGGACCACATCCCGCGCAGCGGGCCGGTCGTCATGATCGCCAATCATCCCTATGGCATTCTTGACGGGCTGATGATGGGCCACATGCTGGCTCGGACGCGCGGCGATTTCCGTATTCTGGCGCATCACGTGTTTCGCAAGGCCAGCGATCTGGAGCGGGTGATCCTGCCGATCAACTTTGACGATACACGCGACGCGGTGCGTCAGAACCTTGAGACGCGCAAACAGGCGCTGGATTTTCTGGGGCAGGGCGGTGCCATCGGTATTTTCCCCGGAGGCACCGTCAGCACCGCCGTCAGCCCGTTTTCCACCCCCATGGACCCCGGCTGGCGCGGGTTCACAGCGCGGATGATCGCCAAGAGTGCGGCGCAGGTGGTGCCGGTGTTCTTTGACGGGCACACCTCGCGCCTTTTTCAGGTGGCCAGCCATCTTCATCCGACGTTGCGCATGGGGCTGTTGATCAAGGAATTCCGCGCGCGGGTCGATACACCGGTGCGGGTTGCGATTGGCCGCCCGATCCCGCGCAGCACACTCGATCCTCTGGCGTCGGATACGAAACGACTCATGGATTTCCTTCGCAAAGCCACGTATGAGCTTTCGCCAACGCCGTTGGCATCTTACGACTACGGCTTTGAATTCGAGGACAGGCACCGCGCCTGAGAGGCTCATGGCAGTTGGTATTTTCGATTCCGGTCTGGGTGGTCTGACGGTCCTGAACGCCGCTCAGAAGCGGCTGCCGGACGTGGATTTCCTTTATTTCGCAGACAGTGCCCACGCCCCCTATGGGGTCCGCGATGCAGATGACATCTATGAGCTGACTTATGCGGCGATCCGGCGGTTGTGGGATGGCGGTGCGGACCTTGTGATTCTGGCCTGCAACACCGCCTCTGCGGCGGCGCTGCGCCGTATTCAGGAAGGCGGATTGCCCGCAGGAAAGCGGGTTCTGGGGGTCTTTGTGCCGCTGATCGAGGCGCTGACCGAACGGCAATGGGGCGACAACTCGCCCCCGCGTGAGGTCGAGGTCAAGCACGTTGCCCTGTTTGCGACGCCTGCCACCGTCGCCAGCCGCGCGTTCCAGCGCGAACTGGCGTTTCGGGCGATCGGCGTCGATGTGGAGGCGCAGGCCTGCGGTGGTGTCGTGGATGCCATCGAGGACGGCGACATGATCCTCGCCGAAGCGCTCGTGCGCAGCCATGTTGACGCCTTGAAGCGCAAGATGCCGCATCCGCAGGCCGCCATTCTCGGCTGCACGCATTATCCGCTCATGCAGGAGGCGTTTCAGGCCAGTCTGGGCGCAGAGGTTTCCGTGTTCAGTCAGGGAAATCTGGTGGCCGACAGCCTTGCGGATTACCTGACGCGGCACCCTGACATGATGGGATCGGGCGAGGCCGGTTTCCTGACCACCGGCGATCCGCGACGTGTCTCTGACCGGGCCACACAATTCCTGCGGCGCCAGATCGAGTTCCGCGCGGCCTGAGCCCGATTGGCGCGCATTGGTGCCGGGTGGATTGCCGGGACTGACAGGCCCGGTTGGGGTCAACCGCCAAAGATGACCTGATGCATCATCCGCCCCGGCAGCAAGGTAAACGCCCCGGTCAGCAACAAAGCCAGAACGTAAAGCAGTTTCATCATCAATGCGTGTCGCGCGACATTGCCACGGCGCACCGTACGGATCGATTCGATCACGGACCAGATGGTAAACAGCGACAAGAGGTGGATCGGGCTGAAATTTCCGATCACCTTGATGGTGTGGATCCAAAAGCTGCTGACGCTGACCAGAAGCATCAGAGAGACCCAGATATACCCCAGCATTTTGTGGGTGCGTGTTCCCTTGGCGCTGGCCAGTTGCACCGCTCCGAGACCCACCGCGACAAACGCTGCATATGCATGAACCGGGATCGGCTGTTGCCCAGCGTTGAGAATACCGAAGTCCATGGCCCTGTCCTGTGCCGTAATTGGGAAGTCGCAGTTGTTGTGCTGCCCCTGCGCCCTAAGCTCTGGGGTGCGTTGTGTCCATGGGCCTATTCCATACCTCGTCACGATAATGCCGCGCGTCATTCGCGCCCTGCAGCGATGTTTGCCGCATTGTTTTTGCCCACGTGCTCGGCTAGACACACGATACCCAGAAGGATGGACATGGTGATGGCGATGATCAGAGCACCGCGACGATAACCCCGGCCCGCAGGCATTCGCCCCGGTCCAAAGTGCCCCAGTCCAAGCACTGCGGTTATACGCCGATCCTTTTCCCGTTTTTATCACAGGTCCGACATGACACATCAAATCGCCATTATCGGTGCATCCGGCTATACCGGAGCTGAACTGATCCGGCTGATCGCCGAACATCCCAACATGCAGATCGCGGCGCTGGCGGCCAATTCCAAGGCGGGGCAGGCCATGGCCGATGTCTTCCCGCACCTGCGTCATCTGGATCTGCCGGATCTTGTGACATGGGAACAGATTGATTTCGATGCGATCGACCTGTGTTTTTGTGCCCTGCCGCACAAGACCAGTCAGGAAGTGATTTCGCAATTGCCCGGGTCGGTCAAGGTCGTGGATCTGAGCGCCGATTTCCGGCTGCGTGATCCGGCCGAATACGAAAAATGGTATGGCAACAAACATGCCGCGCTCGCGCAGCAGGACGAGGCGGTTTACGGGCTGACCGAATTCTACCGCGAGGACATCAGAGGCGCGCGGCTGGTGGCGGGCACGGGATGCAACGCGGCCACGGGGCAATATGCGTTGAGACCGCTGATTTCGGCCGGTGTCATCGGGTTGGACGATATCATTCTTGATATGAAATGCGCGGTGTCGGGCGCGGGCAGAAGTCTCAAGGAAAACCTGCTGCACGCGGAATTGTCCGAAGGTTACAACGCCTATGCAGTCGGCGGCACGCACCGACATCTGGGCGAGTTCGATCAGGAGTTTTCCGCGCTGGCCGGGCGGGAGGTCAAGGTTCAGTTTACCCCGCACCTGATCCCGGCCAACCGGGGTATTCTGGCCACGGTCTATGTGACAGGGGAGGCAACGTCAGTGCACACAACGTTGGCGGACGCTTATGCGGCAGAACCGTTTGTGCATGTCCTGCCCTTTGGTCAAACGCCCAGCACCCATCACGTGCGCGGGTCCAACCATGTGCATATCGGTGTCACCGGCGACCGGATCGCCGGGCGCGCCATCGTGGTCGTCGCGCTGGACAACCTGACAAAAGGCAGCAGCGGCCAAGCATTGCAAAACGCGAATTTGATGTTAGGTGAAGATGAGACGCTGGGGCTAACCATGGCTCCGCTGTTTCCCTGAGGTCGAACTTTTTGAGGTAGCGCCATGAAAAGCCTGAAAAAACAGCGTAGAATACAAGTTGTCCTCGTGGCTGTGGTTGCGCTGATCCTGTCGACGGCGATGATCGGTTATGCGATGCGCGACGGTATCAACTTCTTTCGCGCGCCCAGTCAGGTGATCGCCGAGCCGCCTGCGCCATCGGAAGTATTCCGTATTGGGGGGCTGGTGGAAGAAGGCAGTCTTGTGCGCGGTGAGGGAGAGACGATCCGGTTTTCAGTGACCGACGGTGGCGCAACCGTGCCGGTGGTCTATACCGGGGTGCTGCCAGATCTTTTTGGCGAAAATGAAGGCATGGTTGGCACCGGACGGTATGTGAACGGGGTGTTTGAAGCCAGTGAAATTCTGGCCAAACATGACGAGACCTATATGCCGACCGAGGTGATAGATGCGCTCAAGGAACAGGGCGTATACGTGGAGCCCGACGCGAGCTGAAGCGGCCTTTGGCCGCTGCCTCCGGCGGGGGTATTTTTGCCGAAAAAGAAGCTGGAAGGTGATGAGGGGGCCGCTTTTGCCGTGGCCTCTTTTTGTTGTTTCACAGTTTGAATTCGCCGCGAACGGTGCTGTCGGGTTTGGTTAACCTTAACGTGGCGTGATTGTCCGCAAACCAGTTGCGGGAGCGGATCATGCGAAGCGTTGACGAAATAGCGGCGAAGATCGTGGCACGGGAAGGCGGGTATGTGAACGACCCGGAGGATCCCGGCGGGCCGACGAACTACGGGGTGACGCTGGCCACGCTGCGGCGGCTGGGCGTGGATGTTGACGGCGATGGAGATGCCGATCACGCGGATCTGCGGGCGCTGACACCAGATCAGGCGGCGCGGATATTCGTGGCGCATTATCATGATGCGCCGGGGATCGGCCAATTGCCTGACATGTTGCGGCCCAGCGTATTTGACATGCAGGTGAACGCTGGCATTCGGGCGGTGAAGCTCCTTCAGGATTTGTTAAGGGATATGGGATATCCGTTGGCGGTGGATGGTGTCATCGGGCCAGCCACCGCGAAGGCGGCGCGGGAGGCAGCGGAGGTGGATTCGCGGGCTTTGGTCAATGCCTACGGGATTGCGCGGCGCAATTTCTACTTCTCTCTGGCCGACCGGCGCCCGGCCTTGCGTAAATTTGCCCGGACGCGGGCGGGCGGAAAGGGAGGATGGATCACGCGGGCCGAGGAATTCATCGACCCGGCCTATCATCTGGACGGGGCTGCGTTCGCGCGCAGGGTTGCGGCATGGGATTGATCGAGCGGTTTCTGGGTGCCCTGTTCGGCGGCGGGCGCAATGCGGTTGTGGAGACGGTTGAGGTCTTTCGCGAGAATGCGGAGCAGGGTGCGGTGCGGGCCGTCAGGCTTCGCGATGGGGCCTTGGCGCAGATGGAGGCCGAGTTTGCGCGTCCGGAGAAGGGCGGGTTTGACCGGTTCATGGACGGGGTGAACCGCCTGCCGCGACCGCTACTGGCCCTTGGAACGCTGGGGCTGTTCGTGTCCGCAATGGTTGACCCGTTGTGGTTTGCCGCGCGCATGCAGGGGCTCGCGTTGGTGCCGGAGGCGATGTGGTGGCTGCTGGGGGTTGTGGTGTCGTTTTATTTCGGCGCGCGCCACCAGATGAAGGCGCAGGAGTTCCGTCGGGATATCGCCGCAGGTTTGTCTCTGGCGCCCGATGTGGGCGCTGACGTTGCCAGTCTTGAACGGATGCGGGCGGGCACATCGACTGCGGTTGGCGGGACGGTGGATGCCAATCCGGCGCTGGCGGCGTGGAAGGACGCGCACGCGCAACGCGGGGGGCGCGACAAGTGATCCACTGACACCGATTTGAATTGGCGCTGACCGGGTGTCGCCCTATAGTCCGCGACATGATTACAGAGCTCGGACATTTCGCACTCATCCTCGCCTTCGTGGTGGCCATCGTTCAGACGATCGTGCCGCTGGTGGGGGCCCATAAACGGCGCGCATCCTGGATGGCGGTGGCAGAGCCAGCCGCGAACGCGCAGTTTCTGCTAACGGCGGCGGCCTTCGGGGCGCTGACCTATGCTTTTGTTACTTCGGACTTTTCGCTGCGTCTGGTGGTGCTGAACAGCCATTCTGCCAAACCGATGCTGTACAAGATCAGCGGCACTTGGGGCAATCACGAGGGATCAATGCTCTTGTGGGTGCTCATCGTGTCCCTGTTCGGAGCAATGGCCGCGTGGTTCGGCAAGGGATTGCCACCCACCCTGCGGGCGCGCGTGCTGTCCGTGCAGGCGGCGATCGGGGTGGCGTTCTTTGCGTTCATCCTGTTCACATCGAACCCGTTCCTGCGCATGGACGTGCCCCCGTTCGATGGCCAGGACCTGAATCCGCTGTTACAGGATCCCGGCTTGGCCTTTCACCCGCCGTTTCTTTACCTTGGCTATGTCGGGTTGAGCATGGCGTTTTCCTTTGCCGTGGCGGCCCTGATCGAGGGGCGCGTTGACGCGGCGTGGGGACGGTGGGTCCGGCCATGGACGCTGGCGGCGTGGGTATTCCTGACCATCGGCATCGCGCTTGGGTCGTGGTGGGCTTATTACGAGCTTGGCTGGGGCGGCTTCTGGTTCTGGGACCCGGTGGAAAACGCATCGTTCATGCCATGGTTGCTGGCGGCGGCCCTGCTGCATTCGGCGATCGTGGTGGAAAAACGCGAAGCGTTGAAAAGCTGGACCATCCTGCTGGCGATCTTGGCGTTCGGCTTTTCGCTGATCGGGACGTTCATCGTGCGGTCGGGTCTTTTGACTTCGGTTCACGCCTTTGCCAACGACCCCGAACGGGGGGTGTTCATTCTGATGATCCTTGGGTTCTTTACCGGAGGTGCATTGACGCTGTTCGCGTTGCGCGCGCAAGCGATGGAAGCCAAGGGCGTGTTCGGCATGGTCAGCCGGGAAAGCATGCTGGTGGTCAACAATATCCTGTTGGCGGTCAGCTGTTTCGTGGTGTTCGTGGGGACGCTTTGGCCGGTGGTGGCCGAGATGTTCTTTGACCGGAAATTGTCGGTGGGACCGCCGTTTTTCAACATGGCCTTTACGCCGTTCATGGTTGTCCTGGGGCTGGTGTTGCCAATCGGTGCGATGGTGCCGTGGAAGCGTGGGGCCTTGTCTCGGGCAATCCGTCCCTTGCGGGGCGTGTTTATCCTCGCGGTTGCGGTCGCGGCTCTGGTCTGGGCGATGCAGACAGGGCGCAGTGCGCTTGGCCCCGTGGGTGTGTTCCTTGGGGTCTGGATGGTTGCGGGGGCGCTGGTTGATCTTTGGTCGCGCACCGGGTCGTCCGGCGCGTCGCGCCTTTTCCGGCTGCCACGCGCGGATTGGGGCAAGACGGTGGCCCATTCGGGCCTTGGCATCACCATTTTCGCGATTGCGGGGCTCACCGCGTGGGAACGCGAGGATATCCGTGTGGCCCAGATCGGTGTGCCGTTCACTGTGGCGGGGTTCGAGCTTGAACTTCAGGGTGTCGAACGGGTGCGGGGGCCGAACTATTTCTCGACCATGGGCGAGGTGTCCTTGCGCCGCAATGGTCGCGAGCTTGCGCATCTTTATCCCGAAAAAAGGGACTATCCCGTGGCGCGCATGCCGACCACCGAGGCGGCGATTGATTACCGGTTCCTGCGCGACATCTATGTCGTCATCGGTGATCAGCAAAACAACGGTGGCTGGACGGTGCGCACCTATATCAAGCCCTTTGCCAACTGGATTTGGGCGGGATGTATCCTGATGTCCATCGGTGGGTTGCTATCCTTGAGCGACCGCCGATTCCGGGTGGCGGCGGGCGCGCGGCGCACGGCGGCGCGTGCGGTGCCAGCGGAATGAGGGGCGCGGCTTATCTGCGCGGTCTTTTTCTGGCTGTGACCGTTGCGATGACCGCAGCCTTTGGGGCAACACCGGCCTTTGCGGTGTTGCCCGACGAGGTGCTTGAAGATCCCGCACTTGAGGCCCGCGCGCGTGAATTGTCGCGCGGGTTGCGGTGCCTCGTTTGCCGAAATGAGAGCATCGACGAAAGCAATGCGGAACTGGCCCGTGATCTGCGCCTGCTGGTGCGCGAACGGCTGGTGGCGGGCGACAGCAACGCCGAGGTGATCGACTTTGTCGTGGAACGGTATGGCGAGTATGTGCTGCTCAAGCCGCTGGCGGGCGGGTCCAACTGGCTGTTGTGGGCGGCGGGGCCGGTGATGTTGTTGTTGGCGGCGGGGGTCGGGTTCGTCTATCTGCGGGGCCGCAGAGATGCGCCGATGACCCAAGAGACGGCACTGACGCAGGACGAGCAGGACCGCCTGCGCAAGATTTTGGAAGAGTGACGCGCGGTCCCTCTGGTTTCGGGGTGCGGCATCCGTAAAACTGACCCGGAAATGAGGGAGGATACCGCCGCCATGGAATACCAGACAATCAAGCTCGACATTACCGACGGGGTCGCGGTTGTCCTGTTGGATCGCGCCGACAAGATGAATGCGCTGACGGCACAAATGCGTGCCGAACTGACCCACGCGGTCAAGGCGGCGGGAGAACAGGCGCGGGTCGTGGTTCTGACCGGCGCGGGCCGCGCGTTTTGTTCGGGTCAGGACCTTGGCGATGGATCAAGCGCCGCCAGCCTTGATCTGGAGCGGGTGCTGCGCGACGAATACACCCCACTTCTCAAGGCCATTGTGGATTGCCCTGTGCCGACGATCAGCGCGGTAAACGGGGCGGCGGCAGGTGCGGGGGCCAATCTTGCCCTTGCGGCAGACGTGGTCATCGCCACCGAAAGCGCATATTTCATGCAGGCATTCACGCGTATTGGCCTTATCCCTGATGCAGGTGGCACTTATTACCTGCCGCGCCAGATGGGCATGGCCAAGGCAATGGGGGCCGCGCTGTTTGCCGACAAGATTTCCGCGCGTCAGGCGGATGACTGGGGCATGATCTGGGAAGCGGTGGCCGACGACGAATTCGATGCCCATTGGCGCAAGCGCGCCGCGCATCTGGCCAATGGACCCACGGCGGCCTATGCGGCGGCCAAGACAGCGATCCGGGGGTCGTGGGATGCCACGCTTGAGGCGCAGTTGGGGACCGAGGCCAAGCTTCAGGGGGCTTGCGGGAAATCGCGGGACTTCAAGGAAGGTGTTCTGGCCTTTACCGAGAAGCGCGCGCCCAAGTTCGAAGGGCGCTGAGGCCATGCCGACGCCGGGCGATCAGGTCCGGCGTCTTTCGAAATAGACGCTGTCACACCATTCGCCATTGATGAAAAACGTGCGCGCGGCGCGTCCGGTTTCCACGAAGCCGAGAGCTTTCAGGAGGGCGATTGAGCCGTCGTTTCGTGGATCAGCGTCGGCGGTCAGGCGATCGTATCCCAGCGTGTCCAGAAAATACGGTATCAGGGCGGTGAGCGCCTCGCGCATGAAGCCTTTGCGCCAAAGATCCGCGCGCAAGAGAAACCCGATCTCGTCTCCTTCATGCACCCCGGCGCAGCCGACGGCCTGCCCGTCATGATCAATCACGAAATACCGGGTCGGGGTGCTGGCGTGCGTGATCATCGCGTCCAGAAGCGCGCGCGTCTCGGCCCGGTCGCGATGCGCCGACGTTGACCAATAGCGCATGACCCGCAGATCCGAATAGACGTTGTGCAACCCGTCGAGATCGTCCGCCACTGGTGGCCGCAGGACGAGACGACGGGTGCGCAGAACCGTCATCGCAGGGGTCAGGAAATCGCCACTGACGCGTATTCGCCCAGCAAGACCCGGCCCACGAATTCGGTGCCGAAATCGCCGTAAACATCTGCGATAACCTGATTTTCCAACAATAGCTGAACATGGCCCGCACCGGTGCCGGGTTGGAAGGAAATCCCCGGGGCCGTGAGTGCAGCGGGGTCTTCGACCAACACTTGGATTACGTCCTCGGCGCTGTTGAAATCGGTGATCGTTGCGGGGTTGGCCGCGGTTATCCAATCGCCCAGAACAAAGGCGTCCTGACCCGTGCCGCCGGTGCCTTCGTCGTTTTCATCAAGCAGTAGAACATCATCGTCGGCACCACCGTCCAGTATGTCCACAGCCCCGTCACCGTCGCCTTCAAGACGGAAATTGGGGAGTTCCAGATCCTGATTGGTCGACAGGGCGCGGATGATCTCGTAATCGTCTGTGTTCAGCTCGCGGTTAAAGAGGCCGCCACCTGCAAGGATGTCGTCGCCGTCTTCTCCGTACAGGGCATCGGCTCCGGATGCGCCCATCAACAGATCGTTACCGCCGCCCCCGAGAAGCATGTCTTCTCCCGCGCCGCCCTGAAGCAGGTCGTTGCCGGGGCCGCCATGCAATTCATCGTTCTGGGTGCCGCCGAAAAGCCCATCATGCCATTCGCCACCCATCAGAAAATCGTCACCGCCGTTGCCTTCCAACAGATCCTTGCCGTCATCGCCGAGCAAGGTGTCGTCGCCGGTTCCGCCGCGCACTGTGTCGAACCCCTTGAGCGCATGGACCGTGTCATCGCCCGGCCCCGCGTCAAAAATATCGGCGCGGTTGGTGAGCGTCACCACATCGCTGCCATTGGTTGATGTGCCGGTCCCTATGTTGAAAACGTTGTCATCTTCGCCCTCTGTGCCGGTACCTGTCGTGCCGCCATTGTTGTTCAGAGAATTGAGATAAGCGTTGTACTCATCTTCGGCGTCTTCGGCCTCGGAGGCGGCAAAGCTGAGAAGCCCCGCACCCAGAAGCAGAGAAATAAGCAGTTCCATCCAGCAAGCCCCCGTATGCTCGTTCTGCGATATCGGACCCAGCGCGTTTCTCCATGGCGTTACGCCAGGGGGAAGGCTGGGTGTCGATATCGTGGCTGTTCCGGTCGGGGCAGGCATGTGCGCACGGGTGCAACACCCGCATGCAATGGTGACCTGTTCCGTGTCACCGTCCGCTCTGCCGCCGTACCGGTCCAACCAAAGATAATCGTTACCAGCTTTCGTATAGAGACTTTCTGCGATCCGTCAATATTTTGCCATATTTTCAACAATTTGTCGCCGCGTAGCGTCATGTTCGGAAACAATGAGTGATCGCGCGGGGAGAGTGTCGCAAAAACGAAAACCCCCGAACGTGCGGTTCGGGGGCCCAGAGATCTTTTTGATTCGCGCTGTTGGCTTCAGCGGTTCTCGATGTCGATGTAATCGCGGGTGACGCTGCCTTGATAAAGCTGGCGCGGGCGGCCGATTTTCATCTGCGGATCGGCAAGCTGTTCTTTCCACTGGCTGATCCAGCCCACGGTGCGCGATACCGCGAAGATCGGTGTGAACATCGACGTGGGGAAGCCCATCGCTTCGAGGATGATACCGGAATAGAAGTCCACGTTCGGGAACAGTTTCTTGTCGGCGAAATACGGATCGTTTAGCGCCGCCGTTTCCAGTTCCTTGGCGACCTGAAGGATCGGATTGTTTTCGACACCCAGCAGTTCGAGAACCTCGTCCGCCGATTGCTTCATCACAGTCGCGCGGGGATCGAAGTTCTTGTAGACGCGGTGGCCAAAGCCCATCAGGCGGAACGGATCGTTCTTGTCCTTGGCGCGGGCAATAAATTCCGGAATCCGGTCCGGAGTGCCGATTTCCTTGAGCATTTCAAGGCAGGCCTGATTGGCGCCGCCATGCGCCGGCCCCCACAAACAGGCGATGCCCGCCGCGATACAGGCGAACGGGTTGGCGCCGGACGACGAAGCAAGACGCACGGTCGAAGTGGAGGCGTTCTGCTCGTGATCGGCGTGCAGGGTAAAGATCCGGTCCATCGCGCGGGCGAGGATCGGATCAACGACATATTCTTCGGCCGGAACCGCAAAACACATGTGCAGGAAGTTGGCCGCGTAATCCAGATCGTTGCGTGGATAGACGAATGGCTGGCCGACCGAATACTTATAGGCCATCGCGGCGATGGTGGGCATCTTGGCGATCAGGCGGTGGCTGGCGATTTCGCGCTGGCGTTCGTCGGAAATGTCCGTGCTGTCGTGGTAAAAGGCAGACATTGCGCCAACCACACCGACCATGGTGGCCATGGGATGCGCATCGCGGCGGAACCCGCGGAAGAAATTGTGCATCTGTTCATGGATCATGGTGTGGCGGGTGATCGTGCTTTCGAACACTTCCAGATCCTTGGCAGACGGCAGTTCACCGTAGAGCAGCAGGTAGCAGACTTCGAGATAGTGCGATTTCGCCGCCAACTGGTCGATCGGGTAACCGCGATGCAGCAATTCACCCTTGTCGCCGTCGATAAAGGTGATGGTGCTGTCGCAGGATGCGGTCGAGGTAAAGCCGGGATCATAAGTGAACACGCCCGCCTGCGCGTAAAGCTTGCGGATGTCTACCACGTCCGGGCCGGATGTGGGCGAGTACATCGGCAACTCATAGGCGTTGCCGTCAATCGTCAAGGTGGCGGATTTGGTGGCGTCTGTCATCTGTGTCCCTTCCTTATCATGATGCGCGGCGGCGATGCCTGCCTGCGCATGGGTAACCCGCGACAATTGCGCGGGCGGGGTGGTCAGGCAGAGGAACGGGTCGTCCGTTCATCCTGCCGCATCGGTCAGCCGGGCCAGCGTTTCATCGCGGCCCAGAACCAGCATCATGTCGAAAACCGAAGGTGTAACCGCCCGCCCGGCAAGCGCAGCCCGCAGCGGGGCGGCCAGCTTGCCGAATTTGGTTTCATGTGCTTCGGCGAAAGCGTTCAGAACGTCTTCCAGATCGTGTCGCGACCAATTAGCATTTTGCAAATGCGGCGTCAATTCCGCCAGTATACCACGGGATACAGAATCCAGCGCCTTGGCCGCCTTCGCATCCGGTTCGATTGGGCGCGATGTCAGAACAAAGTAAGCCTTTTCAAGAAGTTCTGGAAATGTTTTGGCCCGATCCTTGAGGCAATACATCGCACGTTCCAATCCCTCTTCCTGCCCCAAGGTCAGCGGATCAAGGCTCGCCGCAGCGCGATATTCCACGATTTCACGCCGCAATGCAGCATCATCCGCAATGGCGATGTGCTGTCCGCAGAGGTTTTCCAGCTTCTTGAGATCGAACCGCGCCGGGCTGCGGCCGATTCCATCCAGATCGAACCAGTCTTTTGCCTGATCATCGGTAAAGAATTCGTCATCGCCGTGGCTCCAGCCCAACCGCGCGAGGTAATTGCGCATACCCGCCGCCGGATAGCCCATTGCCTGATACTCCTGCGCGCCCAATGCGCCGTGACGCTTGGACAGTTTCTTGCCATCAGGGCCATGGATCAACGGAATATGCGCCCAGACCGGAACCTGCCAACCCATCGCTTCGTAGATCATCATCTGACGTGCGGCATTGTTCAGGTGATCATCGCCGCGAATGACATGGGTAACGCCCATGTCGTGATCGTCGACCACCACGGCGAGCATATAGACAGGCGTTCCATCCGAACGCAGAAGCACCATATCGTCCAGTTGATCGTTGCCGATTTTCACGTCGCCCTGCACCTGATCACGGATCACCGTGTGGCCGTCTTGCGGAGCCTTGATGCGAACCACATAGGGTGCGTCAGGATGGGTCGCGGGATCGGCATCGCGCCACGGCGACCGGAACAGGGTAGAGCGGCCTTCGGCGCGGGCGGCTTCGCGGAAGGATTCGATTTCCTCTTGCGTGGCAAAGCACTTGTAGGCGCGGCCCGCTGCCAGCAGTTCGTGGGCGACTTCCGCGTGCCGGGCGGCCCCGTCGAATTGGCTGATCACATCGCCATCATGGTCCAGACCAAGCCACGCCATGCCCTGAAGAATGGCGGCGGTGGCCTCGGGTGTGGATCGGGCGCGGTCAGTATCTTCGATGCGCAGCAGGAACTTGCCGCCGCGACCGCGTGCATAGAGCCAGTTGAACAAAGCGGTCCGGGCACCTCCGATATGAAGAAAACCGGTGGGCGAGGGGGCAAAACGGGTGACGACAGGCGCAGACATGAGGTGCTGTTTACCTTTTTATAACCATGGGGGGCGTAGCGTTGCGGCTTGTCTAGCGATCCTTCCCGACCGGAGCAAGCATGCGGTTTCTGGCCTGGCTCGACCTTGTCCTGTTGTATCAGCGTGGGCACTTGTTGCCCTGGGCACCGGTGTGTCTGGGGCTGGGGATTGCGCTTTATTTTCTGTGGCCCGGAGAACCGGGATTGTCTGTCTATGCCAGTTTCGGCGGCATGGCGATCGCAGTGGCGGGAATGGCCCTGCGACGGCCCGGCGGGCTGGCATCGCTGGGATGGGCGGTCGCGTTGCTGGCGCTCGGCTTTTTGGTGGCGGGTGCACGGGCGCATCGCGTTGGCGATCATGTGTTGGGCTGGCGTTACTATGGCCCGGTCGAGGGGCGGATTGTCGCCACGGATCGCAGCGCGTCGGACGCGTTGCGTCTGACCTTGGACCAAGTGCGCCTGACCCGCGTGCCGCAGGGGCGCACGCCGGGGCGGGTGCGGGTGTCGCTGCATGGGGCGGCGGCCGAGGATGCGGACCGGCTGCATCCGGGTATGGTGGTGATGCTGACCGCGCATCTGTCCCCGCCGCAAGGACCGGTTGAACCTGGCGGTTTCGATTTTCGCCGCCATGCCTGGTTTCAGGGGCTGGGGGCCGTGGGCTACAGCCGTGTGCCGGTCATGCTGGCCGCGCCAAGCGGTGCAGGGTTGGCCGTGGCGCGGTGGCGGGCCCGGATCGGAGACCGGGTGCGCGCGGTGCTTCCCGGTGCCGCGGGCGGGTTTGCCGTGGCGGTGATCACCGGCGATCGGTCAGGCATCCAGCGCGCCGATCTCGAGGCGTTGCGCGCGGCCAATACCGCGCATTTGCTGGCGATATCGGGGCTGCACATGGGGCTGTTGGTGGGGGTGGTCTTTGCGGTGCTGCGCTATGGGTTGGCCCTTTTTCCGTGGCTGGCGTTGCGGCTCTCAACGCGCAAGCTGGCGGCTGCGGGGGCGCTTGCGGCGGCGGCGATCTACCTGATCATGTCCGGGCGCAATGTCGCCACCGAGCGGGCCTTTGTCATGGCGGCGGTGGTGCTCTTGGCGGTGCTTCTGGATCGACGTGCGATAAGCCTGCGCGCGGTGGCGGTGGCGGCAATGGTGGTGCTGCTGCTGCGGCCCGAAACCCTGCTTGGTCCGGGATTTCAGATGTCTTTTGCGGCGACAACGGCGCTTGTGGCGGTGTTTGGCGCGGTCCGGCGGTTCGATCTGCCCCGTCTGCCGCGTTGGGTGGCACCGGTGGTGGGGGTGCTGGCCTCATCCGCGATTGCCGGGGCAGCCACGGCACCGGTCGGGGCCTTTCATTTCAACGCGGTATCGCAATACGGTCTGGTGGCCAATCTTCTTTCAGTGCCGTTGATGGGATCGGTGGTGATGCCCGCCGCGGTGTTGGCGGCGGCGTTGTCGCCCGTGGGTCTGGAAGCAATCGGGCTGTGGGTGATGGGCTGGGGCCTGCGTTGGATTTTGTTTGTCGCGCAATGGGTTGCCGGGTGGGACGGTGCGCGCATTCCGGTCGTCAGTCCTGAACCATGGGTGTTGCCTGTGCTGGCCTTGGGAGGGCTGGTGATCGTATTGTGGCAGGGGCGCGCGCGGTTGGCCGGGTTGATCCCGGTTGCCGTCGCGCTTTGGATCTGGGCGCATACGGAACGGCCTGAGGTTCTGATCGCTGACACAGGAACGCTGGTGGGCGCAATGGGCGAGGATGGGCGCGTCCTGTCAAAACCACGCGGTGCCGGGTTTGTGGCGCGAAACTGGCTCGAAAACGATGGTGACGGTGCCAAACAGGCGCAGGCCCATGCGCGGGGCGGCGATGCGGCGATCTGGCGGGTGCGCTGGTCAGGGGGAGAAGTGGTGCATCTGACCGGTAAACGCGCGGCGCAAGGCTTTGGCGAATGCGCGCGCAATCAGGTGATTGTGGCCCCCGTGCCGCTGACGCTCACCGGATCATGCCGGGTGCTGGACCCGCAAACCTTGCGCCTGACCGGTGCGGTTGCGCTGGGTCCGAGTGGCGAAAGAACGGCGCGGGCCACAACGGGCGCGCGCCTCTGGTCACCGCATCGCGGCGACCGGTCACGCCATGCCGCGCATCAGTAAGTGCGGATCAGACCGACAAGCCGCCCCTGCACCGCGACCTTGTCTTCGGGATACATGCGGGTTTCGTAGGCAGGGTTGGCGGCCTCAAGCGCAATGGCCTGATTACGGCGATAAAACCGCTTGAGTGTGGCTTCCTGCCCCTCGACCAGAGCCACCACGATATCGCCATTATCAGCGGCGTCGGTTTCGCGGATAACCACGATATCGCCATCGTTGATCCCTGCGTCGATCATGGAATCGCCCTTGACCTCAAGCGCATAGTGGTTCGATCCGCCGCGCAGCATCTGGCCCGGCACGGCCACCTCATGGGACACTTGGCTGATCGCCTCGATCGGCACACCGGCGGCGATCCGTCCCATCACGGGCAGTTCAACCACGTGCATCGACGGGGGCAGGGCATTGGCCGGCGCGGGTGCGGGCGCACCGCCTTCGATCACCTTGGGTGAAAATCCGCTGCTCGCCTCGCCACCCAGAGCCTCGGGCAGACGCAGGATTTCGATGGCCCGCGCCCGATGCGCCAGCCGCCGGATGAACCCGCGTTCTTCCAGCGCTGTAATCAGGCGGTGAATGCCCGATTTGGAGCGTAGATCCAGCGCCATTTTCATTTCATCAAAGCTGGGCGGGACGCCGTCTTTCTGCATCCGCTTGTGAATGAATTCCAGCAGGTCGAGTTGCTTCTTGGTCAGCATCCGGGCCTCCGCACCTATGTTACCTGACTTTTGTTCTATCCATGTTCCTGTTTTGTGTCAACAGGCGCGAACAAAAGCGGCACGGGGCGGGACCGGTGGCGTGTTCGGTGCGATCAGATCGGGATATAATCCACGCTGTCGCCCGCACGGCGGGGCCCGTCATTTGGCGGACGCACAAGAAGGGCGTTGGCATCGGCCAAGACGGTCAAAAGGCTGCTGTCCTGACGGTCAAAGGCTGTTACTTCGCCGGCCTCGACCACCGCGCGCATATAATGTTCGCGCGGTCCGTTCCCGGTCAGGTCGGCACGCAGAACCGCCCGCGCACGTGGGGCGGGCGCATGGCCCAGTCCCAGCATCGCGCGGAGCATCGGCACAAGGAAAACATGCCCGCACACCATCGCCGACACCGGATTTCCCGGAAGACCCACCATGGCCATGTCACCAATGCGGCCCGCCATCAACGGTTTGCCGGGGCGCATCGCGACCTTGTAGAAACTCTGCTCCATGCCCAGATCGGCGGCCACACCAGCAACAAGATCGTGGTCGCCCACGGACGCACCGCCGATGGTCACCACCAGATCGTTTCCCTCGGCCAGTTTGAACGCCATGCGCAGGGAGGCTTCGTTGTCCCGCGCGATGGGCAGGACCCGGGCGATACAGCCCAGATTTTCCAGCATCGCCCTGAGCCCGAACGTGTTCGAGGCGATGATCTGGTCGGGGCCGGGGTCTTCTCCGGGCAGGACAAGCTCATCCCCGGTCGAGATCAGCGCCACATGGGGTTGCCGGATCACGGGAACGGCGGCGATGTTCATGCTTGCGAGAAGCGCGATCTGCTGAGGGGAGAGGATGCGCGGTGCCGACAGGGTGGTTCCGGTGGCGAAATCTCCGCCTGCCGGGCGAATATTGTCGGAGTCGTTCGGACCATCCACGATGCTGATCACGTCGCCCTGTCGGGTGACATTTTCCTGAATGATCACCATATCGGTGCCTTCGGGCACCGGGGCACCTGTAAAGATGCGCACGCATTGCCCGGCGCCCACACGGCCTTCGAACCGGTGTCCCGCCGCGGATTCTCCGATTACCTTGAGCTGCGCATGCATGTCGGCCTCGGCCCGTTTGAGGGCGTAGCCATCCATGGAAGACGCGGCAAAAGGCGGCTGATCGCGCCGGGCCACCGCATCATCTGCGAGCACCCGGCCAACGGCGCGATCCAGAGGCATCGTTTCCACGCCCAATGGATCAGCCAGCGCAAACAGCGCGTCCAGCGCCTGTGATACGGGGATCATGGTGCCTCGTACCGGCCGGATTTTCCGCCATCCTTGAGCGTGACGTGCACGCCACCGATCTCCATGCCTTTGTCTACCGCTTTGACCATGTCATAGACCGTCAACCCCGCCACCGACACCGCGGTCAGGGCTTCCATTTCAACGCCGGTCTGGCCAGACGTCTTGACCGTGGCCGTGACGCGCACACCCGGTAGGTCGGGATCAAGCGTCAGGTCCACCGCGACCTTGGTCACAGGCAAGGGATGGCACAAAGGGATCAGATCGGGGGTTTTCTTGGCCCCCATGATCCCTGCAAGGCGCGCCACGGACAACACGTCGCCTTTCTTGGCACGGCCTTCGGATACGATGGCATAGGTTTCCGCCGCCATGCGCACCCAACCTGTGGCGGTGGCGATGCGATCGGTGACGGGTTTGTCCCCGACATCGACCATATGGGCGTGACCCTGTGCGTCAAAATGTGTGAGGCTCATCCCATCACACTCGGTATTGCAGGTTCCGCAAGCAGCGTTTTCGTGGCGTTGGTAACGTCTTCGTGGCGCATCAGGCTTTCTCCGATCAGGAAACAGCGGGCCCCGTACGCGGCCATGTCGCGCAGGTCGTCCGGCGTGGACAGTCCGCTTTCAGACACCAGCATCCGGTCGGCGGGCACGCGGCGCGACAGATCCCGCGTGGTGTCGAGTGAGGTGGCAAAGGTCTTGAGATTGCGGTTGTTGATGCCGATCATCGGCGATTTCAGACGCAGTGCCCGGTCCAGTTCATCGGCGTCATGGACTTCGATGAGGACATCCATGCCCCAATGGTTCGCTGCATCCTCAAGCTCAAGGGCCTGTGTATCGCTGACCGAGGCCATGATGATCAGGATGCAGTCGCCACCCAACGCGCGGGCTTCGGCGACCTGATAGGTGTCATACATGAAATCCTTGCGCAGCGCGGGCAGATCGCAGGCGGCGCGCGCCTCGGTCAGGAAGGGCTTGTCGCCCTGAAAGCTGGGCGTATCGGTCAGCACGCTCAGGCAGGTCGCCCCGCCATCTGCATAGGCGCGCGCCAGCCGGGCGGGGTCGAAATCGGCCCGGATCAATCCCTTGGATGGGCTGGCCTTCTTGATTTCGGCAATCAGCCCGTAGCCGCTTTGCGATGCGGTGCGCAGGGCCTTGGCAAAGGGGCGCACGGGGCCTGCGGCGCGTGCGGCAGCTTCGACTTGGGCAAGCGGGCGGGCGCGTTTGTCTGCGGCCACTTCGTCCAGCTTGTAGGCCTTGATACGGTCAAGAATGGTGTCGGTCATGGCATGGTCCAATTGATCGGCGTGTCCCCATTGGCAATAAGCCACTCGTTCACGCGGGAAAAGGGGCGCGAGCCGAAAAATCCCCGCCGCGCCGAAAGTGGCGAAGGATGCGCGGTTCGGATCACTAGGTGATGCGGGGCCGGATCGGGGCAGACCGATTGCGCGTGGTTGCCCCACAGCACAAAGGCGCGGGGCCGGTCATCCAGTTCGGCCAGCACCTGACGGGCGAGCCTGTCCCACCCCAGCTTGCCATGGCCACCCGCCGCTCCGGCAGGCACGCTTAGAGCGGTATTGAGAAGCAAAACCCCCTGACGCGCCCAGAATGTGAGATCGCCATCGTCTGGCGCTACGCCAATATCGTCCTGCAACTCTTTGAATATATTGGAAAGACTGCGGGGCAGGGGGCGCAGTCCACGGGTGACCGAAAACGCCAGCCCATTGGCATGACCCGGCGTCGGATAAGGATCCTGGCCCAGAATCACGACCCGCACAAGATCGGGCGAACAGGCCTCAAGCGCGGCAAACCGCTGCGCGTCTGGTGGCAGGATCTGACGCGTGTCTGAGGCCAGCGCATCGGCAATGCCGGGCCAATCGGTCGAAAAGAACGGCAGATGCGCCCAATGCACGGGGATGTGGGCGGTTTCTGGTTGGCTCACAGGATCAGGCGGCCTGGGTGATGGCGGCCAGAGCTGCGACCTTGTCGCGGGCTGCACCGCTGTCGATGGCTTCGCGGGCCATTTCGACACCGCTGCGCAGGTCGGGTGCGGCCTCTGCCACGACAAGTGCCGCGGCAGCGTTCAACAGAACCGCATCGCGGTAGGCCCCGGTTTGCCCGTCCAGAAGCGCCCGGAACGCATTGGCGTTCTCTTCGGGGGTGCCGCCAATGATCGCCTCGAAGGGATGCGCGGGCAGGCCGGCGTCTTCGGGATGAAGTTCGACCTCGCGCACGGTGCCGTCTTCCAGCGCCGCGACCCAGCTGATCCCTGCGATCGACAGCTCATCCGTGCCGTCAGAACCATGCACAAGCCATGCCCGTTCCGACCCCAGCGCCATCAGCGTATCGGCCATCGGGCGGATCAGCGCGCGGGAAAACGCCCCCGTCAACTGGCGCTTGACCCCTGCGGGATTTGTCAGCGGCCCGAGAATGTTGAAGATCGTGCGCGTTCCCAGTTCGGCCCGGACCGGGCCGACATGGGCCATCGCCGGATGATGCATGGGGGCCATCATGAAACCGATACCGACCTCGCGGATGGCGCGCTCCACCACCGGCGCGCCGACCATGACGTTGATGCCCATTTGCCCCAAAGCATCGGCCGCACCGGATTTCGAACTGAGGTTGCGATTGCCATGCTTGGCCACGACCACCCCTGCGCCAGCCACGACAAAGGCCGTCGCGGTTGAGATATTCAGCGTGCCCTTGCCATCACCGCCGGTGCCGACGATATCCATGGCCCCGTCCGGGGCGGGGACCCGGTTACACTTGGCGCGCATCACGGCGGCGGCGGCGGCGTATTCCTCTACCGTTTCGCCGCGGGTGCGCAGCGCCATCAACAAGCCCCCAATCTGGCTTGGCGTGGCTTCTCCCTCAAAAAGAATGGTAAAGGCCTGTTCGGCCTCCTGTCGGGTCAGCGGGCGGTCGGCGGCGGCACCGATCAGGGGTTTGAGGGCGTCGCTCATGCTGGCACCTTCATTTCGTTAAGGAAATTTTCAAGCAGGGCGTGCCCATGTTCGGATGCGATCGATTCCGGGTGGAACTGCACCCCGTGGATCGGCAAATCGCGGTGTTGCAGACCCATGATCGTGCCATCGGGAAGCGACGCGGTCACCTCAAGGCAATCCGGCAGGCTCTCGCGTTCAACCACGAGCGAATGATACCGTGTGGCCTTGAATGGTGACGGCAGTCCGGCAAACACCCCGCGCGATGTGTGCTGCATCTCGCCCATCTTGCCGTGCACGATCTCGTGGCAGCGCACAACCCGGCCGCCAAAGGCCTGTCCGATGGTCTGATGGCCCAAACACACCCCCAACAACGGAACCCGCGCCTGCGCCGCCGCAAGGGTCAGCGACAGGCAGACACCGGCCTGATCAGGATCGCAGGGGCCGGGGCTGAGCAGAATACCGGCAGGGTTCATGGCCAGCGCGCCTTCGGCGGATATCGTGTCGTTGCGCCGAACGACGACCTCGGCCCCCAGTTCGCTCAGATAATGGACGAGGTTGTAGGTAAAGCTGTCGTAATTGTCGATCAGCAGCAACATGGTAGCGGTCCCGATGTCTTTGGGGGCTGTTGTCGCAGGCCCCGGTCGCGGTATAGAGGTCGGAGCATACTTGTTCAGGGATGGCGCGCAGCGTCAAGGGCACTTCTGCCCGTCCCGCCGAACAGGCGCACCAAAGGCCGGGTCTCGGGTCCGGTATGCGGCGTGGCAGGCAGAGGGAGCAGGGAACATGGGTGAAACATGGCACGCGGATTTCTGAGCGGATTGATCTGGGGCGGCGTCGTTGCCGTCGGTGCGGCGGCGGCGGTGTCATTGTGGGTGCCGATGCGGCCTTCACCGGACGCGGCACAGGCCTTGCCAAATGCCACAGTGCCCGCAGCGACGACGCCGGTCGACACCGGATTGCCGGAAACGGTCACCGCGCCGCGCCGTGACGACACCGTTGTGCGCGGCGAGGAACCCTCGGGTCCCGTCAGCCCGCAACCGGCACCTGCCACCGACGGTATGGCCGACACCAGCCCGGCGGCGCGTCCCGAGGTTGGCGGCGCAGTCGCCGCGCTGACCAGCCCCGTCGTGGTGGACGCCCGGAGCGGGACCGGCGCACAGGATACAGGTGCCGCGACCGGCACCACAGGGACCGATGCGGAAACGATTGCGGAGCCGGGTGCCTCGGCCACAGCGGAGACGTCGATTTCTTCTGATCCTGCTCAACCGCGCGTGCCACAGGCGCAGGAAACCCCGGCCGATATTCCGACCCCGGTCGGCGAGGCTCCCGCAACAGCCCCCGCAACATCCCCCGCAGTGGCTGGCACAACGTCAGAGACCGATACCCAGAAAGAGCCGGTTCAGGATCCGGCTTCTTCGCAACGGCCGCGCAAGGCCGGCCTGCCGCAAACGGGCACCGTTGATGCCGCCGACAATGCCGAAACGGGGGCAGGGTCTGAAACAGGGGGTGCCCCTTCGGGTAACGCGCTGACCGACCGGGCAGAGCGCCAACCTGCGGAAACACCGGCAACGGGGTCCGAGGAACCACCCGTCTCGGCATTTGCGCAGCCCTATGAAAATACCCAGGACAAACCCCTGATGGCGATTGTCCTGATTGATGATGCCCAATCTGTCGGCGTTGAGGCTCTGGCCGCGTTTCCGTCACCGATCACCATCGCGGTGGATCCCGCGCTGCCCGACGCGTCAGAGCGGATGGCCCGCCACCGCGCTGCCGGGTTCGAGGTTCTAGCTCTGGCCGATCTGCCGACCGATGCCGCGGCTCAGGACGCGGAAATGGCAGTGAGCGCCATCCTCGCGCAACTGCCCGAAGCCGTGGGCGTGCTGGAAGGCGTCAAGTCCGGAATTCAGGGCAATCGGGCGCTGTCGGATCAGGTCACCGCCATCTTGCGGGACCGGGGATATGGCCTTGTGACCCAGAACAACGGGCTGAACACCGTTCCGAAACTTTCGGCGCGCGCCGGAGTTCCGACGGCTGTGGTGTTCCGCGATTTCGACGGACAAGGCCAGTCGGCGACGGTCATGCGCCGGTTCCTCGATCAGGCAGCATTCCGCGCCGGTCAGATGGGCGGCGTGGTGATGCTCGGCCGGGTGCGTCCCGAAACGATCAGCGCCCTGTTGCTCTGGGGGTTGCAGGACCGTGCCGCACGCGTCGCTCTGGTTCCGGTCTCGGCGGTGCTGGAAGACGCCGCGACCGCCAGCCAATGACATTGATCCGCCTCGCGCGGGTTATTCCGAACTGAAGTACCCCCAAGAGGGCGCGCACGCCTTTTGCGTCAAGGGTAACGCGCGCTTCTTCTGGCCCGAAATACTCCGGGGGGAGCCGAGCGGAGCGAGGCCGGGGGGCAGCGCCCCCCGCCGCCGTCATCCAAAAAAGACATCGAAGAACGTGCGTAAGGTTACCGGTTACCCTGTGCGGCGAACCGGGCCGCATCCGCGGCGGCGCGACGAATGGCGTTGGATTTGTGCACGGTTTCTTCGTATTCCGCCTGTGCGTCGCTGTCATAGACCACGCCGCCTCCGGCCTGAATATAGAGCGTGTCATCCTTGACAACGGCGGTGCGCAGGGCAATGCACATGTCCATGTCACCGCCTGCACTGAAATATCCCACGCCGCCGCCATAGACGCCGCGTTTCTCCGGCTCAAGCTCGTCGATGATTTCCATCGCGCGCACCTTGGGCGCGCCCGAAACGGTGCCGGCGGGCATGCCGGCAAAAAACGCGTCGACCGCGTCCTTGCCCTCAGCCAGTTCGCCCACCACGTTGGACACGATATGCATCACGTGGGAGTACCGCTCGATGATGAATTGTTCCGTGGGGCGCACGGTGCCCGTTTTGGCAACGCGCCCGACATCGTTGCGTCCCAGGTCCAGAAGCATCAGGTGTTCTGCCAGCTCTTTTTCATCGGCCAGAAGGTCGGCTTCCAATGCGCGATCTTCTTCCGGCGTGGCCCCGCGCCGACGGGTGCCTGCAATGGGGCGGATGGTGACTTCCTGACCGAACACCCGCACCAGAATTTCCGGGCTGGCCCCGATGACCTGAAAACCGCCGAAATTGAAAAAGAACATGAACGGTGACGGATTGGTGCGTCGCAACGACCGATAGAGCGCGAACGGAGGGAGCGGAAACGGCTGCGCCCAGCGTTGCGATGGCACCACCTGAAAGATATCGCCAGCTCGGATGTAGTCCTTGGCCTTTTCCACGGCGGCGCGGTAAGCATCTGGTGTGAAGTTCGACACCGGCGGCGGCAGCGTGTCCGCCTCGCCCATTTCGCGGCTGTCTGCGGGCATCGCGCGTTCGAGATCGCGCACCGCGTCCATCACTCTTTCGGCGGCCTGCGCATAGGCGGCGCGGGCGCTCTGCCCATCGCTGACCCATGCCGGTGAAACCACCGTCACCTCGCCCTTGACCCCATCCAGCACGATCACCACCGAGGGCCGCAGCATCACCGCATCGGGCAGGCCCAGCGGATCGGGGTTCACGTTCGGCAGGTGTTCCACAAGACGCACCGTGTCATAGCCGAGATATCCAAACAATCCCGCCGCCGCCTGAGGCAGGTCGTCGGGCAGTGTGATCCGGCTTTCGGCGATCAGCGCCCGCAGGTTATCCAGCGGATTGCCTTCCTGCGCCACGTCGGCATCCGGGTCGAACCGCGCATGTCGATTGAGCGTTGAGCTTTCCCCTCGGCACCGCCAGATTACGTCCGGCTTCATCCCGATGATGGAATAGCGACCGCGCACTTCGCCGCCAGTCACCGATTCCAGCACAAAGGCGTTTTCGGCGGCCCCCGTCAGCTTGAGCATCAGCGACACCGGCGTATCCAGATCCGCGGCCAACCGCGTGTAGACAACCTGATTTTCCCCCGCGTCATAGGCGCGGGAGAACCTGTCGAACTCTGGGGTCAGGGCCATGGGGGATCCTTACTGAAAGGAGGACAGAACGGCGTTCAGCGCCTGTTGGTCGATCTGGGGCCGGGCGCGCAGCTGCACGTCGCGGACATAGGTTTCAAACACGGCCTGGGCCAGAGCCTGATCCAGTTCACCCGCCAGCGCATCGCGCAGACGCGCCATGTCGCCGCCGGTTTCCGCCGCGGCTGTGCCATCGAGGCGCAGAACAAAGGCCGCGCCGGGCGTTTCAATCACTCGGACCTCTCCCACCTCCATGTCGAAGGCGGCAGAAACAAGCGACCGTGGCGCACCGTCGATCACGCCGGAACGGACCAGATCGCTGACCTTGTTTGCCTCCAGCCCAGCGGTGGCAAAGCCCCCGTCAGTCTTGAGCGTGTCTGCCTGCGCGCGTGCCTGATCGGCCAGAGCGCGGCCAAGGGCATCGGCGCGCCAGTCCCGCGCCACACGATTGCGCGCGTCGGCAAAGGGTTCGGGGCGCGGCTCGAGCCGTTCATCCACGCGCAGGGCAAAAACGCCACCGTCATCCATGTAGGCGATCTCGGGATAGTCATCGACCGACGCGGCTGCTGCCGCTTCGCGGAACCCTTCGTAGGCTGCGATCCCGTCGCTGCTTCCGTTCGTCCAGTCGATTGTGCCGAGGGTCATGTCGGTTTCGGAAGCGAGGTCTTCTAGCGTGGCCCCACCGGCGAGCATGTCGTCAAAGCTTTGGGCGCTGGTCTCGATCACCCGGCGGGCACGGTCCTGCGCCAATTCGGCGCGCAATTCAGTGCGGGCCTCGTCGAACGGCGTCACCTGTGCGGCAAGAATGCCATTCACGCGGAACAGAGCCGGGCCGATTGAGGTCGGGAGCGGGCCGACCACAGCACCGGCATCCGCCGCGAACACGTCTGCCCCTGCGGCATCCAGATCGGTTTGCGTGACGTCTCCCAGATCCACATCCCCAAGCGTCAACCCACGTTGCTCGACCAGCAATTCAAAGGTGGTCCCGCCAACGGCAAGCTGCGCCATCGCATCGGTTGCGGCCGCGTCATCTGCAAAGATCAGGCGTTCGACGAGGCGGCGCTCGGGGCGATCGTAATCGTCATTGCGTTCGTCATAGAGCGCGCGCAGCGCCTCTTCGTCGACCTCGACGCTGTCCAACAGGGCATCTGGGGTCAGCGATGCATAGGTAATCTTTTTGGTCAAAGGCAGGGTATAGGCGTCGATGTTGTCGTCATAGAACGCTTTCAGGGTCGCGTCATCGGGATCGGCCAGCGGGGTGGTCAGCGCCTCTTCGCCAAGCCGCGCCCAGGTCAGATCGCGGCGGGCTCCTACGAATTCGACAATCACGTCGGTCAGCGTATCGGGCATGGCGATACCGCCGGTGATTGCCTGTTGCACGATGGTCCGGGCGCTTTCATCGCGCAGGTCGTCTTCGAATTCGGCCACGGTGATGCCCGCGTTTTGCAGGGCAAAGCGATAGGTTTCTGGGTCGAACGCGCCGTTCAGGCCCTGAAAGGCCTGAATGTTCACGATCTCGCGTTGCAGGTTCTCGTCGCCCATCGACAGGCCGATTTCGGTCGCCTCGTTATCGAGAGAGGCGAGCGTGACCAGACGGCCCAACACGATCTGGTCAAGGCCCAGTTCCTGCAGGCGAGAGGCAGGCAGGCGCTGGCCGGTCTGGGCCTCGACGGCGCGGACCTCGCGTTGAAGCTCGCGGGCAAATTCGTCAATGCCGATGGGTTCTTCACCGGCCATACCCACCGAACGGACGGTGCCAGAGAAATTCGTAGCACCAAAACCGGCAAGGCCGATGATCAGCAGGCCAAGAAGCACCCAGACGGCGGTTTTCGAAACTGTATTGCGCGCGGCCATGACGCCCCCTTTTGCTCAGTTGGTCCGTATCTACGCGCGACGGCTGGCAGGGACAAGATCAGAAGAAAGCCAAGATCAGAACGAAAGGCCCGACAGGCGTGAAAAGAACGCGGCGATGCCGGGGCGATCCAGATTGGCAAAAGCAATGCGCAGGTGCCGCGCGCCGTGGCCGTCGTCGGTTTCGGGAACGAACATGGTCGCGGGCAACAGCAGGATCCCTGCCTCCGACACAAGCCGGCGGGCGACGTCCTGCGCGCCCATGTCGAAAGGGTGGGACACATAGGCGAAATAAGCGCCCAATCCGGCAAGCCCCCAGCCCCGATCGGCCAGCGCCGAGAACCCTTCGGCCATGGCGGCGCGGCGGGCCAGAACCTCAAGGCGTTCGCCGGCCAGCCAGTCATCCAGATTGCGCAGCCCCCAAAGCGCGCCTATCTGGCCGACCTGCGCCGGGCAGATTGTCACCGTATCGAGAAACTTTTCAATCTGGGCCAGCCGCGCAGGGTCTGTGACCAGCGCGCCAACCCGATGCCCGGTCAAGCGGTAGGCCTTGGAAAAGGAATAAAGGTGGATCAGGGTTTTGCGCCAGTCGGGGTCGGTGAACAGATCGTGCGGGGCCCCGTCGCTTGCGTGAAAATCACGGTAGGTTTCATCCACCACCAGCGCGATGCCCCGCGACTTGGCAAGATCGTACAACGCGCGCAAGAGCGCGGGGGGATATTCGACACCGGCTGGATTGTTCGGACTGACCAGCACGATGGCGCGGGTGCGCGGTCCGATCAACGCGGCGGCGGCCTGCGGATCGGGCAGAAGATCCGCACCGGTGGGCAGGGGCACAGCGCGCACACCCGCCATATCCAGCCACATCTTGTGATTGAAATACCACGGCGTTGGGAGAATGACCTCATCCCCTTCGGCGGTCAGCGATGCCATCGTGGCAGCGAATGCCTCGTTGCAGCCTGCAGTAATGGCGACATCCGCCGCCGTCACCGCGCCGCCGTAAAGGCGCTGAATGCGCCCGGCCAGTTCCGCGCGTAGCGCGGGAAGGCCCAGAACAGGGCCATAGAGATGGGCGGCCGGATCGTCCAGAACCGCCTGAGCCAAGGCTTCGCGCAAGGCGCGCGGCGGCGGGTCCACCGGCGCGGCCTGGCTGACGTTCATCAAAGGACGATCTTTCGCGAACTCGACCCCGTCGAGCCAGCGATAGGCTTCCGGGATGGGCGGGGAGAATGTCGCGGAGGTTCGGGTCAAGGTCGCGTCTTTCGCTTTATTGAGCGCCTTCGGCGCACATGATGGTTTTGCGCTGCCTGCGGCAGCGCGACGCCTCCGGCGGGAGTATTTGGTGCCAGAAGAAGGGCGTGTCGGGTTGCTGCTTCTTCTGGCCAAAAATGCTCAAACTGCGGACCGTTCGCTGTTGTTCCGCCGGTTTGGGTGGCTCAGGGACCGTTGCGGTAGGGTTCCACGTATTGCAGGGCCATGTCCCAGGGAAAGAAGATCCAGGTGTCCTGACTGACTTCGGTGATGAAGGTTTCCACTTGTGGGCGGCCCTGGGGTTTGGCGTAGACCGTGGCCACGTGCGCCTTGGGATAGAGAGAGCGCACCAGTTCAAGAGTTTTGCCGCTGTCAACGAGGTCGTCGATGATCAGGATGCCTTCACCGTCGCC
Organism: Alphaproteobacteria bacterium; assembly: GCA_030425395.1. Classification (GTDB taxonomy): domain Bacteria; phylum Pseudomonadota; class Alphaproteobacteria; order Rhodobacterales; family Rhodobacteraceae; genus JAUIAS01. The sequence continues at coordinate 92,234 of JAUIAS010000006.1, forward strand.
CATCAGGGCCGGGTCGGGGGATTTCAGAACTTCGGCATCTCGGCGGTCATCGGCCTTGCCGCCGCCCGAGTGATAGCTTTTGACGCTGATCGTATCGACAGTGCGGATGTCCAGTTCGCGGGCCACGATCATGGCGGGGGCCATTCCGCCGCGCGTGATCGCCACGACGGCCTTCCAGCCGCCGTCGTCCGGGCCTTGGCCGTCGAGGCGCCATGCAAGAGCGCGGCTGTCGCGGTGGATCTGGTCCCAGCTGACGTGGAAGCCTTTTTCATGTGGCAGGCGGTCTGTCATGATGTCTCTCTCCGAAAACAAATGCGGTGGCAGGGGGCGGATCTGGCCGGGTCAGCCCTTGCTGATATCCGGGGCGTCCACGGCTTTCATGCCGACCACGTGATAACCCGCGTCAACGTGCAGGTTTTCGCCGGTTGTGCCGGATCCCAGATCGGACAGCAGGAACAGGGCCGCCTTGCCCACATCTTCGGTTGTCACGTTGCGGCGCAGAGGCGAATTGTATTCGTTCCACTTCATGATGTAGCGGAAATCCCCGATCCCGGAGGCGGCGAGCGTCTTGATCGGGCCTGCGCTGATCGCGTTGACGCGAATGCCATCCTTGCCGAGGTCTTCGGCGAGGTATTTCACGGATGCCTCAAGCGCTGCCTTGGCCACGCCCATGACATTGTAATGCGGCATGACCTTCTCGGCACCGTAATAGGTCAGGGTGAGGGCGCTGGCACCGGGGGACATCATTTTTTCCGCGCGCTGCATGACGGCGGTAAAGGAGTAGACCGAGATGTCCATGGACATGGCAAAGTTGCTCCGGCTGGTGTCCACGTAGCGGCCGCGCAATTCGTTCTTGTCGGAGAATCCGATGGCGTGAACGATAAAGTCGAGGCTGTCCCATTCTTTGCGCAGCGCATCGAACATGCTGTCGATGGACGCCTCATCACCCACATCGCAGGGCAACACGATGGTGCTGCCGACGCTTTCCGCGAGCGGGGCCACGCGTTTCTTCAGCGCATCACCCATATAAGAGAAGGCCAGTTCCGCGCCTGCGTCCGCGCAGGCCTGCGCCACGCCCCAGGCGATCGACTTGTCATTGGCCAGGCCCATGATCAAACCACGTTTGCCAGCCATCAGTTGATTTGACATCGTCGTTTCCTCTGCCATCTATAACTGTATCCAAGGACTTTCCTTTAGGCTATTGGACAAACGCCATCAAGTCTGCGCTTGGATATCACAGCGACGGCGCAGCACAGGAGACACCGAATGAGCGACCGGACAGGACTATTCTCGGGCGATGATCCGTTTGCCATTGCCCGTGCATGGTTGGCCGAGGCCGAAAAGAGCGAGGTGAACGATCCCAACGCCATAGCGCTTGGCACCGTCGATGGGGACGGATTGCCAAACGTACGGATGGTACTTCTGAAAGAGATCGAGGCGGATGCCTTTGTCTTTTATACCAATTACGAAAGCACCAAGGCCCGCGAAATTGATCAGGCGGGCAAGGCGGCGTTCGTGATGCATTGGAAATCCTTGCGTCGGCAGATTCGCGTTCGCGGTATGGTTGAGCGCGAGGAGGGGCCGCAGGCGGATGACTATTACAAGTCCCGCTCTCTCAAAAGCCGGCTAGGCGCGTGGGCGTCGCGGCAATCCCAACCGCTGGGCAGCCGGTCCGCCTTGATGGCCGAGGTGGCACGGGTCACGGCCCGGCACGGCACCGATCCGGAGCGCCCACCGTTCTGGGGCGGCTATCGTATCAGACCACTTGAGATCGAATTCTGGGCGGATGGGGCGTTCCGGTTGCATGATCGTTTTGTTTGGAATAGGGCCGCGCTATCGGCGGATTGGCGCGTAACGCGTTTGCAGCCATAAGCGCAAATTTGCTAGTAATTTATAATATGTATTTTGTTTAGACAATTATTTCGTTAGGGCCATCCGTCTCGTTGCGCGAGGCAGGATAGTCAAATCAAATAAGAAGGTGGGGAAAGTGGCAGAAGATATGAGCACATCAATCCGTGTCTCAGGAACGGTAAAGTGGTTCGATCCCGTAAAGGGATTTGGGTTTGTCATGGCTGATGGTGGTGGTGAAGATATCCTGCTGCACATCAACGTGTTGCGGAATTTTGGACAGAATTCCGTGGCAAATGATTCGCGCGTTGACATTGTGGCCTGTCGGACAGAACGCGGCATTCAGGCGACCGAGATCGTGAGCATCGTTCCACCAGAGCGGGAAAAGTCTGCGGAGCTGGGCGAATTGGCCGATGTGCCACGCGAGGCCATCAAGCAAGTTGCTCTGGAACCGGCGCGGGTCAAGTGGTTTGATCGGGCCAAGGGGTTCGGGTTTGCCAACGTATTTGGGCGCGACGAAGACGTGTTCCTGCATATCGAGGTGATCCGGGCGTCGGGTTTGGCGGATCTGCAACCCGGCGAGGCGTTGGCCGTTCGGGTGATAGATGGCAAGCGGGGCCGCATGGCGGCCGAGGTGCTTGCCTGGGACGCGGCAACAGAATGATTGCGCGGGGCTTTACAGGGGCGTTTCGCCGGTTTGTCGGCGCGGCGGTTCTGTTTGTGGCCAGTGTCGGGCTTGGTGCAACGGCGGTGCGGGCAGAGTGCCGGGCCGATCAGGTGGATCTGCGGGGAAGCTGGGGGCAGATGCGGTTTTCTGTCGAAGTGGCCGACGATCCCCGTGAACGCGCACGCGGGCTGATGTTTCGCGAAAGCATGGGCACCTACAACGGAATGCTGTTCGTTTATGAGTTCCCTCAGAAGGTTGCCTTCTGGATGAAAAACACGCTGATCCCTCTCGACATGATATTTGTCGATGAGCAGGGGCAGGTTGCGCATGTGCACCATGAAGCCGTGCCGGGCGATCTGTCACCGATCCCCGGTGGCGACAATATTTTCGCCGTGCTGGAGATCAACGGCGGGTTGGCGCGGCGCTTTGGGATCGGGCCCGGAGACGTGATGCGGCACCCATCTTTTCAGACCGATCCGATTTGGCCCTGCTAAGGCGGTTTTTGGGCTTTTCAAAACCGATTGGCGAGGATAGGAAGGCGCACGGTCCGGGGCGTGGCGCAGTCTGGTAGCGCACCTGTTTTGGGTACAGGGGGTCGTGAGTTCGAATCTCGCCGCCCCGACCATTTCCAACATATTGGAACGCGACACGACCGGCATCTTGCCGGTCGCGCTGCGCGTTTGTTCAGAATCGCCTGACCATGATCTGCCACTACATTTGGTAGTGCTCTGGCGGTGCTTTCTACCACATCGTGTGAAATTGTCGGGGGAGCCGGATTCTGCGGGCGGTGCCGTAGGGGGATGGGTGCCCGAGTGCAACAGTTTCGGCGGGCAAATCGGGCGAGGCGATTCTCTCCCGGATTTTGGGAAATCCGCATCAATATCCAGCAAGACACCGCAAAATAAGCGAGAATTCCGTTTAGCTGCGCGCGGGGTCAAATGACTGAATCAGTCCCTTTGAAAGAGCGTTCACGGGTCAACACAAAAGTTTTCATTTTTCGTCAAAAATGCCGTTGACCGAACCCATCAGAATACGTCAGTTTGTGCGAGCAAGTCGCTGAGCCACTAGATATAGTGTTCGTGGGCAGCGGAGTGTGGGGACACGGCAATACACTTTGATACAAAAGGCGGCGAAGCCAGTGCGCGCGGGCAACCGGGCAGCGCGGCGGGGTGTTTTGACTGTCTGTTCCGGAAAAACAAAATTTTGCGCCTTTGACGGGCGCGCGTGGTCAGACAGAGGCAGCTGCGATGAAAATTGAAAGAAAATTCACCAAGGCCGGACAGGATGCGTATGCAGATCTGGAATTCGTCCCGGTAACGTCGGAAATCCGCAACCCCGACGGCACCGTCGTGTTCCGTCTTGAGAATATGGAGGTTCCGCGCAGCTGGAGCCAGGTGGCAAGCGACGTCATCGCCCAAAAGTATTTCCGCAAGGCCGGGGTGCCCAACCGGCTCAAGAAGGTGCGCGAAAAGGATGTGCCCGAATTCCTGTGGCGGTCGGTTCCGGCCGATGACGCGGTCGAGTTCGAGGGCGAAACCTCGTCCAAGCAGGTGTTTGACCGGCTGGCTGGTGCCTGGGCCTATTGGGGCTGGAAGGGCGGATACTTTACAGACGAAGAAGACGCCCGCGCCTATTTCGACGAAATGCGGTATATGCTGGCCACGCAGCGCGGTGCGCCGAATTCGCCGCAGTGGTTCAACACCGGCCTTCACTGGGCGTATGGAATCGACGGCCCGGCGCAGGGGCACTACTATGTCGACTACAAGACCGGCAAGCTGACCAAGTCCAAATCATCTTACGAGCATCCGCAGCCGCACGCCTGCTTTATCCAGTCTGTCGCAGACGATCTGGTCAACGAAGGCGGCATCATGGATCTGTGGGTCCGCGAGGCGCGCTTGTTCAAATATGGCTCGGGCACTGGCACCAACTTCAGCCATCTGCGGGGCGAGGGCGAAAAGCTGTCGGGCGGTGGCAAGTCGTCGGGCCTGATGGGCTTTCTCAAGATTGGCGACCGCGCCGCCGGTGCGATCAAGTCTGGTGGGACCACGCGCCGCGCCGCCAAGATGGTGATTTGCGACGCGGACCACCCGGATATCGAAGACTTCATCAACTGGAAGGTCATCGAAGAGCAAAAAGTCGCGTCTCTGGTCGCGGGCTCCAAGATGCACGAGGCCAAGCTGAACGCATTGTTCGAGGCGATCCGCACGTGGGATGGCCGCGAGGAAGACGCCTATGATCCCGCTGTCAACGATGCGCTGAAATCGGTGATCCGCGACGCCAAGAGGGCCGCGATTCCCGAAACCTATATCAAGCGGGTTCTCGACTATGCCCGTCAGGGCCACACAGCGATCGAATTCCCGACCTATGACACCGATTGGGATTCCGAAGCCTACAACTCGGTCTCCGGGCAAAACTCCAACAACTCTATCCGGGTCACCGATGCGTTTCTCTACGCAGTGGAAAAGGATGCCGAATGGGAGCTGATCAACCGCGTTGACGGCAAGGTTGCCCGCACCGTTCGGGCCCGCGACCTGTGGGATCAGGTCGGCCACGCCGCGTGGGCCTGTGCCGATCCGGGCATTCAGTATCACGACACGGTCAACGCATGGCACACGTGCCCCGAAGACGGCCCGATCCGCGGATCGAATCCCTGTTCGGAGTATATGTTCCTTGACGATACCGCCTGTAACCTCGCCTCGATGAACCTGCTGACCTTCCTCAAGGACGGTGAGTTCCAGGTCGAAGACTATATGCACGCCTCGCGTCTGTGGACGGTTACGCTCGAAATTTCCGTGACGATGGCGCAGTTCCCCTCGAAGGAAATCGCGCAATTGTCCTATGACTTCCGCACGCTGGGGCTGGGTTATGCCAACATCGGCGGGCTGCTGATGAACATGGGCTTTGGCTATGACAGCGATGAGGGCCGCGCGCTTTGTGGTGCCTTGACCGCGATCATGACCGGTGTGGCCTATGCCACCTCCGCGGAAGTGGCCGGCGAACTGGGGGCTTTCGCGGGCTATGAGCGCAACCGCGATCACATGCTGCGTGTCATGCGCAACCACCGCCGCGCCGCCCATGGCGCAGCCGACGGCTACGAAGATGTCAACGTAAAGCCGGTGCCGCTGGACGCGGCCAACTGTCCGGACCAGCGTTTGGTGGCTGTCGCCCGCGCGGCCTGGGACGAGGCCCTGAGCCTTGGTGAAAAGAACGGCTACCGCAACGCGCAATCCACCGTGATCGCGCCAACCGGCACCATCGGTCTGGTCATGGATTGCGACACCACCGGAATCGAGCCCGATTTCGCATTGGTCAAATTCAAGAAACTCGCCGGTGGCGGTTACTTCAAGATCATCAACCGGTCGGTTCCCGCAGCGCTCGAAAAGCTGGGCTACGGCTCGGCCGAGATCGAGGAAATCGTATCCTACGCGGTTGGCCACGGAACCATCGGCAACGCGCCGGGCATCAACCACACCACGCTGGCCGGTCACGGCTTTGGGGCGAATGAACTGGCCAAGGTTGACGCGGCACTCGCGCAGGCCTTTGACATCCGCTTTGTGTTCAACCAGTGGACCCTGGGCGAAGAGTTCTGCACGCAGGTTCTGGGCATTCCGTCGGCCAAGCTGAACGATCCGACCTTTGATTTGCTGCGGCATCTGGGTTTCTCGAAAAAGGACATCGAGGCGGCCAACGATCACGTCTGCGGAACCATGACGCTGGAGGGGGCACCCCACCTCAAGCCCGAGCATTACGCGATCTTCGATTGCGCCAACCCTTGCGGAAAAAAGGGCAAGCGCTTCCTTGGCGTGAACAGCCACATCACCATGATGGCAGCGGCACAAAGCTTCATCTCGGGCGCGATCTCCAAGACGATCAACATGCCCAATGATGCCAGCATCGAAGATTGCCAGAAGGCCTATGAATTGTCTTGGTCGCTGGGCATCAAGGCCAATGCGCTCTATCGCGATGGATCCAAGCTCAGCCAGCCGCTCGCCGCGGCGCTGGTCGAGGACGATGACGAAGCAGCCGAGATTCTGGAAACCGGGGCACCCGCCGCCAAGGCGCAGGTTCTGGCCGAAAAGATCATCGAAAAAGTCGTGGTCAAGGAAATCGTCCGTTCGCACCGCGAAAAGATGCCCGAACGCCGCAAGGGATATACCCAAAAGGCCATCGTTGGCGGCCACAAGGTATATCTGCGCACCGGTGAATACAGCGACGGCAACCTAGGCGAAATCTTCATCGACATGCACAAGGAAGGTGCCGGCTTCCGCGCGATGATGAACAACTTTGCCATCGCCGTGTCCGTCGGTCTGCAATATGGTGTGCCGCTCGAAGAGTTCGTGGACGCCTTCACCTTTACCAAGTTCGAACCCGCGGGCATGGTGCAGGGTAACGACAGCATCAAGAACGCCACCTCGATCCTCGACTATATCTTCCGCGAACTCGCGGTGAGCTATCTCGATCGCACCGATCTGGCCCATGTCAAACCCGAAGGCGCGTCCTTCGACGATCTGGGCCGCGGTGAGGAAGAGGGCGTGTCCAACGTCAGCGAAATCAGCGAAACCGCCGCGTCGCGGTCGCTTGAGGTGCTCAAGCAGATCAGCTCCACCGGCTATCTGCGCAAGCGACTGCCGCAGGAACTCGTCGTGCTGCAGGGCGGTCAGACCCTCAATACCGCCAGCCTCGCCGAGGCGGTCACCGTCAGCGCCCCTTCAGCGGCGCAGGGCAACGTCGCGGTGGCCACGACAACGACAACCGTCGCGGCGTCTTCCAGCGCGACCGGGCTTGACGCGCGGGTCAAGGCGCGGATGCAGGGCTATGAGGGCGAAGCCTGCGGCGAATGCGGAAACTACACGCTGGTGCGCAACGGCACCTGCATGAAGTGCAACACATGCGGCGGCACCTCCGGGTGTAGCTGATACCAAAGGGTGGCAGCGATGGCGCGCCACCCTGCCAATCCGGACCATCCCGGTGTTGCCGGGCCGGTCCACCGAAACCGGGCCGGACTGCGCAGATTTTTCTGAAATCCGCTTTGTCCTGCTCGGTGGGAAATCCGCTGGTTTCCCACCGAACAAGGGGCGGGTGCGCTCGCCCTTAACGACGCTCAGGCCGCAGGCATAAAACAACGGGCGGTCAATGATTGAGCCTGAGCGGCGAACCTCGGGGGGCCTTGTGCCCCCCGTTTTTCTGCCCGCGCCATGCTCTTTTACAACCACCGGGCCAACGCGGCGGCGCATACATGTTTACGATAACACAACCGAGCTGGGGCATCGGGTTTGTGACATCAAACCACCACAGGCCGATTCCCGACCGTCCGTTTGCCTTGGCCATGGTCGCGCGTGCAAAGGCTATGCTAGGCTTTTTTCAGGACGTGTTCCGCTTCGGCCCGAGGGGCAAGACATCAACCGCCCCGGTCTGCCAATACGCTCCGAAAGGAAGAGAGTTCAATGAGTGACATGGATTGGCCCGATGTGTTGCCAGAACCGGGATCAATGATCGTCTCGGCGGGGTTCTCGGCCCGGTCTCTTGATGGGTCCGGCGCGGTTTTGCTGTCAGGCGACATAGAGGCCGCCATGGCCCAACTGGCACCGGGCGCACCGATGCTGGGCCTGTTGGACGAGCAGCCCGAATTCGCAAGTTTCGCATTGCGCATTGCCCCCGACCGCGCGCTGCTGTGCTCCGACCTGCCTCTGGACACCGCACCGGGGACGCTGGCGGGGGGCTTTTCGGTGCGTGCCGCGGGCGACCATTATTCTGTCTTCCGCCTCGAAGGCGCGCGCGCCCGGCTCATCCTCGCAGCCCTTGTGGGGGAAACCCAAGCCTCTTCTATCGCGGTGGGGCACATTGGCGATAGCGCCTGCCTTGTGTCATCCACGCCCGCAGGCTTCGAAATTCGTGTCCCGCGCGCGGATGCCCCGGCAATTTGGGGGCTGGTCTCTCATCTTGCGGATGCGCTCTGATCCGTGATGCCCGCCCGTTATTCGGTCCTGCCGCACAGACCGCTTCTTCTGGCCTGAAATACTCCGGGGGAGGCGCGCAAAGCGCGACGGGGGCAGCGCCCCCAACTGCATGCCGTCGAAGTCTGCCAAAGACACTGGCCCCTGTCGGCGCTTTCTGACAGAAAGGGCGCGAAACCCGCAACGGAGACGGGAATGCCAAGACTGAAAAATCATGCCGCCCGCGAACAGTGGATTGCCAAGACGCTGCGCGCCTTGCCGCAAGGGTCCAGCCTTCTGGACGTCGGGGCGGGGGAATGCGCCTACAAGCCGTATTGCGACCATCTCGATTATCTCGCGCAGGATATCGCCGAATATGACGGCACCGGTGCCGAGGGATTGCACACGGGCAGTTGGGACACATCCCGGTTGGATTTTATCTGTGATCTTTATGATATCCCCGAGGATCGTCAGTTCGATACGGTCTTTTGTTCCGAGGTGCTGGAACATGTCGTGGACCCGGTGCGCGCGGTCGAAAAGCTTGTTGCCCTGACCAAACCGGGCGGGCGGATCATCGTGACGGCCCCTTTCACCTCGATCACCCATTTTGCCCCGTATCATTTCTGCACCGGCTTTTCGCAGTATTTCTACAAGGAGCATTTCGGTCGTCTGGACTGCGAGATCGAGGAAATGACCGCCAATGGCGGGTATTTCGATGTGATGGATCAGGAACTTGGCCGCGTTGCGCGCGTGCGCAAGCAGTTTGGTGCCGGCTTTCGGGAACCGCTGACGTTTCTTCTGATGCAACTGGCCCGGTTGAACGTGCGTCTGATCGCGGCGCTGGACGGTGACCGGATGAACCGAAACTCCGCACAGTTGCACACGTTTGGTTGGTTTGTGGTGGCCCGCAAGGCCGGTTGACGGCCTCTGCGGGGGTTTCTTTAGACGGTGAGGTAAATGTTGAACCGCGCCCGGATCGCCGCATCCGTGGCCGGGTCAAAGGCCGCGCGGGGGCGATCCGCCAGAATGCTTTCTTTCTTTTGCCGGGCGGTGTCGATCAGATCGGGCTTGTCCTTTTCTACCCACTCCTTCGGCGAATGCCGGTTGCCGCTGATGGGATAGACGTGATCGCTTTGCATCCGGCTCAGCGTCTGATCATGCCCGAGGTAATGGTTCGGACCGCCCAGACAGGTGTCGCGCATCGCCTCCAGCCCAATGGTGTCGTCGTCGACCTCGATGCCGCGCACGCAGCGCAGCGCCTGGCCGATGATATCGTCCCCCAGGATCAGGCTTTCGTGGCAGAACCCGAGCAGAGACGCGTGCATGCCCGCCGCCTCGTAGATCATGTTGCCCCCTGACAATCCGGCCAGAACGTTGGAACACATCTGTTCCCAGCCCGCCTGCATATCGGGCAGCTTGGCGTCGGATGCACCCGCCGCGGTGCCCCCGGACACCCCATAGAACCGGTGCATTTGTGCGCAACCCGCGCTGAGCAATGCCTGTTCCCCCGACCCGATGGACATCGCTCCTGTGCGCAGGTCCAGCCCAAAGGGCCAGGTTCCGAAAATCGCCGGATGGCCGGGTGAAATGGCGTTGACATAGACCAGACCGGCAAGCACTTCGGCCACCGATTGCATGATGGCCCCGGCGATGGTCGACGGGGCCGTCGCGCCCGCCATGCCCGCCGAAAGCAGCAACACCGGCATGCCGCCGCGAATGCATTCTTCCATCACCTGACAGCTTTCGGTGGCGAATTTCATCGGTGGCACGACAAAGCAGTTCGAGTTCGACATGAACGGGCGCGCGCGCCACGCCTCTTCGCTCCCGGCAATCATATGCAACATCTCGAGCGCGGGGCCGACGTGTTCGGGCACGGTGAAGGAGGTTCCGATATGCTTCATCGTGCCTGCGCAACATCCGTAGACCGTGTTCAGGTCCATCTCGAGGTTGTCGGTGATATCGCGGCACACCATCGGACGTTGCAGGAAATGAACATTGTCCAGACGGTCGGTGATCCGCGCGGCGTCGTGCAGGTCTTGCAATGTGCTTTCGCGGTAGTGGCGCCCGTCAGGTTCGACCATGTGCACCGCGGCACCGGCGGTGCCATAATGCACCCGTGTGCCGCTGAGATCGAGATCATGCGCCGGATCGCGTGCGCAAAGCGTGATGTCGCGAGCGGCCTTGGCCAGCGCATCCTCGACCACTGCGGCGGGAAAGCGGATGCGCCCGTCATCGCCAAGGATCGCGCCTGCGGCGACCATGGCGTCGATCCCACTTTGCGGGGCATCGGCCAGACCGATGGTTTCCAGCGCCTCAAGGGCGGCGCGGTGGATGCGCAGAACCTCTGCCTCGCTCAGGGGGGAATACTGACCGCCGCTCAGGCCCGCGCGGATCGGGCGGAGGTGGTCGGGAAGGGCGCTGGCGCGGGCCGCGCGACGTGCGGAACGCCCGCCGCTACGGGCGCTGGCGCGAATTGGTGCGTTATCATTCATGGGTCTACCGGTGCAAAATCGGGTGGAAATGGTTCTGGCGGTTGGCTCAGCGGTTTGCTGGGCGTCCGCGTGCTGGGCGTCCGCGTGCCGCGCGCCCGCGCCCGGCACCGATTGTGCGATCGATCAGCATGATTTTCCATGCGTCACCGGCCATGCGCTCTCCGAACATTGTCTATGATCAGAGTGTGAAAGGGATGGCACCCATTCTGTCCTGTTTGCGACCGGCGGGTTCGAACGCGACGTCTTTATTCGCCGCGCTGCAGCGCGTTTCAGCCTGTCTGGCGGGCGGTCAGCGCCATACTCCGGGCAGTGTTGCAGAGCCGCTCAAGCGCATCTCCAAGCCGGTCGTCGTCCACGGTTAGGGCCACGCGCACGTGGCCCGCAGCGGCCGCGCCAAAGCTTTCGCCCGGCATCACGGCGATGCCCTGGGCGTCAAGCAGGGCCTCGGCAAACCCGATGCCGCTTTGACCGGTGGCGCGGATATCGAGCATGCAATACATCGCCCCCTGCGCGGGAACGAGGCCGACCAGATTCTGCTGGCTCATGATCTCACGGGCCAGCGCCCGGCGACGACGGAAAGGGGCGGCGACCCGCTCTTCCAACTCCGGGCCTGCATTGAGCGCAAACAAGGCCGCTTCCTGAATATAACCGGGCACGCCATAGGTGGTGTGGGTGGCAAGGGTGATCAGGTGGTCGATGGCGTCTTGTGGCCCGACGATCCAACCGCAGCGCGATCCGGTCATGGCATGGGATTTGGACATGGACCCCACAACAAGCGTCCGGTCCGCCATGCCGGTCAGGGCGCGCGGTGACAGGTGTTCGCCTTCCCAGACCTGCGTGTCATAGACCTCGTCCGAGATCAGCCACAGATCATGGTCATGGCAAAGCCCGGCGATGCCTTCCAGAGTATCGCGTCCATAGATTACGCCGGTGGGATTGTTGGGCGTGTTGATCAAGAGCGACCGCGCCCCTTGCGCCTGTGCACGGATATCTTCGGCGCGCGGCTGAAACGCGTCCCCGGCATGTGCGGCAACGGGAACGGGCACGGCCCCCACGCCACGGATCGTGCCGGGGTAGGTTGCATAATAGGGGTCGATGAACAGCGCCCGGTCGCCTTCGTCGCAGGTGGCGTGATGGGCGGCAAACAACGCCGATTGTCCCCCGGGTGTGATCAGCACGTTTTCGCGCGTGGTGGGCACGCCGGTGCGCGCGGCAACCCGCGCGGCCACCGCATCGCGCAGCGCATCGACACCGGGCACCATGGCATAACCGGTATGCCCGGCCCGTGCGGCAGCATCCATCGCCGTCAGGATCGCGGGATCTGTGCCGATGTCATGTTCGCCGATCGTCAGTTCGGTCACCGGTTCGCCCTGCGCGGCCATGGCGCGCGCGCGATAAAACAGCTCCCAGCCATCGGAACCGGTTCCGGTCAGGTGCGTGATGCGGTGCGACAAATTCATGGCTGGCTCCTTTCGGGCTTTGCCTGAGAGGGTCAGAGCGCCCTTGAATTGTCAATCAGTGCGTTGCGGCAACTCCGCTTGCACCTTGCGCGGCAGGCCTGCGCGGATCACGTCATAGGATACTGCGATGCGATGGCATAATTCATCCGCCTGCGTGCCCCATGGAAGGTGAATCCACGAGCGATGAAAATAGGGGGCCTTGATGCCCACGCCCGCGTCAATCAGCATCTGCGCCGTGTCCACATCCGGCGTCTTGACCGAGACGCCGGTGTCGGCGATGCCGATGGTGGCAAACATCTTGCCCCCGATTTTCCACGCATCATGCCCGCCGCCCCATGGGTCGGACCATTCCGCCCCCGGCAGCGTCGCGCAAAAGGCCTGAACGACAGGTCGTGACATGGCAGCCCCTCCAGACAGTGTGCAGCATTGCAATAACAGGCTTGGCGCGGCGAATGAACGGTGTTAGCCATGACCCCATGAAGAGCATTTGCATCATCTGCTGCATTATTCCCTGCTGACATCGTCGCGCGGGCTGCTCTTTCACGTTTCCAAACTTGCCGAAAGTCGCTAAGCCCGCGGGCAAAACCGCGTGAGGCCGATTGTGACAATCAAACTCTACAACACCAAGACACGTGCCAAGGAAGATCTGGCACCGATCAATCCTGACAATGTGCGCATGTATGTCTGTGGGCCGACGGTCTATGACCGCGCACATCTGGGCAATGCGCGCCCTGCGATCGTGTTTGACGTGCTGTTCCGCCTGCTGCGCCACACCTACGGTGCCGATCACGTGACCTATGTGCGCAATTTCACCGACGTGGATGACAAGATTATCGCGCGGGCCGAGCGTGACAATAAACCGATTTCCGAGATCACCGCCGAAACGACGCAATGGTATCTCGATGACATGGCCGCGGTGGGGGTGATGGAGCCTGATCATATGCCCCGTGCCACCCAGTTCATCCCGCAGATGATCGCGATGATCGAGGATCTGATCGGCAAAGGCCACGCCTATGCCGCAGAGGGCCACGTTCTTTTCGCGGTGGACAGCTACAAGGACTATGGCGCGCTTTCGGGCAGGTCGGTGGATGACATGATCGCCGGTGCGCGGGTCGAGATCGCCCCCTACAAACGCAACCCGATGGATTTCGTCCTGTGGAAGCCGTCTGACGCCGACACACAGGGCTGGGACAGCCCGTGGGGCTATGGCCGTCCGGGCTGGCACATCGAATGTTCGGCCATGGCCTATGAATTGCTGGGCGAGGATTTCGACATTCACGGCGGCGGCAACGACCTGATGTTTCCCCACCACGAAAACGAAATTGCGCAAAGCTGCTGCGCTCATCCTGAGGGCGGGTTTGCAAAAATATGGCTGCACAACGAGATGTTGCAGGTCGAAGGCAAGAAGATGTCCAAGAGCCTTGGCAACTTCTTTACCGTCCGCGACCTGCTGGATCAGGGAATTCCCGGCGAGGTGATCCGGTTTGTCATGCTCTCGACCCACTACCGCAAGCCGATGGACTGGACCGAGAAGAAGGCGAAAGAGGCGGAGGCAACGCTTCGGAAATGGTATGCGCAAGCGAATACCGCTATCGACACTTCCGAGCCTTATGTTGCGGTAATCGCTGCCCTGCGCGATGACCTGAATACGTCTCTTGCATTGGCCGAATTGCATCAGCTGTCACATGCCGATGACACGTCCGCTTTGCGGGCTTCGTTGCAGTTTCTCGGTTTGATGGGAGCGGAGACACCCAAATGGGCGACCACGCCGGTCGTGGAGTTGACCTCTTATGTAGAGAGCTTGTCAACGCTCCGCGAAACCGCAATGCAAACCAAGGATTTCTCGGCTGTCGATGCAATGAAATCAGCGCTGGTCGCTGCGGGCGTTGAAGTGCGCATGTCCAAAGCAGGCGTCGAACTGGTCCCCGGCCCTGACTTCGACCCGTCCAAGTTGAAGGACCTCTTATGACCTTCATCCGATCAGAGGACGGTCCCCGACCGCGGGTGGGGGTGAAGCCCCCGCCCGGGGGGGCGGTCGGGGGCTGTCCGGTGCGCTGTGACACCTCGGGCGCGGTGCGGGCAAGCCGCGCGGGAACAGACGGGCAAGGAGTCGCGATATGACAAAAGACCGCCTCTATATCTACGACACCACCCTGCGGGACGGGCAGCAGACGCAGGGTGTGCAGTTCTCCACTGATGAAAAACGCCTGATCGCCGAGGCGCTCGACCGTTTGGGTGTGGATTACATCGAAGGCGGCTGGCCCGGCGCCAACCCCACCGACAGCGCCTTTTTCGACGCGGCCCCCAAGACCCGCGCCACCATGACCGCCTTTGGGATGACCAAGCGCGCGGGACGGTCGGCCGAAAACGATGATGTTCTGGCGGCCGTGATGAATGCCAATACTCCGGCTGTCTGTCTGGTGGGCAAATCCAACATTTTTCACGTGACCGATGCGCTTGGCATCGCGCCTGACGAAAACATCGACAACATCCGTGCCTCTGTCGCGCATATCGTGGCGCAGGGCCGCGAGGCGCTATTTGACGCCGAACACTTCTTTGATGGGTATGCCACCGATCCCGGCTATGCGCGGGCTTGTCTTGATGCCGCGCTGGAGGCGGGTGCGCGGTGGCTCGTGCTGTGCGATACCAACGGCGGAACCATGCCCACGCAGATCGGTGAAACCGTGGCGGCGCTGATCGCCGACGGCATACCCGGCGACCGGATCGGCATTCACACCCATAACGATACCGAACAGGCCGTAGCGGGAAGCCTTGCCGCGGTCGAGGCGGGCGCGCGCCAGATCCAAGGCACGCTCAACGGGCTTGGCGAACGCTGCGGCAATGCCAACCTGACCACCCTGATCCCCACGATCAAGCTCAAGGCCCCTTATGCCAGCCAGTTCGAGACAGGCATATCCGATGTCGCCCTTGAAGGGCTGACGCGGGTATCGCGGATGCTGGACGATATCCTGAACCGGGTTCCCAATCGGCAATCGGCCTATGTCGGATCGGCGGCCTTTGCGCACAAAGCCGGGCTGCACGCCAGCGCGATCCTGAAGAACCCGGCCACCTATGAACATATCGACCCCGCACAGGTCGGCAATGCGCGCATCATTCCGATGTCCAATCAGGCCGGACAATCGAACCTGCGCCGCCGTCTTGGCGATGCAAACATTGCGGTTGAACCGGGCGATCCGGCCTTGGCGCGCATTCTTGACCGGGTCAAGGACCGCGAAGCGCAGGGGTATTCCTATGACACCGCGCAGGCATCATTCGAGTTGCTGGCGCGCGATGAACTGGGCCAATTGCCCCAGTATTTTGAGGTCAAGCGCTACCGCGTGACGGTTGAGCGACGCAAGAACAAGTATGACCGCATGGTCAGCCTTTCGGAAGCCGTCGTGGTGGTCAAGGTGGATGGTGAAAAGAAGCTCTCCGTTTCCGAAAGCATGGACGAAACCGGCGGCGATCGTGGCCCGGTCAACGCGCTGGCCAAGGCATTGGCCAAGGATCTGGGTCAATATTCCGGTATCATCGACGATATGCGGCTTGTCGATTTCAAGGTGCGCATCACCCAAGGCGGCACCGAAGCCGTGACCCGCGTCATCATCGACAGTGAAGACGGGCAGGGGCGGCGCTGGTCCACCGTCGGGGTCAGCGCAAATATCGTGGATGCCAGCTTTGAAGCCTTGCTGGATGCGATCCGCTGGAAGCTCGTCAGGGAAATTGAAAAATGATCGGAACCATTCTGAAATCTGCCGCCATTGGTGGCGCTGTGACGATGTGCGTGGCGCTGGGGCTGGTGGCCTCACAAAGGCCGGACATGTCGGCGGCGACACAGGGTGAGGGATTGGATTTCTCCGAAATTCTTGGGCGCACGATGTCCGCCCCGGAACCGCGCGCGGTTCCGATGCGTGACGGTTACGGGCTGCAAACGCGCGCCTACGGGGAGGCTGGCCCGCTGGTTGTGATGGTGCACGGATCGGGCTGGAACGGGCTTCAGTTCAACGATCTGGCGCGGGCGCTGTCAGGGCGCGCGCGTGTTCTGGTGCCTGATCTGCGCGGTCACGGTGCCAAACCGGGGCGGCGCGGCGATGTGGATCACATCGGTCAGTTGGAAGAAGACCTCGCCGACCTGATCGCCGCTGAAGCGCAACCCGCCCAGAAAGTGATCCTGCTGGGGCATTCGTCCGGGGGCGGATTGGTGGTGCGCATGGCGGGCGGTGCTTATGGGGACCGGATGGACGGCGCGATCCTGTTGGCCCCGTTCCTGTCGCACAAGGCCCCGACAACGCGCGCCAATTCCGGCGGATGGGCCCGACCGCTGTTGCGTCGCATCATTGGCCTGTCGATCCTCAATACCTTCCGGATTACCGCGCTCAACCACTTGCCAGTGATCACCTTTTCCTTTCCGTCGCAGGTGCTGGACGGCCCGTTGGGGCATCTGGCCACGTCGCATTATTCCTTTCGGCTGAACACGTCCTATGCGCCGCGCGGCGACTATCAGGCGGATATCGCGGCCCTGCCGCGCTTTCTCCTGATTGCCGGTTCCGCGGATGAGGCGATGGATGCCGCGGCCTATGCGCCGTTGCTGACCTCTATCAATGATGGCGGTCAGGTTCTGACCGTCGATGGGGTGGGCCATCTTGCCATCGTGGACGCCCCTGAAACATTGGCGGCAATAACCGGGTTTCTGGATGAACTTTGACGCAGACACCATCGGGTGTGCGGGGATCGTCGAACGGGGCGATCCCGACAGGTTCCGCGCAGCAATGGCCGCGCCGCCCAAGGCACGCGCGGTGCTGTTTCCGCTATATGCCTTCAATGTCGAGGTATCCCGCGCCCCTTGGGCATCGCAGGAGCCCATGATTGCCGAAATGCGGCTGCAATGGTGGCGTGACGCGCTGGACGAGATCGCGACCGGCAAACCGGCGCGTCGGCATGAGGTCGTCACCCCGCTGGCCCGCATCCTGTCCCCGGAGCAGGCTGCAGCCCTCGATGCGGCAGTGACCGCCCGGCAGTGGGATATCTATCGTGAGCCGTTCGAAAATGATGCGGCGTTGATCGCCCACATTGACGCAACCGCCGGTCTGCTGATGGTCACGGCGGCCCAGTCCCTTGGGGCCGCCGATCCCGATACGGTGCGCGATTATGCCCGTGCGGCCGGTGTGGCCGCATGGCTGCGCGCGGCCCCGGACCTTGAGGCGCGCGGCCGCATTCCGCTGCTTGACGGAACGCCCGAGGGTATCCGCAATCTGGCGCAGATCGGGCAAACCGCATTGCGCAACGCAAGACGCAACCGGGCCAGGGTCTCGGCCGCCGCGCGCCCGGCGTTGTTGGCCGGATGGCAGGCGGCAGGACTGTTGGATCGCGCTGCAAAAGATCCCGGCTGTGTCGCCGCAGGTGCGCTTGTGCCCGGCCCGTTCCAAAGCGGCGCACGGCTTATGTGGCAAGCCGCCACGGGGCGCTGGTAAACGGTAATGGTTTGGAAAAATGGCGGCCTTTAGGGGCGCGCCATGTCTTTCGGGCGCATGGCCAGCCAGATCAGCGCGCCACCGGCCAGCACAAGGAATGGAGCCATTGCGAGGTTGACCGCTGTCCAGCCTTCCACGGCCGTTCCGCCGGAGCAATTCATCAATCCGCCCGATGACAGCGACGCAAACGTCACCCCGCCAAATACCAGCAGATCGTTCAGCCCCTGCATCCGTCCGCGTTCGTGCGCTTCATGGGAACCAGCGAGCATGGTGGTCGCGCCGATAAACCCAAAGTTCCAGCCGATACCCAGCAGGATCAGCGCCACAAAGAAGTTCTCCAACTCGACCCCGTGCAGAGCCACAGCCCCGGCACCGGCCAAAATAACAAGCCCCGCGGCCACGATCCTTTCGACGCCAAACCGCGCGATCAGGTGGCCGGTAAAGAACGACGGAATATACATTGCCAGAACGTGGCTGGTCACCACGTCAGCGGCGTTACCCGCATCAAACCCGCAGCCCACCACCGCCAGCGGTGTTGAGGTCATCACAAGGTTCATAAGTGCATAGGACACCATCGCACAGATCACCGCGACGGCGATTCGGGGTTCCTTGAGCATTTCGATCCGTGACCGGCCGCGCGGCGCGTCTTCCGAGGGGACCGGCGGGCGGGGAATATCCAGAAGGAAGAACAGGAACGCCCCCACCACGTTGAGGGTGATTACCGCAAGATAGGTGCCCAGAAACGGAATGACGAAGGCGTCGGACGTCAGCTTGACCATCTGCGGTCCGATGATCGCGGCGGCCAGACCGCCGGCCATCACATAGGAAATCGCCTTTGGCCGGAACGCATCCGACGCGGTATCGGCGGCGGCAAAGCGATAAAAGCCATGCGCGCTCATGTAACCGCCGGTCAGGAAACTGCCGAACAGAAAGATCGGAAAAGACGCAATATAAAGCCCATAGGCCCCGATGATACCCCCGAACGCCCCAAACACGGCCCCCACGAGAAACCCAGCGCGGCGGCCATATTTCTGCATCACCGCCGACAGTGGCGTCGCGGCCAGCATCGACCCCATAACGATCAGGGAAATCGGCAAGGTCGCAAGGCACACGTTGCTGGCCAGCGATTGGCCAGCCAATCCGCCGATGGTGAAAATCATTGGCATCTGCGCGCCCAGCACCGCTTGGGCCAGAACCAGAACCACCACGTTGCGGCGGGCTTTGCTGTCATCAATCATTGTCATGTGAACGGCTTACTCCTGAATATATTCCGGCACAAGCATCTTGCGCGCCACGCCTACGCGGGCCAGTGTCGCGGCATGACCGATCCCCGCGCCATGACTGCCAACGACGGAAATTTGCCTTTGCGGGCACGTGTGTTCGTGATCGGCGGTGCGGCCGAAACCGTGCCGCTGTGTCGCGGGTTGCTGGATGATGGCGCGACGGTCGCGCTGGCGCTTGAGACGGCACCGCGCTCCGGGGGGGCGATTCCCGGCGGCATATCTGCCGCCCATCTGGGGCAGGATGATGCGGCGCTTTGTGCGCAGATGCAGGCCGCGGATGCCGACGCGGTGATCGACGTGACCCATCCGTTTTCCGACGTGCCCGCGCGGGCGTGGCCGCTTTGCCGGGACATGGGCCTGCCATATCTGAGGCTGCGTCGCCCGGCATGGGAGCCCGGTCCGGGGGATCGCTGGACCACGGTGGCCGATACGGCGCACGCCGCGAGACTGCTGCCCGCAGGCTCGCGGGTTCTTGTCACGACAGGACGCGGCAGCCTTGGTGGGTTTTCGAACCTGCGCGGTGGGCATCTTTTTGTACGCCAGCTTGGGCCGCCAAGGCCGGTTCCGGATATCCGAAACGCCACTTTCCGCTTTGAAACCGGACCGTTCAGCGTGGCCCATGAACGCGACGTTCTGCGCGAACTGGGGATCACGGCAATCGTTTGCAATAATTCTGGTGGCACCACCAGCCGCTCCAAGATCGACGCGGCGCGCGCGCTCGGTGTTCCTGTGTTCTTGCGCGCGCGCCCCGGCCTTGCAGACGGCACCGGGCATTGCGCGCCGGAGGTCGACAGAGTGACCGCCGCCTGCGGCTGGTTCCAAGATCAGGCGGGTGTGTCATGACGGTGGGACGGATCATAGAAACCGACGCCTGTGTGCGCGAAGGCGCGGCATGGCTGGCAGAGGCCGATCCGCGATTTGGCCATGCGCTGACCCAGACCGGCCCTTTGCCACTGCGTCGGCGGCCCGACGGGTTCGCGCAGTTGCTTTCGGCGATTGTCAGCCAACAGGTCAGTGTCGCTTCGGCCAGAGCGATCTGGGCACGGCTTGAAGGGGCGGGGCTGATCACTGAACCGGCCATCCGCGCCGCCAGCGACGAGGATCTGCGGGCGGTGGGATTGAGCAGGCAAAAGATGCGGTATGCCCGCGCGTTGGCGGAGGCGGGGATCGCTTATGCCGATCTGCGCACCGCTCCGGATCAGGAGGTTGTCGCGACCCTGACGCAGGTGCCCGGAATCGGAACCTGGACCGCAGAGATTTATGCGATGTTCTCGCTTGGGCGGGCGGATGTGTTTGCCCCCGGCGATCTGGCCCTTCAGGAAAGCGCGCGCTTGTTGTTCGGGTTGCCCGACCGCCCGCGCGAGGCAGCCTTGCGCCGCATGGCCGCCGACTGGAGCCCGTGGCGAGCGGTTGCGGCGCGGCTCTTGTGGGCCTATTACCACGTGGAAAAGGACAGGGAAGGGATCGCATGACACGGGTGCTCAACGCAGGCCGCAAGGGGCCGCAATCAGGAACAACACGATCAGTTGTGGTGTTCCTGCACGGCTATGGGGCCAATGGTGCCGATCTTCTGGGTCTGGCCGACCCTCTGGGCGAACATCTGCCCGACACGCTGTTTCTGGCACCAGACGCACCCGAATCCGTGCCCGGTGCCCCATTCGGATATCAGTGGTTCCCGATCCCCTGGCTGGACGGATCCTCCGAAGAAGAAGCGGCGCGCGGCATGGCGATGGCTGTGAATGACCTGAACGCCTTTCTCGACGGGGTGATGGTGGACGAAGACGTGCTGCCCGAACAGTTGGCGCTTGTCGGGTTTTCCCAAGGGTCGATGATGAGCCTGCACGTCGCCCCGCGCCGCGCTGATCCGGTGGCGGGTATCGTTGCCTTCTCCGGGCGCCTGCTGGAACCTGATCTGCTGGTCGATGAGGTCACATCGCGGATGCCGATCCTTCTGGTGCATGGCGATGCCGATGACGTGGTTCCGCCGCAATCGCTGCCCGAGGCGGCCGATGCGCTGCAAAAGGCAGGTTTCCGTGATGTCTATGCGCATATCATGAAGGGCACCGGCCACGGCATCGCGCCTGATGGTCTGGGCGTGGCACTGGCGTTCCTGCGTGATGAGCTTGGCTTCTGATCTTGTAGAAAATGGTTTAGTTTAACTAAATCAATTTCTTACGGGCTGCTATTAACCCTTCCTCCGCCTTCCCGCCGCTTTGTCTTTGTCGCGCGCGGGAAGGGTCGGATCGACATCCACCCATGTGCCCGGCGCGATATTGTCGAGGGACCACGGCCCGATGGCCCAGCGGATCAGGCGTAATGTCGGGTGGCCCACGGCGGCGGTCATGCGGCGCACCTGACGGTTGCGGCCTTCTGTTATGATCAGTTCGATCCAGCAATCCGGCACGGATTTGCGTTCCCGGATCGGCGGCACCCGTGGCCAGAGGCGCGGCGGGCCGTCAACCCGTCGGACACGGGCAGGGCGCGTCGGCCCGTCTTTCAGGGTCACCCCCTTCCGCAGTGCCTCGATTGCGGCCGCGTCGGGCACGCCTTCGATCTGGGCGAAATAGGTCTTGGCCAGCTTGTGACGCGGGTGACTGATACGGGCCTGCAAGCCACCATCGTCGGTCAGCAGCATCAGCCCTTCGCTGTCGCGGTCCAACCGCCCCGCAGGATAAACCCCGGGCACATCCACAAAGGCGCTGAGTGTGCGCCGCTCTGAGCCCTCGGGCATGGAGCGGTCGCGAAACTGCGACAGGACGTCAAAAGGTTTGTTGAGTGCGATAAGCCGTGCCATGGCCCTGCATCGCGCAAACTGCGGCCGCGTGCAAGCAACCCCGGTTGCCCAAAGGTTAGGCGATGTCATGAAAATTTCATAGCCGGGCGCAGATAAAGTATCTTGTCCGATGAAGGCCACGATATATAGTCGATGCAAATGGCTGGGGCGGGTTCCCCGCCCTGGGGCCACGACAAACGGCAGACAGGGTGAGGAGAGAGTCAGTGATGGACGGGGATTTCAGGGCGGAATTCACACGCGATCCAGCCGCGCTGAGGCATCACCCAGCACTTGTGCTGAATGCCGATTACAGGCCTCTTTCTTATTATCCGCTGTCTCTGTGGCCCTGGCAGGAGGCGATCAAGGCCGCCTGGTTGGACCGGGTCGATATCGTGGCCGAATACGATACAGTGGTCCGAAGTCCCAACCATCAGATCCGCATACCGTCGGTGGTGGTTCTCAAGGATTATGTCAAACCCCGCAAACGGGTCGCTTTCACACGTTTCAACCTGTTTCTGAGGGATGGGTTCTGCTGCCAGTATTGCGGCGCACGCGGCGATCTGACCTTTGATCACGTTGTGCCGCGCGCCTCGGGCGGGGTGACAAGCTGGGAAAACGTGGTGGCCGCTTGCGGGCCGTGCAACCTGCGCAAAGGGTCCAAATCCCTGCGCCGCGCGGGCATGTCCCTGCGTCGTCCCCCACGCCGCCCGGCAGCAGAAGAATTGCAGAACACAGGCCGTCGGTTTCCGCCCAATTACCTGCACGAAAGTTGGATGGATTTCCTCTATTGGGATGCCGAACTGGAGGCCTGAGGGGCATGACGCTTGCCTGACACACGGTTTGCGCCCATGATTTGAGAGACAACGCGCTGTGCGGTGTCAAAAATCGCCCGTGTCATCGGATCACCGGACCGGCACTGGCGTTGTGTTGGGGGATGACATGAAGACACTTGCAATATGCGCGCTGGCGTTGGCTGTTGCCGCTCCTGGAGTGGTGCATGCGCAGAGCCTAGAACAATGGGGCACCGCCGGTGGCTGGGACGTGATGATTGATCCGTCGCTTGGCGACGGCTGTCTGATTCAGGCTGCTTATACCGACGGATCCGTGGTCCGCATCGGGTTTGATCGTAACGTGGGCGAAGGATACGTGACCGCGTTCAACGCCGAATGGGGCGATATCGTGGAAGGCGAAACATACGGCATTCTCTTTGATCTTGATGGCCAGGAATATGATGCGGTGGCCACAGGCATCTACCTGAACGGCGTGCCCGGAGCGGATATCTATTTCGACAACCCGGATTTCCTGTTCGATATCGCGGCGAAATACACCATGTCGATCTATAACGAAAACGGGTTCGTCACGGCCATTGATCTCGGCGGAACCATGGTCGGTCTCGAAGCTGCGATGGAATGCCAGGAGGAGATGAGCTAAGCGAAATCAATGGCCTAAGGGGCAAACTTCAGGTTGTCGGCGTGCTATTGACGTCAGGCGTCGCGGCGCGCAGCCATGATCCAGAGGATCGCAAGCGCGACTGAGGCGATCATGTTCCAGTTTGCCATGGTCAGCCCCAGCAGGAACGGCGTGAACGTATCGCAGAGCACCAACGCCGGTGCGTCTGTTGCGCCCGGCAGCAACGCGTTGCCCGACAGGCCCGACAAACCGTCACCGGACCCTGTGCAACTGCTTGGGCCTTCCCACCATTTACGCTCGACCCCGCCGTGGAATCCCGCAATCCCGGCGGTGGTCAGCGCCGCCAGCGCCCCGGCCAAGCACAGCAACCGCTGCATCGGAGCAGCGACAAAGCTCAGCGCACCGATCGCCACGGCGGCGGCATGGGGCCAGCGCTGCCAAAGGCACATCTGGCAGGGTGCCCAGCCCAATGCCTGAAAGAAAAAGGCCCCCGCCAGCAACGCGGCAGACCCGCCCGCCGCCAGTATGATCAGGTTTTGTCGCGTCATACGAACCTCAGCACCGCAAAGCCACCCAGCAGGAGCAGCACGAAAAGGATGAACATAAGGCCCAGCCGCTTTTCGATGAAGTCCCGGATCGGTGCGCCGAATTTCCACAACAGGGCGGCCACGACGAAAAACCGCAGACCGCGGGCAATGATGGACGTCACCATGAATGTCGCCAGCGGCATACCGGTCCATCCCGACATGATGGTGATCACCTTGTAAGGGAACGGGGTAA
This sequence comes from Alphaproteobacteria bacterium, assembly GCA_030425395.1. Classification (GTDB taxonomy): domain Bacteria; phylum Pseudomonadota; class Alphaproteobacteria; order Rhodobacterales; family Rhodobacteraceae; genus JAUIAS01. The sequence continues at coordinate 116,351 of JAUIAS010000006.1, forward strand.
CACCCGCCGCCAGAACCGCCCAAAATCCGACGCCGTTAAAGGTTTCGTTGAACGCGGCCATGGCCTCGGCCTTGCCAAGGGTGGTCAGGATCGGCAGTCCGATGCTGTCATAGGCCAGCGCGCCAATGGCATATCCGGCCAACCCGCCCAGAACCGAGGAAACCAACGCCACCAGAGCGATCAGCCATGCCCGCGAGGGACGGGCCAGAATCATCGGGATCATCAGCACATCCGGCGGAATCGGAAAGATCGAGCTTTCGGCGAAAGACACCACCGCAAGAAGCCAGAGCGCACGCGGATGATCGGCAAGCGCGATGGTAAAATCATACAAGCGTTTGAGCATGTCCGGGGTTCCCGTGCGGCTGGTGCACCGCGTGGCGCGGGCTGCCGGGCCGACAAACCATGAGGGCGCGCGCAGGTCAAGCAAAGGTCAGATCAAGTTCACGTGTCGCTGCTGCGATTTCCCTCTGGACGCCGGGCGCTGTGGCCGCTAAAGGTGCCGCCGTGGCCCAAGTGGCGGAATGGTAGACGCAGGGGATTCAAAATCCCCCGCCTTAGCGGGCGTGCCGGTTCGAGTCCGGCCTTGGGTACCACGGGACTTTGCGCGATATGGTCGGGCAGGTCCAAAGCCACGCGGCAAAACGCATTTCTCAAGAAAATCACGTTTGAAAACCGCCAAGGTGAATGCCTTGCCGTCGCGTGTGTCTCTGTCACGGCATCAATTTCGGGCACCTCGGACGGGCGACGGGCCCGGAAAGAGCCCCGGCTGAATCCGCACCCCATTAAAACATTAACAATCGCTCGTAATATTCTGAAGTATATATTCAATATTTCAAAATTTGGGTCGTTGCGATGGAAAGCCGACCCCGGATTGTCTGTCAGCCCGCAAGTTCTTTGCAGCGGTCCCAAAGCGCATCGGGCACATCCACATGTGTGGCGGCCATGCGCGATTGGCCGGGCAAACGCGCGCCTTCATCCTCTGCCACGGCTTCGGCAAGACGCGTCAACCGTGCGCCGAACTGATCGGTAAAGGTGCCGCTATCCATGATCAGATACATCTGGCCCAACCGGTGCGGCGGTCCGTCCGGCAGTTTGAGTCCCCCGACATCGAGCGAATTGACCGAACCGGTCATCGCGGCGGCCATCAGTTCAGCCATCACGCCAAAGCCCCAGCCCTTGTAGCCGCCCGCGCTGCACAGCGATCCGCACAAAGCGGCCTCCGGGTCTGTGGTCGGCGCACCGTTTTCATCCACCGCCCAGCCTTCCGGGATCGGTTCACCTGCGTATTTGGCCATGTTGATTTTGCCCAGCGCAACGGCCGAGGTCGAGAAATCGAAATGCAGTGCCAGACCGCCGCTGCCGTCCGGAACGGACATGGAAATCGGGTTCGTGCCGATCACTCGCGCCTTGCCACCCGGTGCCGCGACAACGGGAGAGGCGTTGGTAAACCCGATCGCAATGACCCCCTCGCGCGCAATCTGTTCGGTAAAATATCCCAACGACGTGCAGGTATGGCTTTGGGCAACGGCGAACATGGCGATGCCCTGCGCGCGCGCCTGTGCCACGGCGCGGTCGCGCCCCGAGGTAAATGCGGGCTGGGCAAAGCCGCACCGCGCATCCGACAAAACCGCGCCAGGCCGCGGCTGGCTGACCTCTGGCATGACCAAACCGTCCACCCGGCCCGATGCCAGTTGCGTGCAATAGCTTTCCAGATATTGCAGCCCGCAGATGACGTTGCCATGTGCTTCGGCATGGGCCGTGGCGCGGGCGACTTCGCCCGCCTGCCATTCCCCCGCACCGTGGTGGATAAGCGCGGCTTTGGTCGCGGCGGCGATGTCGTCGATGGAAACCTGCGGCATGGGGAACCTTTCAATCGGGCGCGTGTCGGTCTGTCTGATCCAATGTGCCAGTCGACCGGGCCGCCCGCAATAGAGCACCACGACATTCGCGGTTGACCCAAAACTCCGGGCGCTTGCCCCCGCTGCGCTGGAATGCGACTGTCGCGCGCCGACTCGCCGCCCGGAAAAAACGTCACACCAGAACTCAGGACAGTTACGATGATTGCCAGCACACCCGGTCTTCTCGAGGCCATCCGCGACCGCTTTGCCCATGTGGATACATGCCCCTTTACCGGCCCACGGGTCTTTTTCGAAAACGCAGGTGGTGCGCTGCACCTGAAATCTGTGGCAGAGACCTCGGCGTTCTACGCCTCGATCCCGGATAATCAGGGCCGCGACAATGCAGCGTCGGCGGCGCTGGTGGACACGATCGCCAAGGCTAAGGCCGATATGGCCCGATTTTTCAACGCGCCTGGTGGCACCGTGTTCGTGGGCGAAAGCGGGACCGAAGTATTGTTCCGCCTCGTCCGGACAGCCGCGCTTGGTGCGCGCGATGGCGGGGCGATGCTGGGCACGACTCTCGAACATCCTGCCACGGTCAGCGCAATGACCCGTTGGTCCGAGGTCACAGGGCGCAGCTTCATCCGCGTTCCGCATGACGACGCCACGGGTTGCGTGACGCCCGAGGCCTACGCAGCACATGTGACCCCTGACGTGCGCGTGGCCACGATCATCCATACCTCGCCGGTCACAGGAATGGCGGTCGATGTGGCCGGTGCCGCCGCCGCGATCCGCGCGGTGGCTCCTGAGGCATTGATCATCGTCGATGGAATCCAGCATGCCAGCCACGGCGCGGTCGACGTGGCGGCCTTGGGCATCGACGGATACGCGGTGTCGCCCTACAAGATGTTTTCACGCCATGGATACGGCGTGGGCTGGGCGTCGGATCGGTTGTGCGCCTGCACCAAGGAGCAGATCGTGGGCGGACCGGAAGCCAACTGGGAAATGGGCACCCGCGATACCGGGGCCTATGCGACCTTTTCTGATGTCATCGCCTATTTCGACTGGCTGGGCGAACAGGTGGCCCCCGAGACGCAGGGACGCGCCCGCCTCGAAGCCGCAGGCCGCGCAATTGTTGCGCAGGAGCATGCCCTGACACAGGCGCTGCTGCACGGCACCGGCAACCTCGCCGGCCTGACCGAGATCGAAAGCGTGACCCTGATCGGCGGCAATTCGATCGAAGGACGCGAGGGCGTGGTTTCGATCCGCCTGGCCAGCATGTCGTCGGCCGATCTGGTGCAGTTCCTGGCGGATCGCGGCATTCGCGTGCACATCCGCAAGAACGATCATTACTCGGGCGGCGTTCTTGGCCCGTTGGGATTTGACGACTGCGTGCGGGTATCCATCTGCCACTACAACAGCATCGAGGAAATCGCGCGCTTCCTTGATGCCATGCGCGAAGCCAGCGCACCGGCTTGACTGGACAATCCACCACGCGCAGCTCCCGGAGCATGCGTCGGACCGCCTCCGGCGGGGGTATTTGGCACGAGAAAGAAGCAACGCCGCGTTAAGGTTAATAAACCATTGCGCTTCTTCTGGCTCGAAATACTCTGGGGGAGGCCCGCAGGGCCGGGGGCAGAGCCCCCGTTCGGACGTCCGGGCCGGGTCAACGCGGCCTTGTTTTCATCGCGTCGCGCAAGGCAGCCCCCAGCGCCCCGTCGCGGGTAGGGCGCGCGGGTGCTTTGGTTTTGGGGGTGCCACGCTTGGTGGGTTGTGCGGGTTTGGGGCGCGCGGTTTGCGTGTCGTGTTTGCGCATGCTCAGCCCGATACGTTTTCGCGGGACATCCACTTCGGTCACGCGGACAGAGACGATATCGCCAGCCTTGACCACCTCGTGAGGGTCTTTGACAAATCGGTCTGCCAATTGGCTGATATGGACAAGCCCGTCTTGATGGACGCCGACATCGACAAAGGCACCGAACGCCGCGACATTGGTCACCGTGCCTTCGAGGCGCATGCCGGGTTTGAGGTCGGTGATGGTGTCGACGCCTTCGGCAAAGCTGGCGGTGCGAAATTCCGGGCGCGGGTCGCGGCCGGGTTTTTCCAATTCGCTCAGGATATCGCGGACAGTTGGCAGGCCAAAACGGTCGTCGGTGAAATCCTGTGCGCGGAGGTGTGACAGGGCACCGGCGTCGCCCATCACCGCGCGCAAGTCCCGGCCGCAGGCGGCCACGATCTTTCGTGCGATGGCATAGGCTTCGGGGTGCACGGCGGAGGCGTCCAGCGGCTCGCGGCCATCCCGGATACGCAGAAAGCCTGCGCATTGCTCAAACGCCTTTGGACCCAGACCTGCGACCTTGAGCAGGTCCTTGCGCGCGTCAAAGGCTCCATTCGTGTCGCGGTGGGTAACGATGGACTGGGCCAGCGATGGTCCCAGGCCCGCAACATGGGACAAGAGCGGCGCGGAGGCGGTATTTAGGTCGACGCCGACCGCGTTCACCGCGTCTTCGACCACGGCTTCCAATGTCCGGGCAAGCTGGCGTTGGTCTACATCGTGTTGATACTGGCCGACCCCGATGGACTGCGGTTCGATCTTGACCAACTCGGCAAGCGGATCCTGTAGCCGTCGCGCGATTGACACCGCGCCGCGCAGGCTGACATCCAGATCGGGGAATTCCCGCGCTGCAGTTTCCGAAGCGGAATAGACCGAGGCACCTGCTTCCGACACCACGACGCAGGTGGGGCGCGTCAAGTGCGCGGGCAAGTCGGCAAGGATCTGGCCCACCAGCTTTTCCGTTTCGCGGCTGGCTGTGCCGTTCCCGATGGCGATGAGTTCCACGCCATGTCGTGCGATCAGGGCAGCCACGGTTTGGCTGGTGCCGTTCGTGTCGTGGCGGGGGGCAAAGGGATAGAGCGTCGCGGTTTCCAGCAGTTTTCCGGTGGCGTCCACGACGGCGGCCTTGACCCCGGTGCGAATGCCGGGGTCAAGGCCCAGCGTGGCCCGTGCCCCGGCAGGGGCGGCGAGCAGCAGATCGCCCAGGTTGCGGGCAAACACCGCGATGGCCTCTTCGTGGGCACGGCGGCGCAGTTCCGTCATCAGATCCATATACATGGTCAGGCTCAGTTTGATCCGCCACGTCCAGTGCGCGGCATCGCGCAGCCACAGGTCACCGGGGGCGTCTCCGCGCAGCCCGATGGCCGCAGCCGTGATGGCCTGCGCCCGCCCCATACCTTCGTCATCGGCGGGGGCGATGTCCACGGTAAGGATCTCTTCCTTGGATGCGCGCAGCACGGCAAGCGCGCGATGCGATGGCATGGTGGCCCAGCGTTCCGTGTGATCGAAATAGTCCGAAAACTTGGCCCCCTCGGTTTCCTTGCCCGACTGAACGCGCGCACGGACCACGGCGGTGTCGCGCATGAACTGGCGCAGCCGACCCAGCAGATCCGCGTTTTCGCTCAGTTCCTCGGCAAGGATGTCGCGCGCGCCGTTCAGAGCATCGCGCACCTCGGGAATTTCCGGGCCAGTAAATGCCGCGGCGAGCGTTTCGGGTTGGGCAGAGCGGGTTTCCATGATGGCGCGCAGAAGTGGTTCAAGCCCGCGTTCCCGCGCGATCATCGCCTTGGTCCGGCGTTTGGGTTTGTAGGGCAGATAGATATCTTCGAGCGTCGCCTTGGTATCGGCGGCGGCGATTGCGCGGGCCAGATCGTCGGTCAGTTTGCCCTGATCGCGGATCGACTTGAGGATCGTGGCGCGGCGGGCCTCCATATCGCGCAGATAGGACAGACGATCCGACAGGTTGCGCAGTTGTGTATCGTCCAGTCCGCCGGTGATCTCTTTTCGATACCGCGCGACAAAAGGCACCGTCGCCCCGCCATCCAGTAGTGCCACGGCGGCGGTCACCTGTTCCGGGCTGGCGGCGATCTCGGTCGCGATGGTGCGGGCGATCCGGTTGGCGGTCTGATCCACGGGGGCTCTCCTGTCGCTGTGGGCGTCAAGCAATACCGCGCGGGTGGGACGGGGCCAAGTTGAAAATTACATGAGAAGTGGCCCGTAACGCTTTGAAGTAAAACGATCAGAAATCATGCCGCTTCTTGAGGGCTGCCAATTCGACCAGAGCGGCGTCGCGCCGCGCGGCCAGCGTATCGCGATCCTGTGTCGCAAGTTCCCGGTCAAGCCCTGCGACCAATGCGTCCTTGACGTCCGCGGTCAGTTCGGGGGCACCCAGTTCGGCCCAGCGGGTTTCTTGCGTGGGACCAAGGTGATCGAGATAGCCGCGATAGCCACCGGCACCGCCGCCCAGATGATAGATAAGGTGCGGCCCCATCAAGGCCCATCTCATGCCCGGCCCATGGGCGATGGCGGTATCAATGTCGGCCACGTCGGCGATGCCCTCGGCAACGAGGTGGACCGCCTCGCGATAGAGCGCGGATGTCAGACGGTTAGCCAGATGGCCGGGCACCTCTTTCCTGACACGGACCGGCACGCGGTGCATACGGCGATAGAAGGCCTCGGCCAGATCCACGGCACCGGGTTCGGTGGCATCGCCTGCGACCAGTTCCACCATGGGCACAAGGTGCGGCGGGTTCATAGGGTGCGCCACAAGGATGCGGGCAGGGTGGCGGGCCCGGGCCTGAATGTCGGTGGCGCGCAGTGAAGATGTGCTGGAGGCGATCAGGGTATCGGGTTCGATCACGGCTTCCAGTTCGGCGACAAGCGCGCGTTTTACCTCGATTCGATCCGGGCCATTTTCCTGCACGAACTGCACGCCGCGTAGTATTTCGGGATCCGCGCCAACGGTTGCGGCAGGCGGCGTTTCGGATTTGGCCAATCCCAACGCCGACAGATGTGGCCACGCCTCGGCCACAAAGTCGCGCAGGCGGTTTTCGGTGGCGGGGTTGGGGTCGAGAACCGATACCGCCAGACCTTGGCCAAGATAAAGCGCAGCCCATGACATGCCGATCAAGCCGCCCCCTGCAATTCCAACGCGGGAAATGTCGTCTGCTGTCACTGCTTGGGGCATGATCCGTCCTTTGGTTGCGGCGTGTCCACAGTGGCGCGCGAAACGGGGGAAGGAAAGACCTGCAAATACATAACCAAAAGTTATCATAAAATTCAAAAGAACTAACTTATAATAATGGTCAAGGTTTGTTAGAACGATTCCAGAGAGAGCGGGGAGAGGCTCCAGATCACCGATATTCCGGCGTCCGGTTCTTCCGGGTGCTGGTTGATACTGCAACGGTGCAGATCAACGGGGATGGATACTCTGCCTGCTTGTCGGAAACGCGCAGTCTAGGAGCGGAGAATACCATGGACGGAAACGATATCGACAACAGTGGCAAATGCCCGGTGATGCACGGCGGGAATACTGCCGCGCGGCAGGACGTGGTTGAATGGTGGCCAAATGCCCTCAACCTCGACATTCTGCACCAGCACGATACCAAGACGAACCCGCTGAGCGGCTTTGACTACCGCGAAGCGCTGAAGGATCTGGACGTTGAGGCGCTCAAGTCCGACGTCAAGGATCTGCTCAAGGATAGCCAGGATTGGTGGCCTGCGGATTACGGCCATTACGGTGGCCTGATGATCCGCCTCGCGTGGCATTCGGCGGGGTCCTATCGTCTGGCCGACGGGCGCGGCGGTGGTGGCACCGGAAACATCCGGTTTGCACCGCTCAATTCCTGGCCCGACAACGGCAACCTCGACAAGGCGCGCCGCATTCTGTGGCCCATCAAGAAGAAATACGGCAACAAGATTTCTTGGGCTGACCTGATCCTGCTGGCGGGAACCTTGGCCTATGAGGACATGGGCCTGAAAACCTTTGGCTTCTCCTTTGGCCGCGAAGACATCTGGCACCCTGAAAAAGACACGTATTGGGGCGCGGAAAAAGAATGGCTGGCCCCATCCGACAACCGCTATGGCAGCCTCGACAAGCCGGACACCATGGAAAATCCGCTTGCTGCGGTTCAGATGGGTCTGATCTATGTGAACCCCGAAGGCGTGAACGGCGAACCCGATCCGGCGCGTTCCGCGCTGCACGTGCGTGAAACCTTTGCCCGTATGGCGATGGACGACGAAGAAACCGCGGCGCTGACCTGTGGTGGTCATACCGTCGGCAAGGCGCACGGCAATGGCGACGCGGGCGCGTTGGGTGCGGAACCCGAGGCGGCAGGCATCGAAACGCAAGGCCTCGGCTGGATGAACCCGAACCTTGACGGCAAGGCCACCAACGCTGTGACCTCGGGCATCGAGGGCGCGTGGACAACCGAGCCGACAAAATGGGACATGGGTTATTTCAAGCTGCTGTTCGGCTATGAGTGGGAACTGACCAAGTCCCCCGCCGGTGCCAACCAGTGGCGTCCCATCGACATCAAGGAAGAGGACATGCCCGTCGATCCCACGGATGCGACCAAGCGTGTCATGCCGATGATGACCGATGCCGACATGGCGATGAAGGTCGACCCGATCTATCGCGGCATCTGCGAAAAGTTCATGGCCGACCCGGCCTATTTCGACGATTGCTTTGCCCGCGCGTGGTTCAAGCTGACCCACCGCGACCTTGGCCCGAACACGCGCTATGTCGGCCCCGATGCGCCGACGGAAACGCTGGTCTGGCAGGATCCGGTTCCCGCTGGCAACAGCGACTATGACGTGGACGCGGTGAAGGCCAAGATCGCGGCAAGCGGTCTGAGCGTTGCCGACATGGTTGCCACCGCATGGGACAGCGCGCGGACCTTCCGCCAGTCCGACTATCGCGGCGGTGCCAATGGTGCGCGCATCCGTCTGGCCCCCCAGAAAGACTGGGAAGGCAACGAACCGGAGCGTCTGGCGCGTGTTCTGGGCGTTCTCGAAGGTATCGCGGGCGAAACCGGCGCATCCATTGCCGACGTGATCGTTCTGGCCGGTAACGTCGGTATCGAACAGGCGGCCAAGGCGGCGGGTCATGACGTAACCGTTCCGTTTGCACCGGGTCGTGGCGACGCCACCGACGAGATGACCGATGCCGCGTCCTTTGACGTTCTCGAACCCAAGGCGGACGGGTTCCGCAACTGGCAGATGAAGGACTATGTCGTCAGCCCCGAAGAGATGATGCTCGACCGGGCACAGCTCATGGGCCTGACCGCCAAGGACATGACCGCCCTCGTCGGCGGGATGCGGGTGCTCGGCACCAACCACGGCGGCACCGGACATGGGGTCTTTACCGACCGCGCGGGCGCGCTGAGCACGGACTTCTTCGTGAACCTGACGGACATGGCCTATAGCTGGGTGCCCACCGGTGCCAACAGCTATGACATCCGCGACCGTGCCACAGGCGAAACCAAGTGGACAGCAACCCGCGCGGACCTCGTGTTCGGCTCCAACGCGATCCTGCGGGCCTATGCCGAAGTCTATGCCCAGGACGACGGGGCCGAACGTTTCGTGTCCGACTTCGTCGCCGCATGGACCAAGGTGATGAACGCAGACCGCTACGACCTCGCCTGATCCGGCAGAGGCCTTGAAACCAGAAAACGCCGCGGTCTCCGCGGCGTTTTTTGTTGCGTTTGGGAGGGTTACGGCCCGAAGCCGACCTCCGGTCCACCTTAAGGATGACGCGGGCGCTGCCCGCATTGCGGACGTTCGTGCATTCCGCCGCATTCACATGGGTCGATGGTATGGTCGCGGGACGAAGTGTGAATTCGCTGCGGCCGCGCTAAAGTCTACTTCTCACGAATTGTCTTCCGCGCTTAAGGTGCGTGTACAAGCAAGAATCAACCAGCAGAGTGGTCGATAAAATCGATGTCCTACTCCGAGCTTTTCGGCAATCCTGAGCACCGCGCGCTTCTTCGTCGGGGCGAGGATCTTTGGCAAATTGTCAAAGGCAATCCGCGTTTCGCCTACTACGGAACCGTCGTATCGCTTAGCGATCCGAGAGAAGACTGCGCAGAAATTTTGGCCAGTCTTGCGCGACTGCAAGGCTTGGGCATGAGTTTCTATTTTCCCAAGGATCATGTGTCCCAACTGTTGGGCGATCTGGAAAAAAGAGGGTTCCGAACCGCACAAAGCCTTTACCATCGTGGCGAGCGGGCCGCCTACGAGGCAAGCCGATCTCTACTGAACAAAAGGGCACCACCTTCGGACTTGGAAATCGTGCAGCTGGACGCCTCAACTCCGGAGAACATCGTCCGGGCGACGGTAGACCTTTGTCAGGCATGTGGTCTAAGTGCGATGCCCGGTGAGGTTATGCGGGGCACTGTCATTCCGGGCATAAATTTGGTCGCTTTGGATCGAAACGGGTCTCCAGCTGCAACCGCAGCTTCCTATGCGATGCATTCTCGGAACACCCCCCGAGAGAACGAGGCATTTTGGGGTGTGCTTGCCACTCGCGAAGATTGCCGCGGTCGGGGGCTTGCCGCATGGCTAGGGGCGTTGGCGATCAAACATATGTGGGAAGTTGAGGGCATGCGGGCCTTCAACACGGGCATTAAAGCGGAAAACATGGCATCACAAGCGGCCTGTGCCAAACTTGGAGTGTTGAACACCGAATGGGTAACCGCTTTCTGTTTTGACGATGAGCGCATGGCTGCAAGCTAGCCGGACCTCCATTTAGCTTTTTCCAGTTACTCTGACCGAAGCAGTCGTTCGTACAATTTGCAGCATCGGTTACTCGGGGCTCGGAACCGCCTTTCAGCGGCTGAGAAGGTCGAGCTTGGTTCGCTGGCCAGAAGCAGCCATTGGCTGCGCTCAGATTTGTCCTCCTTACCAATGGGATAGTCGGGAATCAGGACATTCGGTGGTTGCAAACGGATGCACTATGGTCTCTAGGCGGATGGCGGCAGGGAGCCCAAGGCGGCCATCGCCCTTCTTAGCTGCGCGCGTTCGCAGCCGAGAAAGTGTTGCGCTTGGCTTGTCTTTTGCTCTGCACGGCGGTGCGGAAACCAGCCATTCAAGCACAGAGCGGCGATGTCGGTACGGGTATTGCTGCAAGAACTTTCATCACCATTGCCCAATCACGACGCCGCTTTTGGAATTGTGCGGCCGCATCGGGGCAACGGCGCTGTCGGGTAGACCGACGCGGTTGCGGCGATTGGTCAGACGCTCCAGAAGGCGGCGCTGAAGGTCCTGGCAAACATCCGCAAGTTCCGGATCGTCGCCAAGGTCGATGAGTTCATCCGGGTCCGCTTCCAGATCGAAAAGCTGCGCGCGCATGCCCTTGAAGTATACATACTTCCAGCGTTCCGTCCTGAAAGCATAGCCACGGGCCTGCTCCAGCGGGATATCAAGCGTTTCTACAGCCCTGTAGAACCCGTAGTCGATCTCGGAGAACGCATGATCGCGCCAATTGTCAGGGCGCAGACCTTCAAGCAAGGGCCTGAGGCTCAGACCTTCCAGCCGGTGTGACGGCACCTCCATCTCCATTACATCGAGGAATGTCGGCAAAAGGTCGATGGCCTCGACAAAGTCCTGGCAAACATGCCCACGCGCGGCGTCGGCCTGCGCGCGCGGATCGTAGATGATCAGCGGCACGCGCATCGAACAGTCGTGGAACAGCTCTTTCTCGCCCATCCAGTGATCGCCCAGATAATCCCCGTGATCCGACGTGAACACGATCATCGTGTTGTCCATCAGGCCGCGCTCTTCCAGCGCTTCAAATAGCCGCCCGAGGTGGTCGTCGATCTGGTGAATCAGCCCCATATAGGCCGGCAGAACGGTTTCGCGCACGCCCGGTTCCGAGAAGGTCTGCGAGACACCCATCTCCATGAAGGCGCGAAAAACCGGATGCCCCGTTTCCCGTTCTTCTTCGCTGCGATTGACGGGAAGAATATGCGCGGGCCCGAACATGTCGTGATAGGGGGATGGTGCCATGTAGGGCCAGTGCGGCTTGATATAGCTCAGATGCAAGAGCCAGGGCTGATCTCCGGTTTCATTGATGAAGTCCAGCGCACGATCCGTCATATAAGCCGTCTCGGAGTGTTCTTCGGCGACGCGGGCGGGCAGCTTGCTGTTTCTCAGCGACCAGCCGCTCAGGATCTCGCCATCAGGACCTTCCGCCGCATTTGCGTATTCGTGCCAGGGATTGTCACCTCCGTATCCCTTGCTGCGCAGCCAGGCGTTGTAGGTCAGTTCGGGTTTCGCCCGCACCATCTTGTCGGGATGAATTCCATCGTCACGTTCGTAGGGCTCGAACCCGGGTTCGCCCAGAAGCATGCCGATTTCCGTCTTGGGAGTCAGTCCAAACCGACCCGACAGATCAGGGTCCGGGGTCATGTGCGTCTTGCCGACGACCGCGCAGCGCATGCCGGCGGGCCGCAAGTAGTCCCCGATTGTGTATTCCCCTATGGGCAAAGGCACCCGGTTCCATGTCGAACCGTGGCTGAACACCGTGCGCCCGGTGTAGAAGGATGCCCGGGACGGGCCACAAACCGGCGACTGGACGAAGGCGCGGTCGAAACGGACACCCTTCGCGGCCAGCTTGTCAATATTGCGGGTCTTCAGGTGCGGATGACCGTAGCAGGACAGGTAATCCCAGCGCAGTTGGTCCGCCATGATGAACAGGATGTTCCTCACCTCGGCCATTATTCGTATCCCGTGCTGCCCGGGCCATCACGACTGGCACCCAGCATCAGACGAACCCCGACGATCACGCAGACCAGTGCGGTCAGCGACAGCCCGATTGCCGCGATCGTGTGATGTACCAGCGGTGAAATGCCCAGCACTTCGGATCGTTGACCATAGCCGTGAAGGGTCAGCCCGTCTCTGAATGACAGCACGGCGAGGGGAAGAATGATTGCGGCGGTCAGAAGGGTCCAGAACCCGTCGATCCGCTTTATCGAGCGTTCGGACAGGTTTTGGGTCGCGAGATCGACAACAATGTTACCTTCAGCCCGAAAGCAGCGCACCAGACCGAAAAACCCGAGAAACATCATGTAAAACGTGATCTGCTCAGGCGTGGACAGGATGTGAAAGATCCCAAGGTTGCGCCCGGCAATTTCGACCACGACAACCATCATCATCATGACCAGAGCCAGACCGGCGATGGCGGTCAGGATACGGTCGATCCAGTCGAGCATCTGGTGAAACATGAACCTTACTCCCCGAACAGCAGCGTTGGCAGCCAAAGAGATAGCGCCGGGAAAATCAACAGAACACCGATCCGGACAATGTCGGCCGCAAAGAAAGGCATCACGCCACGAAAGATCGTCCAGGTGGTCACATCCGGCATGATCTTCGAGAGGACAAAGACGTTCATCCCTATCGGAGGGGTGATCAGACCGAACTCGACGACCATGATCATGATGATCCCGAACCAGATCGGATCATAGCCGTTGGCGACCACGATCGGGAAAATAAGCGGGGTGATGATGAAGAGAATTGCGATGGAATCCAGCACGCATCCGAGCAGGATCAGAACGATGACGATCAGGGCCATAACCCCAATCGGTCCCAGCCCGAGGCTCAGGACAAATTGCTCTACGCCCTGCGGGACACGCGCGGCTTGCAGAAAGTATTCGAACACGGCGATCCCGATGATGGCAAAGAACAGCATGGCCGAGGTTTGAACCGTCTCGGTCACAGCGTGGATAAGGTTCGACCAGTAGGTTTTTATATCCGGCGCGTTGAAAGCACCAAGTGCGGCTGCTCCGAAAGCTCCGACGGCAGCGCCTTCAGTCGGTGAGAAGAACCCGCCTATGATGCCGCCCATGACGACGGCAAACAGCAGAACGATGCCCCAGACACCCCGCAATAGCCCACGTTTTTCACGCCACGAGAAGGTGCGTCCAACCGGGCCAATACCTGGCTCGAACCGCGCCCAGACCCAGACGGCTGCCATATAGCCTAGCACGGCGATTAGACCGGGTATCATTCCGGCTGCAAAAAGTCTTCCGACCGAGGTTTCCGTGACCGTGGCATAGATGATCATTGGCAGGGATGGCGGGATCAGAATGCCCAATGTCCCCCCGGCAGCGACAGCCCCGGTAGCCAGCCGTTTGTCATAGCCGTATTTGAGCATTTCGGGAACGGCTATCCGACCCATTGTTGTGACAGTTGCCAAGCTCGATCCGCAGATCGCGCCAAAACCACCGCAGGCTCCGATACTGGCGATGGCCAGCCCGCCGGGACGTTTTCCAACGAACCCGTAAGCGGCCTTGTAGAGCGCCTCGGCAAGCCCGCCGCGCACCGCCATGGCACCCATTAGGATGAACAGCGGCAGGACCGAAAGGGTGTGACTGCTCAGCGCCGTGACCGGCGCTGTCGACGATACATAAACGGCGGTGTCCCAGCCATGAAGATACCAAAGGCCTGCAAAACCCGTGGTCAGCAAACCAAGGCCAAGCGGAGCCCGAAGCGCCACTATGACAAGCAGCACCACGGTTCCGATCAAGCCGACAAGAAGGGGACTCATGGCTGGGAACGCCTTTTGTGTTTTAGTTCGATTTCTGAGCCGCGATTTCGGCCATCAGAGCCTCGTAGAATGCACGCGCGGGTTTGCCCTGCGCCTCAAGTTCGACAATGTATGCTTCGGTAACCTCTGCACTAATCGCTTCTGCCTTGGCCCGGTCAGCCACCGACAATTCGGCAAAGACGTGCCCTGCCGACTTCAGGTGCTCCGCGACACCATCGCCCAGCTTTTTCCAACACGCCGATGCGCGCGCGCCGATTTCCGAGCCGCTATACTTGGCCTTGATCAGCTCTTGGGTCTCCGTCGGCAGGGAGTCCAGCGTGGTCTTGTTCATCCCCAGAAACAGAAGCGCCGCCGTGGTATTCACCAGAAGATGGTTCTCGGCCACTTCACCGATCCTGAACGAGCGCAGCGCCAAGTATTCCGACAGCGCGCCGTCGATGACGCCGGTTTGCAGATTTTCATATATGGCTGGGGCCGGCATCTGGACCGGGATCGCCCCCAATGCCTCTAGAAAGGCGTTCGCCCCCGACCCGGTCGAACGGATACGCTTACCGGCAAGATCGTCCAGCGTCGTTGCGGCGGCGCGTGTGTGTACGTAGAGCGGCGGCGTCACAAGGATCGCCATCAGGTGGATGCCCTTAAACTCGTCGGCCAAATACTCGGGTGCAAGCTTGTTGATTGCATTCGACACCACCTCGGGATCATCGACCAGAAGTGGCATGGTCGCGATCTCGGTCATCGCAAATTGCCCAGGCGTGTAGCTAAGTACGCCCTGCGAGATGTTCATTACCCCCCGCGCGACCTGTTCATACTGGCGGAGCGGATGGGCAAATCCGGTGCCGCCCATATAGGTCTCGATCTCGATCATGCCGCCTGTCTCGGCTTTCAACTCCTCCAGCAGAGGCAGGGTAAAGCAGTTCACCATCGGCCCGCTCGGCGGTTCCATTGTCGAGAATTTCAACTGGATCGTGTCGGCTTGAGCGGTCGCGGCAAATGCCCCAATCAGGGCGCCTCCCAATGCGCCCAAGATCGCCTTGCGCCGTTTCGTGTGTTCCGTTTTCATTCTTTTTCCTCCCGGAATGATGTTGGCGCGTCTCTACGCCGAACCTGATTTCCCTGAGCGTTTTTCCGCCGCGCGCTCGGCCATGAAGCGGGAAAAGCGATCGCGAACCTCCTGCGCTTCTGTTGGCGTCCATTCGGCAAAGCCGCGGCCCGCCGCCATGCCTGTTTCGCCGTTCTCCACTTTTTCTCGAAGAAGCGGGTGCGCGACAGCGGTGGTGTCGAGATGTGGCATCAGCACCTCGTGGATATCGAGCGTCAGCGCCATGCCGATCATGTCGGATTGTTCGAGCGGCCCAAGAACGCCAAGCCGGGCACCGAAACCTTCGCGCACCACGAAATCCAGCGTCTTCGCGTCGCAGACCCCGCTTGCGACCAAGGCAATGGCCTCGCGTTTGAGGGCGTGTTGAAGCCGGTTGCCGATAAAGCCGGGCACATCCTTCTTGACATGCACCGGCGACATCCCGGCATTGGCCAGAACGGCCATTGTCTGTTCGACGGCGGCGGTCGACGTGTGATCGGTCTGAACAACTTCAACCAACCGAACGATATGCGGCGGGTTCCAGAAATGGGTGCCCAGCACCCGGGACTTGTGTTGTACTTTTTCGGAAACCCTACCGATCGGAATTACCGAGGTGTTGCTGGCGAGTATGACATCCGGTCCGGTCAGCGTATCAAGTTCTGCAAAGAGCGCCTGTTTCAGCGCGGGCTTTTCCGGTGCCGCTTCGATGACCAATCCGACGCCATCAACGGCGTCGGCAAGGTTCGCGTGCATAGTAACGCGGTTAATGACATCGTTTCCGTCCCTCAGCGTTTCGGCAATCCGGGCAAACCGTTCCGGAACGCTTGCCAGTGATGCATCGCTGGGGTCCTGCAACGCAACCGGATGACCTGCCGCAGCAAGCATGTAGGCGATGGCGTGGCCCATCAACCCGGCACCGATCACGGCTATGCGCATGTCCTGCATCCCTCAGCCCGCCGTATAGCCGCCATCGACATAGATGATCTGTCCGGTGCAGAAATCCGATGCCGGGGAACTGAGATAGAGCAGGATACCTTGTAGGTCTTCCGGTTCGCCCAGCCGCCCGAGCGGGATCCGCTTCAGGGCGGGGACATTTTGCTGCCCACCGGTTCTTTCATCGTCGAACATCCATTCCGTCAACTTCGAACGGAAGACGGTCGGCCCGATGGCGTTCACATTGATGCGGTGCGGCCCCCACTCCAGCGCAAGCGCGCGGGTTAGACCGTCGACCGCCCCCTTGGACGTGCAATAGGACGTGTAGCCCAACGGGCTGCCGTGACGGCCGCGCACCGAAGATATCAGGATCATCTTGCCACCTTGCCCGCGTTCTATCATGCGTGGGCCAATCGCCTTGCACATCAGCCAGGAGCCACGGATATTGGCGTCCATCACCTCTTCCCATTCCTCGACCGGCATCTTGTCGATGGGGGCCGGTTTGTTGGTGCCTGCGGCGCAGATCAGGATGTCGACATCACCGGCGATTTCGGCAATGGTCTTGGCATCCTCAAGCACGTCCGGGCGGCGTGCGACGGTGCGCACATCGTGCCCTTCGGCTGTCAGATCTGAAGCCATCTCGGCAAGGGCATCCTCGGATCCGGCGGTCAACGTCAGGCGGGCACCGGCCTGGGCAAGCGCCCGCGCGGCAGCGTGGCCAAGCGCCCCCGTTGCGCCAGTTATCACTGCGGATTTGCCATCAAGGCGGAAAAGATCGGTGGAATTGATCATGTCTTGTCCCCCGGTTCTGCGTTGGCGCTGATCACAATAATGCGCGCCGCGTCCCTGCTTCTGTTTTCGATAGAACGCGCCTCTCCGGCTGCGATCCGGCAGGAATCCATCGCTGCCAAGGTCACGGTCTGGGTATCGGTGATGACGGTGATTTCACCGCTCAGCACGACATAGACCTTTTCGGTGGGGGAGGCTGCCGTCGTGGCCCCGCCACCGGGAAGGAATATGGAGAATCCTACCCAGAAATGTTCGTTCGGGGAGGCGTTCTTGCCCTGCAGCGTCGAGGCGACCATGCCGTGATGGCCCGGTGCCTCGTAGGCCGAGATGTCGGTCAGCTTAACCACGTCCATTTATGCGTCCTCCGGGTTTTGACTGATGATCGGGTCTTCAAACGCCACGACACGCACGAACGATCCGTCGCCGCCCTGCCATTTCCAGGGAAAGGCCGCGAAGGTCAGCCGCCTGCCGGACAACGCATCGAGATCGCCGCCGATGTTCTCGATCCCCGGAATGCCGTTTGTCATCATGATCTTGTGCGCGGGTTCCCAATGGGGGAAATCATCGATCATGTTGCGCCCGGTTTCAGCCTTGTATTCGTCGATCAGGCTTGGCTGCATAGGCCCTGGCCCGTGGGGGCCGAGATAGGTGCCCAGCGGATGGTCGAGCGCCTGAACGTCGATGCCAACCAGCTTGACGCCCTTTTCAACAAGCCATTCCGCGGCCTCTTTGTAGAGGCCTGGTGAATAGGCGTAGTAGTCGGGATTGTCGCCGTAGTGTTTGTGATATCCGGTATTGATCATGACGATGTCGCCCGGCCGGATTTCCGGTGTTGCTGCTTCGAGGTCAGCGGCCGTGATCACTTCCCAGCGTTTCTTGGGAATGGAAACGACCACGCCGGTTCCATAAAATTTCCACAGGTCAAACCCGGTGATGTCATGGGTTCCGGCCAGCACGTGCAGGGGGCAGTCCATGTGGGTGCCGCGATGCATCACCGTGCTCATATGCAACACAAACGCGCCGTCGCGGGCATGGAACTGATGCCGCTTGAAATCGTGCACAGGGTTCTTCCCCGGCCACATATTTACGTCATACCCCCAGTCATGGGTCAGATCGTGATGGGCGACTTGCGCTGTCTTGGCCGGTTCAGACGCATTGGGATCGCGGATTGCGACGACCCGCACGATGCTCGCATCCCCTTCTTTCCAGCGATAGGGCGTGGCCACGACCGTCAGTCTTTGGTTTGAAATGTCGCTCAGTTCGCCGCCCAGATCCTCGATCGTGGGAATGCCCGCCTGCAGGAGCACTCTGTGCGCCGGTTGCCATTCGGGGAATTGTTCTGAAGGGTCGATGCCGGTTTCCGCCTGATATTCGCAGGCCAATCGGCGCAGCAAAGGGCCGCCGCGCTGCGGCCCCAGTGATGTCGCAAGGGGATGGTCGATGGCTGCGGTATCGATGCCGACCAGCTTGACGCCCTTGTCGATCAGGTATTGCGCCGAAGCCAGGCTAAGACCGGGTGCATGTGCATAATAGGGCTGATTGTCACCATACTGATGATGCCAGCCCGTGTTGATCAAAACGATGTCGTCCGCCTGTATTTCGACTCCGCAGGCTTCAAGATGCTCAGGCTCGATCAGGTCCCATTTGCCGACATCGACACCCAACACGACGGCGGGTCCAAAGAAATGGTTCAGCGGAACTGCACCAATCGGCGCTGCCATCGGCACCAAATGAAGCGGCGCGTTCACGTGGGTGGATGCGTGCATCGTGGTCGAAAACCGCTGGGTCAGCGTACCCATCAGCGCGTGGAACGACCCGCGTTCGATGGTGACGCCCGGATAGCCCGGCCAGACCGGTGTCCCATGCCCCCAGGGCTGGGACAAATCAAAGAACTCCAGTCCGGTGTTCGGATCGATAGATGGCATGAATCCCTCCATTTTGCAGGGATCGTGACGGAGTTGCCCATCCGTCGTCCAATCGAACCTCGGCATTTAATCATTACAATTTTTTATTGTTGAGCCTGCGGATTTGCATAGTGTTGCTGCAACGGGTTGCGAATTGGGAAAATCGGGCACCAAGAATGATGAATGCTGATGACAAACACATTGGGGGCAGTGCCCCTGATGCACCGGGCGATGCGCTTGATGCACTGTCCCGAATTGACTCGCGCCAGTTGCGGGCATTCCTGGCAGTCGTGAGGCACAGGAACTTTACCAACGCGGCCGAAGCCTTGAACGTCACCCAACCGGCCTTGTCACGCAGCGTGCAACTGCTCGAAGATCGCCTCGGCGTTCGGCTCATCGAGCGTACGCCCAAGTCTTTTCAGCTCACCCGTTTCGGCAATGCGGTCTTTGACCGTGCCATGGCGATCGAGCGACACTCCAATCAGATATTCTCTGAAATCAATGCTTTGCAGACAGGGGCTGAAGGCAAGATTTCATTGGGTGTCGGCCCCAGTTCCATCGAGGTTCTGGCCCCGGCGATCACCGCCTTTCAGAACGCCCGTCCCAGCCTGCAACTGCGTGTTCTGCTCAATAGCATGGAAAAGAACTATCAGGCGCTGCTTGATGGGGATCTGGACGTGATCTGCACCGCTCTAAACTTTCCGGACCATCGGCGTCTGGTAACTGAGGAGTTCGTCAAGGTCGAAAACATCATTCTTGCCAGCGCGGAACATGACCTAGCCGGGTCATCGGCTGTCAAGGTCAGCGAACTCGCGACCTATCCGTGGATATTCTTTAGCGACGACGCCATGGGATACCAGCGTGTTGCCGGGTTTTTCGCGGCGAACAATGTCTCCCCTCCCGTTGCCGCCATCGAATGCAACGCGCTGGACGCCATTTTCAAGCTGCTGAAGAGCGGGCCTTACCTGGCAAGCGTGCCGTCCGTGGTATTGCCGGATGCGCGTCGGGCAGGTCTCGACCGGCTGGAAACGGAAGGGGCGTTCTGGAGTGTCGCAATCGGCATCGCGTATCTGCGCTCGGCCAATCCACCACCGGCCATCACCGCACTTGGCCTCGCGCTGCGCAGGCACTTTGAAGTTGCTGTCAACGTCTGACCTCGACCGGGCCAACCGACCGCCGTTGGCAAACGACCGATTTGGTCAAGTGGATGCGATCCTGAAAGGGTGTTCCTGCTCCGGTGACAACTTTCTGCGCGAGCAAAGCACAGCTTGCAGATGGGCAGCTTGGTCCCGGTTGCTTGTTTTTCAAGCGATATCGAAGCGAACGGTCGGTTTGATTTCGTGTCGGTTCGCGACTTCCAATGCCCGGTGCATGGCTTGGGGCTGCATTGCAGCGAAGCACCTTTCGCGCTTGCAAAATCGTTCTGCGTCAGCAGTGGCTAGAAACCGAAGATCGGCAAAGTCCGCAAGTGAGACGTCGGCGGCTGCCGCGGCGAAAGGCTGGTTCAGGTAGCGATACCTTGGGCGGGTCTGAATGACTGCTATTGTCGTGATCGTTCAAGGTTTTCGCGGTCGCATCAAACTTCTGCATTCCGCCCATCCCCACATCCACCACCTCCTGTTCCCCGCATTCCCGGAGGCTTGAATCGGGGAACGGTGTTGCTCGTGGTTGACCTCATTCGCACCCGTTGTGGTGGCGCCACATGGTGGGGTTGTGGCCTTCGGGCACCTTGGCGCATGGATCGTCCGCATAGCCGCGCAGGATCTGGTATTTCCGGATTTGGTCGGCGCTGAGCATCTGCGGTGTGGACAGGTGTTTGGAGAGATGGACAAAGCGCAGCGCGGCGCGGGCATCTGCGGCTTCGGCAAGCAGCTTGCGCAGCGCGTCTTGCGACAGGTCGGAACCGGCGAATGCGGTGCTCAGGGCGGCTTCGGCGGCGATAAAGCGGTCACCCGCCGCGATGGCCTCTGCGCGCATCTCCTGATAGAGCGCGGTTATCGCGTCGACCTGGTCCGCTGTCAGCCCCAGTTCATCGCTGAGTTCAAGCAGATGCGCCGGGCCGGGCTTGCCGTTCAGCTCTGCCGGAAGGGCAAGCCCCCAGCCGCCGCCTTGCCGGATTTGGGCGATGTCCTCCTCCGAAAGGCTTTTGATGGCGCGTTGTTCAAAGCCTGCGTAGGGGGCTGTCGCGTCGCCATGCTGGTGCGCGTTTCCCGCGCCGTTTGCGTTACCGTGGCCCTGCGCCAGCGCAAAGGCGGGGATCAGGGCGATCAAAAGGGCCGCGGGCAAGGTTCGTTTTGCAAGAGACATGCGCTATTCCCATTCCATTTGTTCAAAGACCGTTTGTGCGTTGCGGCGCGCAAGCGCTTCGAATTGTTCAAGATATGCAAAACCGCTCTGATCGACCTCGACAGATCCTGTGATGTCGCCGCCATCGTCTATGTAGGTCCGCATTCGGTCACGAAGATTTTGCAGATAGTCGCGCGTGTCCGCCTGCGCGCGTGCAAGCGTCGTGGCGGGGCCATGTCCCGGCACCAGATGCGCAGGGTTCAGGGCTTCGATGGCCGCGAAGGCCTCCAGCCAGGATGCGCTGTCCGAAAACTCCATGACGCCGACGATCCGCCCTATATAGACGATATCACCTGTGAAGACCGTGCGTTCCTGCGGCACCCAGACGAAGCTGTCCCCCGGGGTATGCGCCGCCGCAACGTGGTGAATTTCGATCCGGCGTCCACCAAGCTCAAGGGTATGGTCGTGGTCAAAGGTCACATTTGCATAGGCCGGTTCGGTCCCCGTCAGCCCATCGCCAACCAGTTGTGACAGCATGGTAAGCTGCAAGGAACCACGGTCCTTGTGGTCGGTGATGGCGTCTTGCGCGGCGATCACGGTTGCGCCTTGTGCTTTCCAGTACCCGTTCCCCAGCCAACGGTGATCCTGTCCGCCGGTGTTGATGACATAGACAACCGGTTGGTCGCTCAATGTTCGAACAACATCATGCAGCATCGCGGCCCCGGCCCAAGTTCCGCCCGGATCTACCAGAACCGATCCCTCGCTTGTCTCAATCAGGCCGAAAGTGGCGTTGTTGCCCAGATTTTCAGGGTTGCGCTGTTCGGCCGGACCTTCGATCGCCCAGATGCCGGGGGCAACAGGCTGCACAGACAGGACTTGTGCAAATGACATTGCGGGCAATGACAGGAATAGCAGGGCGGCGGCGGTTCTTAACAACGGCAGCATTTTGGTCCTCGGAGAATGAAAGTTGGTCGTGGTTTATCAGGTAACCCATGTCGCTGATATGATTATAATCATGTCGGTCGGGCATTGGGCGTTTTGGCGTCTGGCCTGTCGGCGGGCTGGGATGCGGTGCCCGCGGCAGAGCCGCCGAAACCGTCCTGCCGCCGGAGCATTCGTTATCGAAACAAAGGAGGCAGAACGGTCATTCACACTTGATGATTTCTTGACACCGCCGGGGATCAATCAAATGCTGGAATGATGCAAAAAACCGATCCCGAGTATTTTGGCAGTTCCGATCAGCAACGTCTTCAGATGCGTGCCGATCATTTTTGGCTCCTGTTGCGTGATAACCCCGAATACACGTGTCACGGCCGTGTTGTGGGGCTTGCCGAATATAGCGAGGACAACCTTGAAAAGCAGATTGCACTTGCGCGTCTGCAAGGGGCTGCGCCGCTTGACGGGTTGCCAAGGGAACACCTTGAAACGCGCCGTGCAGCGTTGGAGCGCGCAGGCTTGGTGACAGATGTCTACGATCACTGGGAGGGGGCGGCGGCGACGTTTGATGCCGCTGATGACATTCTGAGCAAACGTGAATTGCCCGCCGACCTTAACGCCTGCGCAATATCGGCGGATACGACGATAGACGATCTGAGGAACCTCGACCGTCTTACCCAAAGCTG
This sequence comes from Alphaproteobacteria bacterium, assembly GCA_030425395.1. Lineage (GTDB taxonomy): Bacteria > Pseudomonadota > Alphaproteobacteria > Rhodobacterales > Rhodobacteraceae > JAUIAS01. Next base: position 139,184 of record JAUIAS010000006.1, read on the forward strand.
TGATGTCTTTCTGCCCATGGGATCATTCCTGCGGGGCCTCCAAAGGCCGAGCGTCTTTCTCTATGCGAAGGACCAAGATGGGCGTGCGGTCGGTGCGGCGGCGGCTGTCGCCCAGTTCCATGACGCCCATGAAAAAAGTGGAATGGTGTGGTGGGGTATGCTGACGACGGATGCCCGACGGCGCGGCGAGGGGATCGCGCTTGTTTTGGGGTCAATGGTCCTGCGTGATGTTCGGCAGAAGCTGGGGTTGTCGCAATGCTTTACCGGGATCCGCACGGGAAACCTGCCTTCGGAGGCGGTGTGTTCAAAGTTGGCGCTGTCGCGGACGAACACGGTTGATCTGCTGGCGATCAACCCTGATTCATTTGGCGGCGGACAGATAACCAAATGATATCTGGGCGTTCTGCCTTGGCTCTATTGCGCGCCCTTCCAGACTTCGGGTGTGACATAGACGAGGTTGTCGTCAACGCTGACCATCACCTCACCGTCCTGAATATTGATTTGTAGCTTCATTGCGCGGCTGGCCAGTTTCGACAAGGCGTCCGTGTCGGTCTGTGTGAAATTCATGACCTGCAAATTGTCGAAACGGGTGGTGCTGTTCTTGATCTTGTCCCACCACATTTCCGCAACCCGCCCGCCATAGGCATAGACAATGACGTTCGCAGCCTTGTTGCAGGATTGGCGGATGATTTTATCACTTGGCAGGCCAAGCGCGATCCATTGATCAATCTCGCCACTCAGGCTCTTGCGCCAGATATCCGGCTCGTCACCGGTGGACAGTCCTTTGGTCATCTCAAGATGCTCATGGGCATTCAGGGCAAAGGCGACGATACGCACCATCATTCGTTCATCGGTTTCCGAGGGATGTTTCGCAACCGTCAGTTTATGGGTCTCATAATAGTGGCGATCCATGTCAGAGACCGACAGCTCGATTTTATAAATGGTGGCATTCTGCGCCATGATCTGTCCCAAACCTCCAAGGATCGGTTTGCCTACACCGTCTTGCCCTTCTTGGGAAGCGGATAGAGGCCGCCAATGCGCGCCAAGAGTGCCGCCGCACGGACGCCGCCAGATGAGCCGCGTACCGCGCGGCTTGTGGGAGAACCAACGGATCGGGTCTTGTGATTGTCTTATGGACAGGCTGCGAAACTCCGGCCTTGTGGAGCATATGCCATTTCAGGCATGACAGGCGCAGCGTCTGCGAAAGGTCTGAACCATGGATTACTCAAAATCGGGAGCACCGAATATGGGCAAAAACAAGCCCCGCCACAATGAACACAACGCAAAAGGCACCGAGAAGAACCCGTTTGGCCAGAAAACCGCCAAAGCCGATCTTCTGGCGCGAATGAAGGCAGCGGCCGAGAAGAAGGAAAAAGGGTAGGGGGTGTTCGGGCGGTTCCCGCCCATCCTGCAAGTCGCGGTGACGCTCCGCCCTGAGCGCAAGCCAACACATGCCGCGCCGTGCACCGAAGTCGGTTCTTGAGGGGCTGGGCCAAACCCCAGACCGATGATCCCGCACGCGCGATGAGTGCGGAAATATCGGAAGCCGTCTATGACAACATCCGAATAACTACGCCCTGACTAGGCCTGTTTTCGCATTCAATCTGCGTCGGGTTCGCAGGTCAGCACGATCTTTCCCCGCGTGCCGGGGCTGAGCACCGCGAGATGAGCTTTGGCCGCCTCCGCCAGAGGGAAGTGCGCGCCCACGACCGGGCACAGGCTGCCATCCGCGAGGCCGGCCGAGATGCTTTCAAGTGCGGCTGAGACCAGATCGCGGGGGGCATTCCAAACGGCGGTTCCGGCGATGTCGAGTTCCTTCATCATCGCCACGCGTGGCGAGACGGTGACGTCACTGCGACAGCCGATGATGACAATACGCCCGAACGTGGCGGCAAGCTGCATGTCCGCCGCAAGGTTCACATCGGCGAGCATTTCCAGAATCAGATCAGGCCCATTTCCTGCCGTTGCCGCGCGGACCTGATCCAGATAGCCGTCTTCGTTGTGATTGACCGCAAGATCGACCCGTTCCGAGGAAAGTAGCGCAAGGCCCGCTTCGCTGCCAGCGCTGCCGATGACCCGCAGCCCGGCACGGCGGGCCAGTTGGATTGCAGCCGTCCCGACCGCGCCGCTGGCACCGTGGATGAAGACCGTTTCGCCCGCCTGCGCCCGGCCGCGAGTAAAGAGCGCAATATGGGCGGTGACATAAGGCACGCCCAGTGCCGCCGCTTGGGAAAAACTGACGCCATCCGGCAACGCCAGTACGTCTTCCGCCGGGCGCAAACGTATTCGGCATAACACCCGGTCAGATCGCGCCCTAGCGCCGCGCTGACAAAGACGCGGTCGCCCAACGCGACCGAGGTAACGCCGTCACCAACCGCTGCAACAACACCGGTGCAATCGCCGCCGGGGATATAGGGCAGTGTTGGAATGATCGCATAATTGCCGGTCAGCATGTAGGTATCGGCTGGATTTACACCGGCGGCGCGGATCTCGATCAAGACCTCGCCGGGCCCCGGTTCAGGTGCCGGAATCTCGTCCAGAACCAGATTTTCATGGTTGCCGAAAGCGTGGGCGCGGATGGCTTTCATCTGGTCATGTTCCTTGTTCAAAATCGGATGCCCAAGTGGCATAGGGCCTGAGCGCGGTCAGGTCCAGTTCCGTGCCAAGCCCAGGGCCTGTTGTCAGCGGCACCGTGCCTTCGCTGACCGGCAACAGGTCGCCCACGATCAGCTCGCGCCCGGCATTGGGGTGGCAGTCCATTTCAAGCGTGCCCGGCCCGCCCGCCGCGGCGAGCGCATGAAGCGACGCGAGGCTGGCGATGCCGCCGCCGAAAACATGCGGGCAATACTCGGCCCCTGCCGCCAGTGCCGCGCGGGCCACGCGCATGCAGCCGGTGATGCCACCCCACTTTGTGATGTCAGGTTGGTAGACCCTGAGCGCGCCCCGGTCGATCCAGACGGCGAAATCCTCGCCACGCAGGTTCTCTCCGCCTGCCAGCGCGATCGGCGAGGTCCGGGCCAGAGTGTCCCACTCTGCCAGCGGTGTATCCACGCGCATCGGCTCTTCATACCAACGCAGGTCATGTTCCGCTGCGGCGTGGGCCATGTCAGCGGCGTCTTCCGGGCGATATGACTGGTTGGCGTCTATCATGAAGTCGCAATCCGGGCCGATGGCCGCGCGGACCGCAGCGACGTTGGCCAGATCTTTTGAACGGTCGAAGCCAATCTTCAGCTTGAAGGCGCGGTGGCCCTCGGCGTGGCGGGCAGCGGCAAATTCGGCGGCACCGTCAGGGTTGATGCCGGTGGCGTTGACCGGCACGCGCGGCATGGGCGTATCAGAGAGCATTGCGGCCAGCGGCAAGCCGGCCCGGCGTGCGGCCATGTCCCAGTGGCGTGCCCCCATCGGGTGGTCCGGTTTGATTGTTAGTGCATCGTGGGCCTCTGGTCCATCGGGACGATGCTTTGGGGCGCAGGCGGGCGATACCCCAAGGCACTGTGCGGCCTGACGGTGTTGTA
>JAUIAS010000078.1 GCA_030425395.1 Alphaproteobacteria bacterium
GCAATCGGATCTCGGCAAAGCCGCCGACGGCATGCTGGTTCGGTGCGGGTTGCACAGGTTGCAGCGTGATCCAGTTGCCTGCTCCCGCAGTCACGTTCTGCCAGAGCTCCAACGGTGCGCGGCGGTTGACCACGGCCAGATCAAGCAGACCGTCACCGTTCAGATCCCCGAAAACCCCACCGCGTCCGCGCAGATCGCTGGCCACACCCGCCGCGACTGACGCTTCGACAAAGGTTCCGTCCGGCTGCTGCATCAACAGCGAATTTGGGTCATGCATGGCATTGCTGGGCATCTGGTCCACATTGCCCTTGGCGATGAAGATGTCCTCAAAGCCGTCATTGTCCGCGTCTCCAAAGGCAGCATGCCACCCCGTTGATGGACGTCCGTCGTCCCCGATATGGGGCCGATGTGCGGTTGCCCCGACATTGTAGGACGCGTTGCGATAGACATATGGGGCATCCGCATATTGCAGCAGCTGGTCACCCATCGAGGTCAGGACCACCTCGGGCAGACCGTCGCCGGTGATGTCGGTTGAGGCGATGCCCATCCCCCAAATCGACACCGCGTTCCAGCCCTTTGACGCATCGAGCAACGTGAGGTCCGGAAAGGACCACATTTGCTCAGAGCCGCCGCGGACGTAGTAATGTCGGTCATTTGACACGCGCAGATCGGCGACCCCACGGCGCGCCGCATCCGAAAACAGCATCGACAATGCACAAAAACCCGGAGCGAGATCGGTGCTGTCATACCCTTTGGCGGTTGGGCGCATCAGCTGATTGCTGTCACAGGCTTGAAACGGCCCATCCGGGTTTGCGCGATCCACGTAATTGCCGACGGCCAAAGTGGGACGGCTTTGCCCGGCTTCCCATGTTGCGGAAAACGCCGTGGACCAGCGATCATCCTTCGGAATGCCCCAAGCGCTTGAGGCATCCGTGAAACTGCAATCGGCTCCGCCCCGCAGGACCATGTTTTCGCCAACGCGCAGGATGAAGAGATCAAGCCAACCGTCGCTGTCGATATCCAGCGGATAGGCTCCGGTTGCGCCGGTGATGTCGGGGAATCTGCCGTTTTCGAACGATATGTCATTGCCGGGGGCCGATGTCGTGTTGATGAGCAACGTCATCGGGGCCTCGCCGCCCGCCGCAAGAAGTTCCGGGAAGCTGTCGCCATTGCAGTCGAACGCCGCAAGTCCACCGCCCACAAAGTGTTCCCAGCCACCTGTGTAGACATGTTCCACCGGCAAGGGCCGAGGCTCGAACAGGGGTTGAGCCGCCAGTGGGGCACCAGCGCAGATCAGACACAGGCCAAGTTTCATACTGCCTCCGGCCGGAGTGCAATCTCTGTGGCTGTCTCAAGCGCAAGTGCGGCAGCCCCACGCGCCCAGACCTGATCGCCCCACGCACGAATTTCGACCACGGGCGCAGGGCGGTTGGTTTCCAATGTCATGTCACGCATCGCGGCGAGAACCTCTTCGGCATAGAGATAGTCATAGCGCATCCGTTCCCCGGATAGCAGGATCAGCGCCGGGTCAAACAGGTTCACGATATTGGCCAGACCAAGAGCAAGGTAGCGCCCTGCACGCTTAAAGATGGCGCGGGCAGACTGGTTCCCGGCCTTGGCGTGATCATAAAGGGATTCGAGCAGGATTTGCTGTGATTGCACACCGCGATTGCCCCAGTTGAGCGCGGTGGTCGCTTCGCGCACGAGAGCGTAGTCAGCTACGTAAGCTTCGAGGCACCCGCGTTGTCCGCACCGACACAAGGCGCCATCCAGTTGCACCTTGGTATGGCCGATCTCAAGACCAAGCCCCATGGCCCCTCGATAGAGTCGGTGATTGATGACCACGCCCATACCGACGCCATGTTCGATGGTCACAACTGCAAAATCAGACCGCGCCCGACCAGCGCCGAACCAGAGCTCGGCCAATGTCACAAGGTTTGCATCATTGTCGACACGCACCGGGCGCCCCAGCAATTCCTCAAGCGTGGGACCAAGGGCAATCCCCTGCTCGCGCATTAAGGGGGACCACATGACCTGTCCTGTCGCGCTGTCGACGACACCGGGCAGACCGAGACCGATGGCAGACAGATCCGTTTGCGTCAGCCCGGCTTGACCCAGCGCATCATCCAGAAGTCGGACGACATCCCGGATCACCATTTCGGTTTCCTGCTGCAGGACGCCGTGGCGAATCTCGGCCTCGGCAATCGTGTTTCCTGCGAAGTCCGTAATGATGGCGGCGTGGCGATGGTCGGACAGCTTCAGCCCGGCGACGTAGCCCGCTTCGGGGCGCACGCCCAAGGCCACAGGCGGCCGACCCCGATTGCTTTCGCCTTCGCGCTTGGGTGTAGCGACCTCGTGAACCATGCCGGTTTCGATCAGCTCACTCACGACGGACGTCACCGAAGCGGGACTGACCCCGAGGTCTTTTGCCAGATCTGCACGAGAAATCAGCCCTGCAGCGCGCACCCTGTCGAACACCTGAATCCGCAGACTGCGCGGCGTGGACTCATAGCTTTGAATCAGGGGGCCACAGCCAATCTGGGCCTCTCCGTCTTCAAGAGCATGGAATCCAGTATCCGGTGACATTTCATTCAGAGCCTAAACTTAACATGGTCAACGTACCCGAAATCGCCCACCAATCCAGCAAAAAGATCACGGCTTCGACCCCATCAGGGCAAAAAATCTTCAGACTCAGCAAGTTTATTTTTTGACAGCTGAATTAAATATGTCATGATGGCGGTGTTACGGTCATAGCCGAACAGCCCGATTCCGGGCACGATCATTTGGGAGGAGATCACATGCGCAAGGCGCTTACCCTCGCGGCCATTCTGGCTGCCTCTGTTTCTACATCCGCACTCGCAGGAAGCCACTCTGTCACCGTTGGTGTGAGCTGGTCCAACTTCCAGGAAGAGCGCTGGAAGACTGACGAAGCTGCAATCAAGGCCGCTCTCGAAGCCGCTGGCGCGACATATATCTCTGCTGACGCGCAGGCTTCTGCCGCCAAGCAGCTGACAGACATCGAAGCGCTGATCGCACAGGGCGCAGACGCGCTGATCATCCTCGCGATGGACAAGGACGCGATTGCACCCGCAATC
>JAUIAS010000007.1 GCA_030425395.1 Alphaproteobacteria bacterium
GGCTTCACCCGAAAGTGGCACGCGGAAGTCTTCGCCCGCGTCCTTGCGGCCTTTCATTTCTTCTGCCGGTATCGTCCAAACATCACCGTCTATTTGATCCAGCCGCAGTTTGCGCAGAGGGCCGGAACGAACGCCCGTCAGGATCAGCAGGCGCAGGGCAAGATGCGTTGGGGTGGGTTCTTCGAGACTGGCATAGAAGGCTGGCACGTCCGCCCAAGCCATCGCCGGAATGTGCTTTGTCTTATGCCGCGACTTGCCCAGCAATGCCTTGGCCTTATCGGTCGCCTGCAGGTCCACATCCAAGCCCAACGCCGCCGCATGGCGCAGCACGATTGCAAGTCGGTTCAATGCCTTCCGCGCCGTATCAGCCTTGGTATGCCAGATCGGGGCCAGCGTGTCGCGAATATCGCGTTGGTCGAGGTCAGTCACGGGCACTTTGCCCAGCTTTGGCAGAACGTGAAGGGTTAGGGGTGAAAGCCATCGCCCAGCCTTACCATCGCCCTTCAGTTCAGCCTTGCGGGCTTCAAAGGCGTCTTCGGTGATCACGTTAAGGGAAATGTCCTCGCGCCGCGCCGCCCGTTCTTCGGCTTCACGTTCCTTGATCGGATCGCGGTTTGCTGCAGCGACAGCCCGCCAGCGTGCCGCCTGTTTCCGTGCTTCGGCTAATGACACAAATGGGAAGCCGCCTAAGCCCATGTCTCTGCGTCTTCCGTGAACGGTCACGCGCAACACCCATTGGCTTCCGCCATCGGCTCGCTTCACCAACCACAGCCCAGCGCCGTCGCAGTGTTTGCCCACGGGTGCAGTCTTTACAAATGCTGCTGAAAGTCTGTTTTGCGCTCGCATTTCTCGTCCCCCTCAGTATCCCCCCTAAGCTAGTGGATACCCCCGGACAGAACAAGGCACCACAGGACAGGTTGCGCCATATTATTAGGGGGATACAGGGCAAGCGTGAACACATAAAAACACGCAAAAACAATAGCTTTGTGCCCTCCAGCAGCACCATTTTCCTTTTATACGCCATTTCTTTGCGCCTTGCGGGGAACGCCGACACGGTCGTTTCGGCTTTTGGCACAACGAATAGAGCCCTGAACGCGGATCGTGCCGCCCACTGTCGTTGGGGGGCAGCCAATTTGGGCAAACTGCGGTCTCTGCTGTCAACGACGTTCACTTGACAACTCAAAGGTGATAAACAGCCGCGACAGGCGCTGACCGCGTGCTTTCAGGTTGCAAGGAACTTCCGGTGTACAGAGCTCTCTTGATTTCGACGGGGATTGGGTGTGGTGTGCTGTGTTCGTATTGCCCGCAAGCGACCATTGGCCGTGCCTATAAAAAACATCCCGGCCCAAGCCAGATGCATATGGATACCTACACGACCTGCATCGACAAACTGCCGCGCGATGTGGTTGTGGATTTCACCGGGTTTTATGAACCGTTTCTCAACCCGGCCTGCACCGACATGATCCTCTATGCCGTGGACCGGGGGCATTCCGTGCGGCTGTCCACCACTGTTATGGGGCTTGATGCAGAACACGTCGCGCGGCTCAGGCATATCCCGTTCCTCAAATTCGCCGTACACCTTCCCGATGCGATCAACCTTACCCGCATCATTGTGGATGACCGCTATTTGGCCGCTCTGGCCGCGCTGATCCAAGGCGGCATCTCGAACATTGGATTTCACGTCCACGAAGGCACAAGCGGGCCGCAGGCGATCCACCCACAGGTCGCGGCCTTGCTGGACAGCGCGGGTATCGAACCGGAAAACCGGTGGGTTCTGAGCCGTGCAGGCAACATCCAGATCGACGGCGTGCCAACGCCGGAACGCTTGCGCGGACCATTGAAATTGTGCCCTCGGCTGTATCAGAACGTGCTGATGCCGAATGGGGATGTCGCCCTGTGTTGTATGGATTGGAGCCTCAGGCACATGATCGGAAACCTGAAGAATTCCCATTATGATGCGCTGTTCCAGAGCGACGCGTTCAAGACCGTGTTGCACGGCCACATTGACGATCGCATTGATTTGCAGTGCCGGACCTGTGAAATTGCACGCCCTCTGAAGCGCCGTGAACAGGCGGCTGTCACAGGGTGACACCCCGGCGGATCAGGCGGCAGCGCCGCACATGGCTGATCGCCAGAACGAGAGTTGCAAACCGATGGGATTGAATATTCATACGCTGCGCCGGGCCTATCGCACGACGGCTGTCATCTCTTTCAACACTTTCGTCGCGGTTGTGGTTGTCAACCTGTTGCTCTGGGCGGTGTTCTCTTTCCGCGATGCGCCTGTCTCAACACGAGTGGACATCCCGCCCGCACCGGTAACCGCCTCAGGCCTGTTTCGCGAGGACGGCACCGCAGTGGACAACGGAAAACGCACCGCGTCAAATCTGACCATATTCGACTTCAAGTCCTTCGAAGGGGTGATGAGCGAACCCGAAATCGCCGCACTTCTTGATGAATACTATGTCCACCACCGCCAGCATGGGTTCAGTTACCAGCCTTTCACCCAATACGGGCACCGCACCTTCGACGGAAAATACCTGAATGTGCACAGGTTGGACAATGGCCTGACCGTCCGACGCACCATCAACCCGCCCACGGCGGAGACGGATGTGCAGCCGATCAGGATTTTTGCCTTTGGCGGCAGCACGACTTTTGGCAGCGGCTTGGCAGATTCCCAAACGTGGCCTTCGCAACTCAGCCACATCCTGAATGCGCGCGCCCGCGAAATAGGTCTGGGGGTGCCGATAGAAGTGGTGAACTACGGCCGCGTCGGGTTTTATCCGACGCAGGAATTGTACTTGCTGATGGACGTTCTGCGCAGCGGGGCCCGCCCTCAGATGGCGATATTTCTGGACGGGGTGAACTTTGGCCGCGTCGATGACACCCCGAACCTGACCACGGATTACCACCGCATCGTTGACAAAGCACAGCTTGGCGGAGTGCAGGCTCTGGACGCGCTGCCGATGATGCGCGCGGTGAACTATTTCACCCGTGCGCCCGGATCTGTCCTGCCACCTGCGCGCTACGAGGTGGATCACCTTGTGACCCGTTTTCTTCAATTCAAAGAGACCGCCACGCTCATTGCTGAACACCATGGGATAGAAGCCTTGTTCATCCTGCAACCGGACGGGCACTACAATTATCCCGCGCATCGTTACAGCACCGGAAGGCAGGTCAATTCCGAAGCATCCCGTGCCCTCAAGGCCGCGTTCTATGACGCCTTTCCCGAAGATCATGGCTTTGTCGACATGACAGGCCTTTTTGAAAAATGGGGGGACCGCAAAGCCCTGATGGACGCCGCACACTACAGCCCGAATTTCGCACGGTTTGTGGCACAGGAAATCGCGGCGCTTGTCGATCTTGAGACCCTGAAACAGCGCCGTCGTCCCGACGCCGCCCCAACGGGCACCCCACGCCGGCAATGATCATTCGCATCCAGCGGCCCGCTTGGGATCACACGGCGATCAGCCGCCTTGCGATCACGTCCGCGCTCAGGGTGTCGTGCATGAAATGAAAGGTTGTGCCGTCTTCCATTTTCTGCGGCACGGAGGACAGGTTTTCCAGAAAACCCGTCGCCGTCAGCGTATCCCTCAGGACAACGGCACGCACCCACGGATCAACAAAGCCATAGACCAGACGATAGACCATCTTTTGATCCAGATCCGCCGCCGCCGAGGGCAGTGTGACGTCAGGCAGGAAGGCCGCGTTGATGACATCGCCGGTATCAATGCCCGCGTTCATGAAAAAACACGTGGCCGACGGACGCCCAGCGAGAAGCGTCGACCACAACAGGCAATCTGCGCCACGGATATCGGGCAGGTAACCGGGGTGGATGTGCAGATATTGAACACCCGGAATGTCAAAAAGGCTCTGGGGAACGATCCCCCCGCCTGTAAACAGATATGTCCGCGCGCCTTGCGCCTTGATGTAATCGCTCAACCCTGCGTCCTTGAGGGACGTGATCGGCAATGGCACGACATCGTCGCAATAGTGATCCAGCGGCTTGAGATCGCAGGCCCCTGACAATGTGCCTTGGTCGATGTTCAAGGCCTCGCCAAGACGCGCAAAGACCGCGTCGATCAGGCCCTTCTGGCTGCGACGCAGGAATTGAGGCCAGTGGTGGATTTTGCGCGATTGAACCGCCGCCGCATATTTCGAGCGCAGGAAGGACGGCAGGAGCGATCCGACCTTTTTCTTGGTCACAATGTCATTGGCAGCGATCAGGTGGACGATTTTTCTGGGTTTGCAACGCAGGGAATACAGAACCTCAAGATACGCGCGCGCAATCGGCCCTTCGTAAAACAGCACATCCACGGGCAAGGTGCGAAACTCATCCCAATCGACCGCTGGGATGTCCCGCACGGAATTGGGCTGGCGCGCCTTGTCGTTCAGGTCAGGGTCCGGCAGACCGTCAAAAAGATCGTTTTGCAATTGTGCCATCGTATCCCGCGCGCCATCAAGGAAATCGGGCAATTCCACGGTGCCAAATATCTTCCAGCAGACATTGACATATTTTGCCCGGTCGATGCCGGATGTATTCTGATCAATGGCATTGAGAACCCGCAGATACAGCAGCCCCGCGAAAAGCTGCAAACCCGCCTCACCAAGGCGCGCCTCACCGTTCTTGCGTCCTTGTGCATCATAGGACGCGAACAGCTTACCAGAGATGTCGTATTTTTTGCTGAAAAACCCGAGCTCATCTGCGGCTTGCCCATCCCGGACATCCATCCCGGCCAAAGCAACCAGACGCGACAACGTGGACCCCGCTGCCTGAGACGGGCCGGTATCCAGCAGCGAAGCTGAGAATTGGCTGAGTTGATCTTTGAGTTGTTGAACCGGATTCATGGGACACTGACCCTCTGCTGGACGACCTACCGGATCAGGTTATCCAGCAGGACAACGCGCGGCAATCTGAGCGCCCCTCAAGACCTTCGAAACCGAAGGTCCGACGCGACGCCCCGCGTTTTCCAACTTTTCCCGCCCCGCTGCAAGGTCTGTAGCGGGGCGGCCTTCGCGGGCCTCTTCCTTTGCAGGTTGGTGCACACGCCGTTGGCTTAGTGCCCGTCGCAGCAATTGCCGCCCAGAACCGGGGCCTCGACGCCACTGTGGTTACAGCATCCGCCCTTCCACCACTCGGCGCCGGCCCCGTGGCAATACTTGTCATCCGCGCCCACCATTTTCATGAACATCGGATGATAGTTGCGACAAATCTCAAGCTCGGACTTGACCCAGTGCAGCGGATCGCGGGCGTAATGATCCCAATAATTGCCATCCATGTTGATCCCCGGCACAGCCGGGTTCCAGCTTTCGTCCAGCCACAAATCGGGATCGCCGTATTTCGCCGCCATCTTGCGGATCGCCGGATCGTCCAGCGCGCCAAGACGGCCGTTTTCGATGATGGTTTCGTTATCGCCTGCCATCTGCGCCTCGTAGGTGGGGAAATACAGGTGCAGATGCCAGTGCCCCACCAGATGCCCCATGCGGGCGGCTTCGCGTTCGGCCATGGACGAAATGATGGTGCCGAACCCCATGTGGATGACGCCCGACCGGACGCGTTCATACAGGCAGTTGACAAAGCCCGACGGGAAATCCTTGCGCGGGCGATGGATGTGGGGATTGGTCCCGATGGATGCCTCCCACCAATGCATGATGCCCTTGTCGGGAAATGTCGGATACTGGATATCCTTGGTCCGCTCCATCACGTCGCGCAGTTTGTCGCCGAATTCGCCGCCTTCGCGGATTTCCGTCACCTTGGACCGCTCTACAATCAACTGGGTCCAGTCCACCGCCGCAATGTGGTTGGTGGTGCCCGCGATGACGCCTTCGCCATCTTCCTTGGTGGGGTGGAACATCCACGGCCGCCCCGTGACGTGGCCGGGCAGATAGGTCTTGCCAAAGTGTTCGTTGCCGGTCCACGTCGCGGCGGTCAGGTCCGGGTCATAGAACTTGCGTTCGCTGTCCCAGTATTCATCGTGGTTGGTAAAACTCAGATCCGTGCCTTCGGGGTCGGTGATCCGGCACCGTTTCGCCGCGCGAATGCGTTCCCACGTCCACATGTCGATCGCGTTGAGAACCTCGATCGGCATCGCATGGGCAGGCGAAGCAAGGATTTCCGGCGTGATAAAGGGCATGCGCTGGATCTTGATCAGCCGCTCGGCCAGAACAGGGCCGCCATAGCCCATCAGGATCTTGTCATAGGCCTGATTTTTCTCTTCTTCCTCCCACATGTCCATCCATTCGGCCAATTCCTTGGTCCGAAACAGGTAATATTCGACCTCATCCGCCCCGACCCATTGCGGAATGGGGCCTCGGTCGATGTATTTGATATCATATTTGACCTGGTATTTTTCGAGGATTTTCTTGCACGCCTCGATGGTCAGTTCGGAATGCCAGTTGTCCACCCGCAACATCACCCGTTCGCCGGGCTTGAGATCCCAACATGCATTCAACCCGTGGTTATAGGGCCGCTGCGCCACATGTTCGAGATAGGGCAACAACTGATCGCTGTTTGTGATCTCGACAAAGGGCGGGCAACGCGGCGGGCGTGCCGCCTGAAGCGGCGGGGTCGTGAAACTGGGCAGTCCCTGCGGCCGGATCAGGCCCGACCGGTCCATCTCGGGCGTTGTGGACATATTGTTTGGCGACCGTTCGGATGCAATGCGGGTAAAGTCCTCGGGCATCGGGGTGTCTCCTAGCTGTTGAGATCCATGATCATGAATTTGACCTGCTGGTCCTCGATCTCTTCAAATCCGATAAACGTCTTGAAGTCGGCCATGCTCATCACCGGATGAGGCAGGTCGCCTGTGCCCTGATTGGCCATCAGGCTGGCATAATTGTCCTGCATCGCCTGTGCCGCCGACATCAAGCCAACCAGCGGATAACAGGCAAGGCCCGCAACCTCGGCGATCTGTTCCCGGGTCAGTCCGGTTTCCAGCCAGCCAAGGATTTGCAACGACAATGGAACGCCCACCGCCTGATGCATGGCGCGCAGGCTGTCAAAATCGGTGAAGGTCCGGCTGATCGGCTGGATCAGGTCGGCCCCTGCCTCGGCATAGATACGGGCGCGTTCAATCGCCTCTTTCTGAGAGGTGGCATCGGTGCGGGCGATGATCAGGGTATCGGGGTCGCGGCGGGCCTGAACGGCTGCGCGGATCTTGCCCGCATGTTCCATCGCCGGGATGATCTCGATCTGTTTGGCCGCTGCAGGGCACCGTTTTGGCGCGGTCTGATCCTCAAAGATCATCGCGCAAACACCGGCCTGTTCGAATTCGCGCACCGTGCGCATGACGTTCATCGCGTTGCCGTATCCGGTATCGGTATCAGCCACCACCGGCACGTCCACCGCGTTGGCGATGTTACGCACGACATTCAGGTTTTCGGTCATGGTATAAAGTTCCACATCCGGGAACCCCAGATGCGTGGCCGACACCGCGAACCCCGACGTCATCACCGCCTTCGCCCCGGCGCGCACCGCCATCATCGCCGACATCGCGTCAAAGCAACCCGGCGCGACCTGCGTCTGGCCCGCGCGCAGGGCGGCTGCGAAATCCTTCTTTTGCTGTGGCTCGATCATTTCGTGGCCTCCTCCTTGTCGCGCGCGTGCAGATATCCAACCAGGCCGCCCGCCTCGAGCATCAGTCGGTCGCCGTCGCTGAGCGGTTCGATCGGCAGGGTTTTTCCGGTTGTGTGATTGTGAAAGGTGTTGTCGGCCCAGTCGATTTCGATTTCGTCCCAACGGCTGACCGCCGCCAGAACCCCAGGGCAGGCCACCTGCGGGAACCCCATCGCGATCTCGCCACGCCAGTATCCCGGCGAAAAGCTTTCCGCGATCACCCCCCCTATGCCCAACTGGCGCATTCCGATCATCGGCGGGTAATGGGGATGGCCGTAGCCAAAGTTGTGGTTGCCCACCAACAGGTCGCCGGGCCGGACCTTGTCGGCAAATTCGGGGTCTTCAGCGCGCATCGCCAGTTTACCCAGCTCGACCGGGTCCTTGATCTTGATATTCTTGACGCCGACGATCTGATCCACGTCGAAATCCTCATCCATGAAGATCCACGCGACCCGGCCTCTGAGGTTTTGCAATGCCATGTCTGACCTCACCGTTTCAGATAGGGGCGCGGATCGGTGATGCGCCCCTCTATTGCCGCCGCGGCGACGGCGGCGGCGTTGACGATATAGATTTCACTGTCCGGCGATCCCATGCGTCCGCGCACGTTCAACGTGCCCGTCGACACCGCCCGCTGACCTGCGCGCATCACGCCCATCCTGCCGAAACAATAATCGCAGGACGACGAACTGATAAAGGCACCCGCGTTGATCAACCGGGTGATGATGCCGCGTTCTGCGGCGATCTCCATGATTTCCTTGCTGGTCGGAATGACATTAAGCTGAAATCCGTCCTTGACGCGATGTCCCTCAAGGACATCTGCCGCGATCTCAAGGTCTTCGACCCGTCCCGACGCACAGGAACCAAGGTAACCCACGTGCACCTCTGTTCCGGCAACCTCGCTCAGGTCGCGGGTATCGGCGGGGCTGGGCGGGACAACCACGATGGGTTCCAGTTTGCTCACGTCGATCTCATGGCGCGCCGCATAAGGCGCATCAGGATCCGAGAACAGCGGCTCAATATCCAGCCGCGCGCGATCCTTCATGTAGGCCAGCGCCTTTTCATCGGGGTTCATCAGCGCGGTGATCGCCCCGGTGAACATGGCCAGACAGTTGATCGACTGGCGGCCCTCAAGGCTCATGTTGTCAATCGTATCGCCGCCAAGCTCCATCACGTGGCCCCGACAGCCACGCGGCCCCAGAACCCGCACGATATGGTGAAATACGTCCCGCGCGGTCACACCGGGCTGCAAACGTCCCGTAAGGTCGATGCGGGTGGTTTCGGGCACCTTGAACTTGATGCGTTCCTTCACGAACGCCTCGAGCAGATGCCGGCGCACGCCGATGGCCAATGTGCCAAAGGTGCCCAGTTGCGAAATATGGCCGTCGAAATGCACCACGAAGGCCCCCGGCGTGGCATATCCAAGCTCTGCCGCAACCTGATGGCCGATGCCCTTGCGCTCATACACCGGCACATTGTTCTTGGCCCCCCAGTCACGGGTGAGCTGATGCAGTTCTTCTTCCCGCGTGGTGGTGGCTGGAACCATGTGGTCGATGAACAAGGCATAGCGATCCGGCTCGGCGACCTTGTCGATGCCGAAATCCTCTTCCATCTGCTTGAAGATCACATCGGTGTAGCCCGGAAAGTCATAGGCAATGACGAAATCCGGCTTGGCAAGAACCTCGTCACCGGCGCGCACCGCGTCCTGGCCCGACACCCGCGCCAAGATTTTCTCGGCCATTGTATAGCCCATTGCAGCCCTCCCAAACGCAATAGTTTGGGCAAGCATTCGTTGAATCTCGAATTCAGTCAACCAATAACTTAAGTTTCAACTGATGAAATCAAAGACTGTATCCGCGCAAACTGTTGGCCATTTCAGAAGCGGCATTTGTCATCTGATGATGCATATCCACCTGTTGCGCACCGGTATATCGCGGGGTCAGGCCACCTGTGGAAATCGCGGCTAGGATGTTGCCCGCCGGATCAAGGAGCGGCACCGCCATCGCTGAAATACCTGATGCGATCTCGTCGTGCTTGATGCTGACACCGGTTGCGCGAATGTCAGCAAGTTCCGCGCGCAACTCCGCGATCTGGTTCGCCTCAAGCCCGAGGACATCACGCATGATTTCTTCCCGCCGCGCCTCGGGTTGATAGGCCAACAAAACCCGCGGACCGGTGCCCTTGTTGAACGCGCGGTGTTCGCCGACAGCCCACCAGCGCACCTCGATTGCGCGGCCTCCGTTATGGCGGGCTGTGCACAGCGCACTGTCACCACTGGCTGTGGACAGGTAAACGGTGGTCTGGGTTTCCTCGGCCAATTGCTTGACCCTCTCTTCCACCAACGCGGTCAGCGACAGCGTTTCGGGCACCGCTCGGCTCAGTTCAAGCAGGCCGATCGAGGCGCTGTAACGTCCACTTGCCACGTCCTGCCGCACCAGCCCCTCATCGCGCAACGTCACAAGAAGCCGCCGTGTCGTGCCCGCATCCAGCCCGGTAATCGCAACGATTTCGCCCAGTGTCAGATTGGGCCGCTCACGGGTGAACGACCGCAGAATCGACACCGCCCGCGTGACGGCCCGCACGCGCGGCAAACTGCTTCCATCACGCGCTTTGGTCTTCATATTTCACCTGCCACCTGAATAATTTCACTAGATGAAATATAATTTACTTGTTGACAGAAAGCAACGGAATTGTGCGATAGTCAGGCATCTGGTTGAGGAGCCAGGCAAGGGAGGAACATCAATGAACAAGCTAATTAACGGATTCTTGCTGCCCGCACTGATGGCGGCTGGCGTGGCGACAGTCGCCCTGCCCACCAGCGCCGAGGCGCAGATGCGCGAATTGCGCTTTGCCGAATTCGGACCCAACCGCGGCACCCGTGCGGGCGCGCTGGAATGGCTGGACGAACAGATGCGCGAACGCTCAGGCGGCACGCTGGGCCTTGATATCACATGGGGCGGTGCGCTTTTGGGGGCCAAGACCGCAGCACAGGGGCTGTCCGACGGTGTCGCAGACATGGCATCCATCGTGCCGGTCTATGCACCCGGTCAACTGGTCGCCTATGAGGTCACCGATACTATCCAGTTCGGCGACGAATGGGTCGGCATGATGGCCACCTATGACTTCATGACCACCAACGAGGCGGCACTGGCGGAACAGAAAAAGGCCAACATCAAGTATTTCGGAAACTACACCACCGGCCCGACCCAGCTCTTGACCAAGGGTGATCCGGTGACCACCGCCGCCGATCTGGACGGGCTGACGTTCCGCGCCACCGGCGCGTTTGTGCCGGCACTGGAATCCAAGGGGGCCTCGACCGTTTCAGTATCGCAGCCCAAGGTCTATGAGGCGCTTTCAAACGGATCGGTCAACGGATCGACGACCTATTACTATGTGGTGAAGGCTTACAAGCAATACGAGGTGGCCGACTACATCACCGAACTGAACATGGGTCAGGTTCTTGCCTTTGGCATCGGCATGAACATGAACACCTACATGAGCCTCACACCTGAGCAGCAGTCGCTTGTCGATGATCTGGGCCGCGAATTCACGGCCTATGTCGCCGAAAAAATGCACGCCTCCCGGACCGAGGTTAAGGCAGAGCTTCAGGCAGGTATCGACGGCCACAAGATCGAAGTGGTTCAACCGAGCGAGGAACTGCGCAACTCTCTGGTAAAGATTGCCAATGAAGATGTCGCCTCATGGAAGGCCAAGGCCATGGAGAAAGGCCTCGATGCCGATGCCGTCTATGGCGCGTTCGAGGCGATGGTGGCCAAATATACCGCTGAACGGGACGAAAAGGGCTATCCCTGGGATCGTTGATCCGGCCCGACACCTAACCGCGCCATGTTGTGTCATGGCGCGGTTTTTTCCCTCTATCGCCAAACATTGGCACCAAATCATTCAGGCACTGCGATGAGACTTCTGACCTTCATCGAAAATCTGGCCCTGTGGATCGGATGCGCCGCCTTGCTGGGCATGGGCGTTCTGGTCACGGGATCGGTCGTCGGGCGTGGCGCGTTCAACCATCCCATCCCCGATGATCTGCTGATGATCGGCCTGCTGATGGTTTGTGTAATCGTGCTGCCGCTGGCCTATGTCGAACGCCAGAACGGCCATATCGCCGTGACCGTGATCGCCAATCGTCTTCCTGTCCGCGCACAGGCGTTGCTGACCGCCTTTGGCAGCCTGTTGTTCGGGCTGTTTCTGGGCACCATGGGCTTTGTCATTGCGAAAAAGATCCCGTCGGAAATTGCGCAGAACCTGTATTACGACGGCCATCTTGATGTGCCGACATGGCCGATGAAAATCGTCTTTGCCTTTGGGGTGGCGGCCTTTGTGCTGCGTCTGGTGATTAACATTGCGGGCAATCTGGCGGTTGCCTTTGGCCCCGCCCAAAAGGATCAATAACCCATGGATCCGCTTTCCGTTGGCCTGATCGGCCTGATCGCGACGCTGGCGCTGCTGGCCATGCGTGTGCCCATCGCGGCGGCGCTGGGGGTTGTGGCCTCGGTCGGGATATTCATCATATTCGCGTGGCGTCCGGGGGCAGAGTTCACCCCGCAATGGGCCTGGCAACCGACGTTTTCGCTGATGGCGAACAACCCGTATGCGTTCATAACAAGCTCCACCCTCTCCACGATCCCGCTGTTCATCTTCATGGGTCATCTGGCATATGAGGCCGGCTTCACCACCGATATCTACCGCGCTGCGCGGCTGTGGCTGGCCAAGCTGCCCGGAGGGGTCGCCATGGCGTCGGTCATGGGCTGCGGCGGGTTCGCAGCGATCACCGGATCCTCGGTCGCCTGCGCCGCTGCCATGGGCCGTATCGCGATCCCGGAAATGCTGCGCTTTGGGTATTCGAAATCGCTGGCCTCGGGATCTGTCGCCATCGGCGGAACGCTGGGGTCGCTGATCCCGCCAAGCGTCTTGTTCATCCTCTATGGCATCTTCGCAGAGCAATCCATCGCCAAGCTGTTCATCGCCGCCATCATACCGGGGCTGCTGTCGCTGGTCGCCTATCTTCTGGTGATCTATATCTGGGTGCGTATGCGCCCGGACGACGCGCCCGTCCCAGATGAGGTGATCACCCGCGCCGCCCGCATGAAGGCTCTGCGCGATTGCTGGGCCATTATCGTGCTGTTCGTTGTGGTCGTGGGCGGCATCTATGTCGGGCTGTTCACCCCGACCGAAGCCGCAGGTATCGGGGCCGCCGCCACGCTGATCCTTGGGGTGGTTCTGGGCCGCCTGAACCTTGGCGGGATTTTTGCCGCGCTCAAGGAAAGCGTCTATCAGTCGTCGATGATCTTTGTGATCGCCATCGGTGGCAAACTGTTCGTGAACTTCATCGCCCTGACAGGAATGGCTGGCGACATCACTACGTGGATCGAAACCTCGGGCGTGTCGGTGGTGGCAGTGATGGCGCTGATCGTGCTGCTCTACATCTTTCTGGGGATGTTTCTTGATCCCATCGGGATCATCCTGCTGACCCTGCCGCTGACCATTCCAATCGTGGAAACCTTCGGCTTTTCGTTGATCTGGTTCGGGGTCGTGGTGATCAAGCTGCTCGAGATCGGGTTGGTCACGCCGCCCATCGGGCTGAACGTGTTTGTGATCAAATCCATCGTGAAGGACAAGATATCGCTGGAATCGATTTTTGCCGGTGTCGGGTTCTTCCTTTTGGCCGAAATCTTTGTTCTGGCCGCGATCCTGTTCATTCCGGCTCTGTCGCTGTTCCTGACGGCCTTTGTCTGAAAACAAACCGCCGCCGAAAGTCCCCTTCCGGCGGCGGCGATATGGTCAGTTCGGATCGTTATCCCTGATCCGCTGACAACAAGTCCTCGGGCAACAGATCATCGGGCATGTTCTGGTAACATACGGGGCGCAGGAAACGGCGGATCGACAAGCTGCCCACGGATGTTGCGCCAAAATTGGTCGACGCGGGATACGGGCCACCGTGCACCATGCTGTCGCAGACCTCGACCCCGGTGGGAAACCCGTTGGCCAACACCCGGCCCGCCTTGCGTTCCAGCACCGGCATCAACCGCCGCGCCAGCGGTGTATCATCGCCGTCCATATGCAGGGTGCAGGTCAACTGCCCCACCAGCGAACGGGCGATCGCCTCCATCTCGGCGGCATCCTGAACACGCACGACGATACCCAGCGGACCGAACACTTCCTCTCCGAGCGTATGATCGGCAAGCCACGCCTGACCCGTGGTTTCAAAAAGATAGGGGGTCGCATTGCGCAGATCGCAGGTGGAGGTCAGAACCTCGCGCACGCCCGCCGACGCCTGCACACGGTCGCGCCCCGTACGATACGCGCGCGCGATCCCTTCGGTGAGCATGGTCTGCGCGCCGACTGTCTCCAGCCCGGCGCTTGCGGCGGAGACAAAAACATCCGCTTCCGGCCCGTCGATCACCACAGCGACACCGGGGTTGGTGCAGAACTGCCCTGCCCCCATGCTCAGCGATCCAGCCCAGCCCGCGCCCAGCGCGTCGCCGCGCGCAGCAACGGCGTGCGGCAGAACGAACATCGGATTGACCGAACCAAGCTCTCCGAAAAAAGGGATCGGATCGGGCCGCTGCGCGCACAGGTCAAACAACGCCCGACCGCCGCGCAAACTGCCGGTAAACCCAACCGCCGTGATCAGCGGATGCAGCACAAGCGCGGCACCGGTCTCATTACCGCCGTCATGCACCATGGAAAACGTGCCCGGATGCACCCCTTGCGACGCAATCGCGGCGGCGATGGCCTCGGCCACGATCTCGGCGGTGCCGGGGTGCGCCGGATGACCCTTGACCACAACCGGACATCCGGCGGCCAGCGCGGCGGCGGTGTCCCCGCCCGCGGTGGAAAACGCCAGCGGAAAATTGGATGCACCGAACACGGCCACCGGCCCGATAGGGCGCTGCACCATTTTCAGATCGGGGCGCGGCAGCGGCGCGCGGTCCGGCAGCGCCACATCATGACGGCGATCCAGATAATCGCCCGCCTCGATATGATCGGCAAACATGCGCAACTGACCGGTCGTGCGCCCGCGTTCACCCTCAAGCCGCGCGGCTGGCAAGCCGGATTCGCGGCTGCCAATGTCGGTGATCTCTTCGCCACGTGCCTCAATTTCGTCGGCGATGGCGCGCAGGAATGCCGCCCGTTTGGCGCGCGATGCATAGCCATAGGTCCAGAACGCCTCTTCCGCCGCCTCGCAGGCGCGGTTGATCAATTCGGGCGCGCCTGAATAGACCGTGTGAGACGGCCCGCTTGCCGGATCGGTCTGAAAGGTGGCGTCGCCCGCGACCCATTCACCCGCGACCAGGTGTTTTCCGTGGGGTTGAAATGTCATCTGTGTCTCCTCCTTGGGCGGCCAGTTACCGGAACTCTCCGATCAATGACCTATCATACGAACGTCATAAACAAAGCAGGCGCGGACTGTCGCCCGCGCCTGACCCGTGACTTGGCAGCAGCGCAACGTAACGCCCTGCGACACGCGCGTAATCAGCGCGTGAACTTCTTGTATTTGATCCGCTTGGGTTCCAGCGCATCCGGACCAAGGCGACGTTTCTTGTCTTCCTCGTAATCCTCGAAATTGCCCTCGAACCATTCCACATGTGCATCCCCTTCAAAGGCGAGGATATGCGTGCAGATGCGGTCAAGGAAGAAGCGATCGTGCGAAATCACCACAGCGCAGCCCGCGAATTCGGTCAGCGCATCTTCCAGCGCGCGCAGGGTTTCCACATCAAGGTCGTTGGTCGGTTCGTCCAGCAGCAGCACGTTGCCGCCCTCCTTGAGAAGACGCGCCATGTGGACCCGGTTGCGTTCACCGCCTGACAGAAGGCCGACCTTTTTCTGCTGATCGCCGCCTTTGAAGTTGAAGGCCGAACAATAAGCGCGGCTGTTCATCTGGGCATCACCCAACTGGATGATTTCCGCCCCGCCCGAGATCGCCTCCCATACCGTGTCACCGGCGGCCAGATCGTCACGGGACTGATCGACATAGGACAATTGCACCGTGTCGCCGAATTCCACGGCACCGGCGTCCGGGGTTTCCTGACCCGTCAGCATCCGGAACAAGGTCGATTTACCCGCACCGTTCGGGCCGATCACACCGACAATCCCGCCGGGCGGCAGCGAAAAGCTCAGGTCTTCGATCAACAATTTGTCGCCCATCGCCTTTTTCAGGCCTTCGACCTCGATCACCTTGTCACCAAGACGCGGGCCGTTGGGAATGACGATCTGGGCGCGCGAAATCTTTTCACGCTCGGACTGGTTGGCCAGATCGTTATAGGCGTTGATACGCGCCTTGGACTTGGCCTGACGCGCCTTGGCCCCCTGCCGCATCCATTCCAGTTCGCGTTCCAGTGTCTTTTGCTTGGACTTGTCCTCGCGGGCCTCCTGCGCGAGCCGCTTGGCCTTTTGTTCAAGCCAGCTGGAATAGTTGCCCTCGTAGGGCACGCCCCGCCCGCGATCGAGTTCGAGAATCCAGCCAGTGATGTCGTCAAGGAAATACCGGTCGTGGGTGACGATCAGGATAGTGCCTTTGTAATCAATCAAATGCTGCTGGAGCCACGCGATGGTTTCCGCATCAAGGTGGTTCGTGGGTTCGTCCAACAGCAGCATCTCAGGCGCTTCGAGAAGCAGCTTGCACAGCGCCACGCGGCGTTTTTCCCCGCCCGAAAGGGTGGTGACATCGGCATCATCCGGCGGGCAGCGCAGCGCCTCCATGGACACGTCGATCTGGCTGTCGAGATCCCAAAGATCCTCGGCGTCGATCTGGTCCTGAAGCTGGGCCATTTCATCGGCGGTCTCGTCGGAATAATTCATCGCCAGTTCGTTGTAACGATCGAGGATCGCTTTCTTGGCGGCAACGCCGAGCATGACATTTTCTCGAACGCTCAGTTTCGGGTCCAGCTCGGGTTCCTGTGGCAGATAGCCGACCTTGGCCCCCTCTGCGCACCATGCCTCGCCCGAGAAATCCTTGTCCCATCCCGCCATGATCCGCAGCAGCGTGGATTTACCCGCGCCGTTGACGCCGACAACACCGATCTTGACGCCGGGAAGAAAGCTGAGGTGGATATTCTCAAAGCATTTCTTGCCACCGGGGTATGTCTTGGACACGCCCTGCATGTGATAGACATATTGATACGCGGCCATCGGACACTCCTGTTGCTCTTGCGCTGGTGCGCCAGTGGTCTATCCAAGGTGCGGGCAAAGAGCAATCAGGAAGAGGCCCCAATGCGTGAGGGTTTTCCCAGTGTCGGCAAGGGGCAGTCCGTCGGTCTGTTCGGTGGGTCGTTCGACCCTGCGCACGCGGGGCACGTGCATTTCACCCGTGAGGCGATCAAACGCTTTGGACTGGATCATGTGTGGTGGCTGGTCAGCCCCGGAAACCCGATCAAGTCCGCAGGTCCTGCGGCGCTGTCCGTGCGGATGGCGCGGGCGCATGCACTGATGGACCATCCGCGCGTGACCGTCACCGCGCTCGAGGCCAGCTTGGGCACGGCGATCACCGCAGATACGCTGGCGCGGCTGCGTGCGATTTATCCGGGGGTGCGGTTCGTTTGGCTGATGGGGGCCGACAATCTGGCGGGACTGCACCGCTGGTTTCACTGGCGGGACGTGATGGACCAAGTGCCCATCGGCGTTCTGGCCCGCCCCGGCAGCGTTTTGTCAGCCCCGTTGTCACCGGCCGCGTTTCTCTATCGCAAAAACAGGGTGGCGGCCCGCGACGCGCATCTTCTCAAATATCTTCAGGCGCCGGCCTGGTGTTACCTGCCCATACCGATGCGGCACGAAAGCTCGACCCTGCTGCGGCAAACGGGGGCGTGGTGATCGTGGCACCAAACCGGTCGTTGGGGTTGAAACCCCGCTGCGGATTTTCCACAGTGGCAACAATGCCATTTCAGTTCTCAAACCCGATTGTAGCCTTGCCGTGACATCGCATTTCCACCGGCGCAGTTTCCTACTTGGCCTTGGCGCGACGGCGCTGGCCTCGCGCGGCCTTGCCGGCGCGCCCTCCGCATCGCTGCACCCGGTTGCACGGCCCGCGTCGGTGCGGGCGGCGGCAACCTCTGCGGGGGCGGCTGATCTGATCGCGAAGGCGCGGCTGACGGGCACGTTGTCCTATGCGGTGGCGGACGTGAAGTCGGGCAAGGTGCATGAAACGCACAACCCCACACTGGCCCAACCCCCCGCGAGCGTGATCAAGACAATTACCGCGCTTTACGCTCTGGAAACCTTTGGCGGGTCGCACCGGTTTCGCACGGATATCATCGCACGCGGGACGTTGCGCAACGGGATTCTGGATGGCGACCTGATCGTGCTGGGCGGCGGAGACCCGACGCTTGATACCGATGCGCTAGCGGATATGGCGGCGGATCTGAAACAGGCTGGCGTAAACGAAGTGCGCGGCAAATTCATCGTGCATGACGGGCTGTTGCCCTTTGTTCACAGCATCGACAAAAACCAGCCCGATCACTTGGGGTATTCCCCTGCCGTGTCCGGAATCGCGCTGAATTTCAACCGCGTCTTTTTTGAATGGAAGCGCGAGCCCAAGGGGTATGCCATCACGATGGACGCACGGTCGCGGCGGGTGCGGCCGGATGTCGGAATGGCACGAATGGCGCTGTCGCGGCGCGCGGCCCCCGTTTACACCTACTCCCAGCGCGGTGAGGTGGACGAATGGACCGTGGCGCAGGGCGCTCTGGGCAAGGGCGGCGGGCGCTGGCTGCCGGTGCGCAACCCTGCCGCATATGTGGGTGACGTGTTCCGCACGCTGGCCCGGTCGCAGGGCATCGTCCTGAAACCCGCCAAAACGGAGCGCGGCCCCCAGCCCACGGGCGACGTTCTGGTGCGCCACACAAGCAGGCCGCTTCAGAACATCATTCAGGGCATGTTGAAATATTCCAACAACCTGACCGCCGAAATGGTGGGTTTGTCCGCCTCGGTGGCGCGCGGGGCCGATCCGAGAGATCTGCGCCAGTCAGGCACAGCCATGGCGCAATGGGCGGCCAGCGCGCTGGGGATGCGGCAATCGCGCTTTGTCGATCATTCGGGCCTTGGCGATGCGTCCCGAATGAGCCCCGCAGATCTGGTGCAGGCGCTGGTCAAGGTCGGTCAACGCGATTTGCTGCGGCCGCTTCTCAAACCCTGGGCTTTGCGCGACAAGAAAGGCCGCACGGTCAAGAACCACCCCGTCAAGGTCGCGGCCAAGACCGGCACATTGCATTTCGTGTCCGGGCTGGGCGGCTATCTGACAACGCCGGACGGGCGCGAAATGGCCTTTGCGATCTTTGCTGCCAATCTCGATATCCGGGCGGGCCTGAAAAAACAGGAACGCGAACGCCCCCCCGGCGCGCGCACCTGGAATGGACGGGCCAAGATCCTTCAGGCGCAGCTTCTGGAACGCTGGGCCGAGGTTTATCGTTAAGATAAGGCGGTCAGGTGATGTGGCGGGCCCGTGCACCACGTTCGATGGCCGCGGCATGCAGACGGTCTATGTTCAGCTCATAGCGGATTTCTTCAAGCAAGCGCAGTTCGGTCTCTTCGAGCTTGCCATCCGCAGCAGCGACATCGCAGGCCAATGCATAAGCTGTTTCAAAAAGCCGTTCGGGCAGATTGTCCCGCAGCAGGCCGAACAATGCGTCCAGCCCTTCTTCCTGTTCGAACAGATCGAACACGATCTGGCTCACGGTGTTCATCCGGTCCACATCGTATTGCCCGAACACCGGCAGGATATTCACGGCCGATTGAATCTTGACCAATTCGGCGGTGCGGATGTTTTCGTCGGAGGCTGATATCGCCACCATGATCGCGACAAGGCAATCCTGCGGGCTCATGGAGTGGGGAATATTCTCTGACATAATCTATCCGTTCGGCGTTGTGTGCCACGAAGGATAGGGGGCGACGACGCGGGGTTCAACTCCTCGCGTCGTCGCAGCAACGCAAAATCATGCAGTTGCAGAAAAACGGTAAACGATGCTTTCGAAATCCTGCGATGCAAAGCTGTAGACAAAGCGCAGCCCGTCCGGGCCAGCCACCGTGCCGTGTTCGGCATCTGCGGGCACATAAAGCGCCACACCAGCGCGGATTTCGTGATCCACGCCGTCGATGGTGACGATGCCTGAACCTTCCAGCCCGAAGTAGACTTCGGCGGGGGTATGGCGGTGCGGCATCAGGCGGTCGCCGGGGCCGAATTCGGCGATGCCAAATACCATTTCGCGCGGCGTCTCCGGCGTGCCATTGACCAACGTGCGCCAGCGCACTTCGCCATAGGTGGGGTCGTCGCCGCCCGACAGCGGCACCGTGGCCGCATCCACCGACAGCGGTGCATGTGGCAGGTTGCCGGGCTGGTGCAATTGGGTGGTCTCGCCCATTTCGCTGGCAAAACTGTCGAGAAATTCGGTCATGGCGGCCTCCTGTTGTCTTGCGCCTTCTAACGAGACTTGCGCCCGCCGCGCAATCGCGCAAAACTTCATTATGTTATACGCTGAGGTTATATTAGATGGATCGCCTGCCCAGCTTTTCCGGGTTAACCGCCTTTTACGCCGCCGCGCGGCACGGAACGCTGACAGCGGCGGCGGCGGAACTCAATGTTTCACAACCGGCAATTTCACGTCGGATTGCGACGCTTGAGGCCGATTTGGGATGCCCGCTGTTCGATCGCAACCACAAACCAGTGCGAATTACCCAGTCTGGCAAGGACTTATTGCGCGCGCTGAAGGGAGGCTTTGGGCAAATCGAAAGCGCCGTAGCGCAAATTCGGCAAACCGGTAGCGGCAGGCTTGTGACCGTCAGCGCGCCATCGGGATTCGTGGCATTCCGGTTGATTCCAATGCTAGGCGAACTGGAAGCCGCGTTCGAAGACGTGACGATTCGCATCATAAGCCAAGAGTATGGTGAACCAACCCGCCCCGGCGATGTTGCGATCCGGTTCGGGTTTGCCGACGACGGAGAGAGCGATGATTTGCGGCTGCTGGGGGACGGGGTGTTCGCCGCCGCCAGCCCGCTTTACCTGTCGCGGCGCGGGATGACCGCGCAGGATCCCGATTATGCGCGCCTTACCCTGCTGACCATGGAGACCGCGCGCAGCCAGTGGCACGACTGGCCAAGCTGGTTCCAGTCAGTCGGCCGTGACATGCCGCGCGGTGCCCGGGTTCTGGATTTCAGTTCCTATGCGATGCTGGTCAATGCCGCACTGGCTGCGCAAGGGGTCTGCCTGTGCTGGGACGGCGTTCTGGATATGTTTCTGGACACCGGCGCGCTGGTACGGCTGGCCGGGCCGTCGGCGCGGTCGTCGCGGGGATATTTCATGGGGATGCGCGACGGGCTGGCCGCCGACCCCCATGTGCGGCGTATTCACGACTGGATCGCGGAAAATGCCGGAAAATAGGAGGGTTTTGACCTCGGTTTGTTGACTCATGCTGCGCAGGCACAATAGGAGATGCGGACCGGGCGCGCGGGGTGCCCGGCCTTCCCCAATGGAGTTGTTCGATGTCCTCACCGCGTGAAACCGCACTTGCGTCCAAGGCCTGGCCCTTTGAAGAGGCGCGTCGCGTTTTGAAACGCTATGAGAAAGCCCCGCCGGAAAAAGGCTATGTCCTGTTCGAAACCGGATACGGACCCAGCGGCCTGCCGCATATCGGCACGTTTGGCGAGGTCGCGCGCACGTCCATGATCATGCGGGCCTTTCGCGAGATCAGCGATATTCCCACCAAGATGATCTGTTTTTCCGATGACCTTGACGGGATGCGCAAGGTGCCGGGCAACGTGCCCGATCAGGAGATGCTGCAAGAACATCTGCAAAAGCCACTGACCAGCGTGCCGGATCCGTTCGGCACGCATGCAAGCTTTGGCCACCACAACAACGCGATGCTGCGGCGTTTTCTGGATACGTTCGGCTTTGAGTATGAGTTCTACAGCGCGACGGAATTCTATCGCTCCGGCCAGTTCGACACGATCCTGCTGCGCGCGGCGGAACGCTATGACGATATCATGAAGATCATGCTGAAGTCGCTGCGCGAAGAGCGTCAGCAGACCTATTCGATTTTCCTGCCGATCCACCCCGAGACCGGGCGCATCCTGTATGTGCCGATGAAAAACGTTGATGCCGCCAAGGGCGAGATCACCTTTGATGACGCGGACGGGCGCGAATGGACGCTGCCGGTGACAGGTGGCAACGTCAAGCTTCAGTGGAAGCCTGACTTTGGCGCGCGTTGGGCCGCGCTTGGCGTCGATTTCGAGATGTATGGCAAGGACCATTCGACCAATACGCCGATTTATGACGGCATTTGCCGGGTTCTGGGTGTGCGCCCGCCCGAGCATTTCACCTATGAACTGTTTCTGGACGAAAACGGCCAGAAGATTTCCAAGACCTCGGGCAACGGGGTGAGCATCGACGAATGGCTGACCTATGCCAGCACGGAATCCCTGTCGTATTTCATGTATCAAAAGCCCAAGACGGCCAAACGCATGTATTTTGACGTGATCCCCAAGGCGGTGGACGAATATCATCAGCAGTTGCGCGCCTATGCCACGCAGGATGAAAAGGCACGGATGAACAACCCGGTCTGGCACATCCACGGCGGGAACGTGCCGGAATCAAACCTGATCGTGCCGTTTGCAATGCTGCTGAACCTTGCGTCGGTGGCCAGCGCCGAGGACAAGGAAACGCTCTGGGGATTTGTGCGCCGCTATGCGCCGGACGCCACCCCTGAGACGCATCCCGATCTGGATGCGGCCGCCGGTTTCGCGGTGCGCTATTACAACGATTTCGTCAAGCCGACGCGCCAATTCCGTGCCCCCACAGAAGAAGAGCGCGCGGCATTGGTTGAATTGCGCGATGCGCTGGCCGTGTATGACGGCCCGGTCGAGGACGAGGCGTTGCAATCGGTGGTCTATGCGGTTGGACGTGAAAAGTTTGACCCGCTGCGCGCGTGGTTCACCGCGCTTTACGAGGTGCTTCTGGGAGCCAGCCAAGGCCCCCGGTTCGGCGGGTTCATCGCGCTATATGGCGTGGCCGAAACGATTGCCCTGATTGACAGCGCGCTGGCCGGGGAACTGGCCTGACCCATGCCCTGATCGCGAGGGCGTGAATTGACGTGGGCGTCTTGCCTCCTAACTGATCGGGGAGGGAGGACGCACCATGCGTATTTTGAGAACACTCACCCTTGTCGCGGCGATGGCTGCAACGCCTGCGTTGGCCAACCCCGACGCAATCCGCAACACGATCCAAAGCCAGATCGACGCCTTTCTGGCGGATGACTTTTCCACCGCCTTCAGCTATGCCAGCCCGACCATCCAAACGCTTTTCGGGAGCGCGGAAAATTTCGGTGCAATGGTGCGCGGCGGATATCCGATGGTCTGGCGGCCCGAGGATGTCCGATATCTGGACCTGCGTGAAGAAAACGGTTTCTTGTGGCAGAATATCCTGATCACCGATGGCGATGGTCAGCGGCATATCCTTGAATACCAGATGATCCAGCAGGAAAACGGATGGAAAATCAACGGTGTGCGATACGTTAGGGCCACATCGCCCAGCGCGTAAGCCGTTGCGCGTGGCCGGGGCTGCGCGCGATGCGGTTTGGCCACGTTAACGCATTCGCACCTACCTCTTGGCGGCAATTACGGGCGACGTGTCATGCGCCGCACATGCCGCAGGCCCGTTTCCCGAGCCCTAAGAGAGGTTGGAATGAACAAGGCAATCACCGATGGCATCGTCTTTATGCCCCCCGCTTTCGCGCAAGGTCTGGACCAGTGGTCACGGGGGGATGGGATCGCCGGATCAGACACCTATGCCACCGCCGCCAATGCCGCATTCGTTCCGGCGGATCAGGACTTTGGCGGCTGTCTGGAAATATTCAAGACAGACGCGATCCAAAAGCTGCGCCATATGGGGCAGACGCCGATTTACGCGGGCTGTTACCTTCAGGTGAAAGCGCGGATCAAGGCGATCAGCGGCAACTTTCCACAGGTGCGGATTGCCGCCCATGCGATGGGCGCGGGTGGCGTGCACCTTGGGTCGGTGGTGCAGACCGGTCCATCGGTCACGCTCGACAGTTATGGCGAGGTGGTCGAGGTCAGCGCGATTCTGGGCATGGGGCAGCGCAGTGGCGTGGACATGCCATGGGGGCGCGAGGCCAGCTATGGGCATGTGGGACTGGACCTGATCGGCCCGAATGGTGGTATCGTTCGGATTGATGACATCGAAGTGACGGATATCACCGGCGCATTCCTGCGCGACATGATGAACTGGGTGGACGTGCGCGACTACGGCGCTGTGGGCGACGGTATCACCGATGATGCGGCGGCCTTTCTGGCAGCTGATGCGGATGCCGACGGGCGCCGCGTCGTGGTGCCCGAAGGCGTGTACCATTTGGGGGCGGATGTCACCCTGAATGCACGGGTCGAATTCGAAGGCACGGTGACAATGCCCGCCGACCGGATGTTTGTGCTGACCAAGGATTTCAACCTGCCCAATTACATTGATGCATTTGGCGACGAGGAACTGGGCTTCAAAAAGGCGTTTCAGGCGCTGTTGAACAACGCCGACCATGAATCCCTGGATATGGGAGGGCGCAACGTCAAGGTGAGCGAACCGCTGGATATGGCGGCGGCGGTGCCCAATCGGGACAGCTTTGCCACCCGCCGGGTGATCCGCAACGGCCAGTTCGAGGCGGTGGGCGCGGCCAATTGGGCCACCGACGTGGTGACCAGTCAGGCCAGCTATGACCCCTCCGATGCGCGGACGCTGACCGGTGTCGTCAACGCGGCAAATATCGCGGTGGGATCGCTGGTCACCGGGGTCGGTGTCGGGCGCGAGATCTATGTTCGGGCGGTGAATCTGGCGTTGGGGACGGTGACCCTGAATGCGCCGCTTTATGATGCGGCGGGCACTCAGGTCTTTACCTTTCAGCGGTTCAAATACCTGCTGGATTTCAGTGGGTTCACCCAGCTTTCCAAGTTTTCGCTGTCGGATATCGAATTTCAGTGTCGCGGCGTGGCCAGTGGGATCATGCTGGCCCCCTCGGGGATCACCTTTCATCTTCGCGACTGCTTTGTGTCCCGTCCTCTTGATCGGTGCCTGACGTCGATTGGCGGCGGGTGTCAGGGGATGCTGATCGACCGCTGTCAGTTCCTGTCGTTCGAGGATGGTCTGGACGTGGCTGACCGCAAGAGCATCGTTCTGAATGCCACGTCCAACGATATCAAGCTGCGCAACAACCGCGCGACCCGGTTTCGGCACTTTGCCATTCTGGGCGGGTCCAACAACCTGATCCTTGGCAATCACTTCTTTCAGGGAGATGGCGTGGTGGGCGGCATCCGCACTGCGGGGATCGTTTTGTCGGGGTCTTACACAAGCACGATCGTGAACGGCAACTATGTCGACAATTGCTTTATCGAATGGACCAATGAATATGATCCGTCGCCAGATTTCACCACCGGTTTTTCGTTCAGCGCGCTGAGTGTGAGCGACAACATCTTCTTGTCCAGCGACGTGGCCCCATGGTTCAGCTATTTCGTGGTCAAGCCGCACGGCACCGGGCATTTTCTGAACGGTGTGAACGTCACCGGCAACCGGTTCCGCAGCGTGCAAGGGGCCATTGATCGCGCCGAGCGTGTCGATACCAGCTTTTCTGATCTGGACTACGGGCGGTTCAAGGATGTGAATTTCAATGGCAATTCCTATCACAATGTCAGCCATCAGGTGACCAACCCGATCCGTATCATCCACAACCAGAACACCGAATCCGACAATTGGGCGGTGGACCCCGGCGCGCTGTTGCCGTTTGGCGGGTTTTCGCGGGCGGTGGATGCCGTGACCATTGCCGGAAACCTGCGCGACGAACAGGGTGGGATCCGGTTTGATCGACCCAATGTGTTCACCGAACAGGGTCCGGGACGCGATGTGATCAGCCTGCGCTGGCCGGTGGCGGTGCGCGGTGAGGCGACCGTGGTGATGCGGATCGACAGGTAGTCAGAACGACCGCCAGATATCAAAGCTGAGGGCGCGCGTGCGGATGTTTCCGGCGCGCGCGGCCTTGAGGCCAAAGACGAGACGCGTTGAGGCATTGGCGCGAAAAACCGCGCGCGGGGCAATCTCCATCCCGTTGTAACCGCTGCCGTCGCGTTGCAGGCTGAGATCCACGACCCCCTGCCATTGCGGCGAAAAGGTCAGGCCGAAGGTCGCGTCGATCTTGCGGGTCAGGCCGGGTTTGCCGGTTTGGTGTTCAAAAATCGCCTCTGCCGAAGCCCAGCCGCTATGATGGGTTTTCCGGAACGGAACACCGGCAGCGATGCCTATGCGGTGGAGGGTGTGCGTTCCAGTGAGGCTGGCGCGCAGGCCCATGCCGGCCGATACAGAAAGCGCCACGCGCGATTGCGCGCGAAAGATCGAGCTGCGCAAAAAGACAATGCCGTGGCCACCGTCCATCTGCGCCCCTTGCGCAGTGGCAAAGAGATCGGCCCCCAGTGTCAGGTGCGGGTGCAGCCCGTGTTCGACATAGAGCCGGGCGGCATCGCGGCGGGGGACCGCATCGGTCCGGATGGAAATATCGGCACCGGTGGACAGGAACGTCTCGCCAGTTTTGCGCAACCAGGCCCCGGCAAGGGCCGGGCTGGCCGACACCAAGCACCACAGGACCAGAACCATCACGCGCATCCCGCCACCTCCGCCGATCAGGGTGGCGTGGAATGGTTAACAACTCCTTTCCAGACCCGGATCACAGAGTGTGGGCACATGCGTCCTTTTCCCCTGTTTCACGGGGACGGGTTCCTGCTATGCTGCGACGCAGCAAAAAGGATGCACCATGGGACATGTGATCACCATCGCCCAACAGAAAGGCGGCGCGGGCAAGACGACGCTGGCCGTGAACCTTGCCGTCGGGTTCGCGCGCGCGGGTAAGAAGGTCGCGCTTGTTGACATTGATCCGCAAGGCAGCGCGGGCCGGTGGTTCATGACCCGGCTGGAAAACGGCGGGGCGCAGGATATTTCGTTTTCCACCGCCTCGGCATGGGGGGTGTCCTATGAGTGCCGCAAGCTGGCCGAAGACCATGACATCGTGATCATAGACACCCCGCCCAAGGCTGACAGCGATCTGCGCCCCGCTCTGCGTGCGGCGGATCTGGCCCTTGTGCCGGTGGCTGCGTCGCATCTGGATTTGTGGGCGGTCGAGGTTGTCTTGTATCTGGCCGAACGCGAAGCCAAGCCAGCGATGATCGTGATGACACGCGGGCGCAAGGGCACGCGACTGACCGGCGAGGTGCTGGACAAGGCCCGCGAAATGGATGCCGTGATCGCGGATGCGGGTCTGTCGCATCGGGTGGTTTATGCCGAAACGCTGGGCCACGGCAAAGCGGCGATGGAGGCACGCAAAGGGCCCGCCCATGGCGAGGTTGTCGCCTTGTGCGACGAGGTCGAGGCATTGTTGCAGCGGCTTTGATCCCTTGCGAAGGGCTGGTTCGGCATTTCAGCCTGTGGTGCCTGTCGTGGGCATCGTGCACAGGTCGATCAGCCGGCCAAAGCCGTCCCCATCGAGCGTATCGAACCGCGCGCAAAGCTCTTCGATCTCATCGGCGCGGGCGCGCCCCAATGCGTCGTCAGCCAGAAGGTGGAACTTGGCGCTGATCTCGGCGTCCGAGGCCGGATCATCCACATCGCCGCGCGGGGTGCGGGGCGGGCCGTCAAGGCGTCGGCCATCCTTAAGGATCAGGGCCACCTGCGCCCAACGTTTCTCGACACTGCGGGCGGTCATCTCCGGGTCATCAATCAGAACGGTCGCATGGCTGAGCCGCAGGATATCTGGGTCTTGCAGCGTCTGGGGCGTCAACTCTTGCGGGCCAATCGTGCCCCGGACGATCATCGCGGCAACGGGAAAGGCGATGGCGTAGCTGAATTCGTCCAGCGTCTGCGGGGCGTGCCCGGCCAACCGCGTGGCATAGTGGAAGGTGCGGATTTCCACGCCTTGAACGTCGTGATGGGTCAGGGCGTTGTCCCGTATCAATTGCTGCACCCCGTCCAGCGACGCATGCGCCCACCGGCAACACGGGTAAAGTTTGTAATGCGTGTGTTCCAGTGTCAGCCAATCCTGCCCCAACCCGTGCCAGAACGGATCTGCGGCGGGGCCTTCGCATGTCAGCGCGGGCGCGCCGGTGAACCCTTCGCGCGCAAGGTAGGCCGCCGTGACGCCCGATGGCGCGCCCCAGCCGACGCCGTCGCGCAGCATGGTCGGGAAATCTATGCAGCGCATCATCTGGCTGCGCGGACCATGATATTCGCCGATCCCGGCCGCGTGTCGGATCTGCCCGGCATCGCAGCCCAGCATCCGCGCAACAGCCGCGGCGACCCCGACCGCCGTCCATGCCCCGGATGTGTGATAATCTGCGCAGGTGGCGTGCTGGACCTGACCCGCGCGATAGCTGACCTCGTAGGCGACGGCGAGCCAAGCGGCGAAATCCGCCCCCGTGACGTTGGCCCCGCCCGCCCGCAAGGCATCGGCCACAGCCAGCAAGGCGGGAAACACCGCAGAGCCCGCGTGCCCCTTGTTGGGGGTGGTGCCGTCATGGGCGTCGATGCTGTCCACGGTAAAGGCCCCGGCCATGGCGGCCCCTGCGGGGCTGAGCGCGCGGCCATCCATCAGCATACGTGCGCCTCCGGCGGTTCCGGTGCCGAACAGGGCCAGCGCCCCGCGTCGGGCAATGCGCGACAGGTCCGTGGTGGACCCGATCGCGGCCACACCCATCGTATCGACAAAGCTGCGCCGCAGCAGCGTCAACAGATCGGCGGGCAGGTCGCGGATTGTCGTGTCGGCGGCAAAATCAGCAAATCCACGTTGCATCGCGGTGATCCCCTTGTGGCCCTTTGAGCATCACTGTGACTTGCGGGCTCAATCTTGGGAAGCTGGAATGCGCGGTGCCGGACGGGATTATCGGGTGTCAGAACTCCAAATCATAGTTCACCCGCACCTCGACATCATCGGTGCCCTGCAAAATCTCGCCGCCATTGATGTGCATGTTGAGGCTTCCGGCACCGCTGTCATAGATGAACCCGGCACCCACGCGCGGCGTGTTATGCGTTATGGTGCCATTGATTCCGTCATCAAACCGCATGAAATCCGCACCAAGGCTCAGATAGGGGCGGAACGGCGCACCCGCGTTAAAGGACGCACGGGTCCCGATGGAGCCGGTAAAGGACGAAATATCCCGCGCGACAAGCGCTCCGGCCGCCGGGTGATCCTCGGTAAAGCCGGACAGCCCAAGGTAAGACACGATTTCCGTATTTCCGATCATGTAATCGGCATTGACCGTCACGCCCAGCGCGCGGCGGTCCGCCTGATAGCGGGTGCCTCCGACTGTATAGTCAGGCTGCGCAAACAGCGCATACCCGGTTACGGAATAGCGATCCCCGAATTCCATCTTCACATAAGGACCAAAGGACACCCCGTCGGATTCGACGATGACGCCCCCGATGTTCAGATCGCTCTGGCCCATGGACAGGATCAGGCCCAACCGCTTGCCCATACCGATTTCGAAATCGGTGCCGAATGACAATTCATAGCTTTCGCCGTCAATGGCACCGGAATAGCTACGGCCCTGAAGCGAGACCCACCCGTTATAGACAGTGTCCGCACCGCTGGTTGAAAAGAACAGCCCGTTCCGGGTCACAGTGCGCGACGTTCCCGACAGCGCCGAATTTACCGCGCCACCCACCGCATTGACGGATGCTCCGGCAGCCAACGTCGCCCCCTGTCCTTGCGCCGATCCTGCACCGGACGATGGGGTCTGCGCCCCGCCCCCACCCGGTGCCGCGCCCGCAGAACAGGTGAGGGTATCCGCGATCACGCCGCCGGTCTTTTCAAACGTGTAGGTGCCGGTGACGGCCGCGGCAAAGACATGCCCCGCGCAGGACAACCCGCCGTAGATGAACCCGCATTGCGCCACTGTGCTCCCGACCTCGACGCTATAGGCCGAACTGCCCGATCCAGCGGTCACTGTGACCTGCTCTCCGGCCTGCAAATTGACGGTGAGCGTCGATCCGATAGAGGGCATCTGATGGCCAACGATTTGCGCGCAAGTCGCAGGACTGGCCAAAACGGGAGAAGCAAGGGAAACGGTAAGGACAGCGGCGGCAGCAGTGGCGGCGGCGGGAAGGCGGATCATAAGGAAACCTCGAACGAAACAGAGACATCAATTCCCGTCTCACCGAACGCACGCTGAGATTGACAACATCTGAACGAGGGCGGGCCTAAGAAGAAAAGCAAACGGCGCGCTGCCCGTCAAGGTTGGGACAACACCTTGGGAGGGGGACATCATGCAGCCCAAAAAGAAGGATATGATATGGATCAATTCGCAAGTGGTCCGGATGCGCGTAGACTGAGGCAGACAAGAAATGGAGGTGCTTCATGTATCATAATATCCTCGTGCCGATTTCATTCGACCCCGACCGCGATACCACCGCACCTGTCAAACTGGCAGGCATTCTGGCGACAGAGAACGCACGCATCACCCTGTTGCACGTGATCGAAGACGTGCCGAGCTATGCGATTTCCTATCTCCCGGCGGAATACGTGGCCGAAAGCCAGAAGGCCGTCACCGAAGAGATCGAGGCGCTGGCCGCCAATGTGCCCGGAGCAACCGGTGTGGTGGTGCATGGCCATTCGGCCCGGTCGATCCTCGACTATGCCGAAGAACACGGTGCCGACCTGATCGTCATCGCATCGCACCGGCCCGGAATGCAGGATCTTTTGCTGGGATCGACCGCGTCGCAGGTTGTGCGCCACGCGAAATCTGCGGTGCACATCATCCGATGACCAATACCCCACGCATTCTGCTGACGGCGTTTTTCCTGGCGGCGGGACTGGTGGGTGTTCTGACGACCCCGGCCCCGGCTCAGGGGTGGCTGTCGCAGGGTATCACCCTTGAGCAATCACAGCGCGTGGCCGACACGCTCGATGATGGCGTTGCCGCATGCCTTCAGGTGCCGATCACCTATCAGCCCGATTGCGTGGGGCAGGTGTTTCGCGATGCGGCGCGGCAACTGGCCAACAATGCCGATTATTGGGAAGCCGAGGTCGCGCTGACCCGCGTGTCGCGAAACGCGGCGATGCTTGTGCGGTCCATGAAGGATGAGGACGCGGACCGGTTGCGCCACGATGGCAACCGGCTGCGCGCGGTCACCTCACCTGCGGGCGGGGTGCAATACCTTGGCGACCTAGTCACCGAGGCCGCAGGAACGGTCCGGTCGCTCAGCGCTTACGAGGTCAGGCTGTTTGCACCGATTGCAGAGGCGTTGAACGACATCGCGAGCAGGCTGTCAACGGGTCGCGACGGGAGCGCATCGTGACGGGGACGTCTTGATTGCCCCTTGTCCAAGGGTGCCTTGCAGGCTAGCTCGGGCGTATGGATAGAACCGATTTTCCCCCTCTTGCCACGCGGCAAGAGCTTCCCGATGCGCTGACCGTATTGCTGCACGAGTTTCCGCGCCTGAGGTGGGCGGAGCACCCCAATTTCGGGCGGCTCGCCGATTTCTGGATGCAGCGGCACGGCATGTTTCGCCAGTTGTGCGGCGTTCTTGAACAGGACGTGATCGCCCTGCAGGACAAACAGATGGGCTTTGATGCCTATGCGCCGCGCCTGTCGCGGTTCGCGGGCATGCTGTTGAACGAATTGCATGGCCATCATCAAATCGAGGACGTCCATTATTTCCCAAAGCTGTCACAGCTCGATCCCCGGCTTGAGCGCGGGTTTGATCTGCTGG
Source organism: Alphaproteobacteria bacterium (assembly GCA_030425395.1). Lineage (GTDB taxonomy): Bacteria > Pseudomonadota > Alphaproteobacteria > Rhodobacterales > Rhodobacteraceae > JAUIAS01. The sequence continues at coordinate 31,359 of JAUIAS010000007.1, forward strand.
ACGCCGACCATCACAGCATGGACAGCCTGCTGCACGCGATGGCCACAGGGGCGAACGGGGTTCTTCAAGGTGGCGAGCCGGGTCCATTCGCGGATCAGCTTGCCGATTTCCGCAGAATGCTCTTCCGGCATCTGGAGGACGAAGAAGACCTGATCGTCCCGGTCATGCTGAAAACCGGATTTAATGGATGACCCAGACCAACGACCGTGATGACCTGACCCGCGAGGTATCCGAACTGCGTGCGCAGGTCGAATTGCTGAACCAGCACAAATACCTGCGGGTGATGAATTCGCTGCCGCGTATGCTGGCCTATAACTTTGCGCGCGGGCTTGCGGTGGGGCTTGGCACGGTGTTGGGGGCGTCGGCGTTGCTGTCCCTTTTGGTCTGGGCGCTGTCCACCATCAACTTTATCCCGGTGATCGGGGATTGGGCGAACCAGATCGTGAACGAAATCAACGCAGGCCGCTAGGGCGCGATCAGGATAGAGCCCAGCACCTGAACCGCGTCGCCGTCCAGCCGGATCACCAGCACCTCGCCCGATCTGGTCCCGCGTCCGGTCAGTGCCGAGATATTGACCTGATGACTGACCAGCATCAGCCGCTGTCCCGCGTTCTGTTGCAAAAGCTCCCGCGTCTGGCGTGTCTGTTCATCACGGGTGCTGAAATCGGCAAAAAAGGAATTGAGCGACGGCCAGTCCGACACCGGCCCCATATCCAATAGCTGCGCCGTTTCGCGTGTGCGGCACCATTGGCTGGAAAGGATCGCGTCGAACGAAATCCCCCGATCCGCAAACGCCGCACCGATGGCGCGGGCCTGTGCGCGCCCGCGCGCATCCAGATTGCGCTGGGTGGTGCAATCGTTCAGCCGAAACCGCGCGGGATCGCCGGTGCCGGGGGCCAACGCGTGACGCATGATCGCCACCGCCCCCGGTTGATCCAACGCATCCCAGTCATTCGCCGAAACGGCGGTGGTCATCAGAATCAAACACAGCGAAATCAATCTCATCATGCCTGTGAACTAGGCGCGAAACCGCGCGCGTCCAGAACTTTGGTTTCACCTAATGAAGTCCTGTGCAATTATTCCGGCAAAAGGATACCGCGTATGACTGGCCTTCCGGTGATTGGCGCACAGATGACTGTGCTGGATATCGACCGCCATAGAAACTGGCTGTTCGACCATGATCGGGATCTGGAACTCGCTGAATTCACTATGCTCGACGTTCTGGAGAAACCGGACCTTTTCATCGAGATGGCGCACCAGAAACTGGATGGCTGGAACGGACGGCTGAGCATCCACGGTCCGTTTTCGGGGTTTTCGCTGGATACGCGCGACAAGGACGTGCGCGTCGTGGTGCAAAGGCGACTGTCACAGGCATTGGACGTCTGCGCGCGACTGGGGGCCAATCAGATGGTCCTGCATTCGCCATTCGACCGCTGGGATGCGGATAACCAAGACAACAGGCCGGGGGCACACGCCGCACATACAGAGGCAATCGTCGAATCACTGGCCCCTGCCCTGCTGCGGGCCGAAGCGCTGGGTGTTGAACTGGTTCTTGAGAACATCCGCGACACGGATCCGGCCCATCGCGCGGCCGTTGTCGCGGTCGCGGATACGCGCGCGCTGCGCCTGTCGGTGGATGTCGGACATGCGTTCTGGGCCGAAACCGTTCACGACGCGCCGGACGTTGCCCAATGGGTGCACGCCGCCGGGGCCGATCTGGCGCATGTGCACCTGCAAGACAGCGACGGCCAAGCCGACCGGCACTGGATTCCCGGCGACGGGACATTGCCTTTTGACGCGGTGTTTTCCGCGCTTGCAGAAACCGGTGCGGCACCGCGCCTGATTGTCGAAATCAAGAATTACGACCGTATCGCGGAAGGGGCCGCGCATTTTGCGAGCCGCGGACTGGCGGTTTAGCATACACGTCTGGCCCGACGCGGTTTTCCGATGTGATGGCCACCAGCAGGCAGGCTGAACCCCGCGCCCCGTCACACCAGACCGGTTGCCGGTCCATACACCCATGCGTGCAAACGAATTCCCTGTGGACGGCTGCAGATGCGATAGTTAGTGTCGGCCACGTTACGTAACGGAATTGGTTCATGTCCGAAACGCCCAAAAGACGCCCACGCCGGAGACTTTCCGCTATTCTTGCGGCCGATGTTGTCGGTTTCAGCAAGTTGATGGCGACCAATGAGCAGGGCACGCATGATGCGCTCAAGGCGCATCGCGAGCATGTGTTCGATCCCTGCGTGGACAACTATGGCGGGCGCATTGTCAAACTGATCGGAGATGGGGCGCTGGTGGAATTTGCCAGCGCGGTGGATGCCGTGGAATGCGGCATCGCGGTCCAGACGCGGATGCATGAAATCAATTCGGAAACCACCGATCCAATCAAGATCGTGCTGCGGATCGGCATCAACGTAGGCGATATCATCATCGACGGTGACGATATCTATGGCGATGGCGTGAACGTGGCCGCCCGCCTTGAGGCGCTGGCCACACCCGGCAATGTCTGTGTGTCGGGTGCGGTCTATGATCAGGTCCGTGACAAGATTGCGGTGAATTTCGCCGATCTCGGCCCGCACCATGTCAAGAATATCGACCGCCCCGTTGCCGTTTATGAGGCAAGCCTTGGCGGATCAGACACCCATATGCGCCACCTTGAGGCGATATGCGAGGCCGCCGGACTGCCCCCCGGCACGATGAGCCACGGCGACCCCATCGAAATGGCCACCGAAATCGGCAAGTCGCTGCGCACCCTGACCGAGGAATTGTCCGAGCTTCTGCACGACCGCGCGTCGGCCCGCCGTTCGGTGCGGTCCGGGCAGGTCACGATGATCGGTCGCGAGGGGAACAACCCTCTCAAATTCATGCCGACCCCCGAACAGGCGCTCGCTGCGATGTTCGGTCCCGAACGGCCCGGTTTCCAGCGCGGCGCAACCGCGTTGCGCGACAGCTTTGCCGATGTCCGCGATCACCAGACCTCGAGCCAGACGGCCTTGAAGCCGGCGCTGGAACGGCTGTTGGAAGACCTCACCCCCGAGGCGATCGAGGCGCGCACATCCAAGGGCGGGTTTCTCAATAACCGCAAGGCAAAATCCTGGGAAACCTTTGTGGAACGCTGGGACGCCAAGACAAAATCGCACCACAATGGAATGCTGGATATCTTCATGGCCTATTACGCCGAGGCCTATGACGAACACAGCAGCGACTAGCCAATCCCGAAACACAGCAACGTGTCCAAGCAGCTGAGAAAACAGCGTGCGGGAACACGGTATCCGTGCAGAGAGGTCTGCGCCGGGTCGTGGCTGTTGCCGTTTTGGGTGCCGTGACGGAAATTCCTGCAGGCTTGCTATTGCGCCGGTTGCCCCTAGGCTGTGCGCAAACAAGGAGGACAACATGCTGAAAAAATTTCTGACCACGGTTCCAACTGCCTTGGCCGCCGGTTGTATTGGCGGCGCTGTCGCCGCCGAGAACCGGATTGATACGCAATTGCCCAACGCCCCGGAACTGGCCGCATATGGCGCGCATACCGTGGGCGTGCGCCAGCTTGAGATGGTCAATCCGGGTCAGGTCAACATTCTTGCCATTGATCCTGCGGCGCCGAAACCCGATCCGTTGCCCACCTATGACCGGCCTCTGACGGTCGAAATGTGGTATCCCGCCGAGGCCGAGGCCACGGGTGACACGACGTTCAAGGCATTCCTGCGCGACGGCTCAACCGAGGTTGTCCTGAATGGCCGCGCGATCCGCGATGCCGCGCCCGCCGCAGGGGATGACGCCTATCCGCTGGTTCTGATCAGCCATGGCTATCCGGGCAATCGTTTCCTGCTGTCGCATCTGGCCGAAAACATCGCGTCCAAGGGCTATGTGGTGGCCTCGATTGATCACACGGACAGCACCTACCGGACCCAGGCGGCATTCGGCTCAACGCTTGTGAACCGATCTCTGGATCAGTTGTTCGTGCTGGAGCAAATGGCACAGATGGCCAGTGACGGCGGCGAATTCGACGGTCTTTACGATGCGGACAACACCGGGCTTATCGGATATTCCATGGGCGGATATGGCGCGATCATTACCGCTGGTGGTGGCGTAACCGAGGCGTCAGTCGCTTATCCATGGGGCGGGCCGCATGGCACGCTGGGTATCCATCAAGCCGGAAGCGAAACGCACAACGCCCTGCCCGACAGCCGGATCAAGACTGCGGTTGCCTTTGGCCCGTGGGGGATGAACACCGGGTTCTGGAATGCCGAAGGATTGGCAGGCATCCAGATCCCCATGCTGTTCATCGCGGGTTCGCAGGACGATGTTTCGCTTTACGAAAACGGTGTGCGCGCGATCTGGGAAAATGCCTCGGCCCTGCCGCACGCATTGCTGACCTACGAGAACGGCGGGCACAATTCAGGCGCGCCGATGCCCGCCCCGGCGGAAAGCTATTACTTCAGCGAAGCCAAGGGATTCAACATCTCTGAACACTATACCGATCCGGTTTGGGATACGGCGCGCATGAACAATATCGCACAGCACTTTGTGACCGCGTGGTTGAACCGTGCGCTCAAGGCGGATGCAGAGGCAGGCAGCTATCTGGATCTGGTGGCCAATTCGAACGATGGCGTTTGGTCGGTGAACGACGACGGCAGCGAAAAAGAGGACCACAGCTATTGGAAGGGGTTCGCCAAGGGCACGGCCAAGGGCCTGCGCTATGAGGTCAAAGCCCCGTAACAGGAGACGGTTGTCGGGGGCATCGAGGCCCCGGCGCCCAGAGATGCAAGACGGGCCGCCCCCAAAGGGACGGCCCGTTTCGTTTGTCGGTGTGGTCCGCCGGATCAACCGATGATCGCATTCAGCGTGGCGCTGGGGCGCATCACGGCTGCGGTCTTGGCAGGGTCGGTGCGGAAATAACCGCCCAGATCGGCGGGGGTGCCTGCACCGGCGCTCAGTTCGGTCAGGATCGCGGCCTCGCCCTCGGCAAGGGCCTTGGCGATCGGTGCGAAATGGCCCGCGATTTCCGCGTCATCCCCTTGGGCGGCCAAGGCTTCGGCCCAATAACGGGCGAACCAGTAATGGCTGTGGCGGTTGTCAGGTTGCCCCACCTTGCGGCCCGGGCTGCGGTTGAATTCGAGCACATTCTGCGTTGCCACTTCGACCGCGTCACCGATGACCCGCGCCTTGGCGTTGTCCTTGGCATCTGCGAGGAACTTGAAGCTTTCGCCAAGCGCGCAGAATTCGCCAAGGCTGTCCCAGCGCAGGTGATTTTCCTCGACCAGCTGTTGAACGTGCTTGGGAGCAGAGCCACCCGCACCGGTTTCGAACAGGCCGCCGCCCTGCATCAGCTTTACGATCGACAGCATCTTGGCCGAAGTGGCCAATTCGAGGATCGGGAACAGGTCGGTGAGGTAATCACGCAGCACGTTGCCGGTGATGGCGATGGTGTTTTCGCCCTTGGTGATGGTCTCGAGCGAGGCAACAGTCGCCTCGCGCGGGGCCATGATCTCGAACTTGTCGGCGACACCGCGCGCTTCGAGGATCGGCTTCACATAGGCGATCAGCTGCGCGTCATGGGCGCGGTCCGCGTCCAGCCAGAAGATCGCGCGGTATCCCGTTGCCTTCTGACGGTCAATGGCCAGGGAAACCCAGTCTTCGATGGGAGCCTTGCGTGCGCTGGCAGACCGCCAGATGTCACCCGCCTGCACATCATGGGAATGCAGCACGGTGCCGTCGTCCAGGATCATCTTGACCGTGCCCGCTTCGTGCAATTCAAAGGTTGTGGGGTGCGATCCGTATTCCTCGGCCTTTTGGGCCATAAGGCCGATATTCTGGACCGTTCCCGCGGTGGCGGGGTTCAGCTTGCCGTTGGCCTTGAAGAATTCAATCGTCGCGTCATAGACCGGCGCATAGGAATTGTCGGGGATCACGCAGGCGGTATCGGATTCGGCACCATCCGGGCCCCAGCCTTTGCCCCCGTTACGGATAAGCGCGGGCATCGAGGCATCAATGATCACATCCGAAGGCACGTGCAGGTTGGTGATGCCCTTGTCGCTGTCGACCATATACATCGGCGGGCGCGCAGCGGTCACTTCGCTGATCGCGGACATGATTTCTGCGTCATCCTTGACCCGTGCCAGCAGGTCGCCCATGCCGGAGTTGGGGTTCACACCCAGCGCCGCCATCCGATCACCGAACTTTTCGAAAACCGGCTTGAGCCATGCCTTGACCGCGTGGCCAAAGATGATCGGGTCGGACACCTTCATCATCGTCGCCTTCATATGCAGCGAAAACAGGGTGCCTTCTTCCTTGGTGCGGGCAATTTCCGCGTCGAGGAACGACGACAGTTTTGCCACGGACATGAATGTCGCGTCGACAACGGTGCCTTCGGGATAGGACACACCGTCCTTGAGCACGGTTTCGCCCGAAGCCGTTTCCAGAACGATCTTGGCGGTTGCCGCCTTGGGCAGCGTCGCGGAGAGTTCGTTGGAGAAGAAATCACCGCCATCCATTGCCGCGACGCGTGTCTTGCTGTCTGCGGACCAGTCGCCCATGCGGTGCGGGTTGTTCTGGGCATAGGTCTTGACCGCACCGGCGGCGCGGCGGTCCGAGTTGCCTTCGCGCAGGACCGGGTTCACCGCCGATCCCTTGATCCCGTCATAACGCGCACGCACGGCCTTTTCTTCGTCGGTCGCCGGGGTTTCGGGATAATCGGGCAGGGCATAGCCCTTGGACTGAAGTTCCTTGACCGCCGCGACGAGCTGCGGAACCGAGGCCGAAATATTGGGAAGCTTGATGACGTTTGCTTCGGGTGTCTTGACCAGTTCGCCCAGCGCGGCGAGGTCGTCGCTCTGGCGTTGATCTTCTGTCAGCGCCTCGGGGAAGGTGGCAAGGATGCGCCCGGCCAGCGAGATATCCCGCGTTCCGACCGAAACCCCGGCGGCGGCGGCAAAGGAGCGGATGATCGGAAGCAGAGACGCGCTCGCCAGTTCAGGAGCTTCGTCTACAATGGTATACAATATGTCGGGCGTATCGTTCTGAGCCATCTGATTTTACCTTTTTGCAAAACTTATGAGGATGGACCGCAGCAGCGGCATGGGTGAGCGGTCAGGCGCGACACCGTCCGGCACCCCGGCAGAGTCGCGGCTTTGCGCACCGCCTAGACGACACGGACGATGATATCAACCGGACAAAGCCGCACGCAGGCGGGATATGTTGACGCGGGCAAGCCGGATTGCGCTTGGTGCATGGGCCGCACCCTTGTTCCGGCGCAGCGAATATGCGCTAACCAAGGGCGCGGGTCGCGCGGCGACCGGCTTTGTCACCCACCAACCGGAAGACACATGCCCGACACCGAAACCACTTTCATTGACCGCCTTGCCGCGTGGGGCGTCGTGATGCTGACCGTGCTGGTCGCAATGCAGACGTGGGGTGCGGTAACCGGCGCGTTCTGGGTCGGCCCTTGGGAAGACGTTGCCATTCGCGGTCTGACTGCCGCGATCATCGTGCTGTATTTCCTGAGAGTCCGGGCGTCACGCAGGGCCTTTATCATCGTTGGGCTGGCTCTGGTGGCGTGGCTTTGGGTCGACCGGGACGATTGGCTGGGCGTCACGAGTGAGGCTCTGGACAAGGCCGCGTTCATCGCTTCGTTCTTTGCTGCATTGGCGACGTTGAGAAATGTTGCGGAAACATCGCCCGCGCTGCGCCGGGCGGGCAATTTTCTGGCCGCGCAGGCACCGGGGCGACGCTATGCGGCCCTGACGGGTGGCGGGCATCTGTTTGCCTTGTTGCTCAACTATGGGTCTATCTCGCTTCTTGGCAGCCTTGCCACGCAAGCGGCGCGGGACGAACCCGATGCCGAATTGCGTGGTCACCGCACACGGCGCATGTTGTTGGCGATCCAGCGCGGCTTCCTTTCGTCCCTGACGTGGTCGCCTCTGGCTTTTTCACTCGCGATTTCCACCGCTTTGATACCCGGAGCGACATGGTTTGGCGCGCTGTTGCCCGGCCTTGTTTCAGCTGCAATCCTTTTGTTGTGCGGCTGGGCGATGGACAGCCTGTTCAAGCCGCGATTGTCGCGCCCCCCTGCCCCACGCCGCGCCGCCGAAGGCAACTGGGCGCTGATCCTGCCGCTGTTTGGCCTGCTGGTGTTGCTGGGCATCAGCGTCGGCGGCCTGCACCTGATGACCGGGCTGCGGGTTGTCAGCATCGTGCTGGTCGTGGTGCCGGTTATCGCGGCAAGCTGGGCCGTGATGCAGGCCCGCAACGGCGGCGTCCGCACCCCGGCGCGCATGGCCGGATTTGTCACCGGGGATCTGACCGGATATCGTGGTGAGTTGTCTTTGCTGATGATGGCGGGCTTTATCGGCACGGCCGGGGCACCGTTGCTGCAACCGCTGATCGCCGCTTTGGGCGTCGACCTGACGCAATGGCCGATATGGGTCGTGCTGGCCATGTTCGTCTGGTTGATCCCGCTGTTGGGGCAGTTGGGCATGAACCCGATTCTTGCAGTCACCCTGCTGGCCCCGCTGATCCCGGATCCAGCCAGCCTTGGCGTTTCACCGTCGGCCATCGTGGTCGCCATCGTGGCCGGCTGGTCGCTGAGCGGCGCGACGTCGCCATTCACCGCCACCACCCTGCTGATCGGCGCATTCGGCGGCGTCAGCGCGGGCCATGTCGGCCGTCGCTGGAACGGAGGGTATTTTTTCGCAAGCGCCGCGCTGCTGACTGGCTGGGTTCTGCTGTTCGGACTGGTGGTGGCGCGCGCATAGATTGCTTTCCACCCCGCCATTGCCATGACCAGACGGAACGCCGGGCAAAAGCTCACGGTCAGCCCTAATGATCTTTCGGGGCGCGGAGCAGCATGGTAGCAATGCAGCATCATCGAATACGGAGCCCCCATGAAAACCGTCAAGGATTACATCCGCACCATCGTCGACTTCCCGCATGAGGGGATTTTGTTTCGCGATGTGACCACGCTTTTTGCCGATCCGCGTGGGTTTCGCATGGCAATCGATCAGCTTTTGCACCCCTACGCCGGGCAGCCCATCGACAAGGTCGTGGGGTTGGAAGCGCGCGGATTCATCCTTGGCGGGGCAGTCGCGCATCAGCTTTCTGTCGGGTTTGTCCCGGTGCGCAAGAAGGGCAAACTGCCCGGAACCACCATCAGCCAGGATTACAAACTGGAATATGGCGAGGCCGTCGTGGAAATCCACGACGATGCCATCCAACCCGGCGAACGGGTTCTTGTGGTGGATGATCTGCTGGCCACGGGCGGCACCTGCGCGGCGGGGATATCCCTGATCGAACGTCTGGGCGGCGAAATCGTATCCTGCGCTTTTGTGGTCGACCTGCCCGATCTGGGCGGTCGCAAGGTGCTTGAGGACATGGGCATGAACGTGCATGCCCTGTGTTCTTTCGACGGGCTTTAAGAGGCCCGGAGAACCGCGCCGGGGTTCATTATGCCGTTGGGATCAAGCGCGTCCTTGATGGCGCGCATCGCAGCCAGCTTGACCGGATCGCCGTAGCGTTCCAGATCAGCGACCTTGAGCCGCCCGATCCCGTGTTCCGCGCTGATCGACCCGCCCAGTTCATGCACCAGATCATGCACTGCTGCCTTGATCCGTGGGCGGTCTTCGGCGTGGTCCTGCCGGTTACGGCCGGGCATCGGAAACACGTTGAAATGCAGGTTGCCATCGCCCACATGCCCGAAACAGTTGATGCGGAATTCCCCGATCGCGGCGATCGCTTCTTCGCCACGCGTGATGAATTCGGCCAGCGCGCCAAGCGGCACGGAAATGTCGTGGCTGGATACCGACCCGATCAGGCGATTGGCCTCGGGGATATGTTCACGCACGGCCCAGAATTCATCTGACTGCGCCTGTGACTGGGCAATCAGCCCGTCGTCGACCAGACCTTCTTGCATTGCCATTTCAAACAGCCCGGCCAGCGCGCCTTGGGCATCCAACCCGCGCGGCAGGCCCACGTCGATAAGGACGCTCCATTCCGGCGGCTGATCAAAGGGGCGACGAACCTGCGGCAGCGTTTCGGCGAGAAAATCAAACCCCTGACGATGGATCAATTCAAACGCGCTGATGCCTTCGCCCAGTGCATCCCGCGCCATCGACAGAAGCGAAAGCGCCGCTTTCGGCGATGCCACGACAAACAGACCGGTCCCGGTAACCGCCGGGATTGCCGACAGTTTCAGCGTGGCCGCCGTGATGATACCCAAGGTGCCTTCGGACCCGATCAGAAGATTGCGCAGATCGTAACCGGTGTTGTCCTTGCGCAACCGCGTTAATCCGTTCCAGATGCGGCCATCCGGCAGAACCGCCTCAAGCCCAAGGCACAGATCCCGCGCGTTGCCATACCGCAAGACGCCGGTGCCACCGGCATTGGTGGCAAGGTTGCCGCCGATACGCGCCGACCCTTCCGAGGCCAGCGACAACGGGAACAACCGCCCGGCCCGGTCGGCTGCGGCCTGCACATCGGCAAGGATCGCGCCGCTTTCGGCAATAAGGACGTTTTCCTCGGGAAATACCGCGCGGATGGCGGCCATCCGTTCCATCGACAAAAGCACCGGGGCCGGGGACGCTTCGGATATCTGGCCGCCCACCAACCCGGTCCCGCCGCCATACGGCAGCACGCCGACCCGGGCGTCGTTGCACGCGGCAACAAGGGCAGACACCTGCCCGACATCGGTCGGGGATACCATCAGCCCCACCTGACCGGCATATCGCCCGCGCGGTTCTTCGAGATAGCGCGGAGCCGCCTGTCGGATGGCATGATCGGGCAGCACGTCGCGCAGGCGGGCTTCGAACGCGGGGGTCACTGGGTTCAGCATGTCTGCTCCTCGGTCGGGGTGAAACCTACCTGCCTCGCGACTGCGGGAATGACAAGTCAGTCGGCGTCCTGATCACGAAGCCACGCGGGGCGCAGAACATAAATCGTGGGCCGCGATGGCAGGTTGCGCAGCGATACGTCCATGGACGGGCCACCCACGCGCACGATGGGAAAATCCTCGGCCATGCCGGTCAGGAACGCATCAAGGGCAAAATCGCTGAACCAATGCATCGGAATGATCACCGAACTGCGCAGGCGACGGATCACCTGCATCATATCGCCCAGCGGCAGGGTCATGCCACCATCGACCGGCGCCATCAGCACATCCAGACGCCCCAGCGCCGCGAATTGTTCATCGCTGGGCACATGATGCAGGTGTCCCAGATGCCCGATGCACAGGCCGCCGACCTCAAAGACAAAGATCGAATTGCCCAATGGCTCTACGCCATCGTCAAAAGGCGACCGGATGTCCGTGGATACGTTGCGCACAAGCAATTCGCCAAGGTCGAGATGATGGTCGATCCCTTGGCCAAACGTCTCGCCCCACCCACGAAGAACATGCGTAATGGCCGGATCGGGAAACGGGGTCCAATGGGTGTCATGGGCATGGTTCATGGTCACGATATCGGGGATCATCTCGGTGGAGCCGATAAACCCAGTGAAATCCGTCACCGCGTTCAACCCGCCCGCTGTGCGAATGAGAAAGCTCGCATGGGCGATGTAATGAAGCCGCACGCTATAGGCATCCGGCAAAGGGGCAGACCAGGATGCCTTGTGCAGGTATTCCAGACCGGGGGCCGCATCGGCGATTGCAATGCAATGGCTGGGCCTGCGTTGATCCTGCGCGGTGGCGGGCGCGACACTGGCCACTATCAGCAAGGCCAAGGACATGGCGCTTAGGACGGCACAAAAAGCAAGGCGGAACATCGGCGTCTCCTTTATGCGAATACCGCATAAGGATAGCCCATTTGAGCAAACTGCCAAATCACCAAAGACTGACTTGCCGCTTTAGCCGGTCTTTCCCCGCCGATCGGACCGCAAGGTCGCATAAAGCACATGCGTGCGCCAACGCCCGTCAATCTGAAGGTAATTCTGTGCAACGCCTTCGTATTTGAAACCGGACTGTTCCAACAACCCGCGCGATGCCGCGTTTTCGGGAAGGCAGGCCGCTTCGATCCGGCTGAGATCAAGGCGCGTGAATGCGTGATGCACCACGGCACCGATTGCCTCGCGCATGTAGCCCTGACGGGAAAACGGTGCGCCTGTCCAATATCCAAGGGTTCCCGCCTGCGCGGGGCCACGCCGGATATTGTCCAGAGTGATGGCCCCGACGATCATGTCATCGCATCGCCGGATCAGGAACAGCGGCACCGCAGAGCCATTCGAAATGGATCGCTGCGCCCAATACACGCGATTGGTGAAAGCCTTGCGCGACAGGTGATCCGTCGCCCATTCAGGTTCCCACGGGGTCAGATAATCCTCGCTCTCGCGGCGCAGGGCGGCCCATGCACGAAAATCTGAATGCACTGGCGGACGCAAGGTCAGGCGAACGGTTTCAATCCGAAGCTTGCGTTTGGCCAGCAGCATCAGGCGGCGCGCCTCTCCTGAAGTTCGGAAAGGTCCGGGGCCTGCGACACCGGCCCATAAAGCGCCATCGCAACCGGTGCCTGTTCCGCCAGCACCTGCGCGAACGTGCGCACGCGATCCGCTGTCACCGCATCAATGCGCGCCACGGTTTCCTCAAGCGAAGGCACCCGATCCCATATCTGCACCACACGCGCCAGCCGCTCGGCCCGGTTCGACGGGCTTTCCAGCCCCATCAGCATTCCGGCTTTCATCTGGGCGCGGGCACGGGCGATTTCGGTCTCGGACATATCATCGGCGGCGCGCTTCATCTCATCAATGGTGATGCGCGCCAGATCGCCGACATGTTCGCCGCTGGTCCCGGCATAGATCGTCGTCGATCCTGTATCGGCATACGCCCCGGCCTGCGCGAAGATCGTATAGCACAGGCCCCGCTTTTCGCGGACTTCCTGAAACAGGCGGGACGACATCCCACCGCCAAGCGCACTGGCATAGATCTGCGCCGTATAGATATCGTCATCGCGATACCCCGGACTTTCGAAAGCCAGCGCAAAATGCGCCTGTTCGAGATCCTTGACGCGACGCGTCTGTCCGCCGGTAAACTGCGCAAGGGACATTTGGGCCGAAGGACGCGGCGCGAGGCCGCCAAAGGCCTCTTCGGCCATGCCCAGCAACGCATCGTGATCCACCGCCCCGGCAGCCGAAAGAATGATCTGATCAGGCCCATAGTGTTCGGACACAAACGCCGACAAATCAGCACGGTCAAAATTGCGCACCCGCTCGGCTGGTCCAAGGATGGTGCGGCCCAAAGGCTGATCGCGGTAACAGTCTTCCTGCAACCAGTCAAAGATGATGTCATCTGGGGTGTCGGCGGCTTGCCCGATCTCTTGCAGGATGACCCCGCGTTCGACCTCGATTTCGCGCGGATCAAACACAGGGTTCAGCACGATATCGGAAATCACATCCAGCGCCAAAGGCACATCATCGGCCAGAACGCGGGCGTAATAGGCCGTCACCTCGCGCGATGTATAGGCATTGATATAGCCGCCCACATCTTCGATCGCTTCTGCGATCTCGAGCGCACTGCGCCGCTTGGTTCCCTTGAACGCCATGTGTTCGAGAAAATGCGCAATCCCGTTCTGTTCGGGCCGCTCGTGGCGCCCGCCTGCGGCCACCCAGACGCCCAAGGCCGCCGATTTCAGGCCGGGCATGGATTCGGTAACGACGCGGACCCCGTTGGTCAGCCTGTCCAGTCTTACGGTCACGTAGCGATCTGCCCTTTGATAAAGTCCTCAATGGCCCCCAGGTCGTTGGCAACACGGGTCAGCCTTTCGGGCCTGTCATACAGATCGGCCATGCGCGGGGGAAGAGGCGGATGCACGCCGCTGGCGTCTTCTACGGCGGCGGGGAATTTGGCGGGATGCGCCGTGGCCAGCGTGATCATTGGAACCGATGCTTCGCGCTTGTCTTCGCCGATATGAACACCGACCGCGGAATGCGGGCACAGCAATTCACCGGTGGCCTTTCGCCATTGATCAATCGCGGCGCTGGTTTCACCCTCAGATACGCGGCCGGAATCATAGACCTCTCGCAACGCCTCGAACGCGCCTTGGCTGACAGAAAAACCACCGTCCGAGGACAATTCCGTCATCAGCTGCGCCACAGCACCGCCATCGCGATCATAGGCAAAAAAAAGCGCCCGCTCAAAATTCGAACTGACCTGAATATCCATCGAAGGGCTGATCGACGGGATCGTATCGCCCTTGAAATATCCCTCGCCGGTAAGACAGCGGTGCAGAATATCGTTCTGGTTCGTGGCCACGACAAGGCGTTTGATCGGCAGGCCCATGGACCGCGCGATATACCCGGCAAACACGTCACCGAAATTGCCCGTCGGCACGGTAAAGCTGACCTCGCGCGCGGGGGCACCCAGCGACACGGCGGACGAGAAATAATAGACAACCTGCGCGAGGACACGGGCCCAGTTGATCGAATTCACACCGGCAAGGCCGACACCGTCACGGAATTCGAAATCGTTGAACATGTCCTTAACGCGGGCCTGACAATCGTCAAAGTCGCCGTCCAGCGCGATGGCGTGCACATTTGATTCTGACGGGGTCGTCATCTGGCGGCGTTGGACTTCGCTGACCCGGCCATGGGGAAAGAGGATGAACACATCCACCGCATCGAGGCCACGGAACGCCTCGATCGCCGCCGAGCCGGTGTCGCCGCTGGTCGCCCCGACGATGGTCACCCGTTCACCGCGGCGCGACAGGGCAGCCTGAAACATCTGGCCGATCAACTGCATGGCAAAGTCCTTGAACGCCAGCGTCGGGCCATGGAACAGCTCAAGCAGAAAGTGATTTTCGTTCAGCTGCTTCAAGGGCGCGCGGGCGGCATGACCGAACCCCTCATAGGCGCGCGCGATCAATGCACGGAATTCGTCGTCGCCAAAGGTATCGCCGATGAACGGCCGCATGACCGTATAGGCGATATCCTCATACCGTTGTCCCGCCATCGCCGCGATTGTGTCATGGCCGAGCACCGGGATTTCCGCAGGGACATACAGTCCGCCGTCGCGGGCGAGACCGGTCAGCATGGCCTCTTCAAAATTCAGTTCAGGCGCTTGGCCTCGGGTAGATACATAGCGCATGGTCAGTTCGTCTTTCTGGCGCGGGTGCGCCACAGGAAATAGGCGGTCATGGATATCCAGATCATGGCGAGAGAAAACCACGTGATCGCGTATTGCAAGTGATCGTTGGGGATGCCCACCGTGTCCACGGGCATTGGGGTAATGCCGCCTCCGGTGGGGCTGCGCGCGATGATCAGAACCGGGTCCACGTCGAGGGCGATGGCCATTTGCGGCACGTCGCGGGCAAACCATGTGTTGCGCACAACATCAGGTTCCGGGGTGAAACCATCGCTTTCACGGGGCCAGTGAAGATTGCCCGTGACATTGGCCCGGGCAGGTTCGCGCGGGGCGTTCTTGGCCGTTTCGGGAACAAAGCCACGATCGACCAGAATCCGGCGGCCACTATCGGTCTGGAAAGGGGCGATGATCCGATAGCCCGGCCCGACCCGTTTGATCGAAACCAGAACATGCAATTCGCCGGGCAGGAACGTGCCGCTGACCGCCACGGGCAGATAGCGGTCCGCCTCAGGCGCGACCGTATCGGGAAGCGCGACCGGATCGGCCGCGATCCGGGTTTCGATCTGTGTCAGGATCGCCTGTTTCCAGGCCAATCGCTGTATCTGCCAGGTGCCCAACCCGATCAGGGTCGCAGCGCCGGTCAGACCGAAGAGCAAGAGAAAAAGCAGTCGCATCGTGCCGTCGCCAAACCAGAAATGAACAGGCGCGCAGGATCATCCCTGCGCGCCCGCTTTTAACCGATCCGGCCCGGTCTGCAACAGTGGGCCGAACAAGAACCGCAGTCGATCACACGACCTGCGCAACGCCCCAGATATAGACGGCGAAGAACAGGAACAGCCAGACCACGTCAACAAAGTGCCAGTACCAGGCGGCGGCCTCAAACCCGACATGACGTTCGGGCGTAAAGTCACCCTTGATCGCGCGCACCAGACACACGGTCAGGAAGATCGTCCCGATGATCACGTGGGCACCGTGGAAACCGGTTGCCATGAAGAAGTTCGAGTAGAACTTGTCGCCGCCGAATTCCCAGCCTTCGTGAAGAAGGTGAACATATTCATACGCCTGAAGGACGGTAAACAGAACACCCAGCACGATGGAAATCGCAAGACCGGCAATCAGGTCCTTGCGGTTGTTTTCATGCACCAGCGCATGGTGCGCCCATGTCACGGCACAGCCCGACAGCAAGAGAACCAGCGTGTTGATCAGCGGCAGGTGGAAGGCATCGACCGCATATACCTCTGGTGGAACGTATTCGCTGCCCATGTATTCGTTCATCGGATACATGGCGTGCTTGAAGAACGACCAGAACCAGGCAAAGAAGAACATCACTTCGGACATGATGAACAGGATAAAGCCATAGCGCAGGCCGATGCGCACGACGGGGGTATGATCGCCGATCCGGCTTTCCGCCACGACTTCGGACCACCATCCGAACATCGTGTAAAGAACGGCAACAAGGCCGATCCAGAACATGTACGGCGTGATGTCGTGCATCCACAACACTGCGCCAAACAGCATGACGAACCCACCGACAGACCCCAGAAGAGGCCAGATAGAGGGGTTCAGAATGTGATAATCGTGGTCTTTTGCGTGCGCCATTTGAGTGTCCCTCGGCTGAAGGCTTAGTTAAGGTTTGTGCCCGCCGTTGTATCGAGGGCCGCATAGCCCTCCGGCAGATCGATTTCATAGAACGTGTAGGACAACGTGATGGAATGCACGTATTTTGCATCCCGGTCCGTCACGATTTCGGGGTCAACGAAGAAGGTCACCGGCATCAACACCCGTTCACCGGGCTGTAGCACCTGTTCTTCGAAACAGAAACACTGGATCTTGGAGAAGAATCCACCCGCCTGATAGGGGGCGACGTTATAGCTTGCCGATCCCGCAACGGGACGGTCTGTTGGGTTGTAGGCCTCGTAAAAGGCCAGCCCGGTTTCGCCGATGCGCAGTTCCATCTGGCGTTCGACCGGTTTGAATTCCCACGGCATGTCGCGTTCAAGCGATGCATCGAACCGGATCTTGATCGTCTGATCAAGGATTTCCGACGCGCCATCGGCCGAGGCCACGTTGGTCGTTCCGCCAAAGCCCGTCACCCGGCAGAACCAATCGTAGAACGGAACCGACGCCCACGCCAACCCGCCCATGAACAGGACAAGCGCTACGGTTTGCGCCACGGTCTTTTTGGGTCCTTCAAGTCGCATCATTGCTGCACCTCAGGTTTTTGCGGCTGGAAGTCACCGCTGGTTACTTTCACCACTGTCAGCCCGAAAACGACAAAGATAAAAGAAACCAGAACCAGGGCTACACCCATGTTGCGCCCGAAACGACGCTTGTGAATTTCGTGCTCAACCTTCAAAGCCATGCCCAGCCCCCATATCCATAAGGCCGCAACAGCGCCTCGGCGAGGATCGCGCCGAAATGCAGGAAGAGATAGAGCAACGACAGCTTGAAGAAGCTCCGCTCAACGGCAAAGTTGTCCGTCTCGGATGCGTCTTCGTCACGCCGCCAAATGTCAAAGGCACCTTTCAGGAACAGCAGGTTCAGAACCAGTGCCACCAGAAAATAGATCGGGCCGCCGATAGAGGTGAATGCCGTGCCAATGGCCAGGATGGCCAGAACGACCGTATAGCCAAGAATGTGATTGCGTGTGGACCGGCGACCGTGGGTCACGGTCAGCATCGGCACGCCTGCATCGTCGTAATCAGAGCGCATGAACAGGGCAAGCGCCCAGAAGTGCGGCGGTGTCCACATGAAGACCAGCGCAAACATCAGCCATGGTTCGATCGACATGCTTCCTGTCGCCACGACCCATCCGATGACCGGCGGGAACGCACCCGCGGCACCGCCGATCACGATATTCTGCGGCGTCGAACGCTTGAGCCACATCGAATAGATCACGACATAGAAGAAGATGGTAAAGGCCAGCATGAACCCGGCCAGCAGGTTCGCCGCCAAGGCGAGCATGATCACCGCCATGGCAGACAGCGTCAGCCCGATGGCCAGAGCGTCATCCGCATCAACCTTGCCCGATGGAATCGGACGGTTCTTGGTGCGCTTCATGACCCGGTCGATATCCGCGTCCCACCACATGTTGAGCGCACCCGACGCGCCGCCGCCCACCGCAATGAACAGGATGGATGCAAATGCAATCATCGGATGCACTGCATTCGGCGCGGCAAGAAGGCCCACAAAGGCCGTGAACACAACAAGCGACATCACGCGCGGCTTAAGCAACGCGAAATAATCGCCAAAGCCTGCTTCACGTTCGGCAATCTTGCTGTCGAAGCTGACGTCGCTCATCGTTCACTCCCATGAGGCGTATTAACGAGGCGGGGCGCACTGCACCCCGTCCATGCTCAGGCCGGGACCGCGCCCCCACCGGGGCACGGCCTTTTGGTTCGGTTCAGTTGGACGCGACCTTGAAAGACGCCGGGTTGCCGGCATACTCTTCGATCGCACCCTTCAGCCACTCTTCGTATTCGGCTTCGCTGACCACCTGGACGGTGATCGGCATATAGGCGTGGTCCTTGCCGCACAGCTCGGAACACTGGCCAAAGAAAGTGCCTTCTTTCTCGGCGTTGAACCAAAGCTCTGCCAGACGTCCGGGAACGCCGTCCTGCTTTACGCCGAAGGCCGGAATGGTCCAGCTGTGGATCACGTCAGCCGCGGTGACCTGCATGACAACGGTCTTGCCAACCGGCACGACAACCTTGGTGTCGGTCGCCAGCAGATACTCGTCCTCGGCATAGCCGTTTTCAGCCAGTTCTTCGCGGGCCAGCATAAAGCTTTCGAAGCCAAATTCGTGGTCCACATATTCATAGCCCCAGTACCACTGATATCCAGTCACCTTGATTGTGATATCCGCTTCGGGGATTTCCTGCTGCTTGAACAGAACCGGCAGCGAGAACGCACCGATAAAGACCAGAATCAGGATGGGTACCACGGTCCACGCCACCTCGATCGGGGTGTTGTGCGTGAATGACGCCGGTGTGGGGTTGTTGCGACGGCTGAAACGGACCGCTGCAATGATCAGCAGCGCGGTCACGAACAAGCAGATCACGGTAATGATCACGAGGATCAGCCAGTCCAGCGACTGCTGGTCGCGGGCCAGTTCGGTGGCAGCGGGCTGGAACCCTGTGCCACCGGGGATGGGTTTGCCGATGATCGGCGCGTCCTGCGCGATTGCAGGCAGGGCGGAGAGGGCTGTGAGGAGCCCCGAAAGCTTCCATGCGTTCTTCATGTTTCGTCCTGATCGGTTGATCGCGAGTGTTGGACAGGACGTCCACGCGGAGCGCACGACCTGCCATTGCCATTGACGCCGCTAAAAACCATATTCCGTAAAACAGATAAAGAGTGCAACTTGCGTCAAACGGACGCTTTTTTGATTTAGATCAAAAAGAGAGGCCCACCGAGATGGCATCAGCCCCCTTCCGCCCCTTTGAAACAACGTTTTCCCGCGATGTCGCCCTGACGGTGCTGCGGGCGGCCACAGATGGCGCGGATGACGGGGAATTGTTCCTCGAGCGCCGCAGATCAGAGGCTTTGGTCTTTGATGACGGGCGTTTGCGCAGTGCCAGCTATGATGCGTCCGAGGGATTCGGCCTGCGCGCGGTCCGAGGAGAAGTGACCGGATACGGCCATTCAACGGAAATGTCCGAAGCCGCCCTGCGCCGGGCCAGCGAAACCGCACGGCTCGCTGTGGGCGAAGGCGGCGGCACGTGGGCAGACGGGCCGGTGCGGACCAACCAAAAGCTCTATACGGACGACGATCCGATCGACGGCGTCAGCTTTCCGGTCAAGATCGACACCCTTCGCGAGATTGACGCCTTTGCCCGCGATCTTGATGCGCGGGTCATGCAGGTTTCCGCGACGCTGGCCGCATCCCTGCAAGAGGTCGAGATCCTGCGCCCCGATGGGTCTGCCGTGCGCGATGTGCGCCCTATGACGCGGGTCAACGTATCGGTCATCGTGGAAGAGAACGGTCGCCGCGAAACGGGGACAGCCGGGGGCGGCGGGCGCATAGGTTTGGACGGGCTGATCGCGCCCGGAGACTGGCAGGCCAAAGTCCGCGAGGCGCTGCGAATCGCTTTGGTCAACCTCGGGGCCGAGGCCGCGCCCGCCGGTGTCATGGATGTGGTGCTTGGCCCCGGCTGGCCCGGCATCCTGCTGCACGAGGCCGTAGGTCATGGCCTTGAAGGTGATTTCAACCGCAAGGGCGCATCGGCCTTTGCCGGGTTGATGGGCCAACAGGTGGCGGCCAAGGGCGTCACGGTTCTGGATGACGGCACAATTCCCGACAGGCGCGGGTCAATCAGTGTCGACGACGAAGGCACACCCAGCGCCCGCAACGTCCTGATCGAAGACGGCATTCTGGTGGGATATATGCAGGACCGTCAGAACGCCCGTCTCATGGGCGTCGCGCCAACCGGAAACGGGCGCAGGCAAAGCTATGCCCACGCGCCCATGCCGCGCATGACCAATACGTACATGCTGGGAGGCGACGCCACGCCCGAATCGCTCGTGTCCGATCTGAAGGACGGGATTTACGCCGTGGGGTTCGGCGGCGGTCAGGTGGATATCACAAACGGCAAGTTCGTGTTTTCCTGCACCGAGGCCTACCGCGTCAGGAACGGCAAGGTCGGCGCACCGGTCAAGGGCGCGACGCTGATCGGCGACGGGTCAACGGCCATGCGCCAGATACGGGGACTGGCCAACGACATGGCGCTTGATCCCGGTATGGGCAATTGCGGCAAGCAGGGCCAATGGGTGCCTGTCGGTGTCGGTCAACCCACGGTTCTGATCGGTGGGCTGACCGTGGGGGGATCCGCGGCCTGAGCCAATCGGAAATCAGGGAAACCGGTTTACTGCATGTTAACCACCCTCGCGCTACACCTGATTCAGCAAGCAGGCGGAGCCGCGGATGACCGGAAACACACCCTCTTCCATTCACCCCCCACTCCCACCCACCACGGAAGAAGACCGATTTGCGTGGCTCCGTCTCTTGCGCTGTCGCCGCGTGGGCATTTCGACGTTCCACCGGCTCATGGCCGAACATGGCACGGCGCAGAATGCGCTGATGGCGCTGCCTGAAGTGGCACGCGCAGCCGGACTGGATGCATATGAAATATGCCCCCCCGGCGTGATCGAGGCCGAACTCAAGGCCGCAAGAGCCGCCAAAGCGCGGCTCTTGTGCCTTGGGTCGGCGGAATACCCCCGGCAGCTCGCCGAACTGTCCGATGCGCCGCCAATGCTCTGGGCCGTTGGCGATGCGTCCCTGATGCACCGTCCTGTTCTGGCGGTGGTTGGTGCCCGCAATGCCTCGTCGCTCGGGATGCGGATGGCGCGGGCACTGGCGCGGGACCTTGGCGAGGCAGGGTTCGTCATTGCCTCGGGCCTTGCCCGCGGCATTGATACCGCCGCTCATGGCGCATCGCTGCAAACAGGCACCATCGCGGTGCAGGCGGGCGGCGTGGATGTCATGTATCCCGCAGAAAATACCTCCCTCGCGCATGGCATTGGAAAAAACGGCCTCCGGCTGTCCGAACAACCTATGGGCCTTGCCCCGATGGCGCGGCATTTCCCCTGCCGCAATCGTTTGATCTCGGGGCTGGCCCGCGCCGTCATCGTGGTTGAGGCGGCAAGCCGGTCGGGCAGCCTGATCACGGCACAGGACGCTCTGGACCAGGGCCGCGAGGTCCTTGCCGTTCCCGGACATCCCTTCGACGCCCGCGCGGGGGGATGCAACGCCCTGATCCGCGACGGGGCGCGGCTGGTCCGCTCCGCCGATGACGTGATCGAAGCAATTGGCGCCGCGCAGGAACAGCCGCCCCTGCCCGGCCTTCCCGAGCCGGAGCCCGCCACTTCAACGCCTCCCAAAGATCGCCGCAGTCGTCAGGATACGATCACGCTGCACCAGCAGATTCTGTCGCAACTGGGTCCCTCGCCGGTTGCTGAGGACGCGATCATTCGCGATCTGGGGCTGAACGCGCAGATCGTTTCACCGGCACTGGTGGATCTCGAACTTGACGGACAGGTTCAGCGTCACAGCGGCGGCCTTCTGTCCCGCGTCATCAACTGACCCCGGCCAAACCGCCCGCAGCGCGCAGCCTCGACCGGGGCCATGGCGCAAAACTTCACAACTGCGCCGTTTCGCCCCTTGGCAACACAGAAAATACCGTGGATTGACAATGCAGGCTTGCACACCACATGTTGGCCGACCATAGATCAAGAAAATTTCAATCCCTGAGGTGCACCGCTAAATGCCTGTTGTTGTTGTCGAATCCCCGGCCAAAGCCAAAACGATCAACAAGTACCTGGGGTCCGAATACACGGTTCTTGCGTCTTACGGCCACGTTCGTGACCTGCCTCCCAAGGACGGTTCTGTCGATACCGACAACGAATTCGAGATGACCTGGGAGGTCGCCTCGGACAGCAAGAAACACGTCAAGGCGATCGCCGACGCGCTGGCCGAAGACAACAACCTCATCCTCGCGACCGACCCCGACCGCGAAGGCGAGGCGATCAGTTGGCACCTTCAGGAAGCTCTGACAAAGCGCCGCTCGATCAAGAAGGACACCTCTGTTTCCCGCGTGACCTTCAACGCGATCACCAAGGACGCGGTCACCCAGGCGATGCAGGCACCACGGCAGGTGGATATGCCGCTGGTGCAGGCATATCTGGCGCGGCGCGCGCTGGATTATCTGGTGGGGTTCAACCTCTCTCCGGTGTTGTGGCGCAAGCTGCCCGGCGCAAAATCCGCAGGGCGGGTGCAATCCGTCTGCCTGCGGCTCATCGTCGAACGGGAAATGGAGATCGAGGCGTTCAACGCCCGCGAATACTGGACGGTCAAGGCGATTCTCGCCACGCCGCGCGGACAGGAATATGAGGCCCGTCTGACGATTCTGGCAGGCAAGAAGCTGGAACGATATGACATCGAAAACGCCACGCAGGCCGAACTGGCGGTGCAAGCGATCCAGAGCCGCGATCTCAAGGTCGTTTCGGTCGAGGCCAAACCCGCCAGCCGCAACCCCTCTGCCCCGTTCATGACATCAACCCTGCAGCAGGAAGCCAGCCGCAAATTCGGCATGGGCGCACGCCAGACGATGTCAGCCGCGCAACGCCTGTATGAAGCCGGGCACATTACCTATATGCGGACCGACGGCATCGACATGGCACCGGAAGCGGTGCAGGAAACCCGCGACGCGATCCGCGACCGCTTTGGCGCGGACTACGTGCCCGGCAGCCCCCGTATCTACAAGAACAAGGCCAAGAACGCGCAAGAGGCGCATGAATGCATTCGTCCCACGGTCATGAATGCCGACGCCGACAGCCTGAAACTGCGCGATGCCGATCAGTACAAGCTTTATGACCTGATCTGGAAGCGCACCATTGCGTGCCAGATGCAAAGCGCCCGGCTGGAACGCACCACCGTCGACATCAGCAGCGATGATGGTCAGGTCACGTTGCGCGCCACCGGTCAGGTTGTGTTGTTCGATGGCTTCCTCAAGGTCTACGAAGAGGGCCGCGACGATACCGTTGTCGATGATGATGACAAACGCCTGCCGCAAATTTCTCAGGGCGACCCCGCCGAAAAACGCGGCGTGACACCGGACCAGCACTTCACCCAACCGCCGCCGCGCTACACCGAGGCCACACTGGTCAAGCGGATGGAAGAACTGGGGATCGGACGCCCGTCCACCTATGCCAGTGTCGTGACCACGATTCAGGATCGCGAATACGTCCGCAAGGAAAAGAACCGCCTGATCCCCGAAGACAAGGGGCGTCTGGTGATCGCATTTCTTGAGAATTACTTCCGCAAATACGTCGGATACGGGTTTACCGCCGATCTTGAGGATCAGCTTGACCATGTCAGCGCGGGAGACATGGATTACAAAGTGCTGCTCAACCGGTTCTGGCGCGATTTCTCGGCGGCGATTGCCGAAACCTCGGAACTGCGCATCACCGAAGTCCTTGAAAAGATCAACGAGGTTCTGGAGCCACACCTGTTTCCCGCAACAGAGGATGGCGGCGATCCGCGCGCATGTCCCAATTGCGGGGCCGGACGGCTCAGCATGCGCACCGCGCGGTCGGGCGGGGCCTTTATCGGGTGCTCGAACTATCCTGAATGCCGATATACCCGCGCCTTTGGGCCTCCGGGAATGGATGACGGGGCCGAAATCGGGCCGGACGGCAAAATTCTTGGCGAAGACAATGGCGACATGATCCGCGTCATGAAAGGGCGGTTTGGCCCTTATGTGCAGCGCGGCGAACCGACAGAAGAGCAACCCAAACCGCCACGGGCATCGTTGCCCAAAGGGTGGGATCCGGTGGAAATCACGCTGGATCGGGCGCTCGAGCTGCTGTCGCTGCCGCGCGAAGTCGGTGTGCATCCCGAAGATGGGGAACTGATCGAGGCCGGGATCGGGCGCTATGGTCCTTATGTGAAACACGGGCGCATCTATGCCAACCTCAAGGATGTCGAGGACGTCTTTACAATAGGCATCAACCGTGCCGTTGACGAGATTGCGCGCAAGGCCGCCGGTCGCGGGGGCCGCGCTGCGGCCAAACCGCTCAAGGAACTGGGTGAACATCCCGAAAGCGGCGGTCCTGTGAATGTCATGGACGGGCGCTATGGGCCCTATGTGAAATGGGAAAAGGTCAACGCGACCCTGCCCAAAGGCACAGAACCCGATGATGTGACCATGGAAATGGCCGTGCAGCTCATCGCCGAGAAGGCCGCGAAAAGCCCCAAGGGCCGCAAAAAAGCCGCGCCCAAGAAAACAACCGCCGCCAAGAAACCAGCGGCGAAGAAAACCGCGGCAAAAAAGACCACAACCAAGAAACCGGCGTCGACTGACGACACAGCCGACTGACCGGCCCAAAAAGCCCGCTTTCGCAGCATCCGATGGCGCCCGATGGGCGCCGTTGACCTTTGGGAACCCTGTGCGATTGACTTCCCAAGGGCCACAGGTCAAAACATCGCCGACCAGCCAAAAGGGGAAGATAATGAAGAAAGTCTACGCAAACGCGGCCGAGGCGCTCGACGGGCTGCTGTTTGATGGCATGCTGATCGCGGCCGGTGGGTTTGGCCTTTGCGGCATTCCCGAACTGCTGATTCAGGCCATCGTCGACGAAGGCACCAAAGATCTGACGGTTGCGTCCAACAACGCAGGCGTTGACGGCTTCGGGCTCGGCAAATTGCTGGAAACCCGCCAGATCAAGAAAATGATGTCGTCCTATGTGGGCGAAAACGCCGAATTCATGCGCCAGTATCTCGCAGGCGAGTTGGAGCTTGAGTTCAACCCGCAGGGCACGCTGGCCGAACGTATGCGCGCGGGCGGCGCAGGCATTCCCGGTTTCTACACCCAGACCGGCGTTGGCACCCAGATTGCCGACGGCAAGGAAGTCAAAATCTTCAACGGCAAGGAATACATCCTTGAAGAAGGGATTTTTGCCGATCTTGCGATCGTCAAGGCGTGGAAGGCCGACACCACCGGCAACGCGATTTTCCGCAAGACCGCGCGCAACTTCAATCCGCCGGCGGCAATGTGCGGCAAGATCTGCGTCATGGAAGTCGAGGAGATCGTCGAACCCGGCGCGCTGGATCCCGATCACATCCACCTGCCCGGCATCTACGTGCACCGCCTGATTCAGGGCGATCACGAAAAGCGTATCGAGAAAGTCACCACCCGCAGCCGAGAGGAGGCCTGATCCATGGCATGGGACCGCAATCAGATGGCCGAACGGGCCGCGCAAGAACTCGAAGACGGCATGTATGTGAACCTCGGCATCGGGATTCCGACGCTGGTGGCCAACTATGTCGGCGACAAGGACATCACCCTGCAATCCGAAAACGGCATGCTGGGCATGGGCCCCTTCCCCTTTGAGGGCGATGAGGACCCCGACCTGATCAATGCAGGCAAGCAGACCATCACCGAACTGCGCCGCACGTCGTATTTCGACAGCGCGACATCTTTCGGCATGATTCGCGGTGGCAAGATTGCCGCCGCAATCCTTGGCGCGATGGAGGTTGCCGAAAACGGCGATCTGGCCAACTGGATGATCCCCGGCAAGCTGGTCAAGGGCATGGGCGGCGCGATGGACCTTGTCGCCGGTGTCGGCCGCGTGATCGTAGTGATGGACCACACCAACAAGCATGGTGAGAGCAAAGTCCTCAAGGCCTGCACCCTGCCGTTGACCGGCAAGGGCGTTGTGAACCGGATCATCACAAACCTTGGCGTGCTGGACGTGGTCGAAGGTGGTCTCAAGATCGTCGAATGCGCCGACGGCGTGACCGAAGAAGACCTGCGCGCCGCCACAGAGGCGACAATCGTCTAAAGCGTCGCCTAAAGACCAACAAAAACGCACCCGTCCGAGATCAGCTCGGGCGGGGTTCTGCACAGGCCCCGCGCCAATGCAAATGCGGCCAGCACACGCGGCACATAAAGTCGCGTTTCGGAAAACGGTGGCACGCCCGAATGCGTCGCGACGGCCCCTTCTCCGGCATTGTATCCCGCCAACACCAAGATCGGATCGCCGTCAAAACGGCGCATGAGATGATCCAGGTAACGCACCCCACCCGCGATGGACTGCGCCGCATCAAACGGGTCTTGCACACCGAACCGTGTGCCTGTGTCCGGCATCAACTGCATCAGCCCCTGCGCCCCCTTGTTGCTCAGCGCGTCAGAATCGCCCTGGGATTCCACTGAAATTATCGCCAGCACCAAAGCAGGCGACACCTGCGTGCCCACAGTTTCCAATAGAATGGGCACCGCATGTGCCCGCGCGATATCCTGAAGATCTTGCAAACGCGGCGTCGGCACCGGTGGTCGGGCACCGGCGATGGTCGACAAAGCAGGCTGCAAGCGCCCCGGACCGCTTGCGGCAATGTCCGGGGAATTCGCCCCCCAGAACCAGCCTGCAGCCCCTGTCGCGGCCTCCTGTCCCGGCTCTGTTGCGTCGGCTGCCGGCGCTTGGGGGGTCTGCGGCTCTATCTGGACGTCGATGCGCGGCACCGTGCCGGGAATGGGCGGCTTGACGCGCTTCGCCTCAAACTCGGGAAAGGGTTTCGGACCGGCCTGAGCCGCAAACGCACCCAAAGACAAGGCAACAGCCACGATCCCAACGATTGTCCGAAAACTCATCCCAATAGCTGCTCCGCTTTTCCTGAAACGAACATGGCAGATACCGCATTTGGCGACCAGAAATAATGGTGAAATCGTCACATTTGCACAGTTTTCGCCTGAGATTTCCTGAATAAATCAATTAATTGATAATTTTTTATTATTAATTTCAGATACTTGCGAAATTTCTCTGAAAATTTTCGTCAAGCCGGAAAATTATCCACATGCGGCCCAATTTCCGCCACTGACCAAAAGCAAATTACAACCATACCGAGACGGACGGGGCAGAGCAGAACAAAACGCCCAGATGGACGCCGAGGTGAAACACCGAAACCTAACCTTTTGGAGGGACTACCATGACCAAGCTTTTCAACAAATTCCGCAAAGACGAATCCGGCGCCGTGACTGTGGACTGGGTCGTTCTGACCGCAGCCGTCGTCGCCCTGGCCGGTGCCGCATACGGCTCCATCCAGTCGGGCTCTTCGACCCTGACGTCCAACACGTCCACGTTCATGGGCACCAAGAACCCGGGCGGCTCCACCGAATAAGACCGGCATCCGCCACCAGGTTTTCAGAACGGGCCAGGCCGAAACGATCGGACCTGGCCCTTTTATCTGCATCCCATGATTTTGGGTGCATTCACCCCTATCATTCTGGAGTGTGCCACTATGAGCCGACCGGAAAAGCCGAAATTCTCAGCCAGCGAAGACGGTGCCGTTACGGTGGATTGGGTCGTTTTATGTGCGGGGCTGGCGGCGATGGCTGCATTGATTTCCCAGCAAATGGAAACGGGAACGACCACGGTCACGGACGACCTTGCCACGCATATGGGCACTTTGCGCTGATCGCTTTGCTGGACATGACCAAAGGTGCCCATGCTTCTGCACCGGGTCACCCAATTTAAGACATAATCTTTTCCTAAAACGGAAACAGAACACGACAGCCGCGCCGGATTTTTCCGTCGTGGAACACGATGAAAGGGAAAGGATACTCCCATGCGTATGATTTTCGGACTTGTTCTCTTGGTCGGCATTGCCCTTGCCGGTGGTGCCGTGATGATGGCCAAGAACTATATCGCTGCCTACCAGAATGAACTGGCCAATGAACGGGCCAACCGCGGACCGGTGGTGCCTACTGTTGAGGTCTTTGTGGCGGAGCGTCCGCTGCGCTATGGCGAGGCGCTTGACCCCGAGGCCGTGCGCACTGTGCAATGGCCCGAAAACGCAATCCCGGAAGGTGCCTTTACAGAAAAAGCGGCTTTGTTCCCCGAGGGCAGCGACCAACGCCGCGTCGTGCTGCGCAGCATGGAAAAGGACGAAGCGATCCTGGCCGTCAAAGTCACCGAACCGGGGCAGGACGCAGGAATCACCAGCCGCCTTGAAAAAGGTATGCGCGCCTTTACGATCCGGGTGGACGTGGCCACTGGCGTTTCGGGCTTTCTTCGTCCCGGAGACCGCGTGGACGTCTATTGGACCGGTGTGGTCGGCCGCCTTGGCGGAGAGGACCAGCGCCGCGGCGAAGTGACCAAGCTCATCGAAGCGGGCGTTCAGCTTATCGCCATCGACCAGAAAGCGGGCGGAGACCTTGAAGGCACCGTTATCGCCCGCACCGTGACCGTGGCGGTGCGCCCCGAGCAGGTTGCGGCACTGGCTCAGGCGCAATCCACCGGCGGTTTGTCTCTGGCCCTTGTGGGCGCTGACGATGATACGATCGCAGGCAAGATCGAGATTGATCAACGCGATCTTCTGGGCATCGAAGCGGCCGAGGTCCAGATCGAAGCCGAAGCGCCCAAGGTTTGCACCGTGCGCCAACGCCGCGGAGCCGAAGTGCTGGAAATCCCGATCCCCTGCACGAACTGAAACGGACTTTTCAAGACAGGCGCGGGTTTACCAACCCGCGCCTTTGTTGTGTTTCTGCCAGTTATCCACATCAGCATTCCTGCCCAACACCTTGAAACTTGCAAATTTAGTCGTTTTCACGCAGAGTGGTGGAAATTCGGGCGAAAAGACCCGACCCTGAGGCGTGATCGGAGAGGCAGGTCACATGAAATTGCCGAGATTTTTTCGGGCCGCACTGACCGCGGCCTTTGTCGTGGGCATTGGGTCCGGTGCATCCTTGGTGCATGCGGAAACCCTGCGTGTGGTTCAAACCGCAACGTCGGCCACTCTCGAAGTTCCCATGAATCGCGCGGTTGTCGTGGAAAGCGACGGACCCTTCGCAGAACTTAGCATCGCGAACCCCAGCATCGCCGATATCTCGTCTCTGTCGGACAGGACGATCTATGTGCTTGGCAAATCGCCGGGCCTGACCACGCTGACCCTGCTGGATGCAGCGGGGCAACTGATTACAAATGTCGACGTGCGTGTCGCGGCGGATGTTACAGAATTCAAGGAACGTTTGCGGCAAATCCTTCCGGGGGAACGGATCGAAGTGCGGACCGCCAATGACGGCATCGTTCTGTCTGGCACGGTGTCCAGCGCACAGCGCCTTCAGCGCGCGCTGGATCTGGCCGAACGCTACGCGCCTGAGCGCGTCTCGAACCTGATGAGCGTCGGCGGCGTTCAGCAGGTCATGCTCAAGGTGCGATTCGCCGAAATGCAAAGGTCGGTCAAGAAATCGCTCAGCGCCTCGCTGGGGCTGAACGGCACAGTGCTGAGCGGCGATCTCGGGATCAACGGCGGCACAGGGACGACCAACACATCCGCCGGTGTGACCTCCAGTGTGGGCGGCAATATCCCTGCCCTGAACGAAAACAACGGTGCGGTGCTGTTCGGATTTAACGCCGGTGCACTTCAGATCGGCATGTTGATCGAGGCCCTTGAACAAAAGGGCGTTGTGCGCACCCTGGCCGAACCCAACCTGACCGCCATTTCCGGACAAGAAGCCAAGTTTCTTGCCGGTGGCGAATACCCCGTGCCCGTCAATCAGGCGAATGGGGAAATTTCCATTGAATTCAAGCCCTTCGGGATTGAGCTCAACTTTATACCCCGGGTCGTTGACCAAGATCTGATCAACCTCGAGCTCAAGGCAGCGGTGTCGGATATCGACCCCACCAACGGCTTTACGGTCAACGGGTTCAGCATTGATGCCTTCACCCGGCGCGAAACGTCATCGACGGTTGAGCTGCGTGACGGGGAAAGCTTTGCGATTGCGGGCCTGATCGAAGACACCTTTATCGACAACAACAGCCAATTGCCTTGGCTCGGGGATATTCCGGTTCTGGGCACCTTGTTCCGCAGCGCGGATTATCAGCGCAGCCAGACCGAGCTTGTGATTATCGTGACCGCGCACCTCGTTACGCCCACGCGGGGCGATGTGCTGGCCCTGCCCACGGATCGGGTAAAGCCCCCCACCGAACGCGACCTGTTTCTGTTCGGGCGCATCAGTTCGACCAACCAGGATCAGCGCGGCGCTGTCGGCGAAGTGGCCCGTCAGGACTTTAGCGGGTCCTACGGCTATGTGATGGATTAAGATCATGACGCGTATTGCCCTCTTTATCGCGGTTGGACTGGGATTGTCGGCCTGTGGAGGCGACAGCGGGCCGGTGTCGTCCAACTTCTTCCGCGAAGCGGGCGCGCAGGCCGATGGCGGCGATTTCGGAAACGCTGCGATGAACAACGTGATGTTTCACACGGGCGAACGCAGCTATGCCGAAAACCTGAACGGGCGATTCGCAACTTCGGTGCCGACAACCGTGAATTTCGCCTTCAACAGCGCCGAACTGGATCAGGCGGGCATGCGCATTCTGGATCAACAGGCCGATTTCATGCGCCAGTTTCCCGAAGTCCGGTTTCGGGTCTATGGACATACCGACGCCGTCGGCAGTACGGGATACAACAAACGTCTTGGCAAGCAGCGCGCGCGCGCGGTCGTCTCTTATCTGGCATCGCGTGGCGTCAGCAAATCCCGGCTTGAGGCTCTGACCTCCTTCGGAGAGGCCCGCCCCCTTGTCGTGACCGAGGAACCCGAAACGCGCAACCGCCGGACCGTGACCGAAGTATCCGGGTTCGTGCGCAGCAATCCGTCGGTGATGGATGGCAAATATGCGCAGATCGTCTATCGTGACTATGTGCTCAGTGGCGAAGTCGCGACGACCCTGACCGGAACAGTCACCGGCGGCGGCGAAGACTAATTCCCTCCCCCCATCGCGAAACGGCGCCTCGGCACCCTTGTGCCCGGCCCGCGCGCGTCGGTTGACAATCAACGGCAAGCCCCTCGCATCGTTCGTTGAAATCCAACAATTGGAGTTTTTTCGCCCAACTCCTGCCCAGATTCCCGACCACATTCATTTCAAAGGAAAAGCTGCGTCTTTTCCGAGGATGAGCATGAAAGACTGCGGGGACAGGCAAAAACGGGGAATTCACCCGCGCGCCCCCAGTCTTTTCGAAAGAAGGGACCAAACCGATGAGCAGTGGAATGCCACAACCAGAAGCAAGCCCGATCGTGGCCTGCACGGTAAGCCGCGATGTGCAGAATTTTGATCTCCTTATCGAGGACATGGAAGGCGCTCTTGGAGAGGCTTGGGGCGATCTGAGCTTTGCCGAAGCCCTTGCCTTTTTTGGGCAGCCCGACGCCGAGAGCCTTGAGTTCATCGCGTTGGCCATGGACGAAAGCGACGAAGAGGATCTCGGCCTTATCGGTGAAATCATAGATCAGGCCCGCGCCCGCAATATCCGCGTGATCCTGATCGCCGAAGACGTGACACCCGCCGCCCTGCATCAGCTTTTGCGCAAGGGAGCCGATGAATTCGTGCCCTACCCGATCCCCGAGGGCGAATTGCAGCTTGCCATTGATCGGCTCAAAGCGCCCGAACCCACCCCCGAGGTGCGCCGCGAAAGCGCAACCTTGAATACGGGCGTGGCCAAGCAGGGTGCCGTGATCGTAACCCATGGGCTGGCAGGTGGTGCGGGTTCCACAACCGTTGCAGTCAATCTGGCATGGGAATTGGCAAATATCGACGGCGACGACGCCCCCAGCGTGTGCCTGATCGACCTTGATCTGCAATTCGGATCGGTTTCCACGTATCTTGATCTGCCGCGTCGCGATGTCGTGTTTGAAATGCTGTCCGACACCGAATCCATGGACGAAGAAATCTTTGCGCAGGCTTTGCTGAGCTATGAGGACAAACTCCAGGTTCTCACATCGCCGGCGGAATTGATCCCGCTGGATTTCATCAACAGCGAAGATGTCGACCGTATCGTGGAAATCGCACGCCACCATTTTGATTATGTCGTGATCGACATGCCATCGACCCTTGTGCAATGGAGCGAAACCATCCTTCAGGCGGCGCATGTGTATTTTGCGATCCTTGAACTGGACATGCGGTCCGCGCAGAACACGCTTCGCCTCAAGCGGGCGCTGCAATCCGAGGATCTGCCGTTCAACAAACTGCGCTTTGCGTTGAACCGTGCACCCAAGTTCACCGATCTGAGCGGCAAGAGCCGTGTCAAGCGGATGGCGGAAAGCCTTGGCATCTCGATCGACCTGCAACTGCCCGATGGCGGCAAGCAAGTCACCCAAAGCGCCGACCACGGCATGCCGCTGGCATCTTCTGCGGCCAAGAGCCCGCTGCGCAAGGAAATCGCCAAGCTCGCTGCCTCCATGCACGAGCTGGGCAAATCCGACGCCAAGGCGGCCTGAGACTATCCGGGATAAAGTAAATGTTTTCGAAGTATAAAAAGAGCTCTGTTGCCACCGCGACCAAGGTTCGCGCCCGGCCCGATACCAGCGAGGTCAAAAAGACCATCGCCCCCAAAACCGTGGCCCCGGTCGAATCAGCCCCAAGAACACAGAACGTGAACAGCCTGCGTCGGCCCATGCCGACGCGCGCCGCAGACCCCAACAGCGGTGAAAAGGAACGCAAGCGCCGCGAGCGTATGCAGGAAATCAAGCTGGAGCTGCACCGCGGACTGCTGGAAAACCTGAACCTTGCAGCCCTTGAACGCGCAACCGAAGCGGAACTGCGCACCGAGATCAGCACCATCGCCGGTGAGATCCTCGAAGAAAAAGGCATCGTTCTCAACCGTGAAGACCGTCAGCAGATCAACAAGGAACTGTATGACGAGGTGACCGGTCTCGGCCCGCTCGAAACACTGCTTAAGGATGAAACGGTCAGCGATATTCTGGTCAACGGCCCCCAGCAGATCTTTGTAGAACGCGAAGGCAAGCTGGAGCTGAGCGAAATCACCTTCAAGGATGAAAAGCACCTGCTGCGGATCATCGACAAGATCGTTTCGGCCGTGGGTCGGCGCGTCGATGAATCCAATCCCTACGTCGACGCACGCCTTCAGGACGGCAGCCGCTTTAACGCGATGGTCGGCCCGATTGCCGTTGACGGATCGCTGGTGTCGATCCGGAAATTCAAGAAAGACAAGCTCGGCATTGATGATCTGGTGAACTTTGGTGCCTTCACCGAGGAAATGGCCGCCTATCTTCAGGCAGCGGTCGCGACCCGCTTGAACGTCATCGTGTCGGGCGGCACAGGGTCGGGCAAAACGACAACGCTCAACGCTCTGTCGTCTTTCATCGACAATGCCGAACGCATCCTGACCATCGAAGACACCGCGGAATTGCAGCTTCAGCAGACCCACGTGGGCCGCATGGAAAGCCGCCCGCCAAACGTCGAGGGCAAAGGCGAAGTGTCGCCCCGCGATTGTCTCAAGAACGCGCTGCGGATGCGCCCGGACCGTATCATCGTGGGTGAAACCCGCGGTGCCGAGGTGATCGACATGTTGCAGGCGATGAACACCGGCCACGATGGGTCCATGACAACGATCCACGCCAACTCTGCCCGTGACGGGGTGAGCCGCCTGGAAAACATGATCGCGATGGCTGGCATCGAGATGCCCCTGAAGGCGGTGCGCAGCCAGATCTCAAGCGCCGTCAACCTGATCGTTCAGGCCAGCCGTCTCCAGGACGGGTCCCGGCGGATGACCTCGATCACCGAAATCACCGGCATGGAAGGCGACGTGATCTCGATGCAGGAAATCTTCCGCTTCCAGCGCACCGGCCTGACGCCCGACAACAAGATCATCGGTCATTTCACCGCGACGGGCGTGCGCAGTCATTACTCAGAACGTTTCAAGATGTGGGGCTTTGATCTGCCTTCGTCCATCTATGAACCCACGAAACCCAACTAAGGACAGGTCGCATGAATGCAGAACCAATCATCTATGGCCTGATCTTTGTCGGCGTCCTTGCGCTGGTCGAAGGGGTCTATCTCGTGGCCTTCGGCAAGTCGATCAGCCTGAACAGCCGGGTGAACCGTCGGCTTGAAATGCTCGACAAGGGCGCGGGCCGCGAACAAGTGCTGGAACAACTCCGCAAGGAGATGCAGCAGCACATGAAATCAACGGAAATCCCGTTGTATTCCATGCTTGCCGAAAAGGCACAGAAAGCGGCGATCGAATTCACCCCGCGCCAGTTGATCATGTTGATGATCGGGCTGGCCGTGGTGGCCTTTGTCGGACTGACCGTTGCGACAAAAACCGAGATTGTCATCCGCTCGCTTCTGTCCGTCGCGATTGGCGTGGGTGCGATTTACATGTGGATCAGCCACAAGGCCAAGAAACGCATCGGGATGCTCGAAGAACAATTGCCCGATGCGGTGGAACTGATGGTGCGCAGCCTTCGCGTGGGCCACCCGTTTGTGTCCGCCATCCAGATCGTGGCCAAAGAGGTGCAAGACCCGCTTGCCACCGAATTCGGGATGATCGCGGACGAATCCGCCTATGGCCGGGACATCGGGGAAGCTCTCAAGGAAATGGCGGAACGGCTCGATATGCAGGATCTGCGCTTTCTCGCGGTTGCGGTGACGATCCAGCAGCAGTCGGGTGGTAACCTTGCCGAAATTCTGGCCGGACTGGCCAAGGTGATCCGCGCGCGGTTCCGTTTGTTCCGCCGGGTCAAGGCCATCACCGCCGAAGCGCAGTGGTCGGGCAAGTTTCTGTCGGGCTTTCCGCTGATGGCGCTGGTCGCGATCCAGATTCAGGATCCCAATTACTATGACGACGTCATGGATCACCCCTATTTCATGCCCGCATGTGTCGTGGTCGCCGTGTTGCTGACAATCAACCTGATCGTCATGCGCTGGCTCACGGACATCAAGGTTTGATCGGAAGGAAACGGTATGCTTGATACGATCAACGCCATTCTGACATCGCAACTGGGGGAGTTCGGCCCATTGATTGCGGTGGGTGTGCTGGGGCTGTTTCTGATCCTTCTCACCATCCCCTTCCTGCTCAACCGGCCCGAAGACCCGCTGAAAAAGCTGAACCGGGATCAGCAGGAAAAGGCGAACGACGGCAAGCCCAAGAAAGAACGGCTGCGTCAGGGCGGCCGCAACGAGCAGCTCGAGAAATTCGCGACCTTTCTGGAACCTCAGAACGTCGATGAACTGTCGGCAATTCAGCTCAAGCTGACCCAGGCCGGGTATCAATCCCGCGATGCGGTGCGGATGTTCCACTTTGCCCAGATGGCCCTTGGCCTGCTCGGGTTGGTTGCGGGCGTGGTGTATGTCACCTTCCTGTCCGGTGGTCAGATCACCGAAACCAAAGACCTGATCATGTACACGATCGGACCGGGCGGCGTGGGGTATATGTTGCCCAAGTATCTGGTGAACAAGCGCGTTGATAAACGCCAGACCGAGATTTCCTCGGGCTTTCCAGATGCGCTGGACATGATGCTGGTATGTGTCGAAGCCGGTCAGTCGCTGGATCAGTCGATTATCCGGGTGGCGCGGGAACTGCGCAGCTCATATCCATCGCTGGCCGACGAATTTGAAATCGTGGCGTATGAAATGAAGGCCGGCAAGGACAAGCAGACCGTCCTGCGCGACATGGGCACACGCTGCGGGGTGCAGGATGTTTCGTCCTTCGTTACCGTCCTGATCCAGTCCGCCGCGTTCGGTACATCCATCGCAGATGCGCTGCGCGTCTATGCGGGGGAAATGCGTGACAAACGGGTGATGCGCGCGGAAGAAGCGGCAAACAAGTTGCCAACCAAGATGACGCTTGCCACTATGATGCTCACTGTTCCGCCGTTGCTCATCATTCTGGTTGGCCCGTCGATCCACGGCATCACGCAGATGGGACAATAACGCAGAGCCCAAACACGCAAGGCCACCGAATGATCCACCACCGCGACGCGCGCCCCTTACTGGCCAGACTGGCCGTTTTGGGCGCGCTTGTCCTTGCCCTGACCGCATGTGACGCGCAGCCCGCATCGCGCGCGGCAGACCCCGCGCGCACAGATCAATCCACCAGCAGCGACGCCAAGCTGGGCCATCTTCTGGTGCAGGCTGGCGAATACGATCAGGCCATAGATGCGTTTACCCGCGCCGCACTGGACGACGGCCTGACCGCCGAAATCCTCATGGGGTTGGGATCGGCCAACATCGGTCTGGGTCGTCTGGGTCAGGCCGAAACCATGCTGCGGGAGGCCACCGAAAAAGCCCCGGAATGGGCCGAGGCATGGAATAACCTTGGTGTTGTATTGATGGAACGGGACAAAATACCCGAAGCCACGCTGGTGTTTCGCAAGGCTTATGCCCTCGACAATGGCGAAAGTGACTCAATCCGCGATAATTTACGCTTGGCACTCGCAAAATCCGAAAATCCTGATAATAATATTGACAAAAAGCAGACCTACAAATTGGTGCGGCGCGGCAACAGCGACTATGTGATCCGCAAAGTCCAATAAGATCGGGCAAGAGCAGTAGAGGACGCAGACATGCGCCAGGGCATTTTCCTTTCGGCTACTATCGTGGCCGCGTTGGGTGTTGCAGGCTGTGGCAAAACGGACGACGAAACCTCGGTCGAACGCGCCTTTCAGGATGTCAACGTGGTGGACGAAACCAATCTTGGGGACGTCATGCTGACCGTGGCAGACCCCAACGAAGCCGTCGCCTATTTCGCACGCACCGCCAAGGACAACCCCGACCGCATCGACGTGCATCGCGGATTGGCCATTTCGCTGGTCCGCGCCAAACGCAATGCCGAAGCGGTGGCCGCCTGGTCGCGGGTTGCCAAAATGGAAGGCACCAACAATGACGACGCGGTGGACCTTGCCGATGCCTTGATCCGCAACGGCGAATGGGAACGCGCGGAAAAGGTGCTGGATTCCGTGCCGCCCACGCACGAAACCTATAAACGTTACCGCCTTGAGGCGATGATCGCCGACAGCAACCGCGAATGGGACAAGGCCGACAGCTTTTACGAAATCGCCGTTGGGCTGACCACGCGGCCATCGGGCGTGATCAACAACTGGGGATATTCCAAGCTGACACGGGGCGAATTTGCCGAAGCAGAACGCCTGTTCGGGGATGCGATCCGTCAGGACGACACCTTGTTCACCGCCAAGAACAACCTCGCCCTGGCGCGCGGCGCACAGCGCAACTATGCCCTGCCCGTCGTTCCAATGAGCCAGATCGAACGCGCGCAATTGCTGCATACGCTGGCCCTGTCCGCGATCAAGCAGGGCGATGTGCAGATCGGCAAAGGGTTGCTCCGCGACGCCATTGACACCCATCCCCAGCACTTCGAAGAAGCCGTGCGCGCGCTGCGCGCCCTCGAAAGGGCCTGATCGCGGATGCAGATGGCCTTTCCGGCATTCGCGGCCTGGGTGTTTCTGCCCTTTGTGCTGCCGTTGTGTTTCTATGCCGCCTTCACCGATCTCAAGGAAATGCGCATCACCAACCAGATGGTTGTGGCCTTGGCCGCCGTATTCGTGGTCATCGGCCCTGTTGCACTGGGGTGGTCCGACTATGGCGCGGGGCTGATCCGCATGGTGATTATGCTGATCGCGGGCATCGCATTGAACGCGGGCGGCGTCATGGGGGCGGGCGATGCGAAATTTATCGCCGCCGCCGCGGGGTTCATCCTGCCGCCGGACCTGCAACTGGTCGTTCTGATCCTGTCTGCCAATCTTCTGGCCGCCGTGGTCACCCACCGGCTTGCAAAACACACGCCCCTGCGCCGGATCGTTCCCGACTGGAAAAGCTGGGAGGCCGGGCGCAAGTTTCCCATGGGCCTTTCGCTTGGCACGTCGCTGGCGATCTATCTGGGGCTGGCGGCTGTCTTCGGCAGCTAATTTCCCTGTCCGCGCCATAAACTGGCCGCAAACCTCGGCCAGATTGGGTGCATCTGACACATGCACGCGGGCTTACCAATGAACATGCAGGTCCGGGGCATCACCGCCCCTCCGCAACCCACCAGTCTTGAAGATTGTCGCCTGCCGATGGTGTTGATGCGGGATATCCTGCTCAAGACCATCTTTCGGCGCAACTGCAGCACCATTCGCGAAATCGCCAAGGCAATCTGCCTGCCAGTCACGGTAACGCAGGAACTTGTGGACCGGACCCGAAACCAGAACCTTCTTGAGGCGACAGGCTCCATGTCGGCCACGGCCAATGGCGAAATGGGCTATCAACTGACCGATGCGGGCAAGGCGCGCGCCCTCGATGCGCTGGGACAATCGGAATATTTTGGCGCGATGCCGGTGCCGCTTGATGTGTATTCGGAACAAATCCGGCGTCAGTCCGTGCGCAACATTCAGATCACGCGAGATCAGTTGGTCGGCGCGATGGGCGGTCTGGTTCTGCCCGACACCCTGATCGGCAGCCTTGGCCCCGCCGTCAGCGCGGGCCGCTCCATCCTGATGTATGGCCCGCCCGGCAACGGCAAGTCATCCATTGCCAACGGCATCCGCAAGGCGATGGGCGATGCGATCTATGTGCCCCAAGCCATCGAATATTCCGGGCAGGTCATAACGGTCTATGATCCGATCGTGCACACGCTGGCGGCCCTTCCCGAAGACGACCCGAATGCGCTGCGCCGCACCGGCACGCGGTATGATACGCGCTTTGTCTATTGTGACCGTCCCACCGTGGTTACGGGCGGTGAATTGTCCCTTGATATGCTGGATCTCAGCTATAACCCGACCGCGCGCACCTATCAGGCGTCGTTGCAGATGAAATCCACCGGCGGCATCTTTATCGTTGACGACCTTGGCCGTCAGAAAGAACCACCACAGGCGCTGGTGAACCGCTGGATCGTTCCGTTGGAAGAAAACCGTGATATCCTCGGCCTGCAATCGGGCGAGAAATTCGAAGTGCCGTTTGACACGCTCGTGGTGTTTTCAACCAACTTCCATCCCAACGAGATCTTTGATCAGGCCGCGCTGCGGCGGATCTTTTTCAAGATCAAGATCGACGGCCCCAGCCAGGAGAATTTCCTCAAGATCTTTGCAATGGTCGCCCGCGCGCGAAAAATGCCGCTGGACGAAGACGCGTTGCTCTACCTTCTCAAGGTCAAATATCCGACCATCGACAACGTCTATGCCAATTATCAGCCGGTGTTCCTCATCGACCAGATGCGCGCCATCTGCGAATTCGAAGGCATCCCCTATCAAATGAGCCGCGACCTGATCGACCGGGCATGGGGCAACATGTTCCTGCGCGACGAAAAGATCGTGAAATAGAGCCTGCAGGGCCTGCGCACCTTTGACCACGCTGACAGGGACGATAGATACGTTCCATGCGTGATCTTCCCCCTGTCATAACCAACTGGTTTGCCGAACGCGGCTGGGACATACATCCCCACCAGCGGGCTATGTATGACCGTGCGGATGCACCCGCGCTGTTGCTGATCGCCCCCACCGGCGGGGGCAAGACGCTCGCCGGTTTTTTGCCCACGCTGGCCGAATTGCACAACGGCGATCACGACGGGCTGCACACGCTTTATATTTCGCCGCTCAAGGCGTTGGCCGCCGATATCCGGCGCAATCTTGCACAGCCGATTGCCGAAATGGCCCTGCCCATCCGCGTAGAGGACCGCACCGGCGACACCCCCGCCAGCCGCAAGAAACGTCAGCGTGCCGATCCTCCACATATCCTGCTGACCACACCCGAAAGCCTTGCGCTGTTGACCTCATACGAGGACGCACCGCGTATGTTTGCCGGGGTGCAACGTGTGATCATCGACGAAATTCACGCCCTTTCTGAAAGCAAACGCGGCGATCAGCTGATGCTTGCCTTGTCACGGATGCAAGCCATGTGCCCGGGGCTGCGGCGCGTTGGGCTGTCCGCGACCGTGGACGACCCCGCCGCCATTGCGCGGTTCATGGCACGCCACCCCGACCCCTGCGAGATCCTGCACGCAGACCCAGGCCCCCCCGCCGATATCCGGATGCTGCAAACCGATGCCCCGCCACCATGGGCGGGGGCCGGGGCCAACTACGCCATTCCCGCGGTTCTGGATCAGGTCCGTCGGCATCGCACGACGCTGATTTTTCACAACACCCGCGCACAGGCCGAGATTTTCTTTCACAACATGTGGCTCGCTAACGAGGACACCTTGCCCATTGGCATTCACCACGGATCGCTCGACCGCGACCAACGCCAGAATGTCGAAGCCGCAATGGTGCGGGGCGATCTGCGCGCGATTGTGTGCACCGGATCGCTGGACCTTGGAATTGACTGGGGCGATGTGGATCTTGTTATCCAGATCGGTGCACCCAAGAACGTCAAACGGCTGGTTCAGCGGATCGGGCGCGCCAACCATCGCTATAACGCGCCCTCCAAGGCGTTGCTTGTGCCCGCAAACAGGTTCGAGGTGGTCGAGTGCGTCGCGGCTCTCGAAGCGGTGCGCGACGGCACGCTGGACGGTGAACCGCGCGGCGACGGGCCGCTGGATGTCTTGTGCCAACATATCCTGATTGCAGCCTGCGCGGGGCCTTTCGATGCCTCGGCCCTGTATCACGAGGTGATCACCTCCGGTCCGTATCATGGGCTGAGCCGGGAGGACTTTGACGCCTGTCTCGATTTCTGTGCAACCGGCGGATACGCGTTGCGCGCCTATGATCGCTGGCAACGGCTGAAACAGGATGCCGCCGGGCTGTGGGCGCTGCGCGATCCGCGCGCGGCCCAACGCATACGGATGAACATCGGCACGATTCAGGATACCGATACTCTCAAGGTGCGGTTGCGCCGCCAGCGGGGCGGCAAGCCGCTGGGTGAAGTCGAAGAGGCATTTGCCGCCACGCTGACACCGGGCGATACCTTTCTGATCGGCGGCCAGATCGTGCGCTATGAAGGGCTGCGCGAGTTGGTGGTCGAGGTCACGCGCCGCGCCGACAAGAAGCCCAAGATTGCGACGTTTGCAGGAACCAAATTCGCCACCTCTACCCAGCTCAGTGCGCGCATTCTTGAGATTTTCCGAACGCGTGACTGGTCCGCCCTGCCCCGCCACACGGCAGAATGGCTCGACATTCAGCGCAGCGTATCACGCCTGCCCGAAGCGGACCGCCTGCTGATCGAAAGCTATCCCCATGACGGACAGGCCCATACCTGCATCTATGGGTTTGCCGGTCGAAATGCCCAGCAGACGCTGGGCCTGATCGTAACCAAACGGATGGAGGAACTGGGGCTGAACCCGTTGGGCTTTGTCGCCACCGATTACGCCACGCTGATCTGGGGGCTGGACCCAATCGACGATCCCGCCCCCCTGTTCGACGTGCAGACACTGCGGCGGGGATTGGATACATGGCTTGCCGGAAATGCCGTGATGAAACGCACCTTTCGGGCCAGCGCAACCATCGCCGGGCTGATCGAACGCAACACGCCAAGCGCGCGCAAATCCGGGCGGCAGGCGACGTTCTCGTCGGACATCCTCTATGACACACTGCTGAAATACGATCCCGATCACCTGATGATGCAGATCACCCGCCAAGAGGCCCGCCGGGGCCTTGTGGACTTTGGCCGGATCGAAGAAATGGCCGCACGCATCGACGGGCGGATCGACCATGTGCGCCTGCCGCGCGTGACCCCGCTTGCCGCGCCTATGTTGCTTGAGATGGGGCGCGTGCCTGTGCGCGGGTCCGCCGAAGAACGGCTGCTGGCGCAAGAGGCGGAAAGGCTTCTTACCACCGCCGGTATCGACGTGACCCCTTGATCGCGTGGGCGGGATCAGGCATGGACAAACCATGAACAAGATTTCATTCACGCTGGCTGGATCTCGGCTTGATGCGCTTGGCTCTGGCGCATTGTGGTGGGGCGACCAAGGTATCCTGTGCGTCTCTGACCTGCACTTGGGCAAATCCGAACGGGTGGCCCGCCGCAGCGGTCAGGCCCTGCCGCCCTATGACACGCGCGACACGCTGAACCGGTTGGCCGCCGACATTGCCCGGACGCAGGCGCGCACGGTCATTTGTCTGGGCGACAGTTTCGACGATCTCGATGCCGCCCGCAGCCTGCCCGAAGACGAACGCCTGTGGATCATCAGGCTTCAGGCCGGGCGACGCTGGGTCTGGATCGAGGGCAACCATGATCCCGGACCGATCAAGATGGGCGGCACCCATCTGGCCGAACTGCCCCAGGCCCCGCTGATCTTTCGCCATATCGCAGCCCCCGGCGCCAGCGGCGAGGTGTCGGGCCATTATCACCCCAAGGCATCGCTGCGCATACGGGGGCGACAGATCACACGGCCTGCGTTCCTGTTCGATACGGACCGGGTGATCCTGCCTGCCTATGGCACCTATACAGGCGGGTTGCGCAGCACCGCGCACGAACTGTCCCACCTGATGCGCCCGGAGGCGCGGGCGATCCTGACAGGACCGACCCCGCATATGGTGCCGATGCCGCGCGCCAGACAGTAACGCGCGGCAAAACGATCAGGCCGTGAGGCCCTGTGGTTCCGGCAATCCGTTTGCCCGGCAACAGGCCGTCACGGTGTTGGCCAGCAGGCAGGCGATTGTCATCGGGCCCACACCACCGGGAACCGGCGTGATCGCGCCCGCAACCTCTGCGCAGCTTTCGAAATGCACATCCCCCACGAGGCGCGTCTTGCCGTCGCCTTTTTCCGGCGCGTCGATGCGATTGATGCCCACGTCGATCACGGTCGCCCCCGGCTTGATCCAATCGCCGGGCACCATTTCAGGACGGCCAACAGCCGCCACCACGATATCCGCACCGCGCACCACTTCCGGCAAATCCTTGGTCCGGCTATGGGCAATGGTCACCGTGCAGCTATCGCCCAGCAAAAGCTGCGCCATCGGCTTTCCGACGATGTTGGAGCGCCCCACGACAACCGCGTTCAGGCCCGACAAGCTGCCGTGATGGTCACGAAGCATCATCAGACATCCCAAAGGCGTGCACGGCACCATGCTTTTCTGACCGGTGCCCAAAAGACCGACGTTCGAAATGTGGAAACCGTCTACATCCTTGGCCGGATCAATCGCGTTGATGACC
Source organism: Alphaproteobacteria bacterium (assembly GCA_030425395.1). Taxonomy (GTDB): domain Bacteria; phylum Pseudomonadota; class Alphaproteobacteria; order Rhodobacterales; family Rhodobacteraceae; genus JAUIAS01. Next base: position 74,785 of record JAUIAS010000007.1, read on the forward strand.
AGATCTTCGTTCAGGTGCCCCGGCAAAGGAAGCTGAACAAGGATTCCATGCACCTCGGGATCGGCGTTCAATCGTGCGATCAGGGCCAGCAGGTCGGCTTCGGAGGTATCGGCATTCAGCTTGTGTTCATAGCTGTTCATGCCCACCTCGGTGGTCTGCTTGCCCTTGGAACGGACATAGACCTGCGACGCCGGGTCTTCGCCCACAAGCACAACCGCCAGCCCCGGCTTGATCCCGTGATCGTCCTTCAGACGCGTAACGTGTTCGGCGACCTTGGCGCGCACGTTGGCTGCAAAGGCTTTTCCGTCAATTATTGTCGCGCTCATGCGTCTTTTCCTTCTTTACCCATGATCTTTTCTTCCCGTGCGATGACCGCATCAATCATCAATTTCCACATGGATTGAGCCAATTCCGGATCGAACCCGCGTGCCGCAGCCTTGTCGCGCACATGCGCCAGAACCGCCGCCACCCGCGCAGGGGCCGCCGCGGCGATCCCCTCTTTCATTTTCAACGCCGGCACTTCGTTTGTAAGCGCCTCGCGCTCGGCGAGAAGGGTAATCAGCTTGTCGTCGATGTCATCAATACAGGCACGCATCTCGGCCATTGTTTCGATGTCTTTCGCAGATTTACGAGGCATTTACGGTCCTTTGTCGGCCATTTGGTCCGATACTGCGATCAAGTGGCCCCATTATCGCGGGGCTGCAAGCCGGGACAGGCAACAACGCCCGTCCCGGTTCGCTTTTTGTCAGAACAGGCCTTCGATCTGACCGGCGTCGTTCAGGCGGATCGCTTCGGCAGAAGGAACCCGCGGCAGGCCCGGCATGGTCATGATCTCGCCGCAGACAACCACGATGAACCCGGCCCCGGCGGACAGGCGCACTTCGCGCACCGGCACAGAGTGACCGGTGGGCGCACCGCGCAGGTTCGGATCGGTGGAGAAGCTATACTGCGTCTTGGCCATGCAGACCGGCAGATGGCCATACCCCTGTTCTTCCCAAAGCTTGAGTTGATCGCGGATCTTCTGATCCATCAAGGCTTCATCGGCGCGATAGATACGCTTGCAAACCGTCTGGATCTTGTCGGCCAGTGACATTTCATCAGGATAGATCGGGGCAAAGTTGGCCTGCCCGGCTTCGGCCACCTCGGCAACCTTGCGCGCCAGTGCCTCGGACCCTTCGGAACCAAGTTCCCAGTGCCGCGACAGGATCGCTTCGGCGCCGTGCTGGCTGACGTATTCCTTGATCGCCTGAACTTCGGCGTCTGTATCGGTCACAAAGTGGTTGATCGCGACCACGACAGGCACCCCAAAGGATTTCAGGTTTTCGATGTGACGGCCCAAGTTCGGGCAGCCCTTCTGGACGGCCTCGACATTTTCGGTTCCCAGATCGGCCTTGGCCACGCCGCCGTTCATTTTCATCGCGCGCACGGTCGCCACGCAGACCACCACGGACGGAGCCAGCCCCGCCTTGCGGCACTTGATGTTCATGAACTTCTCGGCACCAAGATCCGCGCCGAACCCGGCTTCGGTCACGACATAGTCGGAAATCTTCAGCGCAGTCGTCGTCGCGATAACCGAATTGCAGCCGTGCGCGATATTCGCAAACGGGCCACCGTGGACAAAGGCAGGGTTGTTTTCCAGCGTCTGAACAAGGTTCGGCTGCATCGCATCCTTGAGCAGAACGGTCATCGCGCCTTCGGCCTTGATGTCGCGGCAGAACACCGGCGAGCGGTCGCGCCGATAGGCCACAATCATATCGCCCAGTCGCTTCTCAAGATCCTTGAGATCGGTCGCAAGACACAGGATCGCCATCACTTCGGAGGCCACGGTGATGTCAAAACCACCCTCGCGCGGGAAACCGTTGGCCACACCGCCCAGCGACACGTTGATCTGACGCAGGGCGCGGTCGTTCATGTCCACAACCCGGCGCCACACAACACGGCGGATGTCGATGTCGAGACTGTTGCCCCAATAGATATGGTTATCAATCATCGCCGACAGAAGCGAATGGGCCGATGTAATCGCGTGGAAGTCACCGGTAAAGTGCAGGTTCATATCTTCCATCGGAATGACCTGGGCATGACCGCCACCGGCAGCACCACCCTTCATCCCGAAGTTCGGCCCAAGCGACGCTTCGCGAATACAGATCATCGCCTTTTTGCCGATACGGTTCAGGCCATCGCCCAGACCAACCGTGGTTGTGGTCTTGCCTTCGCCCGCCGGTGTCGGGTTGATCGCGGTGACAAGAACCAGCTTGCCGTTTTCGTTGCCCTGCACGCCGTTGATAAAGGATTGGCTGACCTTGGCCTTGTCATGGCCATAAGGCAGCAGATCATCGCTGGTCAGGCCCAGCTTGGCCCCGATTTCCAGAATGGGTTTCTTGTTTGCCTCGCGGGCGATTTCAATGTCGGTCTTGTAGCTCATTGGCCAATCCTGATCTTGTCCCTGTCGCCCCCCGGCATGGCGGACTGTTGTGTGGCCAAGCCATATCCGCGTGAATCACGAAATATGGGACAGAATTCGACATTTCCGCAGCTTGATGCGGCGTCGCCAGACATATCGGTTTCGGATCGGAAACGAACCGCCGGTCAGGGTGCCCAAACGGGTTGATCGGGAACAAAGAGCCTGAGCCTGTCGCCAATCGCCAACCGGCCCGGACGTTCGACCCATGCGACCACCCCGCGCCGCCCCGCAGCCGCCGCCTTGAACGCCTTGCCATAGCCGGGGGTTTCCTGTTCGATTTCGCGGGCGGGAAACTGACAGGGGCGGTTTTCCATGTCCACCGTGATCGTCACACCCGACGCCCCCTGCAAACGCGCAGAAGGGGGCATGTGGGACAGGTCAGGTATGCCCGACAAAATGATATTGGCCCCCAACAGACGCGGGTCCAGAGCTTGCAGGCCCATACCGGCGGCGATCCCGGCCATCTCCTCGGACGACAGGATCGACAATTGGCGGGTGTTGCGGATCGTCGTATCGCGCGGGTGCAGGTTCTTGACCCGCGAACAGGACGGGCGGACCAGCCCGGCGTGGCGCCCTGCCGCGATCCCTTCAAAGGTCAGGTCCAGCGTGTCCACCCCTTGGGCACGGATGCTGCCGCCGTCTGCGGGCACATGGCCAAGCCACGTGACCTCGCCCTGATATTCCGTTTCTCTGAAAACCGGCATGGCGTCTTCTCCTGATCGCGTCGGCCCTACAAAAAACAGATGGGCACCCCCGTCAACCGAATAAAAAAACCCGGGCGCAGGGCCCGGGTTCTTGCCGTGTCATGTCCACAGGATCAGGCCGACGGCTCTGGCTCCATCCCGCCGGTGGGCGGGGTCTTGGGCCGGGTCTTGGGAATGGCCGTGACCGATGCTGATCCGCTGGAGTCGGAGGCGTTGCCGTCACCGTCGGGCGACTGCGGCGGTTCGCCCTTGGTCACGCGCTTGATCTCTTCCCCGGTCAGCGTCTCGTATTCCAGAAGACCCTGAGCCAGACGCTCCCATTCTTCCTTCTGATCGGTCAGGATCTGCTTGGCGCGATCATACCCGGCCTGAATAAAGGTCTTCACCTCTTCTTCAATCAGCTCCTTGGTATGGGCCGACACCGAGAATCCCCCGGTATTGCCCTGATACCCTTCGTGCGCCTCGGCATAGTCGATGTTGCCGACCTTGTCCGACATCCCCCAGCGCATGACCATCGCACGGGCCAATTGGCTGGCCTGCTGGATATCGCCTGCGGGGCCGTTGGACACGTGATCTTCTCCGTATTTGAGAATCTCCGCCGCCTTGCCCGCCATCGTCATGGCCAGTTTTTGTTCGCACTCCATCTTGTGCCAGTTCAGCCTGTCAATCTCGGGCAAGGACACGACCATACCCAGCGCACCACCGCGCGGAATGATTGTCGCCTTGTAGACCGGATCACATTCAGGCAGCGCCATGCCGACGATGGCGTGACCCGCTTCGTGATAGGCGGTCTTTTCCTTTTGATCGGGCGTCAGGACCATGGATCGCCGTTCGGCACCCATCATCACCTTGTCCTTTGCATTCTCGAAATCGTCCATTGTCACAAAGCGTCGCCCAACCCGCGCCGCCATCAGTGCGGCTTCGTTCACGAGGTTGGCAAGATCGGCACCGGAAAATCCGGGCGTGCCGCGCGCGATGATTCGCAGATCGACATCAGGACCAAGCGGGGTCTTGCGGGCGTGCACGCCCAGAATTTTCTCGCGCCCCTTGATGTCGGGATTGGGAACGGTCACCTGCCGGTCAAAGCGGCCCGGACGCAGCAATGCCGGGTCCAGCACATCGCGCCGGTTGGTGGCCGCCAGGATGATAACGCCTTCATTCGCCTCGAAACCGTCCATTTCGACCAGAAGCTGGTTCAGCGTCTGTTCGCGTTCATCGTTACCTCCGCCATAGCCCGCGCCACGGTGGCGGCCAACGGCGTCGATTTCGTCGATAAACACGATACAGGGGGCGTTTTTCTTGGCCTGTTCGAACATGTCACGCACGCGCGATGCACCGACACCCACGAACATTTCGACAAAGTCGGAACCCGAGATGGTAAAGAACGGCACTCCCGCCTCGCCCGCGATGGCACGCGCCAGCAGCGTTTTACCGGTGCCCGGAGGGCCAACCAGAAGCGCACCCTTGGGAATTTTGCCCCCAAGCCGCGAGAATTTCTGCGGGTTGCGCAGGAATTCCACAATCTCTTCAAGCTCTTCCTTGGCCTCGTCGATACCGGCCACGTCGTCGAACGTCACGCGCCCATGCTTTTCTGTCAGCATCTTGGCCTTGGATTTGCCAAAGCCCATCGCGCCACCTTTGCCGCCGCCCTGCATGCGGTTCATGAAATAAATCCAAACCCCGATCAGCAGAAGGAATGGCAGAAGCGACATGATGAAGGTCTGGAAACCCGATTGTTGCTGTTGTTCGGCGCGGATCGGAATCTCACGCTCGATCAACAGACCGGTGATTTCAGCGTCTTCGGGTTTGATGGTGACGTAATCCTGCCCGTCGGTTCCGCGAAAGCGGACTTGCTCACCGTCGAGTGTGACTTGACTGACGTCGCCCCGTTCTACCGAAGTAACGAATTCCGAATAGCTGATCTCGCGGTTCTGAAGTGTGCTCCCTGATCCGCTGAACAAATTGAACAGCGCGAGGATAAGTAGGAACAAAACGACCCAGAAGGCGATATTGCGTGCATTGCCCAAGGAAATTCTCCGTAAACTCATGGAACCGGAACGGTTCCGCGTGGTCACATAGCAAGATAGAGATCAAAAGCCGAGGTTCAATGCGATAAAAGCGTCGTAAAGAATTCATCGGCCCCGCCGATCAGCTCAAACCGGCCTGCGCCGGGGTGATTTTCGATGGCTGCGGCCATAACCCGATCGCCTTGCCACAAGGCCGGAGCGGCCAATGCAACCGCACGCGGCACCCCCAAGGCCCGCCAATCCGGGCATTGCGTCAGACCCGCATCCCCCAATGCGCGGATTGTCGCCGCATCTTCTGACTCGGCCTCCGGAACGCACCACCGCCCGTCCCAGATCGCATCCGCTGACGTTACGTGATCCGCGACGGCCACACTTTCCCGCGCGATCCAGATCTCTCCGCGCCGGACCAAAACGATACACCCCTGCAATGTGGCCGCCCCAGCGCCCAACCGCATGTCGTCAACCATGCGCGTAATCGCGTCGCGCCGGGGGGGATATTGCCCGCGCCCGACCCAGCGCAGCGCGCCAATCATCAGCCGCCGGGCAATTTCGGTAGGCAGGGTGCGAAACGCCCTTTGGCTGATCGCCACGGCCCCGGTTTGCACACGCGCATGATCCCGCGCCGCTGTGAAGGTATACCAGTCCAGTGCGTCACGCGCGTCGCGCATGTTTCCGGCCACATCGCAAAGCGCTTCTGCCGAAAGGCCCAACTCCGCAAGCTGCGGCAACAACTTGCGCGCCCGCACCCGGTCATACCGGGTATCTTCGTTGCTGGGGTCGTCGATCCACGATATTTCCTGATCGCGCAGAAACGCACGCAGCGCAGCCCGCCGAAGGCCAAGCGCCGGACGCACGAACGTGATGTCATGGGCCACGCGACGCGCGGGAATTCCCGCCAGACCGTCAACGCCCGCCGCCCGGCCCAACCGCATCAGAACTGTCTCGGCCTGATCATCTGCGGTATGGCCAAGGGCGATCATCTCCAGCCCGTGCGCCTTGGCCCAACCGGCCAGCAGCCCATACCGCGCCTCGCGCGCGTGGTCCTGAACATTGCCGCGCCCGTCCCAGCCCTGCCACCGCAGGATGTCGTGGCCAAGCCCCAGCGCCGCCGCCTGCCGCGCAACATGAGAGGCTTCTTCTGCCGCCTCGGGGCGCAACCCGTGATCCACGGTCGCCGCCCGCAGAAACACCCCCTGATCGCCATAGGCCAGGGTCAGAGCAGCCATCACCGCCATCGAATCACTGCCGCCGGAAACGGCAACGCCCAACCGGGCGGGGACAGGTGCGCCCATACCTGATTGTATGCTCTTTACGATGCCGTCGGTTGACGCGTTCAAGGGCAGCTCAGCGTCGCCATCTGGTCACGCGCACTAGCGACCGCCGCAGATGACGGATACCGTAGCGCCACTTCGCCCAGGGTCACGCAAGCCTCCTGTGTCTTGCCCAGTTTGCCCAGCGCAATGCCCAGTTCCAGCACAGCATCCGGTGCTGTCGGGCCGGATTGATCCACGCGGTAGCTCTCCAGAAAGGCGCGCGCCGCTTCGCGGGTGTCTCCGATATCGTTCAGGGCCTTGCCGCGCTGTAACGCAGCCTGGGCCGCAAGCGGGCTACCCGGGTAGGTTTCGTTGAAACTGGCAAACAACTCTGCCGCGCGGGCCGGATCGCCTGCGGCCATTGCCTCGGTCGCGGCATCGAAATCAGCCTGTTCGCCAACGGCGAGCTGGCTCTGATCCGCGTTGCCGGGGGTCAGGGGCGCAAGAAGGCCCGTCTGGACCTCACCGCCCAGCGTGGTGGTCTCGGCCAATTGGGACACATCCCCGCCTTCGGCTTCGACCAGACGGAATTCAAGATCGGCAATGCGGTTGGTGCCATCGGCCACGACCTGTTCCACCCGGAATTGCAGCGCTTCGGTCTGCGCGGTCAGGCGCTGCAATTCCTGTTCGATGGCCCCGACCCGATCAAGAACGCTGCCCCCGCCGGTGGCCACCGAGGGCGCATTCGTGGTGGACAGCTCACGCTTGAGCCGTTGGATTTCAACGAACAGGATATTCAGATCCTGCCGGATATCGGCAAGGGTCTGTTCTTGCTGTGCCTTGGCCCCCTCGGGCAAGCCAAAGGCCGCCGCCGCCAGCGTGATGACCAGAAATGCAGCCCGGATCGCCATTTGCCGTCCTTTTATCCCTGAGCCCCTGCCGACAACACGGTAACCGCGCGCCGGTTTTTGGTATAGCAGGCTTCTTCGCTGCAAATCTCGATAGGCCGTTCCTTGCCGAAGCTGACCGTTTCCAGACGCCCTCCCGCGACACCGCGTGCCACGAGGTATTCGCGCACCGCGTTGGCCCGGCGCGCACCAAGGGCAAGGTTGTATTCCCGTGTTCCCTGCTCATCCGCGTGGCCTTCGATGGTCGCAAAATAATCGGGATTGGCCAAAAGCCAATTCGCCTGCGCCTCAAGCACAAGCTGATTGTTGCGCGACAGGGTGGATTCATCCACCGCGAACAGAACGCGATCCCCCACGGTCTGCTGGAAATAAGCCGGCGAGGCGGGGTCGGACGGCGACCCCGCAAGGCCCGTTTGCGCAGAATTCAGATCAACCGCATTGGTATCGTCAAACCGATTTGCATTGGTGCAGGCGGTCAGGGCGAAACACGCGCAGAGTGCAGCCGTTCTAGCCAGAGTGATCATGTCGAATTGCCTCGTTGTTCTTTGTTTTCTTTTATCTGACGCTACCACAGCGCGGGTGTTTTGTGAACGCTGCGGTGCCGATCAGGGTTGCAGTGGCGACCACGCCGGATCGGACGCGCCGTCCGGTGTGCTGACGGGGCGCAGGTTCCGCCCCGAGACATCGACCGAATACAGGGACGCGCGGCCTGTGGCACCACGGGTTTCGCGGGTGAACATGATCACCCGCCCGTTAGGAGACCAGGTCGGCCCCTCGTCCAGAAAACTGGCTGTCAAAAGGCGTTCTTCCGACCCGTCGGTGCGCATGACCCCGATATGGAACCGGCCTTTGCTCTGTTTGGTAAAGGCGATCAGGTCGCCGCGCGGCGACCAGACCGGTGTGCCGTAACGGCCCTCGCCATAGCTGATGCGGCGCACCTCGCCCCCGGTCGCGGGCATGATGTAAAGCTGCTGGGTTCCGGACCGATCGCTTTCGAACACCACGAATTTGCCATCGGGCGAATAGCTGGGCGCGGTTTCGATAGAGGGCGCGCGGGTCAGGCGCTGGCGCTGCCCGCTGGCTATGTTGAGGGTATAGATATCGGTGTTGCCGCCTTCGGTCAGCGAAAAGACCACCGTGCGCCCATCCGGTGCGAACCGGGGCGCAAAACTCATGGTGCCGGGTTGTTGCTCCAGAACCCGGCGCTGCACCCGTCCCACATCCAGGACATAGATGCGCGGCGATCCGGTTTCATAGCTGGTATAAAGCACCCGGTCACCGGTCGGCGAAAACCGCGGGGCCAGAACGATGGCGTTGCTATCCGTGAGATATTGCACGTTCGCCCCATCGTAATCCATGATGGCAAGCCGCTTGCGCCGGTCATTCTTGGGGCCGGATTCCGACACGAACACGACCCGGCTGTCGAAATAACCACCTTCGCCGGTGATCCGGCTATAAACCGCGTCGGCCACTTTGTGAGCCATGCGCCGCCAGCCTTCGACCGGCCCGGAAAACCGCAACCCGTTGCCCAGCTCGGCACCGGAAACCACATCATAAACGCGGAACTTGACCGTGATGTTGCCCCCCGAGACCGTCGCCGCGCCCGAAATCAAAGCCGCCGCATTGATTGCCCGCCAGTCCGCGAACTGAACAGCCGCTCCGAAATCCGTGATCTTGCCGATATGGGCCTGCGCCGGAATTTCCCGAAACAGCCCCGACCCCGTGAGATCCGATGCCACCACCCGTGCGAGGTTGGCCGCGTATTGCTGGGCCTCGGTGTTTTCGGCCACAAAGTCCGGCACCGCAAAGGGCATCGGTTCGATAACCCCTTCTGTGATCTCAAGCCTGAGCGGCCCGTTTTGTGCCAGACTCTGCCCCGCCGCGAAAATCGGCAGGAAAACGAGGGTCAGAAGGAACACAGCCAGTCGCATCATGGTCATTTGATCCTCATACTTTCGGGGTTGAATGTCATCTCAATTGTCCGCCAGCTTGCATAACTGTCACGCGGAAGGTCAAAGCCACCGCTGCGCGCGGCGGCGATAATGGCGGTTCGGGCGCTGCGAAAGGCCACCTGAACGGCAGCCGCGTCATCGCTGTTGGCCGACACCAGTCGCGGGCTCGAAGCCAGCTTGCCGTCTTCGGTCAGGTCGATGGACACAACCACCGTCACCCGTGACGCGCGCGATCCCGGATCGACGCGCCAGGCGCGCCCGATCTTACCGACCAGAGCGTTCTTTTGTCCCGAAGACAGCGGCGGCCCTGACGCAACCGGCGGGTTTGGTGCCGCCGTGGCTTGGGCCTGTGCCAGAGCCTCGGCAATCGCGTCGGCGGTCGCGTCATCAGCCGTAGCGGCGGCGGAGGGCGCGGCAGCGGTGCGCACAGGTGGACGGGCCGCGGGGCGGCGTGACTGCCCCGGTGCCCCGCCCGCTTCGGCTTCGGTCACGATACGGGTGCCGGCCTCTTGCGGTGCTGTGGCATCGCGGGGTTCTTGCGGGGTTGCGGTTTCGCCAGCGTCCGGCGTCACCGCCTCCTGACGTATCTCATCGGGGGCCGCATCAGGCGGCGGCGGGGCCACCGGTGTCGGGGCCACACGGTCGATCTGACGTTGGGCAGGCCGGTCGCGCGGTCCATCCACCGCCGCAGGTTCCTGTGGCGGCTGCAGCACCGCCACCTGATCCTCGACCGGGGCCGGGCGTGCTGGCGGCGCTGGAATAGCGCGGGGAATATCGTCGGCATCCGGCGTCCGGGCTTCGGGCGTGGCGGCGCGGTCCGGCGTGGTTTCAGGTGCCGGAGCCTGCGGTTGATCCAGCGCAATCGCGGGATCGCTCAGGGCCTCGGGCGTCGCCACGGTTTGCGGCGATGAGGTCAGCGCGGCAAAGTCCTGCGCCGAGATCACCGCAACCGGCGTGATCTGAACCTCGGGCGGATCGGCGGCAAAGACACCACCGAACAAGGCCCAGCCGATCAGCCCAACATGGCCCGCCCCAGAAATGATCGTCCCGGTCTGCACCTGTGCCTACCCGTCCCTGTCGGTCAGACTTGGCCCGCCGATATCCGTGACCAGCCCGATATTGACAAATCCGCCAGCATTCAGGGCCCCCATCACCTCCATCACCTGCGCATAGGGCACCGCACCGTCAGCGCGCAGGAACACCCGGTCGCTGTCACGTTCCGAGGCGATGGCCCGCAGCCGCGTGACCAATTGTTCGCGCGGCACGGTAGTGGTCTGGATCTGGACCACACCATCGGCCGTGACCGTGACCGTCAGTGGCTCTTCGGCCTCCGTCGGCAAGGCACTGGCGGCGGTGCGCGGCAATTCCACCGGCACGCCGACCGTCAGCATCGGCGCGGCCACCATAAAGATGATCAGCAGAACAAGGATCACGTCCACAAAGGGCGTGACGTTGATCTCGGACATGGGTTTGGCACGAGATCTGCGCCCGCGCCTGCGGCGGGTGCTCTGACCTGAGGATTGAACCGAGGCGGCCATCGTTCAGCCGTCCAACTGCCGCGACAGAAGCGTCGCGAACTCATCGGCAAACGCCTCATAGCCGGACACCACACGATCCGTATCGGCAGAAAGCTTGTTGTAGAACACCACTGCGGGGATCGCCGCCAGCAGGCCAAGCCCGGTCGCCAGAAGCGCCTCGGCAATACCCGGTGCCACAACGGCAAGGTTCGTATTCTGCTGTTCGGCAATTTCCACAAAGGCGTGCATGATGCCCCAGACCGTGCCGAACAGACCGACAAAAGGCGCGGTCGAGCCGATCGTGGCCAGCACCGGGAGGCCCTTTTGCAGGTCTTCGGCTTCCTTCGAGATGACCACATCCATGGACCTGTCGATCCGGGCCGTGGCGCCGGGGATCAGCCCGCCATCCGATCTGTGGGATCGCTGCCATTCAACCATCCCGGCGGCAAAGATGCGTTCTGACCGCCCGGCAGGTTCCGGTCCGATTTCCTCGAACAATTCATCCAAAGGTTCACCCGACCAGAACCGGCCGTCAAAACCATCCGCTTCGCGCCGCGCGGCGCGCAGGATGATATGCTTTTGCACGATGATCGCCCATGCCCAGAACGAGGACATCACCAACAGCAGCATCACCAGCTTGACCGTAAGTGTAGACCGCGCAAACAACGCCCACATGGAAAAATCCACGGCTTGCGCCTGCCCGATGAGTTCCGTTTCCATTCGCCTGCCTGACTTTCTGCTCTGGGCTTTTGCCCTTGATTTATGCACAAATTACAGGGTTTCGCGACGGAATGCCAATACTACCGTTTCACGGGTCTGTCAGGCCCCTTTCAATGCGCGAACTTCTGCCGGAAGGCGGGTTGGCTTGCCTTCGGTGGACATGCACACTGCCGCGACCTTTGCGCGGAAAATCTCTTGGTCGCCACGCATCACCTTCTGATCGAACATCCAGCGCACGGCCCCTTTGGGCCCATGGGTCGTCTCGACGGTGAGCCGGTCGCCAAGACGGGCCGAGGACACATAATCGGCCTCAACCCGCGTCACCACAAAAACGATCCCGTCGGCACGCATCCGGTTCTGGTCAAGGCCCATCTCCTCGACGATTTCGGACCGGGCGCGCTCGATATAACGCAGGTAATTTGCGTAATAGACGATCCCCGCCATGTCGGTATCTTCGTAATAGACGGTCACTGGGAAACGGTGGGGGTCTTGCATGGGTGCTCCACTAGATTGGTGCCGCAGAGTAGGAAGGCGCGGCGCGGGGGGCAAGGGCAGTCTTGCGCACCCCGCCCCGCGCCGAACAGCGGGCGCAGCCCGCAGGCGCGTATCGCCGACGCGCGCCCTCGCGGCGGCGATTTGATCAGCCGTGTGCGCCGAAAGCAGGTTCTTCGGATTTGGCTGGCATAAAGCGCGCCGAACCCACGGCAGATCGCCACCGCGCGCGTCGGCTTGGCAAGCGTCGGCCACCCCCGCAACGCCCGCACCGTTTCCACCGCATTAACCTTAACGCGGCAGTTTCGCCCGCGTTGCAACACAAGGCCGGGTCTGGCACCCCGGCCAACCCTTGGAAACGGATGCGCCTTGAAAAAGCGCAGACCTCTGAACGGTTCAGACCCCGGATTGACACCCGGTCCACCTTCCGAATTGGCGGCGCCGCCCATTTAACCAGCCTTACCATCAGAACGCACCACCCCGGCGGGCCACAGCGGCCCCGGCCGGGCAAATGTGCTGCGCGCGGCTCAGTGCAACACATTCCCCTTGGGTAGCCGTGCAAACAATCTCAGTGCTGTCGCCGCGTCCTCGGAATAGGCGGGCAGAACCGGGTCATAGGCCGCCTGCACAAGGGCCGCGAATTCCGGGCGCAGGATGGTGTGATCCCCCGCCACCGCCAGCGGGGACCGATCCTGAAACGCCGCATCCGACCACAACAGAACCGATTGCACCGCCTGCGACAGTGCAAGGGTTTCAGCATTCACCGCCCTGAGATGATCGTCCATGCGGATAAAGATGAAACAGGCTTTGATCGCGTTGTCCGCATCGAACCGGAAGACGCGATATTGATTGGCATCGGACGCTGCCAGACGATCCACCAATGGCCCAAGATCAGGAACCAGCTTGTCCAGATTGGGCACCTCGGGAAGCTCGGCCCAGTTTTTGAAAAAGAACACCATGCAATTCGCGCCAAGCTCTGGATCGGTCTCTGCGATGCTTTGCCCCGCGAGCGCGGCAACGGCTTCGAACGCGCCCTTGATGACCGGCAGTGTTTCGTCTGTGACACCGAACACCACCGGAGCAATGGGGCGCCCCCATCGGGCAAAGACAAAATCCCCGCTTTGACGGGTGAACAAGGCCTGGATTTCTTCGGGTGTCAGCATGGAATGTCCTGTCGCGGTTTGGACCTGATCTAGCGCGGGCAGGCGAAAGGCTCAACCACGCGACATCCTCAGTCGAACAGACCCGATTGCCCCTTGGGCATCGGCAGGCCCAGATGCGCCCATGCCTTTTGCGCCAGCATACGGCCCCGCGGGGTTCTCTGGATCAGCCCCTGCTGCAGAAGGAAGGGTTCGATCACCTCTTCCAGCGCGTCGCGGCTTTCGCTCAGCGCGGCGGACAGGGTTTCGATCCCCACAGGGCCGCCGCTGTAGTTTTCCGCGATCAGCCGCAGATAACGGCGGTCGGCACCGTCAAGCCCAAGGTGATCCACCCCCAACCGGGTCAAGGCCATATCTGCCATCGCCTGCGTGATCGTTCCGTCGCCTTCGACCAGCGCGAAATCAACGACCCGGCGCAACAACCGTCCGGCAATCCGGGGGGTGCCACGGGCGCGGCGCGCGATTTCGCGTGCCCCGGCATCGTCAGCCGGTGCACCCAGCTTGCGGGCGTTTCGGGTCACGATCTGGTGCAGTTCGTCCACCGTGTAGAATTCCAGACGCGTCGGGATGCCGAACCGGTCGCGCAGGGGCGTCGTCAGCAATCCCATGCGTGTGGTCGCACCGACCAGCGTAAAGGGCTGCAATTCGATGCGCACCGTGCGCGCGGCCGGGCCTTCCCCGATCACAAGGTCCAGTTCAAAATCCTCAAGCGCCGGATAAAGCACCTCTTCCACCGCTGGATTGAGCCGGTGAATTTCGTCAATGAACAGAACGTCGCGATTTTCCAGATTGGTCAGGATCGCCGCCAAATCACCCGCCTTGGCCAGCACCGGCCCGGACGTCATGCGGAAATTCACCCCGAGTTCGCGCGCCATGATCTGCGCCAGCGTCGTCTTGCCCAACCCCGGAGGACCGTGAAACAGCGTGTGGTCCATCGCCTCGCCCCGCTGGCGGGCGGACTGGATGAACACCCGCAGGTTGGCGCGGGCCTCGGCCTGACCGATGAAGTCACCAAGCATCTGCGGGCGCAGCGCGCGATCGTTATCCTCGGGCAACGGCTCGGGGCGCAGGGTCGGATCGGAGTCGGTCATGGATTGGTCCTTCCCCTCGCCATCAGGTCTTGGGTGCGAGCAGTTTCAGAGCCGCACGGATCAGCGCGGAGGCTTCGGCATCCGGCAGGCTCTCGGAGGCTTCGGCCACCGCTGCGGCGGCGTCGCCCGGCCCATAGCCGAGATTGGCCAGCGCCGAAAGCGTGTCGGCCTGTGCCGCGCCGGAGCGGGCGGCGGAGGGGGCCCTGGGCGTGGGCGCGTCGGTTTGCGGGCGCGCCGGGGTGGGCGCGTCATCAATCACCATATCCGGCGCGGCGGCCTCGGCCCCGCCCATCGCCATGACAGCAGGGGCCTTGTCCTTGAGGTCAAGCACCACGCGCTGCGCAATCTTGGGGCCGATTCCCTTGGCCGCCTTGACCGCATTCCAGTCCCCAAGCGCGATCGCGCGGCTGACCCCATCGGCACCAAGCGCGCCCAGAATGGCCAGCGACGCCTTGGCCCCAACCCCCTGAACCGAGATCAGCAAGCGGTGCCATTCCTTTTCGGTGAGGCTGAGAAAGCCAAACAACTGCATCAGGTCTTCGCGCACCAGAAGTTCGGTATACAGCGACACCGGCGATCCCACCGGGGGCAAAGCCGCAATGGTGCGATCAGAGCAAAACACGATATACCCCACGCCGCGCACGTCGATCATCACATGATCCAGCGCCTTGTAATCCAGCCTGCCCGTCAATCGTCCGATCATGATGCCACCCCTACCTGCCGCGCAATTCGCTGTGACGATTGCAGGTGAAACACATGGCACAGCGCAATCGCCAGCGCGTCCGCCGCGTCCGGCCCCGCCAGCGTGACGCCCGGCAATTGCAGCTTGACCATGTGCTGAACCTGAACCTTGTCGGCATGGCCCACGCCGACGATGTTCTTCTTGACCGAATTGGGCGCATATTCACCGACCTCAAGCCCGAACTGCGCCGGAACCAGCACCGCGATCGCCCGCGCCTGTCCCAGCTTCAGCGTGCCCGCCCCATCGCGGTTCACAAAGGTCTTTTCGACTGCTGCATGGGTTGGCTGGAATTCTTCGATCACGGCAGTCAATTGACTGTGCAACGACAAAAGCCGCGGAGCAAGATCACCCTTCTGGGAATGGCAAACCCCGTTTGCGACATGTTTGATTCGGCTTCCATCCACCGAGACGACGCCCCACCCAAGGTTCACCAACCCCGGATCAATGCCCAAAACGCGCATTTTCCGCCCTCGCCCTGCTCGTTGTTGCTTTTTGGTGTCACTAGCACGAAACGCGAACAAAAGTCCAAGCGTTTAACGCCGAGGTCGACTTTCGACACTTTTCTGCACCGCAGCGACGAACGGTGTGGAAAAGGGACATTCCGCGATCAGAAAACGACATCAAAAATCGCCCCGGAACCCCTTTTTTCAAAGCGCACAAGGTTTGCGCAAATTGCATAGGAAATATGCAAAAACGATGTCTTGCTGCAGTGCAAAACCACGCCTATCTGCCGCTTCAGAAATTGACATTGACACGCCCCATCAAAGGAACATCGTTATGGCTGCAATCGACCACACCCGCGCCCCCTACGCCGCTAACGGCCAGTTCGGCGGCTTCATCTCCACCCTCATCGGTTCGTTCGTTGCTTGGAACGACGCACGCGTCACACGCAACGCGCTGGGCAAACTGACCGACCGTGAACTCGCCGACATCGGTCTTGACCGTGGCGACATCGACGTCGTCGCACGCGGCAGCTTCTACTGATCGCAAGACACGTCCCCGGACACGAAAAAACGCCGTCGGTCACCGGACCGGCGGCGTTTTCTTTTGCCGATGCGTCGCGTGGTTCAGGACGGCATCTGCAGGGTCAGCGTGGTCCATTCGCCGAACTCAGCGCGATGCGCCAGCCCATAGCCCTGCGCTTCATAGACGCCAACAACCTCGTCTGCCTGCTCATTCAGAATGCCCGAAAGGATCGCAAAGCTGCCCGGTGCCGCCCGCGCCGCCAGATCCGGTGCCAGCACGACCAGCGGCCCCTTGAGGATATTGGCAAAAATCAGGTCAAACCGCATATCCGGGTCCAGATCCGGCGTGTCAAAGCCCGCCGCCTCGATGCAGCGGATACGCCCCGTCAGCCCGTTTGCCGTCACGTTCGCCTCTGCCACGTCAACGGCCTGCGCGTCGATGTCGCTGGCGATCACCTCGATGGGCCAGACCTTGGCCGCAGCCATGGCCAGAACGGCGGTTCCGCATCCCACGTCAATCACATGTTGGGCGCGGAACCCTTGGTCCAGCAACCGGTCAAGCGCCATGAGACACCCCAGTGTCGTGCCGTGGTGACCGGTGCCAAAGGCCATCGCGGCCTCGATCAACAGGGCCTGTCGTCCCTCGGGCACCTTGTCCGCATCATGGCTGCCATAGACAAAGAAGCGGCCTGCCTCGACCGGGGACAATTCCCGGCGGACCTTGGCGACCCAATCGGTTTCGGGCAATTCCGACACCGCGAATTCCGCGGCCCCGAATGCGGCCGCCAACAGGGCAAGACCGGCAATGTCCGGGCTTTCGGTGAAATATCCCCCGACCTCCCAGAGGCCCGATCCATCCTCGATCTCGAACACGCCGATCCCGGTGGGTTCCGGCTGCAGGTTTTCCATCGCTTCGCCCAGCGCCTCGGCCTTGGCTTTGGTCGACAGGGTAGTCAGAGCGGTAAAGGTCGGCATCAGCGCCTCCTGAAACGGTTGATATCGCGCCAGCCCCGGCGCGTCTTGAGATCAATGCTTGGAGGGGCGGTACCGATATTTCGCACGAAATGCCAGCCCCAGAGCGCAGCAAGCCCCCCCATCACCACGCCAAGCCCGGCCTGCGCATAGATCACCCCCACCGCGCCAACCTGCCCTGCCACCCAGATCGCGACCGGCAGGGTCAACACCCCGTCGCGAATCCACGTCAGCCCGGTTGCGAGGGTCGGACGGCCCAGCGTGTTGAAGGCCGCATTCGCGACAAAGAACGCGCCGGTAAAGCAAAACGCCCCTGCGCCCACATGGGTAAAGGCCCACAGCACCAGCGCGCCATCAGGCCCCAGCCCGAAGGCGGTCACGATAACCGGATGCGCCGTGACCAACAGCGCCCACGCGACCAGCGTATACCCCAGACAAAACAGAATCGCGTCGCGATAGGTCGATGTCAGCCGGTCATATTGCCCCGCGCCAAAGTTCTGGCCGAATATCCCGCCAATCGCCCCGGACAGCGAAAAGACACCGCCAAAGACCACAACCGACAGCCGCCCGACGACGGCCCAACCAGCGACAGCCTCGTCGCCGAACTGGCTCAGAACCTTGGTCAGGACATAGTTGCCAAAGGGCGTCGCCTGCTGCGTCAGGATCGCGGGCAGCGCAATGGCAAGGAACGGGCGCATGTGGCGCAGGATATCTCCGGGCTGCGGCCGCGCGATCAGATCATGCACCCGCGTGGCAAAGAACAGTGCCGCCACCATCATGATGAACCGTGACAGCACCAGCCCCGACGCGGCCCCGTCAAGGCCCAGCTCCAGCCAATAGATCAACAGCGGATCGACCACCATCGAAACCGATCCCGACGATAACGTCACGAACATGGCCCGCTTGCCATCCCCCTCGGCCCGCAAGACGCCGCTGGCCACCAGACCCACGGCCATGACCACCAGCGACGGCAAGGTTATGGCAAGGTATCGCGCGGCCAGATCGAGCGTTTCGCCCTGCGCGCCTGCGAATTCAAGGATCGGATAGCGCAGCGACACCACCAGCCCCGCAACAAGCGCCTGCGCCACGGCGGCGAGGATCACCGCGCTGCCCGCAATGCGGCGTGCCTCGGCGCGGTTTCCCGCCCCGATGGATCGCGAGGTCAGCGCAGTCGCGCCGATCATCAGACCGACACCGGAGGACACCGAAAAGAACTGGATCGCAAAGGCAAAACCGATGGCCGCCACCATGCGCGCATCGCCCAGCATCGACACCCAGAACAGGTTGGCAGCATCCACAAGGAACACAAAGGTAATGCCCAGCGCCCCTGTCGCGGTCATGCGCACGACATGGCCCATCGTTGACCCGGTCAGGAAACGCCCTTGCGTGGTCATCCTCTATTCCGCTGCGGTTGCCGGACGGGCAAACCGCGACAGGATCGTCTCATTCCCGGCTTCGGGATGGCGCGGGATCAGCATCGCCAGCGCGAAGGACACCATCGCCATGATCGCGGCCAGAACAAACACCGCCGCCGGAGACACCAGCCACAGATATCCCAGCCCCGCAGGCAGAAACACCGCTGCAATATGGTTGATCGTAAATGCAACCGCCGCCGTGGGGGCGATATCGCCGGGGGATGCGATTTTCTGGAAATAGGTCTTGAGCGCCAATGCCAGCGCAAAGAACATATGATCGAGAACATAAAGCGTCGCTGCCAGCGCCACGCCCCAGCCAAAGAAATAGATCCCCCCGTAGGCCGTGAACACGATTGTAAGTCCGATATATTCAAAGCCAAGCGCGCGACGTTCCCCGAACACGGCGACGGCCCGGCCCATCAGCGGGGCAAACAGCATGTTGGCCACAAGGTTGATCATGTAAAGCGCGGTGACTTCGTGCACGTCAAAGCCGAACTTCTCGACCATCATGAACCCCGCGAAGACAACAAAAATCTGTCGCCGCGCCCCGGACATGAACTGCAACGCGTAATACAGCCAGTATCGGCGACGCAGGATGAATTTCTTGATCTGCGGGTTCGGGGCTTCGAATTGCGGGTAGGCGAAGAAGGCGAAAATCGTGATTGCCAGGGTCACGCCTCCGGCAAACAGGTAGACGATGTTATAGCTCAGGTTCAACGGCTCCCACAGCAGGACGATCAGGCCGTAAGACAAAAGCGTCGCCCCTGATCCCGCCGCCAGAAGCCACCCCAGAACCTGCGGCGCGCGCGCCTTGTCCAGCCATTGCAACTGCAGCGACTGGTTGACCGTCTCGTAATAGTGAAAGCCGATGGACGACAGCATGGTGATTGTCAGGATACCGCCCAGCGATGGGAACCACGCCGTCACCGCCGTGGCCACGCCCAGCAGGCCCAGCGACACCAAGCCCAGCACCTGTTCGCGCATGAACATGATGATCGCGATCACGCCGACGGCCAGAAACCCCGGAATTTCGCGCACCGTATGCAGCCAGCCGATATCGGACCCGTCGAACGACGCGACCTCGATCACAAAGTTATTGAGCAGCGCCGACCAAGTCGCAAAGCTGATCGGCATCGCCGCCGCCATCAGGAACAGCAATGTCACGGGCCTGCGCCAGAACGGCAGGCTGTGCGACTCGGAGAGTGGAATAGTTCGCATGTTATGGATTTACGCCCCCGCCCGGAGTTTGGCGAGCGAATTGTGATCGCACGCCCAACGACAAAAGAACGGCCACCGGCCCCATGACATATGTCAAGGAATCGCTTGGGCAAACATGCCACACGACGCATGTATCGACGAAGGACACACGCATGGACATCGCAACCCTGACCGACATGATCGGCGAACCTCAAACCGCCGCCCTTTTTGGATTGCTCACCGGAGTGATCTTCGGTGTCGCGGCGCAGCGATCTCGATTTTGCCTGCGTGCGGCCGCTGTGGAATTTGCGCGCGGCAGCATGGGTGACAAGATCGCGGTCTGGTTGCTGACGTTTTCAACGGCTGTGGTCTGGGTTCAGGCAGCGCGGCACATGGGGTGGCTGGCCCCCTCCGAAGCCCGCGTTCTCGCGGTTCCGGGGAGCTGGTCCGGTGCCATCATTGGCGGCCTGATGTTCGGCGCGGGCATGGTTCTGGCGCGGGGTTGCTCGGGCCGTCTTCTGGTCCTTGCCGCAACGGGAAACCTGAGATCCGTGGTGTCCGGCCTGATCTTTGCCGTCGTCGCCCAAATGAGCCTGTCTGGCTGGCTCTCGCCGATGCGCGACAAGATCGCCGGACTGTGGATCACGCCCGACGGGCGCAACATCGAAATGGTGTCTGCCTTGGGGCTGCCGGATCAGACCGGTCTGGTTCTCGGGTTGGGCACGGCGCTGCTGGCGCTGTTTCTTGCGCGGCGCAACCGGATCGGAGGCGCACGCCTGATCTTTGCCTCGGGCGTCGGGTTTGCCGTGGCCGTGGGTTGGGTGCTGACCTATTCCCTGAGCCAGGTGGCGTTTGATCCGGTCACGGTGGAAAGCGCGACCTTTACCGGCCCTTCGGCCAACACGCTGATGTTCTTTCTTGAGCGCGATCCGGTCATGGACTTCGACATTGGCCTTGTGCCGGGCGTGTTCCTTGGGGCCTTTATCGCGGCCCTGTTTGCCGGTGAACTGAAAATTCAGGCCTTTGACGGCCCCGCGACGATGCGCAAGGCGATGATTGGTGCGGCGTTGATGGGCTTTGGCGGGATGCTGGCCGGTGGCTGCGCCATCGGGGCCGGTGTGACCGGCGGTTCGGTGTTTGCCGCAACGGCATGGCTGGCGCTGTTCTGCATGTGGGTCGGCGCGATGATCACCGATTTCCTTGTCGATCAGCGCGTTGTGTCTTCGCGCACCGCCTGACACCGGGTGTCATGAGCATTGCACGGACGTATCCGATAAATTAGGCCGGTTCCCGAACGCAGCACAGCACAGGGAAACCGGCCCGATGAAAGCCGTCCTTTACGAAAAATTTGGCGAAGCGCCCAAGGTGGTGTCGGTGCCCGATCCCGAGGTCGCGCCCGACGGCGTGATCATCAAGGTTGAGGCAACAGGTGTATGCCGGTCAGACTGGCACGGCTGGATGGGTCATGACAGCGATGTGACGTTGCCCCATGTGCCCGGCCATGAACTGGCTGGCGTGATCACCGCCGTGGGCCGCGATGTTCTGAACTGGACAGTTGGCGCGCGGGTCACGGTGCCGTTCATTTCCGCCTGCGGATCATGCGAGGAATGCCACGCCGGGCAACAACAGGTCTGCCACAACCAACAGCAACCCGGCTTTACCCATTGGGGATCGTTCGCGGAATACGTGGCCATCCGCTATGCCGACCTGAACGTGGTGGCCCTGCCGGAAAGCATGGATTTCGCAACGGCTGCCAGCCTTGGCTGCCGGTTTGCGACATCGTTCCGTGCGGTTGTCGATCAGGGCAAGGCGGGGGCCGGTCAGTGGGTCGCCGTGCACGGTTGCGGCGGCGTGGGGCTGTCAGCGGTGATGATCGCGAACGCGGTCGGAGCCAACGTGATCGCCATCGACATCGACGAAGCCAAGCTGGCGCTGGCCCGCGATCTTGGGGCCGTGGCCACCATAAACGGGGCCGATGGAACCGACGTGGCCGAGGCCGTGATCGACCTGACCAAGGGTGGCGCGCATGTGTCTCTGGATGCGCTCGGGCATCCGGTGACCTGCTTCAATTCGATCCTGAACCTGCGCCCGCGCGGCAAACACGTGCAGGTCGGGCTGATGCTGGGCGACCACACCACGCCACAGGTGCCGATGGCCAAGGTTATTGGCAAGGAACTGGAAATTCTGGGGTCCCATGGGATGCAGGCGCATCGCTATGGCGCAATGCTGGACATGATCACATCGGGCAAGCTTGATCCCGCGCGTCTGGTGGGCCACGAGATCGCCCTTGAGGACGCGCCCGAGGCGCTGATGAACATGGACCGGTTCCAGTCTGTCGGGGCGACCGTGATCACGAGTTTCTGAACCGCGCGCTATTCACCGCCTTGGCGCGACAATTCGGTATACAGCCACGGACACTCGGCGACCGGTGGCGCGCGTAATCCGCGTGCGGCCGCGTCCATGGCCATACCACGCATGCGCTGACGCAACCCGCCGTCTTCGTCGGGCAGGTGCAGCCGTTCGTGCCCCCAGAAACTGGGTCCGTCAAAGGTTTCGTGTGGCTCCCACGTTGCCGGGTCGATCATCCGCCCGCCCCATCCGTTTTCGACGAAGAACCCCGAAGGCGTGTGCGCATAAAAGGAGGTCATCCAGTCGTTCGTGTGCCGCCCCAGCGTATAGGCCACCTGATCGCGATCCTTCGCGATGTCATAGCCCTGGCCGACATCATCAAGGTTCTGATACTCCACCATGAAATGATGGAAGCCGCGCTGCCCGGACCCGACCATGGCAAAGCTGTGGTGCCGCCCGTTCAGGTGAAAGAAATACAGCCCATAAGGCGTGCGCCCGAAATCCGAGACCCCGAAATCCAGCAGGTCACGATAGAACGGCATCATCACGTCGATGTCCTGCACATGCAGCACAGCGTGCCCCATGCCCAGAGGGCCTGTCCTGAACCCGTCGATCGGGCGCCCGGAAACAAACGGATCGGATGCAATCATCGGCGCGTGGATCAGTTCGACGCGGTTGCCCATGGGATCTTCGAACCAGATCAGATCGCCCACCAGACGCCTGTCGGCAAGAGCCGTGTCCCCGCTGTGCACGGTCACACCGGCCGCATCCAGCCGCGCGGCATAATGGCCAAGGTCCGCGCGCTCTGACACCTCGAAGCCCAGAAAGGCCAGTGTCTCGCCCGGTTCGTCGGAAACGACCAGACGCTGAGCCTGATCGTCCATTCGAAAGGCAAGGGATTTTCCGCCGCCGTCGATCTTCTGCATCCCCAGCAGCCCAGCCGCGAACCCGGCCCAATCATCGAGCCGATCTGACCGGATGCCCAGATATGCCAGCGCACATATTGCCATGATCGTTCCCCTCCCACGCTTCGGCGATGAGACTAGCAATCATGCGCCCGGTTGTCTTGCACGGGATGAGGATGCCGCCGCTATAGCGACGGCAGCCACAGCGCCAGACCGGGGAACGCGACCAGCAGAGCCACCAGAAACAACGAACAGAAGATGAAGGGAAACGCCGAGGTATAGATTTCGCGCATCGTCGTGCCCGGCGGGGCCACCCCCTTCATCACGAACAACAGCAATCCAAATGGCGGGGTGGTAAAGCTGATCTCGAGCGACAGGAGCATGATCAGGGCAAACCAGATCGGATCAAAGCCCAGCGTTTGCGCGAGCGGGAAAAAGATCGGGACCGTCAGCAGCATGATGGAAATCTGTTCCATGAACATCCCCAGCAGCAAGAGGACCGCGAACATCACCAGCAGCATCGCCAATGGTGCCAGATCAAAGCTCGTGGCCCAGCTTACCAGCCCGCGCGAAGCGCCTGAAAACGCCAGAAGCTGGCTGAACGTGGCCGATCCGAACACGATCAGATAGGCCATCAAGGTCACGCGAAGCGCGCCGATCACTGATTTCTTCATCGCCTCCCATGTCAGACACCGGAACACCGCCGCCAGAATCAGAACCCCCAACGCACCAAACGCGGCCGCTTCGGACGGCGTGACAAACCCCTGAATCATCAGGGCGATGATGATTACCATCACCCCGACCATCGGCACGACTTCGGTCAGCAGCAGCAAAACCTTGGTGCCGAATGACATCGGCTGCACGTCATAGGCAGGGGCGGCGGTCGGGTCGATCCGCGTTTGAATCCAGATCGTCGCGATATAAAAGCTGGCAAGCAGCAACCCCGGAACAACCCCGGCAATCAGCAACGCCGCCACATCAATCTGCGCCAGCGTTGCCAGCAGAACCGCCAGCGCCGATGGCGGTATGATGATGGCAAGCCCACCCGTGCCAAGGATCGGGCCGATGCTCATGTGTGATTTATAGCCGCGCCGGTTCATTTCGGGCACCATCAGCGACCCCAACAGCGCAGTGGACCCCATGGACGATCCTGAGAGCGTGGAAAACGCCGTCCCGCCCAGAACGGTGACATAGCTCAGACGGCCGGGCAGCCGGCCCAGCAGCTTGTCAATCGCGGTGAACATCCGCCCACCCAGACCGGTGTGAAAGAAGATCTCACCCATCAGCAAAAACAACGGGATCGGCATCAACGCGTATTTCGTCAGCGACCCAAGCCCGTTGTTCAAAAGCTGCATCACACCGCGTTCGCCGCCCATGAAGACCCACGCACCCACGATGTTGGCAGCCAGAAAAGCCAGAGCAATCGGCATACCGATCGCCATGAGAAGGACAATCGTCCCCAGCAGCAGGGCCAGCGCCTCGAACCATTCCATTATTCATGTATCCCTGCTTCGCCGCTGTGCATCAGGTCGTGCCCGAATACAAAGCGGGAGAATTCCAAAGCCATCAGGCCAAACGAGACCGGGAACGCAATCGTGAGAAGCCAGCGCGGATAGTAATAGGCGCGCGTATCAAAATCGCCCCGTTCAAGATTGGTCATCACCAGCTCGATACCCTTCCAAGTGAGAATGACGCACACCAGAACACAGGTCGCGGCGACGACCCGGCTCAACAAGCGGCGCGGGGTTTCGGGAAGGGCTGCGGTGACCAATTCGATATGGACATGGCCCTTTTCACGCACCAGCCAGGGCGCGCCCAGCATCGTCATATACAGCAGGCCGTATTCGGCCGAGGTAAACAGCCACGCAAAGGGCTGCACCCCGATATTGCGCATCACCACAGAGGCGATCACGGACACCATGATCCACACAAGCACAAGGCCCGACACCGTGGCCAGACCATAGAGCACCGCAAGATATATTCGGGTCAGCATCGCCGCCTCCGCAGGAAAGAAAACAGGCCCGCCGAAACACCGGCGGGCCTGAAGAACGCTTATTTCGCGGCGTCGAGATCGTAGAACAGTTCGATCAGGCGGTCGTAGTTGCCTGTGCCGCCCGGCTGACCGGCCATCACTTCGTTCATGCGCTCCCACGTCTTTTCGCGGGCTGCGGCGAGGTAGTTGGCCTTGGCTTCGCCTTCGAGAGTGACAACCTTCATGCCTGCGGCTTCGAGCGCGGCAAAGTCTTCGTCGCGCTTGGTGCGCAGGGCTGCGACGCTGTCTTTCTCGTGCTGGATCGCAACATCCTGCAGGATGGTCCGGGCCTCTTCGGACAGGGAGTCCCAACGGTCGTTATTCACGATAACGCCCAGATCGGTCGAGAAGAAGCACGGCTCGATCCGGTAGTTGAGGAACTCGTTCCACTTGAGGTCAATCAGGCCGATCTGGGTCCAGCCGGTTGCGTCAACGACACCGCGCTGAAGCGCGGAGTAGACTTCGCCGGTGGGCAGGTCGATGACCTGTGCGCCCAGATAGTTGGTGAAGAAGGCGTTATAGACGTTGTTGCCGCGCAGCTTGAGACCCTCGACCTCAAGGTTGCCGTCGGCGTCGAACTTGGGTTCGTCACGTGTCCACAGGTTGTAGCAAACACCGCTGTCGAACCAGCCCAGATACTTGAGCCCCATCTTTTCCTGATGGATCTGGTCGATCAGTTCGATACCGCCATTCATGCGGGTTTCCACGGCGGTGAGGTTGGACGCGACCATCGCGTCCTTTTCAGGCAGCGCGCCGCCATAGAACGAACCCGGCGTATAGACCATGTCAACGATACCGTCGCGGACCGCGTCGGGCTGCTGGAACATGCCGATGGCCTCGGGGCCGCCGCGCACGTCGATCTGGATCACGCCCTTGCCCGCTTCGTTCACCTTGTCGACAAAGCTCAGAAAGCTCTTGGTATAGATCAGGGTTTCCGGAAAGGCATGAACCGCCGAAATGGTTTCTTCGGCCTTTACCGCGCCTGCGACGAATGTCGCACCGGCAAGAAGGCTGCCCAGTAGTTTCATTTTCATCGTGTCGTCCTCCACTGTTTCGGGGCTTTCCTGTCGGTCCCCGTCATTTAGCCAAATTGGCCGTCTGGCGCCGCGTCCTGCGGCGCGTTTCAATCCGCCGCAGCGGGCCATGCCCACGGTGCGGTTTGACTTCGTTGTTCCTTGTAGGCCGCGATCTGCGGGCCGTGATTGCGGGTCAGGTCGATATCGTCCCACCCGTTGATCAGTTTCATCCGCCAACTGGCATCAAGGTCGAATGCGGCCTCGATGCCGTCCAGCACGATCCGCTGCGCATCAAGGTCGATGCGCACCGGCCCGGTCCCATCGGCCAGCGCGTCTTGCAGACGGGTGCAGGTGGCCTCATCCAGTCGCGCGGGCAGCAATCCGTTGTTGACCGCGTTGGAGGCAAAGATATCGCCAAAGCTCGGCGCGATGACCGCGCGGATACCGGCATCGACCAGCGCATAGACCGCCGCTTCGCGCGAGGAGCCGCTGCCGAAATTGCGCCCGGCGACAAGCACATCGGCCTGCGGGAACCGGTTCAGCGGAAAATCGGGCCGTAACGTGCCATCCGCGTCGCGGCGCATGTCGTGCAACAGGTAAGCGCCGTACCCTTCGGACCGGGGAACGGACATAAAGCGCGCCGGGATAAGCTGATCGGTATCAACATTCGCCTGCGGCAGGCTCAACGCCATCCCATCAAGTTGCGACCACCCCGCCATTACACCTGTCTCCCTTCAAGAAGGGGGCGCACATCGGTAATTGCGCCGGCAACGGCGGCGGCGGCCACCATTGCGGGGCTCATCAGATGGGTGCGGGCCCCGCGCCCCTGACGCCCTTTGAAGTTACGGTTGGTCGAGGACGCGCAGCGTTTGCCTTCGGCGACCAGATCGCCGTTCATGCCTACGCACATCGAACAACCAGACGCCGCCCATTCAAGACCGGCGGACGTAAACACCGCGTCCAAGCCCTCGGCCTCGGCCTGCGCCTTGATCCGCGCAGAACCGGGCGAGATCAGGCCGGGCACTTTTGCCTTGCGGCCCTTGAGAACGGCGGCGGCGGCACGCAGGTCTTCGATCCGGCCGTTGGTGCAGGATCCGATGAACACCTGATCAACCGGCGTTCCCTCCAGCATATCGCCCGCCGATAGCCCCATGTAATCCAGCGCCGCGCGCAGGGCTTCGGCCTTGGCCGGATCGGCGGTTGCGGGGTCCGGGATTGTTGCATTGATCGGCAGGGCCTGTTCCGGGCTTGTCCCCCAAGTCGCGGTTGGAGCGATTTCGCTGGCGTCCAACACGATTTCGCGGTCGAACACGGCGTGCGGATCGCTGGACAGGTCCGCCCAATCGGCAATTGCACGGTCCCAATCGGTGCCTTTTGGCGCGGCTCGCCGCCCTTCGAGATAATCGAACGTCGTCTGATCCGGTGCGACCATGCCAAACCGTGCGCCGCCCTCGATCGACAGGTTGCACAAGGTCATGCGCCCTTCCATCGACAAGCCGCGAATGGCGCGGCCCGCATATTCGACGGCATGGCCCTGCGCCCCGCCTGTTCCAAGCCGTGCAATCCAGCTCAGCGCGATATCCTTGGCAGTCACCCCGAACCCCAGTTCGCCATCGACCGTGATCCGCATCGACTTTGGCTTGCGCTGCCAGACTGTCTGGGTTGCCAGGACATGCGCCACCTCTGTCGCGCCGATACCGAACGCCAGAGCGCCAAAGGCACCGTGGGTCGAGGTGTGGCTGTCACCGCAATTGATCAGAAGCCCCGGCAGGGTCAGCCCCTCTTCGGGGCCGACCACGTGCACGATGCCCTGCCCCGGATCATCAAGATCATAGAGCCGGATCGCGTGGGCGCGGGCGTTGGTCCGCAGCGTTTCGATCATCCGTGCGATCTGGGGATCGGCGATCCGCATCCGGTCCCGCGTCGGCGCATAGTGATCAACGACGGCAAAGGTCAGATCGGGTTCGGCGACCGGCAACCCGCGTTCCTTGATCTTGGCGAAGGCGTGGTGCGACCCTTCGTGCACAAGATGCCGGTCCACCCAAAGCAGCGACACGCCATCTTCGCGGCGCAACACCTCATGCGCCGCCCACAGCTTGTCCAACATCGTGCGCGCACGGGTCATGACGGGGCCTCGGTGCCCTGGCCGATGGCCGGTTCCCAATGGCGCGCGCTGCCTTCGCCAACCCGCGTTAGGGGCATTTCCAGCCGGAACATGTCGGGCCGATACAGACCCGACAGATATTCGACCCCGTTGCCATCAATATCCCGCACGACCCGGCGCAGGGACAACAGGGCAGACCCCACCTCGACCTCCAGCGCGTCGGCCACATCCGGCCCGGCGAGGGTGGCGCTTACCGATTGGTGGGCCTGCTCGATCTGGACACCGCTGCGTTCCAGCAGCTTGAACAGGGGCGTCGTGGCGAGGTCGTTCTCGGAGTAGTTCTGCGCGATCTGCGCGGGCACATAGGTTGTCAGGTGAGAAAACGGGACGTCACCGGCCAGTCGCACGCGCGTGGCCACCTGCACCTTGGCCTGATCGTCCAGCCCCATGGCCGCGGCGATGAAATCGGGCGCGCTGGCATAGGAAAAAGACAACAGGCGCGCGGTGGTCTGCTGACCCATCTCGACGAGCTGCGGCATCAGCGTGTTGAAATCCATCGCGGCTCGCTGGCTGCTGTCGGCGCGCACTTTGACGGTGGTTCCACTGCCGGCGCGCCGCGTGATCATCCCGCCCTGGGCCAGCGCATCCAGCGCGCGGCGCACGGTGACACGCGATACACCAAAGGTTTCCGCCAGCTTCTGTTCACCGGGCAGGGCTTCGCCGTCGCGCAGGTTGCCGCCCGCGATCTGGTCGCGCAGCGACAGATACACGCTCCGCGCCTTGGCCCCTTGCGGAAGTATCTGAACAGCGTCGCCTGGCAAAGCCGATTCCCCCATGCTTATTGACCAGACCGTAAATATGTCGCCCTCAAAAGCAAGTATTAGTATTTCAAAAGTTCAAAATAATTTTCTGGAATGATACCAAATATGTATTACAGATAATACAGCACAACAGGGAGAGCAGAGAATGCCGATCGTCGAACTGCACGTTCTAGAAGGTTACAACTCTCAGGATAAACAACGGCTTGGCGAGGCATTGACCGACGCAGTTCGATTCGTGGTCCCCGCTGCGCCCGAGCTTGTCACCGTGATGATTCACGACATGCCATCCGAGAATTACTATCGCGGGCGCAGCACACGCACCCCTGCGGCCACCCGACCGGATCCGGCGCAAATCGTGCGCGATTACCTCTCTGCGATGGAGGCACGGCAACTGGATCAGGCGCAGGCGATGCTGGCCGAGGGGTTTACCATGACCTTTCCCGGAACGGATCCGATGCGCAGCCTTGCAGAGCTGATTGAGTGGTCAAAACCGCGCTACAAATTCGTGACCAAGACCTATGACGGTTTTGACGCGATGCAGAGCGCAGGTGACGCCGCCATCGTGTATTGCCGGGGCACCTTGCAAGGTGAATATCACGACGGCACCACCTTTGAGGGTATCCGCTTTATCGACCGTTTCGAAGTCGCGGATGGCAAGATTTCCAAGCAGGATGTCTGGAACGACATGGCCGAAGTCAGGTCGAAAAACGGGGCAAACACATGAGCACGATCGACCCTATCACGCTTTCGGTCCTTGCGGGGCGCATGGAGCAGATCGCCGATGAAATGGACGCCACGCTGTTTCGGGCGGCCTTCAACCCGATCATCGCCGAAGCCCATGACGCCAGCCACGGCCTGTATCACGCCGTATCCGGCGACACGCTGGTTCAGGGCAAATCCGGCCTGCCGATCTTTGTCGGTGTCATGTCCTTTGCCGTGAAGGCGGTGATCGAAAAGGCCGCGCGCGATGGCGACCTTGAGGATGGCGATATCTATATCTTCAACGACGCGCATATCGGCGGCACGCATTTGTCCGACATGCGGTTGGTGCGGCCCTACTATCGGGATGGCAAGCTGTTTTGTTATCTGGCATCCGTGGGGCACTGGCACGATGTCGGCGGGGCCGTTCCGGGCAACTACAACCCGGCGGCGACGGACGTATTCCAGGAGGCCTTCAACCTGCCGCCGGTCAAGCTGGCCCGCAAGGGCGAGATCAATCAGGACATCATCGACATCCTTCTGCGCAACACCCGTCTGCCGCAATCGGCCATGGGCGATCTGAATGGCCAGTTGGGCGCGCTGGATCTGGGCGTCAAGCGCATGGACGAGTTGCTGGACGAATACGGCAGCGACACCATCACCGCCGCTCTTGAGGCTTTGGGCCATCGCGCCGAAGCGTTGATGCGGTCCGAACTGACAGAGCTGCCCGATGGACGTTGGGAGGCCGAGGATTTTCTGGATAACGACGGCATCGTTGACGCGCCCTTGAAGATCAAGATCGCGCTTGAGATCAAAGACGATCGGATGACGCTGGATTTCACGGGGTCTTCGCCGCAATGCGCAGGCCCGGTGAACATCGCCCTGCCGACAACGGTCGCCACGGCCTATGTGGCGATCAAGCACGTGTTCCCCGCGCTGCCCGCGAACGCAGGCGTGATGCGCCCGATCGACGTGATCGTGCCCGAAGGCAGCCTTCTGGCCGCGCAATTCCCGGCCCCCACAGGCGGCTATACCGAAACCATCCTCAGGATGATTGACGTTGTGTTTTCCGCCTTTGCGCAGGCCGCGCCGGATCGTGTCGTGGCCAACGCCTATGGCACGATCAACGCGCTGTCCATCGCGGGCAAACGCAAGAACGGTCAACCGTGGGTGATGTTCAGCTTTTATGGCGGCGGCCATGGCGGGTCTTCCGAGACAGATGGGCTCAACCACGGCAACGCGCCGATTTCGACGGCCACCATCCCGCCCATGGAAATTCTTGAGGCCGCCTATTCGGTGATGTTCCGCAAATGGGCGCTGCGCCCCGACAGCGCGGGTGCGGGTGCCCATCGCGGCGGGGTTGGCGCGATTTACGAGATCGAGGTTCTTGAAGAAAACGGGGCCGAAGCATTCCTGTTCGGCGAACGCGGGCGGTTTGCCCCGAAAGGGATCGCCGGAGGGTCCGAGGCCGCGATGAACAGCTTTCACTTTGAACAGGACGACGGCTGGCACAGCCCGCCTCTGGCCTCCAAGATGCGCGGCATCCGGTTGAAAGCGGGGCAAGCGGTCCGGTTGGAGACACCGGGCGGAGGCGGTTACGGTCCGGCATCGGATCGGGCGGCGGATGCCGTGGCGAAAGACGTGGCGCGCGGTCTGGTCAGCGCGGACGAGGCTGACAAGACCTATGGCCCAGCATGGCGGGAGGTAGCCCAATGAGCAGCCGTATGATTGGTGTCGACGTTGGCGGCACATTTACCGATGTTTTTGTTCTCAACGAAGCCGAAGGCACCGCGTCGGTCGCCAAGGTTCCCACGACACGACCCGACCAATCGGGAGGATTTCTTGACGGGATCGGCCGCGAAGTGGCGGACCTGTCCGAGATTGCCGTGGTGGTCCACGGAACCACGGCGGGCACCAATGCGTTGCTCGAGCGCAAGGGCGCGAAAACCGGTGTGATCTGCACAGAAGGTCTGCGCGACGTGCTTGAGATGCGTCGCCGCGACCGGCCACGCACATGGGGGCTTCGCGGCGATTTCGAGCCGGTCGTGGATCGCCGCAACCGGCTGGAAGTGCCCGAGCGCACCTTGGCCGATGGCACCATCAGAACCCCGGTCGATCTGGACGCGGTGCGTTCTGCGGCACGGACGTTGCAGGAACAGGGCTGTGAGGCGGTCGCGATCCTGTTTGCAAACGCCTATGCCAACACCGCGAACGAAGACGCGGCCGTCGCGGCGCTGCGCGGGGTGTGGCACAACGAACATGTTTCGGCCTCGTCCGAGATCCTGCCGGAAATCCGGGAGTTCGAACGCTTTTCCACCACCGCACTGAATGCCTATCTCCAGCCCGAAGTCTCCGGATATCTGGGGCGGCTGGAAAATGCGCTCAAGGCCGGGGGCTTTGATGGCGAATTCATGATCGTGCAATCAAACGGTGGCGTCATGGCGGTGGACACGGCCTGCCGCCTGCCGGTGCGCACCGCCCTGTCCGGCCCCGCCGCCGGGGTCATCGCGGCCGGCTATATCGCGCAATCGGCAGGGTTTGATAACATCATTACCGGCGACATGGGCGGGACCAGCTTTGACGTGTCCCTGATTGCCGAAGGTCAGTCGATGTTGTCGCCGCAGACCTCGATTGATTTCGGCATGGTGGTGCGCAACCCGATGATCGAGATCACCACCATCGGCGCGGGCGGCGGGTCGATCGCCTGGGTGGACAAGGGCGGATTGCTCAATATCGGACCGGAAAGCGCGGGCAGCAATCCCGGCCCGGTGGCCTATGGGTTGGGCAACGACCGGCCCACTGTGACGGATGCAAACATCGTGCTGGGCCGGATCGACCCGGACAATCCCATCGGAGGCAAGCTGGAAAGGCTTGATGTCGAAGCAGCGCGCGCGGCCATTGATGCGCATGTGGGCGCACCGCTTGGCCTGTCGACGGTGGACGCGGCAGAGGCGATCCTGAAGGTCGCAAACAGCCGTATGGCCGGGGCGATCCGCCTTGTCAGTATCGAACGCGGCTTTGATCCCAAGCGGTTTGCCTTCATGCCCTTCGGCGGTGGCGGCGCGCTGCATTCGGGGGCGATGCTGGCCGAGGTCGGCATCGCGCGGGCCATCGTGCCGCGCTATCCCGGCGTCACCTCTGCCATGGGCTGCGTCATCGCGGACATGCGGCAGGATTTCGTCCAGACGATCAATTCGCTGGTGGGCACACTGGACGAAGCGGTGCTGGGCGCGTTCATGCAGGATCACGCGGATCAGGGCATGGCGTTGCTGGATGCCGCGCGCACAAACTTTGAAGCGCGGGAGCTGAGCTTTGAGCTGGATATGGCGTATATCGGCCAGACCCATACGGTTTCGGTTCCGCTCAAGGTCACGGCCCAAGACGGCAGGATCACGCCCCCCACGCGCGCAGAGATCGAAACCGCATTTGACGCGGCCTACGAACAGACATTCGGCAGGCTTCTCAAGGGGGGCGTGCGGCGCATCCTAAACCTGCGCAGCGCGGTGACGGGCAAGCGGCCAAAATTCGATCTCGGCACGCTTGGGCCGTCCGAGGGCGGCTCGGACAAACGCATCGGCCACCGGCAGGTTCACTTTGGGGACAAGTGGCACGAAACCGCGATATATGATCGCCTGACCCTGCCCGTGGGCACCGTCATCACCGGGCCTGCGATCCTGACCCAACCCGATACAACCGTCTTGATCGAACCAGATTTGCAGGGCCGGGTGGACCGTTTCGGAAACACAATCATTGAACCGCAGGAGGCCACGACATGAGCGACCCGGCCACATGGGACCTGACGCGCACGGCGCTTTTGACCATCGATCTTCAGAATGATTTCATTCACCCGGAGGGGGCCTATGGCCGCGCCGGTCAGACCGCGGCAAGCATCGCCGCCCTGCCGGACCGGATCGCGCCGCTGGCACGCGCGATACAGGCGCGCGGCGGGCGGTATTTCTCGGCGCAGTTCACCCTTGTTCCCGACAAGGATGGCGAACCGCTGATCGCACCACATCTCAAACAGCTCAGGCCTTTCCTTGCCAAGGGCGATTTCGCGCCCGGCAGCTTTGGGCACACGTTGGTCGACACCTTGCAACCGGCCGATTTCGTGATCGAAAAGGTTGCCTATTCCGCGTTCTACCAGACCCGGCTGGAATACCTGATGCGCGCAACCGGGATAGATCACCTGATCGTTGGGGGCATCGTGACCAATGGCGGCGTGGCCTCGACCCTGCGCGATGCGCATCTGCGCAACATTGAAACCGTGATGCTGACCGACGGCTGCGCCGCGTTCCGGCAGGATGTGCATGACGCCACGATCCTGTCGCTTGGCACCGTGACACATCAGATGACCTGCGATGACGCAATGGGCTGGATCGGGGGCGCGGCATGACCCTCAGATCCCGCCTTGAGACCAAGGACATCGTTGTCGCCCCCGGTGTCTATGACGGGTTGACCGCATCGCTGGCCGAGGCCGCCGGGTTCGAGGCGCTCTACCTGAGCGGCGCGGCGGTGGCCTATACGCGGCTGGGGCGTCCCGACATCGGTCTCACGACCGCGTCCGAGATGGCCGATACGATGACCCTGATCGCCGATCGCACGCCGCTTCCGGTGATCATCGACGCCGATACCGGGTTCGGCAATGCGCTCAATGCCCAGCGGACCATGCGGCTTTATGAGCGCGCGGGCGCGTCCGCCTTGCAAATGGAGGACCAGACCTATCCCAAACGCTGCGGGCATCTGGCCGACAAATCGCTGATCCCCGCATCGGAAATGGTTGGCAAGATCGCCGCGATGGCCGACGCCCGTGCCAGTCAGGATACCCTGATCATCGCGCGCACCGATGCCATCGCGGTGGAGGGTTTCTCGGCGGCAACAGACCGGGCAGAGGCCTATCTTGAGGCCGGTGCCGACGTGCTGTTCATCGAAGCGCCGCAAAGCCGCGAACAATTGGAAGCCATCGCGACACGGTTTGCCACGCGGGTGCCTTTGCTGGCCAATATGGTCGAGGGCGGTGCCACCCCGATCACCAGTGCCGCCGATCTGGAAAATCTGGGCTTTTCAATCGTGATCTTTCCCGGCGGGATCGTGCGGGCCCTCGCCCGAACGGCGCGGGACTATTACCAAAGCCTGTCCGAACATGGATCGAACAAACCGTTTGCCGACCGGATGTTTGATTTCGACGGGTTGAACAATGTGATCGGGACGGCAGGGATGCTCGAAAACGGGGCGCGCTATGACGGCTCGGACCTCTGAGGTTGCCGCGCCGCCGGCGGCCTTCGATCTTGAGGTGGAAACCCTGATCATCGGGGCCGGGGCCTGCGGATTGATCGCGGCCCTGTCGGCCCGAGAGGCGGGGCAGGACGTTCTTGTCATCGAGGCTGACGCCGTGCCGTCCGGATCAACCGCTCTGTCCGCCGGATTGATCCCGGCGGCGGGCACACGCCAGCAACGCGAGGCCGGGATCGTTGACAGCGCCGCGTGCTTTGCCGCGGACATTCAGGCCAAGGCGCATGACGAAAACGAACAGCGGCTGGTCGATTTGATGGCGCGCAACGCGGCCCCCGTGATCGACTGGCTGACCGAAACGCACGGGCTGCCATTTTCGGTGGTGGATGATTTCGATTACCCGGGCCATACAAATCGCCGTATGCATGGCCTGCCCACCCGGTCTGGTGCCGAGCTTGTCGATGCGCTCCGCAGTGCGGCAGAGCGTATGGGCATAGACATTATTTGCGAACGGCGCGCGCAAACCTTGTTTTTCGCGGATGGCAAGGTGCACGGCATCGCGGCCCGTCGCCCCGACGGCGGTGTGGAGACTATCGGATGCGCCCGGCTGATCCTTGCCTGCAACGGCTTTGGCGGCAATCGTGCGCTGGTGGACCGCCATATGCCCGAAATCGCAGAGGGACTCTGGTTCGGCCATGACGGCAACCGGGGCGAGGCGGTTCTGTGGGCCGATCAGATCGGTGCCCAGACGACCCATCTGGGCGCGTTTCAGGGGCATGGCAACGTGGCCCATCCGCATGGCATCCTGATCACCTGGGCGACGATCACGGCGGGTGGCGTTCAGGTCAATCGGGACGGGCAACGATTTTGGAACGAAGCACAGGGGTATTCCGAAGCCGCCCGCGCGGTTCTGGCGCAACCCGGCGCCGAGGCATTCGTGATCTTTGACGCGCGTATCGCCGCCATTGCCCGCCAGTTCGAGGATTTCAAACGCGCCGAGGCGCAGGGCGCGGTGAAATCCGCCGACACCCTTGAGGCCTTGGCGCTGGCGCTGGACCTGCCCCCCGATCGACTCAGCGCCACGATCGCGGCAATTCCCCACGGGGGCACGGACAGTTTTGGCCGCCGCTTTGGCCCGGACGGCCTGCGCCCGCCCTATTGCGGCGTCAGGGTCACCGGGGCGCTGTTTCATACCCAGGGTGGTCTCTGCGTGGATGATAGCGCCCGCGTGATGACGCAGGACGGGCAGATCATCGCGAACCTTTTTGCCGGGGGTGGCGCAGCCTGCGGGGTGTCCGGGTCCGGCGACAGCGGGTATTTATCCGGCAACGGCCTGCTGACGGCTGCCGTTCTTGGGCGGATCGCCGGTCAGGGGGCGTGACAGGCGACCGGAACTCAACCGGTCGCTGTCAGATCCTGCAGCACCTGTGCCGCTAACTCGAACGACCGGACCCGCGCGCCGTGATCGTGGATCATGCCCGTGATCATCAATTCGTCCGGGCGATAGGTGTCGATCAGCCGCGCAAGCTGATCCGTGAGCGTTGCGGGGGATCCTGTTGCCGAACACGACATCATGTGCAGCGCCTGAGCCATCACCCGAGGCGGAACGCGGGCCTCGATATCGTGCACGGGCGGCGGTATCTTGCCCCGCTGGTTGGTGATGATATTGGCAAAGGACTGAATCTGGGAGGTCCGCAGGAATGCGGCCTCTTCATCGGTGTCGGCGGCACAGACGCCAGCCGCGATCATCGCGTAAGGCTCTGACAGATGCGCCGAGGGTCGGAAATTCTCGCGGTAGACATAGAGTGCCTGTTCCAGAGCGTCAGGCGCGAAATGAGATGCGAACGCATAGGGCAGCCCCAGAACGGCGGCAAGCTGTGCGCCATATAGGCTTGATCCGAGAATCCAGACCGGCACCTTGGTGCCCATGCCCGGTATCGCGCGCACCGGCGCATTTTCCGGCATATCGCCGAGGTATGCGATCAATTCCTGAACATCGGTTGGAAAGCTGTCTTCCTGTGTCATGTTGCGGCGCAGGGCGCGCGCTGTCTGAATGTCGGTTCCGGGCGCGCGCCCAAGGCCCAGGTCGATCCGATCACCATAGATCGAGGCCAGCGTTCCAAACTGTTCGGCCACCATAAGCGGCGCGTGATTGGGCAGCATGACACCCCCCGACCCGATGCGAATACTGCGGGTCACGGATGCAAGATAGCCAACCAGAACCGATGTCGCGGAACTGGCGATCCCCACCATATTGTGATGCTCGGCCACCCAGAACCGATGATACCCCGCCTTTTCGGCCGCCACCGCCAATGCGCCCGAATTCTTGAGGGCCATTGCCGTGCTGAGGCCCTCGGGCACCGGGGCCAGATCGAGAAGCGAGAAGTGTTTCATTGCATCCTCCGTTTGCGCGCAGGCTATTCACCTCGGCCACCAGCCACAAGGACTGATGCGCAGGGTCGTATCAGGGTGACGCGGGCGGCTGGCTGGGTTACCGTCGCCCGAACTGTTGTGCGCAAGAAAGGCGGATGTGACCCATGCCCACCCCAACCATCGACCTGAGCGGGAAGACCGCCCTTGTGACAGGTGCCAGCCGGGGCATCGGCCTTGCCATTGCCCGCACGCTTGCCACCTGCGGCGCGGATGTGATCGGGGTCGGCACGTCGATCACCGGCGGCAATCTTGGCCCCGCGTTTCAAGACTTGCCCGGCACTTTTACGCCGCGCGATTGCGACCTTTCGGATCGCGATGCCATTGCCGACCTGATCTCTGAAATGGATGAAACCGGCTGCGAGATCGACATTCTGGTGAACAACGCCGGGATCATCCGCAGGGGCGCGGCGACCACTCACTGCACCGAAGACTGGGATGCGGTGATGGCCGTCAATCTGGATGCCGTGTTCCTTTTGAGCCGCGAGTTGGGCGCGCGCATGGTGGCGCGTGGCCATGGCAAGATCATCAATATCGCCTCTGTCCTGTCCTATCAGGGCGGTATCCTCGTGCCCGGATATGCAGCCGCCAAGGGCGCTGTGGCACAGCTGACGCGGGCAATGGCAAATGAATGGGCCGCCAAGGGCGTCAACGTCAATGCGGTTGCACCGGGCTATATCGCGACAGACAACACCGCCGCGCTTCAGGCTGATGCGGACCGCACGCGCGATCTGATGGCGCGCATTCCGGTGGGGCGCTGGGGCCAAAGCGACGAAATCGGCTGGCCGGTTGCGTTCCTTGCAAGCGATATGGCGGATTTCATTCACGGCACGGTGCTGCCCGTGGACGGCGGTTGGCTGGGCCGTTAGACTCGCACTGTCAGCGCGCCTTGGCCAGCGCCTTGAGCTCTGCCGTGATCATCGCGTCAATTTCCGCCGCGATCTTGCGATCATTGCGCAGAGCGTCCTCGGCCATGGAAACCAGTGCATTGCCGCTTTCCTGACCGGTGGCACCCTCAAAAACCTTGTCATAGCCCGCATTCAGCGCCTTGCCCTGTAGCTTGGACATAATCTTTTTGATCAGAAGCTGGCGCTGTGGGTCGGTGATCAGGTTCTTGTTGTCGATCTTCTTGAACGCCATCGGCACCATCTTGTGGCGCAGGATGTTCTGGTGATCGGTGGCCCATTTGGTGTTGAACTTGCCCAGATTCTTGGTCAACCCGCCCAAAACCGCCTGCTGAACCAGATCGTCAAACAGCTTTTCGATTTCCGCCTTGCTGGGTGTTCTGCCTTTCTTGATCCAGATTTCCACCGCCTTGACCACGCCATCAAGGATGCCTTTCATCGTCGCTTCCGAGAAACCCTGAATATACCGCGAGACAAAGCGCGCGGCGACGTCCTTGGGCAGGAAAGGAAGCGCCTTGCCCACCGCCGGACCGATGACGCTCATCATCCGGGTCAGCAGTTTGCCCTCGAACTTGAGCTTGCCTCCGCACCAGCCGAGAACCAGTTCCTTGGCCATGGCATAGCTTGCCCGCCCAAGCGAGCCGGAAACCGAAACTTTCTGGCCCGCGATATGTTTGCCAAGGTCTTCGGCCATGGATTCGATGCCTGCCACCGCCGTCTTGGAGGCAAGATATGCCTTGTCCGGCGGCAGGCGCGTATAGGTCATCACCACCGGCACGGCGAGAATTTCAACGGCCATGAAAGAGCTTGTCTTGACCACGCCGACAACGCCCTGGATATCACTGCCCCGGCTTTCCATTTTTTGCACGTAAGCGCGAAAATCATAGACAAAGGCGTTTATGTCGGTTTCGGCTGTGCGCATCGCGGCGCAATAGGCCTTGAGATCCTTGCTCCGCAAGCTGCGTTCCAGCGCATTGCGCGCATCCAGCGCCTTTATCATCTTGCGATCGCTCGGAAAATCGACCCTGCCAATGAACATGATGGACGCCTGCGTCAGCGCCATCGCGATCCCTTCCTTGTTCTGGGCCACGTCCAGATAGAACTTGTAGCGTTCCATCGTCATATCGACCTGACCGATCAAACGGCGGGTTGGCGTTTCAAGCGTCTTGAAAATCTTATCAACGGTTTTCTTGTAGTCTTTCTCAAGAACCTCATAGGTCTTGCCGCCGACCTTGAAGGTCAGCATCTTGACGTTGGCGGCGGCCTTTTCAGCCACCATGTATTTTGTCACCAGCGCCTTGCTGGTCTTGTCACCCGGCACAACCACACCGTCTGTTGGCACGCCGCTTTTCTTTTGGGCCTGTTTTATAACGGCCCCCAGTTTGGCGTCGAATTTGCCGTCTTCGGGAACCCCGTACCCATTCGCGACGAGCATCCGCCGCAGGATGATCACATCGGAGGCTGAGTTCTTGACCAAGCGCCCGTTTCCCGCCTTGGACGGGATGCCGACGGCCGCCTTCAAAGTTTTGATCGCCATAATACCTGCACCAATTCACAGGTTTCCCTGCGCCAGCCTATCACGGTGCAAAATAGCCCGCGCCTTGCGGCAACCATCGTCGAACCGGAATATATGATCAAGCCATTCCATGCCGTTCGGCCATGAAAACAGCTTGATTCCAGCAAAAACTTGCGGCCAAATGCGTCACGCGACGTTACCTCTATCGACCTGCTTTCTACCCAAGGCCCGGCTTCGATCTTGCACTGACTGAGCCGGGTTGCCGCATGACGTGGGCAACACAAACATTGGAGACAGGACGATGGCACAAGGCACCGTCAAATGGTTTAACTCGGACAAGGGGTATGGCTTTATCGCCCCCGACGAAGGCGGCAAGGACGTGTTCGTTCACATCACAGCCGTCGAGCGCGCGGGCCTCAGAGGTCTGAACGACAATCAGAAGGTGAAATACGAATTGCAGGCAGGCCGAGATGGCCGCGAATCCGCCGGTGATATCGAACTTCTGTGATCGTGATCCGTCGATGAAACGAAAGGGGCCGGTTCCATCGGCCCCTTCTTGGTTTGTGCGGGGTCTATTTGTGCAAGTCGGTCAGTCCTGCCCGGCATCCGCCGCACGGATGAGATCGAGCACATGAGGCCCAAGCCCCTGCACGATCTGAATGACGCCCTGTGCATTGGGATGGATACCGTCAGCCTGGAAATAGGGCTGTAGAGCCGCCGGATCGGTTTCACCCTGCGACATCAGACCGGCGAAAAAGCTGGGCGCGTAAGAGGTGCCGAATTGCGCGGACAGATCAGGATAGATCGCGTCGAACTGTGCCTTGTAGTCCGGGCCAAAGTTCCCCGGTGCCTGCATGCCCACCAGCAACACATCCACATCCGCATCTGATGCGACCTCAAGGATCGCTTGCAGATTGGCGCGCGACACCTCGGGCGGGATGCCGCGCAGCAGGTCATTGCCGCCCAGCGTCACGATCATCGCGTCCACATCCGGGGTCAGGGTCCACGCCACCCTTGATGCGCCCCCAGCCGTGGTATCGCCGGACACCCCGGCATTCAGAACCTTCGCCTCGACACCCTGCGCATCGAGCCACGCCTGCAATTGCGGCACGAACCCGTCTTCTGCCGGCAGACCATATCCCTGGGTCAGACTGTCACCCAAAGCCGCCACAGTGACCGGTTCGGCCATCGCCATCCCACCCCAAAGAACAACCGGCAAAAGAAAAATCGACTTGCGCATGGTCGGGAACGCTCCATATCGGTGTATATACTCCAAACTTGGCAGATTTCATGACCCACCTCGTTCTCGACCTCAATGATGCTTCTTTGCGGCTGAATGGCAATGCCGGACCCGTGGAAATCCTGCGCGGGATCACCCTTGGCGTGACCAAGGGGGAAACTCTGGGCCTTGTAGGGCCGTCCGGTTCGGGCAAATCATCGCTTCTCATGGTGATGGGCGGGCTTGAACGGGCCACCGGCGGCAAGGTAACCGCGCTGGGCAATGATCTTACCGCGATGAACGAAGATGCGCTTGCGCGGTTCCGGCGCGATCACATGGGCGTTGTGTTCCAGTCTTTTCACCTGATCCCGACGATGACAGCGTTGGAAAACGTGGCAACGCCCCTTGAACTCGCCGGTCTGCCAGACGCCTTTGACCGGGCCGAGGCCGAGTTGCGCGCCGTCGGGCTTGGCGATCGTATCGGACATTATCCAACCCAGATGTCGGGGGGTGAACAACAGCGAGTGGCGCTGGCGCGGGCCGCAGCCCCCCGGCCCGATATCCTGCTGGCCGATGAACCCACCGGCAACCTTGATGCAACCACCGGTGCCATTATCATGGATCTGCTGTTTGATCTGCGCGACAGGCATGGCGCGACGCTGGTTCTTGTCACCCATGCGCCAGAACTGGCCGCGCGCTGTGACCGCGTGGTGAGCCTGCGCGACGGCCTGATCGCGGACGACAACCGCGAGGCCGCGGAATGAACGCAGGTATGGCTTGGCGTCTTGCGCGGCGCGAATTGCGTGGCGGCGTGCATGGCTTTCGCATCTTTCTGGCCTGCCTCGCGCTGGGGGTTGCCGCCATCGCGGCGGTTGGCACCGTGCGCGCCAGTATCGAAGCCGGGCTTGCACGCGAAGGCAAGGCCCTGCTGGGCGGTGACGCGGAAATGGAATTCACCTACCGCTATGCCAATGAAGACGAAAAGGCATGGATGGCCTCGAATGCCCAGTCGGTGACGGAAATTGTCGATTTTCGGTCCATGGTCGCGGTGGATCGCGGCGCGGACACCGAACGCGGGCTGACCCAGATCAACGCGGTTGATGATGCCTATCCGCTGGTCGGCACCGTGCGCCTTGACCCCGAAATGCCGCTGGAGGCCGCCTTTGCCGGTGATGGCGCGCGTCCCGGCGGCGTGATGGAACGCGTTCTGGTCGAACGAATGGGCCTGTCCCCCGGCGATACGTTCAAGCTGGGCTTGCAGGAATTTGTGCTGATGGCCGTCATTGACCGGTTGCCGGACGCGGCGGCGGGGGGCTTTTCCCTTGGCCCGCGCACGATGGTCAGGACCACCGATCTGGCGCAATCGGGTCTGATTGGGCCGGGCAGCCTTTATGAGACCGAATACCGTCTGTTGTTGCGCGACGGCGCGGTTCTGGACGACGTTGCCCGTGATGCGTCGGACCGGTTCGACAGCGCCGGAATGCGCTGGACCGACTCGCGCAACGGGGCCCCCAACCTTGCCCGTTTCGTGGAACGGCTCGGCGCGTTTCTGGTGCTTGTGGGGCTGTCCGGGCTGGCGGTCGGCGGTGTCGGCGTGTCGGCGGCCGTGCGCGCCTATATCGGTGGCAAGACCACCGTGATCGCCATTCTGCGCACCCTTGGGGCCGACCGTGGCACCGTGTTTCTGACCTATTTCTTCCAGATCTCCGTATTGTCGATAGTGGGGATCTGTATCGGGTTGGCCTTGGGGGCATTGGTGCCCATCGCGCTTGGCCCGGTGATCGAGGCCCGCCTTCCCATTCCTGCGGCTTTTGGCGTCTACCCTGCCCCCTTGGCCGAAGCTGCGCTCTATGGCGTTCTGACGGCTTTGTTGTTCACGCTCTGGCCGCTTGCCAGAACGCAGGAGGTTCGCGCGGCGACCCTGATCCGTGATGCCATGGGCGG
The DNA here is from genome assembly GCA_030425395.1 of Alphaproteobacteria bacterium. GTDB lineage: Bacteria > Pseudomonadota > Alphaproteobacteria > Rhodobacterales > Rhodobacteraceae > JAUIAS01. The sequence goes on from JAUIAS010000007.1 coordinate 117,530, forward strand.
CGCGCCGATCCTGCCTGCCCCGATATTCGTGGTGGCCAGCGCGCTGGCACTGGCGCTTCTTATTGGAGCGGCGGGATGGTTCAGCGGGCATTGGCAGCTGACCTTGTGGACGGCTGCGGGTCTGGGTGGTGCGTTGTTGTTGCTTGCGGTGTCGGCGCTGCTGATCCGTATGCTGGCCCGCCGCTCTGCCAAGATGGCACGCGGGCACCCGGCGCTGCGCTGGGCATTGGGGGCAATCGGCGGCCCGCGCGAAGGCGCGGCCTCTGTGGTGCTGTCGCTGGGCCTTGGGCTGTCTGTCCTTGCCGCAGTTGGACAGATTGACGGCAACCTGCGCAACGCCATCGCGGGCGACCTGCCCGAGGTGGCCCCATCGTATTTCTTTGTCGATATCCAGCAGTCCCAGATTGACGGCTTTCGCGAGCGGGTCACAAACGATCCGGCGGTCAGCCGGATGGATAGCGCGCCGATGCTGCGCGGAATGCTGACCCGGATCAATGACAAACCCGCACGGGAAGTGGCCGGGGGTCACTGGGTTGTCGAAGGCGACCGTGGCGTGACATATGCCGGACCCAAGCCTGACAACACACGCATCGTTGCCGGGGAATGGTGGCCCGAAGACTACACCGGCCCCCCGCTGTTTTCCTTTGCCCGGGAAGAGGCCGAGGAAATGGGCATCGGTATCGGAGACGTGTTGACGGTCAACATTCTTGGCCGCGATATCACCGGCACGATCTCGAACCTGCGCGAGGTGGATTTCTCAAGCGCAGGCATGGGGTTCGTGATGACGATGAATGCCGCCGCTGTTGCCGGTGCGCCGCATAGCTTCATTGCGACGGTCTATGCCGAGCAGGAGGCCGAAGCCGCCATTCTGCGGGATCTGGCCAATGCCTATCCCAACATCACCGCAATCCGTGTGCGCGACGCCATCGACAGGGTCAGCGAAGTTCTGGCCGGTATTGCCGCAGCCACCTCCTATGGGGCGGCTGCAACATTGCTGACCGGATTTCTGGTGCTGATCGGGGCCGCGGCGGCAGGCGAGGGCGCTCGGACCTATGAGGCGGCGGTTCTCAAGACTCTGGGGGCCGCGCGCGGCCGCATCATGGCGAGTTTTGCGCTGCGCTCGGCGATCCTTGGGGCTGCGGCAGGCATCGTTGCCCTGACCGCAGGGATCGGCGGTGGCTGGGCGGTCAGCCATTTCGTGATGGATACGGATTTCATCGTGATCTGGCCATCGGCCATCGGCATCGTCAGCGGCGGTATCATTGCAACGCTGCTGGCCGGTCTGGCCTTTGCCTGGCGTCCGCTGGCCGCGCGGCCCGCGCGCATCTTGCGGGGGCGCGACTGATCGTCAGGCGGCGGTACAGGCCACTGGTTGCAAGAGCCGCATCAGCGCAGGGTTGTCACAAACCAAGGCGTCCAGCGTGACATCGTCAAGCTGGGCATAAAACGCCTGAACCGCATCCTGAAGCGCGATCCGCAACCGGCACGCGTCGATCAGAGGGCAGGTGTTATCGGCATCCGCAAAACACTCGGCAATCGGCAGATCGCCTTCGATATGGCGGAACACGTCTCCGATGCGGATCTCGCTGGGGGGGCGGGCCAGTTTCATACCGCCGTTGCGGCCACGCTGGGTGTTGAGATATCCAAGCTGGCTCAGCTGGTTGATGACCTGCGCCAGATGGTTTTCCGAAATATTACAACATTCGGCAATCTCAGCCTTGGTAACCAACCTGTCCGCATTCGCCGCGCAAAACATCATCAGCCGGGCGGCGATATTGGTGCGTTTGGTGATCCTCAATGTCCGTCCCTCGCGACTCGTGTAGCCATTATATTGCACGCGGCGCAAAAAACCGGTTTGACTTACATCAAATCGCATCTTTCAGAGGCACGCCCCCATGCAGGGAAACTTTTTCTTCGGATATGGCAGTCTGGTCAACCGTGCGACCCATGAGTATGCCAATGCGCATTGCGCGAAACTGCATGGCTGGCGGCGGGTTTGGTGTCATACCGACTTGCGGCCTGTCGCCTTTCTGTCGGTCGTGCAGGATACCGGGACGACGATATCGGGGCTAATGGCCGAAGTGCCGGGTGCCGATTGGGCGGCGCTGGACGATCGTGAATACGCCTATGACCGCATTCCCTGCACAGCGAACGTGTCGCATATGGCCGATGGTGCGAGGACAATTGCCGTCTATAGCGTGCCTGACAGGGCACGCGCGCAGCCCTCGCAGACACATCCGATCCTGCAAAGTTATCTTGATGTCGTGGTTCAAGGATATTTGCAGGAGTTCGGAGCCGACGGCGCACAGGCTTTCTTTGACACAACGTCGGGTTGGGATGCGCCGCTCCTGCAGGACCGGGACGCCCCGCGATACCCGCGTCATCAAACCCTGAGCCGGCAGGAACGCCGGTTCGTCGACGACGCGCTTGATCGCCTTGGCGTGGACCGGATCAGGTCTTTGCCTTGATGACCTGCAAGACGGGCATAAGGGACGCCATGTCAGGCCCGCGTGCCTGACCGGTGACCGCCTTGCGGAGCGGCATGAACAGCGCCTTGCCTTTGCGGCCCGTGGCCTCTTTGACGGCGGTGGTCCAGTTGGCCCACGTGTCATCGCCGAACGGTGCATAGGGCAACAGCGCCATGGCCTGAGCGACAAAGTCCTTGTCCTCGTCTTCGATCACAGGATCTGCCCCGTCACGGCACAACGCCCACCAGCCTTCGAGATCATTGAGAGTGGTTATGTTGTCGCGCATCACGGTCCAGAAACGATCGGCCAGTTCATCCGGCACACCCGCCGCCGCAACGCGATCCGCCACCGCCGACAATGGCAACGACTGAAGATATCGCCCGGTCAGCGGGAACAGGTCCTGAACATCAAACTTTGTCGGGGCCGAACCAAAGCGTTCGATGTCAAAACCGTCGATCAATTCCGCCATCTCGGTGCGAAGTTCGACCGGGTCCGACGACCCGAGCCGTGCCATCAGGCTCAGCAATGCCATCGGCTCCACGCCCTGTGCGCGCAGATCGCGCAGGCTCAGCGTGCCGAGACGCTTGGACAGGGATTCCCCCTGCGGCCCGGTCAGAAGCGAGTGATGCGCAAAGGATGGCTGTGCACCGCCCAGCGCCTTGATGATCTGGATCTGGGTCGCTGTGTTGGTCACGTGGTCCGAACCGCGCACGACATGGGTGACGCCCATTTCGGTATCGTCCACAACCGATGCAATCGTATAGAGGACCTGACCGTCGCCACGTATCAGCACCGGATCGGATACGCTGGCGGCGTCAATGGAAATGTCTCCAAGGATGCCATCGGTCCACTCGATGCGTTCGTGATCGAGCTTGAACCGCCACACGCCCTGCCCACGCTCGGCGCGCAGGCGGGCCTTGTCCTCGTCACTCAGGGCAAGAGCCGCGCGATCATAAACCGGCGGGCGGCCCATATTGAGCTGTTTCTTGCGCTTGAGATCAAGTTCGGTCGGCGTTTCGAACGCTTCATAGAAACGCCCCATCTCGCGCAGCTTGTCTGCCGCCGCGGCATAGCGATCAAGGCGGGCCGACTGCCGTTCCACCCGGTCCCAATGCAGGCCCAGCCATTCCAGATCCTGTTTGATGGCGTCGACGTATTCTTCCTTGGACCGCTCGGGGTCGGTGTCGTCGATCCGCAGGATGAACGTTCCGCCTTCGCGGCGCGCAATAAGGTAGTTCATCAGCGCGGTGCGCAGGTTGCCCACGTGGATATATCCGGTGGGCGAAGGGGCAAAACGGGTGGTCGTCATGGCGGTTCTCCTGTTGGCGTCCTGTTGTCACAGGACCCGCGTCTTGTCCAGCAACAGCCACCGATACCCTGAATGTGATCAGTTGAAACACGGATATTTTTTGAGGAACCGTGCGCATGCCCTACCATTGACGCATGGGAAATCCCAAGGAGGGAATCAACGATATGACCAAGACAGTTGAACTGACACGCCGCGGCGCATTGGCCGCCGGGCTCGCCCTGCCGCTTGCGGCCGCCACCGGTGGCGTGGCACGGGCATCTGCTCCGATGCTTGGGGCATCTATCCAACCGTTCCGCCGGGTTGCGTTGGGCGGCTTCGAGGTAACCACCATTCTGGCCGGAACACGCACCGTGCCCGGACCGCAGAGCATCTTTGGCATGAATGTTTCGCCCGAGGAGTTCGCCAAGGCATCCGAGGCGGCGATGCTGCCCATCGACGCGGCGCAGTTCTTTTTCACACCGACCGTCGTCAACACCGGATCGGAACTGATCCTGTTCGACACCGGCCTGAACGGCGCGGCCACGGTTGCGGCTCTGGCCTCTGCGGGTTACAGCGCCGATATGGTGGACGTTGTTGTCCTGACCCACATGCACGGCGATCACATCGGCGGCCTCATGACGGACGGAGCGGCGACGTTCCCCAACGCGCGCTATGTGACCGGATCGGCGGAATTCGATGCATGGGACATGTCCGGCAACGATACCTTCGAAGCCAACATGCGTCCGCTGGCCGAGCAGACCAGCTTTATCGACGACGGAGCCAGCGTGGCATCGGGCATCACGGCAATGGCCGCCTTTGGTCATACGCCCGGGCACATGGCCTACATGATCGAATCCGATGGCAAGCAACTGGTTCTCGGGGCCGACTTTGCCAATCACTATGTGTGGTCGCTGGCCTATCCCGACTGGGAAGTGAAATTCGACCGCGAAAAGGAGGCCGCCGCCGCGACGCGCCGCCGCCTCTTGGGGATGATGGCCGCCGACAAGGTGCCGTTTGTCGGCTATCACATGCCCTGGCCGGGTATCGGTTATGTCGAAACGCGCGGCGACGGTTTCCACTATGTGCCGCATAGCTATCAACTCATGCTCTGAGCCTATTGATCCGGGGCACCCATGCCGCCAACCTGTGGCCATGACACCGACAATCCAGCAGATTGCCGAACTGGCCCACAGCACGGTGGCGGGGTTCCCCGAACAATTTCGGACGCTTGCGCGCGAGGTTGTGATTCAGATCGCCGATTGGCCCGACCCCGACTTTCTGGCCGACCTCGGGATCGACGACCCGCTTGACCTGACCGGCATGTATGACGGCATCCCCATGACGGAGAAATCCGTCATGGACCCCGGCTTTGGCCCAGATGTCGTGTGGCTCTTTCGCGAACCGATCCTTGCTGAATTGCGCGAACGCGAGCCGGAAGGGATCGACCTTGAAACGCTTGTGGCGCATGTCACGGTGCATGAGTTTGCACATCATTTCGGGTGGTCGGATGCAGATATCGCCACCATAGACCGGTGGTGGGAATGACCGTCAGTCACCTGTCAGCAGTTCAACCCGGCTGCCATCATGGAACCGGGACAGGCGGAAATCCGTCGGGTCGACCACCGGGGGTGCCTCTGTCACAAGATCGGCCATCAATCGCCCGGCCCCCGGCGCGATACCGAACCCGTGACCGGAAAATCCGGTTGCGATGAAAAAGCCCGGCAGGTCCGCAACCCCGGAGATGACCGGCAGGGCATCCGGCGTGACGTCGATCATCCCGCCCCATGCCTGAACGACCTCGGCGCTTTCGAGTATGGGAAAGGCTGCCTGCGCACTGCGCCATGCCCCGGATATCATCCGTGGTGCCGGTGCGGGGTCCAGAATGCGCCGCATCTCGAAGGGGGAAATCTCGGACAGGCTCCACTTGCGCGGCAGTGCGGCCTCTTCTTTCCATCGCTCCGTCAGACGGAACCGAAGCGTTCGCCATTCTTCCTTGAAAGCGGGCCAGAACCTGAGCGCCAACCGAAAGCTGTCGGGCACGATATCGACGGTGTTTTCATGATTGGACGCAATGCTATAGCCGCCATCGGCGCGTTTGCGGATGGCGAACCTGTCCGTGCGGAGCGTCACGTCGGGGCCGTCCGCAACACGACTTGTGCGCAGAACAGAATTCAGCACCTTGAGCTGCGGCAGATCCACACCGTGATTGCCCGCGAACAGCCGCGACCACGCACCACCGGCCAGAACCACGGCGTCGCAAGCGATGCGGCCCTTTTCGGTTACCACCCCGCCCACCCGGCCCGCCGAGGTTTCCAATCCACGCGCAGCACACCGGGTAAAGACACGCGCGCCCGCGGCCCTTGCGGCTTCTGCAATGGCGGGGGCTGCCCATTGCGGCTCTGCCCGCCCATCCTTGGGTGTATACATTGCGCCCTTGATCGACAGCCTGTGCCCCGGCATGAGCGCGTCGAGTTCGGCCCCGCTCACCATCCGGCAGTCCATCGCGTGCCGGGTGAGGTTATGCGTCCAGCGTTCGTATCGGGCAAAAATCCGGGCCGATGACGCGCCGAACAGAATACCGTCCTGCACGTATCCCGTCTTGCGTCCGGTGCGCGTGTCCATGCCTTCCCAGGCGCGGATCGCCTCGAGCATCAGAGGAATTTCCCGTGGGTCGCGGCGCGATGCCCGCACCCAGCCCCAATTGCGCGAGGATTGCTCGCAGCCGATTTCGCCCTTCTCAAGAACCACGACGGATTTTCCGCGTTCTGCCAGTTCAAGCGCGGTGCAGGCACCGATGATGCCACCGCCAATGACCACAACATCGGCGGAAGACGGCAGGTTTGTGTCCGAAGACACATGAACAGGAGCAGGCCCGGGCATGCGATTTCAACAAATCTGGAGCAGACCTCAGGACCCTGCCCCAAAGCGCCTGCGCGACCAAGCACGGCCCTTACATGACGGCCCCGAGCGGGGCGGCACGCGCCATTTGTGCAACACGCAGGCTAGCCCGTTTGATCACGCCAGCGGTTCACGATGGGATAGCGGCGGTCCAGCCAGAACGCCCGTTCCGTCAGTCGCGCGCCCGGGGCTGACTGGAACCGTTTGTATTCGCTCAGATAGATCAGCCTTTCGATCTTGCGCGCCACATCCGCGTCAAATCCTGCCGCCACGCAATCGGCAATGGACCCGTCCTGATCAATCAAAATGTCAAGGATCGTATCAAGTTCCGGGTAGTCGGGCAGGCTGTCGGAATCTTTCTGATCCGGGCGCAATTCCGCGCTGGGGGGCTTTGAGATCACCCGCTCGGGCATGACCGCGCCCTTGGGGCCCAGCATCCAATCGCGGTGATTGGCGTTACGCCAGCGGCAGGTTTCGAACACGCGGGTCTTGTAAAGATCCTTGATCGGATTGTAGCCGCCCGCCATGTCGCCATAGATCGTGGCATAGCCAACTGCGACCTCTGATTTGTTACCAGTGGTCAACAGCATTTCCCCGAACTTGTTGCTCATCGCCATAAGCAACAGCCCACGCAGGCGCGATTGAATGTTTTCCTCGGTGAGGTCCGGGGCAAGATCGCCAAAAATCGGGGACAGAGTATCGGTCACGGCCGTGCGCGCCGCCGAGATGGGAACGGTATCATAATGGACGCCCAGCGCCTTGGCCACCGCGCGGGCGTCATCGAGCGATTCTTCGGATGTGTATTCCGATGGGAGCATCACGCAGCGCACATTGTTTGCACCGATTGCGTCCACCGCGATCGCCGCGACCAGCGCGGAATCAATCCCGCCAGACAGCCCAAGCAACGCCTTGGAGAACCCCGCCTTGAGCATATAATCGCGCAGCGCGGCGACCATGACCCGATAGTCCTTTTCCCAATCGTCAGGATGCACATCCCGGCGACCTTCGATCACACGCCAGCCTTCTGCGCCACGTTCAAGATCGACATGGTGGACAACTTCATCGAACAGCGGCAATTGCACTGCCAGCTCGCCTCCGGGATTGAGCGCAAAGCTGCCCCCGTCAAAGACCTGATCATCCTGCCCCCCGACAAGATTGAGATAGATCAGCGGCAGACCGGTTTCGACGACACGGGCCACCATATGAGACATCCGCGCGTCCAGCTTGCCCCTGTGATAGGGCGAACCGTTGGGCACCAGAAGGAACTCTGCCCCTGTCTCGGCCAGGGTTTCGGCAACATCCTCATGCCAGGCATCCTCGCAGATCGGTGAGCCGACCCGCGTATTGCCTACCGAATAGGGGCCGCCCAGCGGCCCGGCGTCGAACACGCGGACCTCGTCAAAGACCGTCTCATTGGGCAGGTGGTATTTCATCTGGCGGCTGGTGATCCGCCCATCCCGCAGGATGAAATAGGCGTTGTAAAGCTTGCCGTCCTCTGCCCACGGTCCACCCACGGCCAACGCGGGACCATCGGCGCAATCGCGCGCCAGCCCTTCGATCGCGGCCATGGACGCCTGTTGAAAGGCAGGCTTCATTACCAGATCCTGCGCGTTATAGCCGGTAATGAACATCTCGGGCAGCGCGACCATATCGGCCCCGGCATCGCGCCCGGCCTCCCATGCGGCGCGGGCCTTGGCACGGTTGCCGTCCAGATCGCCCACAGTGGGGTTGATCTGGGCAAGCGTCAGGCGGAAACGGTCGGACATGGTGGCCCCTTACGATCGGACGTTTCTGTCCATTTAGCAGATCATCGCCAGAGGAAAAGGGTGATTGCTCAAAAGGCGTTGCCCCGTGCGCCCTCAGGCCTTAGGCTGGCGGCAAGAGTACAACCCGGCTGAGCAGGCCTTCGCAGGACAACGTGTCATGAAACGGTTTCTCGCATCCGGCAGTGTCGCCCTCTTGGTGGCAACAAGCCCGGCATACGCGCAAGACGGTCAGGTGCTGACCAAACAATACGATGACGGCGGCATATATGAGGGCACCTTCAAAGGTGGGCTTCAGCATGGACAGGGAACCTATACCCTGCCCAATGGCTACCAGTATTCGGGCCAGTGGGTCGAAGGTGAAATTCGTGGAAATGGCATCGCGCAGTTTCCCAATGGCTCAGTCTACGAGGGTCAATTCGCCAAGGGCAAACCCGACGGGATCGGCAAGATCACCTTTTCCGATGGTGGCACCTATGAAGGCGAATGGTCAGAAGGCGTGATCAACGGTCAGGGGCTGGCTGTCTATGCCAATGGCGTGCGCTATGAGGGCACGTTCAGAAACGCCCAGCACGATGGCAAGGGCACGATGCACAGCCCCGGCGGCTATGAATACCAGGGCGATTGGGTCAATGGCGTCAAGCAGGGGCAAGGGATGATCACCTACCCCGACGGAGCGGTGTACAAGGGCGAAATCCGCGCTGGCAAACGCGAAGGCCAAGGCACGCTCAAGATGCCAGACGGCTTGGAATACGTGGGCAGTTGGCGCGATGGTCAGATAGACGGCGAGGGCCGCCTGACGCAAACCAACGGCGATGTCTACGAAGGCACCCTTGTCGCCGGCCGGCGCGAAGGATCGGGCGTGGTCCGGTATTCGAACGGCGATGTCTACGAAGGTGAGTTCTCTGACGATCGGCGCCACGGCCAAGGCACGTTCACAGGGGCCGACGGCTATGTGTTCAAAGGCTCATGGGTGGCCGGCAAAATCGAAGGCGAAGGCCGCGTGACCTATCCTGACGGGTCGATCTATCTGGGCAGGTTCCGCGATGACCTGCCCGATGGCCAGGGCAAGATCACCTATCCCGACGGGTCCACTTATGAAGGCCAATGGCTTGCCGGAGTGATCGAAGGCGAAGGCCGCGCGGTCTATGCCAACGGTGTGGTCTACGAGGGCATGTTCAAGGACGCCCAGAACCACGGCAAGGGTGTGATGACCTATGCCGACGGGTATCGCTATGACGGGGACTGGGAAGCGGGCAAACGCCATGGAACAGGCGTGGCCACCTATCCGGACGGCACCGTCTATACCGGCCAGTTCGTCAACGGCCAAAGGCACGGCGAAGGCGAAATCGTGATGCCCTCAGGCTTTCGCTATGCCGGGGCGTGGGTCGATGGGGAAATCAACGGTCAGGGCGTTGCGACCTATGCCAACGGGGATATCTACGAAGGCACGTTCCGAAACGGCAAACGTCAGGGACAGGGAACCATGCGCTATGCCACCGGTCAGGAAGACAGCGGCACATGGGACAACGGAACGCTGACCAACGACGGCTAAGGCCTAGACGATCTCGCCCTGATCCAACCGTTTGAGAAACCGCCCCGCGTCGCGGAGCACTGCGTCGCGGCGCGTATCATCCATGCGGTCCCATGTGCGATACATCTGGGCCATACGCGGATTGTTTGCGAACCTGTCGCGGTGGCGGATCAGAAAATCCCAATACAGCAGGTTGAACGGACAGGCCTTGTCCCCGGTTTTGGCGCTGGCAGAATAGCTGCACTTGCGACAATAATCAGACATCCGGTTGATATAGGCCCCGCTTGAGACATAGGGCTTGGACGCGATCACGCCACCGTCGGCAAACTGGCTCATGCCGATGGTATTCGGCGCCTCAACCCATTCGAAGGCATCGGCATAAACGGCAAGATACCATTCGTGCACCTGATGCGGGTCGACCCCTGCCAGCAACGCAAAGTTTCCGGTCACCATCAATCGCTGGATATGATGGGCATAGGCGTCCTGCCGCGTCTGTTCCACCGCGCGCGACACGCAGCGCATGCGCGTGGGTGCCCCCCAGTAGAAACCGGGCAGCGCACGATTCTGCCCCAGCGCATTGCCCCCAAGATAATCCGGCCCCTTCAAGAAATAGATACCGCGCACATATTCCCGCCATCCGATGATTTGACGAATGAACCCTTCGACCGCGTTCAACGGCGCGCGACCGTCCTGCCAAGCGGCCTGTGCCGCACGGCAAACTTCGAGCGGCCCCAGAAGCCCTATGTTGAGGTAAGGGGAAATCACCGCGTGATACAGGTATCTGTTCCCGTCCAGCATCGCGTCCTGATAATCGCCAAAGAATGGCAGAGCATGGGCAATGAAATGATCGAGCGCCCGCAAAGCCCCTGCGCGATCCGTGGCAAGGGTGAAGGGGCGCAAATCGCCAAAATGGTCAGCGAACCGCTCCTGAACGAGCGTAAGGACATCCTCCACCGTAGCATCGGATTCAAACGACAGCGGCCCCGTATGGTTCACCGCATCTGGCGCAGGCTTGCGATTGTCGTGATCAAAGTTCCACTTGCCGCCAACAGGTTCGCCGCCATCCATCAACAGATCGGTCTTGCGCCGCATTTCACGATAGAAATACTCCATCCGAAGCGCCTTGCGCCCCTCGGCCCACCGTTCAAATTCCGCATGTGATGCGATGAACCGGTTGTCTTCGAGCATCTCCACCATAAGCGGAGCCTCTTGCAGTGCAGCGATCAGGCGCCATTCTCCCGGCTCGGTCACCAGAACTTCGGTGGTTCCTTCCCGTTCAGCGTGACGCAAGAGCTCGCCCACGATTGATCCTGCATTTTGCGGATCGTCCAGCCGCGTATAGGCCACCCGCCAACCGTCCTGTTCCAGTGACCGCGCGAATTTGCGCATCGCGGCAAAGATCAGGGCGATCTTCTTGGGGTGATGGGATACGGAGGATGCCTCATCCATGACTTCGGCCATCACGACCAGATCGCGCGACTTGTCCGCAGCCGAAAGGGCGGGCACGGACGGCGTCAGCTGATCACCCAGAACGAGGACGAGCCGCGCTACCATGGAATTTCCTTGCCCGCCCAATCAAAGAAGCCACCGCTTTGCTCTGGTCCCAAACCGTCCACAACGCGCAAAAGGTTGTCTGCCGCCTCTGTTGCGGGCACGGCAGGATGGCGACCCAGGTATTTGCGGGTAAACTCCGTGGCCACGGTTCCGGGATGCAGCGATACACAGGCCGCGTGTTTGTGCGTGCGCGCCAGTTCGATGGCGGTGGTGTGAACGATCTGGTTGACCGCGGCCTTCGCCGCACGATAGCTGGTCCAACCACCGATCCGGTTATCACCGATCGACCCCACGCGGGCCGACAGAACCGCACAGACCGCACGCCTGTCACGGGGCAGCAAGCGTGCCACATGGCGCAGGATCAACGCCGGGCCAACCGCGTTGACCGCAAATTGCGCCATCATCGCATCCGGGTCTATAGCGCGAACGGTTTTCTCAGGCTCGGCCCCGTCGATGGAGAGGGCGCCGGTGGCAACGACCACAAGGTCAAACGGATCGGCCAGTGCCGACAACGCCCGGTCCACCGTCTGCGGATCGCGCAGATCGAACCCGTCGACCGAACGTGACAAACCTGTCACCGACACACCACGCCCGGACAACGCCGCGCACAGCGCCGCCCCGATCCCGCCCGAGGCCCCTATGATCAATGCTGTTTTCATCGGTTACACCTATTTCGCCGCGCTGCGGGATCAATGCCTGGGCTGAACAAGTTGGCGATGCGTGTTTTTCGGCCTTTTCATCCCTGACATCCTTCGTATAGGATCGCGGCATGATCAGAACCTCGCATACCCTTTCGCACATGGCCCCCGTTGGCCGGGTTCTGCATGCGCAGCTTCTGCTACCGCGCCTCTGAGCGTGCCATTCGGCGCGCCCGCTCAGAGGATACGTGCCGCGCGCCAAATTTTCCGGGACAAGAACGTCAAAGCCGTATGGGTTTTCCAAACGTTACCGCGCATACTGCTTTCTGACGACGATTGACCCTGACCGAAATTCCTGACTGACAGAGCTAAATCATGACCAGTGAACAAAACCGCGTGTTGATTTTCGACACAACCCTCCGCGACGGGGAACAATCCCCCGGTGCGACGATGACCCATGACGAAAAACTCGAGATCGCCGGACTGCTTGATGACATGGGCGTCGATATCATCGAGGCCGGGTTTCCCATAGCATCCGAAGGCGATTTCAATGCCGTGTCCGAGATTGCAAAGAACGCCAAGAACGCGGTCATTTGCGGGCTGGCGCGCGCGCAACTGCCTGACATCGACCGCTGCTGGGAGGCGGTCAAACACGCCCCTCAATCGCGCATCCACACGTTTATCGGCACCTCGCCTCTGCATCGGGCAATCCCCAACCTGACTCAGGACGAAATGGTCGATCGTATCGCGCAGACAGTGACCCACGCGCGCAACCTTTGCGACAACGTGCAATGGTCCCCTATGGACGCCACACGGACCGAATGGGATTACCTGTGCCGGGTTGTTGAAACCGCGATCAAATGCGGGGCCAGCACGATCAACATCCCCGATACCGTCGGCTATACCGCGCCCGTCGAATCTGCCGATCTGATCCGGCGGCTGATCGAAACCGTGCCCGGCGCGGACGAGGTCATTTTCGCCACCCATTGCCACAATGACCTTGGCATGGCCACGGCCAACGCTCTTGCCGCGGTCGCAGGTGGCGCGCGTCAGATCGAATGCACGATCAACGGGCTGGGCGAACGCGCGGGCAACACTGCCCTCGAAGAGGTGGTGATGGCGCTCAAGGTGCGGGGCGATATCATGCCGTATCACACCGCGATCGACACCAAGAAGATCATGCACATCTCGCGGCGCGTGGCGACGGTGTCGGGCTTTGCGGTGCAGTTCAACAAGGCCATCGTCGGCAAGAATGCCTTTGCCCACGAATCCGGCATCCATCAGGATGGTGTTCTCAAGAACGCGGAAACCTTTGAGATCATGAAGCCCGAGGACGTAGGGCTGGCTGCGAATTCGCTCCCCTTGGGCAAGCATTCCGGCCGTGCCGCGTTGCGTGACAAGCTTGGGCAACTCGGTCACGAGGTTGGCGACAATCAGCTCAAGGATATCTTTGTGCGGTTCAAGGAACTCGCCGATCGCAAAAAGGAAGTCTACGACGAGGATATTATCGCACTGGTTTCGGCCACCGCCGACAGCGACGCGGACCGCCTTCAGATCGTATCGCTGCGCGTGCTCTGCGGCACTGGCGGCCCTGCGGAAGCCACGCTCGAGATGGAGGTCGACGGCAAGGAAGTGATCGCGACCGAGACCGGCGACGGACCGGTGGATGCCACCTTCAAGGCGGTGCGCGCCTTGCACCCCAACAAGGCACGCCTGCAACTCTATCAGGTGAACGCCGTGACCGAAGGCACAGACGCACAGGCCACCGTCAGCGTTCGTCTGGAAGAGGACGGCATAATCGCAACAGGCCAATCCGCCGACACCGATACGGTTGTCGCCTCGGCCAAGGCTTATGTTCACGCGTTGAACCGGCTGATGGTTCGTCGCGAAAAGGCAGGCCCCGGTGCCGACCGGCGGGAAATCAGCTACAAGGAACACTGAAAGGAATGCCGGGGGAAACCCCGGCATTTTACGTTCAGGCCTTCTTCACGAATTTCGTCAGGATCACGATGCGCTGGCCTTCGACCCGGCCCGCGATATGTTCGGCATTGTCGGCCTCAAGCGATATCTTGCGCACGGCGGTGCCCTGTTTTGCGGTGAACCCGGCCCCCTTGACCGGCAAATCCTTGATCAGGGTCACGGTATCGCCCGCCTGCAGGATCGCGCCATTGCTGTCGCGATGCACGATCTCTACCCCGGCAGATGTTGCGGCCTGCGCCCATTCCATCACGTCAGGTTCCAGATAGGCCATGTCGAGCACCGCGTTCGCCCAGGCCGCGTCCAGTCCCGTCAGCAGCCGCCACGCAAGAACCTGTTCGGCGGGGTTCTGGCTCCAGATTGCCTCATTCAGGCATTGCCAATGCGGGCCATCGGTTGGGCCTGTTTCGATGCCCCGGCGGCATTCGGCACAAACCGCAACCTCATCGGGTCGCGGCGCGACCGCCATCGGTGTGGCATCGGGTGTCTTGCACAATGCGCAATCCATGCTTGCGGTCCTTTCGCTGTTGTCGCGCTGGCTTAACCGTTGCGCCATCGCAGGTCTCTGCGACGCGTCGCCCTTGGGTGTCAATTGCGCGGGATCATCCCGGCCACCCGGCTTGCCGCCGCTTCGGTGCCGAAGGGCGCATTCACGATGAACAGTCCCGATCCCACCATGCGATGCCCGGCGCGGGCGGGCGCAAACCGCACCTCGCTGCGCACCGCGCGGGGGTAGCCCGCCTTTTCCAATTGATTGAGCATCGGCACATGCGCACCGCTGGTCAGGATCGGATACCAAAGCGCAATGACGCCCACGTTCCACTTGCGGTGCAGCTTGCCAACCCAATCCGGGATGGTCCGATAATCCTTGGCAATCTCATAGCTTGGGTCGATCAAGACCAGACCGCGCCGGGGCGTGGGCGGTGCTATGCTCATGACCGTGTCCCAACCGCTTTGGGAATGCAGGTTCGCCCCATGGGCCAGCGTGGCTTCGCGCAAGGCCGCGAATTCCTGCGGATGCAATTCGCACAGATGCACCGTGTCGCTTTCCCGAAGCAGATTGAGCGCGATCAAGGGAGATCCGGGATAAGCCGCCGGACCATGCGCGGCCGTGACCGAGGCCAGCGCCGCCGACAAGGGATGTGCGTCGTGCAACATGCCCCCCTCGCGAACCCGCGTTATGCCGGCCCTGGCCTCTCCGGTCTTGATCGCTTCGGGCGAATCCAGATGATAAAGCCCGCGCCCCGCATGGGTTTCCAGATAGGTCAGTGGCTTGTCCTTGGCCGTCAGATACACCAACATTTCCGCCAAAAGCGCGTGTTTGTGAATATCGGCCAAATTGCCCGCGTGATATATGTGCTGATACGAAAGCATGCTCTCCCTTACCCCGGATTGACCAGCGGCGGAATAGCGCTGATCGACCCTTTCGCAATCATGCTGCGCGCCCTATAAGACATACGCCTTTCCCTGCACCGACTCGCCCGTGGCGCAACGGAAATAACCGGGCAGAAAAAATACAGGACATGGTCGATGTCGCTTCTGGACAAACTTAGCGGTCTGTTTACCGCCGATATGGCAATTGACCTCGGGACAGCGAACACGCTGGTCTATGTCAAAGGCAAAGGCGTGATCCTCAGCGAACCATCCGTGGTCGCTTATCACGTCAAGGACGGGGTCAAGAAAGTTCTCGCTGTCGGCGAGGATGCCAAATTGATGCTGGGCCGGACACCGGGCAGCATCGAGGCAATCCGCCCAATGCGCGAAGGTGTGATCGCCGATTTCGACACCGCCGAGGAAATGATCAAGCATTTCATTCGCAAGGTTCACAAACGGTCCACGTTTTCAAAGCCAAAGATCATCGTCTGTGTGCCCCACGGTGCAACACCGGTGGAAAAGCGCGCGATCCGTCAATCGGTTCTGTCGGCAGGTGCCCGGCGTGCCGGGTTGATCGCGGAACCCATCGCGGCGGCGATCGGGGCGGGCATGCCGATCACAGATCCCACCGGCAACATGGTCGTGGATATCGGCGGCGGCACCACCGAAGTTGCCGTTCTGTCTCTGGGCGATATCGTCTATGCACGGTCGGTCCGGGTCGGCGGAGACCGCATGGACGAGGCCATCATCGCCTATCTGCGCCGTCAGCAGAACCTGCTGGTCGGCGAATCCACCGCCGAGCGGATCAAGACCTCGATCGGCACCGCGCGCATGCCCGACGACGGGCGCGGCGCGACGATGCAAATTCGTGGTCGCGATCTGCTGAACGGTGTGCCCAAGGAAATCGAAATCAGTCAGGCGCAAGTCGCCGAAGCATTGGCCGAACCGGTGCAACAGATCTGCGAAGCCGTGATGACCGCTCTGGAAACCACGCCCCCCGACCTTGCTGCGGATATCGTGGACCGGGGTGTCATGCTGACCGGGGGCGGTGCCCTGTTGGGTGACCTTGATCTGGCGCTGCGCGAACAGACCGGCCTTGCGGTGTCCATCGCGGACGAAAGCCTCAATTGCGTGGCACTGGGAACGGGTAAAGCACTGGAATATGAGAAACAGTTGCGTCACGCGATTGACTACGACAGCTAAGGCGCGCACCCTTAGACACGTCCGCCACGCCCGCCTGAGCCTGACGGAGATCTAGACTTGGCCAGGGACAAAGCACAACGCGAGGATTACACCGGCCCGGTCAGGCGTCTGCTTTTGACCGTGATTATCCTGTGTCTGGGCGGTATTTTTCTGTTTTGGCGGATCGACAGCCCGCGCGTCGAACAATTCCGGGCGCGGATTGTTGATCACGTCATGCCCAGCTTTGACTGGGCCATGGTGCCGGTTACCGGGGCCATAAACCTTGTCCGTGATTTCCAATCCTATTCCCGCCTTGTTGAACAGAACCGCGAACTGCGCAGCGAATTGCGGCAGATGCAGGCATGGAAAGAAGCCGCGCTTCAGCTTGAACAGGAAAACGCGCGGCTTCTCGATCTCAATAACGTGCGTCTGGACCCGCGCCTGACCTATATCACCGGCGTCGTGATGGCCGACAGCGGAAGCCCCTTTCGGCAATCGGTGTTGCTGAATGTGGGCGCGCGTGATGGGCTGGTGGATGGATGGGCCGCGATGGACGGGATCGGCCTTGTCGGGCGCGTGTCGGGCGTGGGGCAGGAGACGGCCCGCGTGATCCTTGTCACGGATGCCTCAAGCGCGATACCCGCCGTGATCCAGCCCTCGGGCCAGACCGCTCTGATCGCCGGGGACAATACTGCGGCTCCGCTTGTCGATTTTCTGGAAAAGACCGAACTCGTGCGCCCCGGCGACCGGGTCGTCAGTTCGGGCGATGGCGGGGTTCTGCCTGCGGGACTTCTCATCGGGCAGGTTGCCGCGGACCGGGGGGGACGTCTGCGGGTGCGGCTATCGGCAGATCTGGAACGGCTCGAATTCCTTCGGATTCTCCGCCACCACGGCACCGAAACCGTGACCGACCCGGGCGATGTGGTCCGCCCAAATCGCCCTCCCCTCCCGGCGAGCAGCGCCAATGAATAGCGTTTCCACCTCACAACTGTGGAGCAAACGCGCCCTGTTTGTCGGGATTTGCGTTGTGATCCTGTTCTTTCGGGTGCTGCCGTTGAACACCTTGCCACCGCTTTGGACCGGCCCTGATCTTCTTTTGGCGCTGACCATCGCCTGGGTCCAGAGACGCCCTGAATACGTGCCGGCCCTTTTGATTGCTGCGGTCATGCTGTTTGCGGATTTCCTGTTGCAGCGGCCACCCGGCCTGTTTGCCCTGTTGACCGTTCTGGTCTGCGAACAGCTTCGCACCGGTGTGGCCGGGCTGCGCGACGCCAGTTTTGCAGGGGAATGGATCGCGGCGGCAACGGCCATCGTCGGCGTGACCTTGCTGGGTCGGGCAATCCTCGCGATGTTGTTGGTTGAGCAAGCGCCGCTTGGCCTTACAGTGATCCAGATGGCCTTGACGATCCTGTCCTATCCGCTGGTGGTTCTGGCGTCGCATCTGGTGTTCGGAGTGCGGCGGCCCAATCCTGGTGCCGACGATATGGCGAAGGGGCGACCATGAGGCGGAACCCCCGAGAACTGGAGAAGACCCACGCAACCCTCAGCCGCCGCACGATGCTGGTGGGGGGGCTACAGGCCGTGTTTGTCGGCGCACTGGCCTACAGGATGCGCTATCTTCAGGTCGAACAGGCCGATCAGTTCCGGCTGCTGGCCGAGGAAAACCGGATCAACATCCGGCTCATTCCGCCGGAGCGCGGCGAGATTTTCGACCGCAACGGCCGCCCTATCGCCCAGAACAGCCCCAGCTATCGAATCGTGATCGTCCGCGAAGACGCCGGCGATGTGGCCACGGTCATTGATGGGCTGTCGCGCCTGATTGATCTGGACGAAGAACAGCTCAATCGCGCCATCGCGGAAATGGAACGCTCTCCGCCGTTTTTGCCTGTGACGCTGGCCGATCAGGTCGACTGGGAAGACGTGAGCACCGTTGCGATCAATGCACCGTCCCTGCCCGGTGTCATTCCCGAGGTGGGTTTGACGCGGTTCTATCCGCGCGGCGCGGATTTTGCCCATACGGTTGGATATGTCGGGCCAGTCAGCGATTATGACCTGAGCCAGATCGAAGAACCCGATCCCCTGCTGCGCATTCCCCGCTTTCAACTGGGTAAGGTCGGCGTGGAAGCCAAATTCGAACAATCCCTGCGTGGCAAGGCAGGGACAAAACGTGTCGAAGTGAACGCAACCGGGCGCGTCATGCGTGAACTGGATCGCCGCGAGGGCGAGGCTGGCTCAGACCTGCAATTGACCATTGACGCCGACTTGCAAGCGTTTGTTCAGGCACGCCTTGGCGATGAAAGCGCCGCGGCCGTGATCATGGACATCCAGTCCGGCGAACTTCTGGCGATTGTGTCGTCCCCGACCTTTGATCCAAATCTTTTTGTGCGCGGTATTTCCGTGGCCGATTACCGGGCGCTAACCGAAAATAAATATCGGCCGCTGTCGAACAAATCCGTCTCGGGGGCGTATCCGCCGGGGTCCACGTTCAAGATGATCACCGCGCTGGCAGCACTGGAAGCTGGCGTCATGGGCCCCGAAGACACCGTATACTGTCCCGGCCATCTCGAAGTGTCGGGGCGGCGGTTTCACTGCTGGAAGCGGGCCGGGCACGGGCATGTGGACCTGCTCAATTCGCTCAAGCAAAGCTGTGACGTCTATTACTACGACCTTGCGCTCAAGGTTGGGCAGGATCAGATTTCCGCAATGGCCCGGCGCTTTGGTCTGGGGGTGCGTCACGATCTGCCAATGTCTGCCGTGGTCAGCGGCCTTGCCCCGGATCGCGCGTGGAAAAAACGGCGGTATGACAAGGAATGGCTGGTGGGCGACACGGTAAACGCATCCATTGGCCAAGGGTATATGCTGGCATCCCCGCTGCAACTCGCGGTGATGACAGCGCGCATCGCATCAGGTCAGGAAGTGAGCCCGCGCCTGATCAAATCGGTCAACGGTGTCGAAGAGCCAACACCCCCTGCCCCTTCGCTGGGTTTGAACGAAAACAACCTGCGCAAGCTGCGCCGCGCGATGTTCGCGGTCAGCAACGACCGGCGCGGAACAGCCTATGCCAGCCGGATCATCGACGACGCGAACCGCCTTGCAGGCAAGACCGGAACCAGTCAGGTCCGCAACATCACCGCCGCGGAACGCGCCGCGGGCGTTTTGCGGAACGAAGATTTGCCATGGGAACGGCGCGACCACGCGCTGTTTGTCAACTTTGCGCCCTATGACGCCCCGCGCATCGCCGTTTCGGTGGTGGTGGAACACGGCGGCGGCGGCTCTACTGCCGCGGCCCCGATCGCGCGCGATATCACGCTTCAGGCACTCTATGGCGACATGCCCCCTCTGAGCGCCTATCCCAACAAGGATCGCGACCGGATCCGGGCCATGCAGGACCGGTTGCGCAGCATCATGCCACAGGGCGATGGCGACGGGCGGGGTCGGGCATGAGTTACCTTGAATACGCCGTCAAATCGGTTCCCAGCGGCCCGCGCAAGGTCCTGCATCTGAACTGGCCTTTGCTGATCGTCATCATCGCGGTCGCCTGCGTCGGGTTCCTGATGCTGTATTCGGTGGCGGGGGGATCTTTTACGCCATGGGTGGACCCGCAGGTCAAACGCTTTGCGCTGGGGTTTTCGGTGATGCTGATCGTGGCCGTCGTGCCGATCTGGTTTTGGCGGAACCTCGCAGGGGCGGCTTATGGGATGTCCATCCTGTTGCTGATCGCAGTCGAATTCTTTGGCGTTGTCGGTATGGGGGCACAGCGCTGGATTGATATCGGGTTCATGCGGCTGCAACCGTCCGAGCTGACCAAGATCACCCTCGTGATGCTGCTCGCGGCATATTATGACTGGCTCCCGGCCAAACGGACATCGCGGCCGTTCTGGGTTCTGGTGCCGGTGTTGATGATCCTGTTTCCCACGTTCCTGGTGTTGCGTCAGCCCGATCTGGGAACAGCCATCCTGTTAATGACGGCGGGGGGCGGGATCATGTTTCTTGCCGGTGTGCACTGGGCCTATTTCGCGACGGTGATCACCGCGGGGATCGGCATCGTGGCCGCAGTATTCCAAGGGCGCGGGACCGAATGGCAATTGCTCAAGGACTATCAATACCGACGCATCGACACGTTCCTTGATCCGGCCTCTGATCCGTTGGGGGCGGGCTATCACATTACCCAGTCCAAGATCGCGCTTGGGTCGGGTGGCTGGACAGGGCGCGGGTTCATGCAGGGCACGCAGTCGCGATTGAACTTTCTGCCTGAAAAACACACCGATTTCATCTTTACCACTCTGGCCGAGGAATTTGGATTTATCGGCGGGTTTTCTCTCTTGGGGCTTTATGCGCTGATCATCGTGTTCTGCGTTTATACCGCACTTGCCACACGGGACCGGTTTTCGTCTCTGATGGTTCTGGGCGTCGCAATCACCTTCTTTCTGTTCTTTGCGGTCAACATGTCGATGGTGATGGGGCTTGCGCCCGTGGTTGGCGTCCCGCTGCCCCTTGTCAGCTATGGCGGTTCCGCAATGCTGGTGTTGCTCGGGGCGTTCGGGCTGGTACAAAGCGCCCATATCCACCGACCCAGATAAGGCGCACCCAATGATCAACGTCCTTTTTGCCGCCCGTCCCGACCGGTGGGACGAATATGAACCGAACCTCAGAGCCGCTTTTGATGGCGAAGGGCTGGATTACACTCTCGGCACCGACCTTGCGCCCGAAACCGTGGATTACATCGTCTACGCCCCCAACGGGCCGGTGCGCGATTTCACGCCGTTTACCCGTCTCAAAGCGGTGCTGAGCCTGTGGGCTGGGGTGGAAACCATCGTCGGCAACCCGACGCTGACGGTCCCGCTTGCGCGTATGGTGGACCATGGGCTGACACAGGGCATGGTGGAATGGGTCACTGGCCACGTCCTCAGGCACCATCTGGGAATGGACCCGCAAATTCATGGTCTGAACGGCAAATGGGATCCGCAGGTTCCACCACTCGCGCAGGACCGCAAGGTTTGCATTCTGGGGCTGGGTGCCTTGGGCGCGGCCTGCGGCCAGATGCTGTCAAATATCGGCTTTGACACCCACGGTTGGAGCCGCCGCTCCAAGCAGATAGAGGGGATCACCTGTCACAGCGGCGATGACGGGCTTCGCTCGGCTCTCGCCAAGGCTGAAATTGTCGTGCTTCTCCTGCCTGACACACCCGCGACCCACAACATCCTGAATGCGCAAACGATGGGCTGGATGGCCTCCGGGGCTGTGGTGATCAACCCGGGGCGCGGGCCGTTGATCGACGATGATGCGCTGCTGGACGCGCTGGAAACCGGGCAAGTGGGACACGCCACGCTGGATGTGTTCCGCGTCGAACCCCTGCCCGCAGATCACCCCTACTGGGCGCATCCGCACGTGACGGTCACACCGCACATCGCCTCGGAAACGCGCGCCGACACCGCTTCCCAAGCCATTGCCGCGAATATTCGCCGGAATGAGGATGGCGCAGGATTGCGCCATACCGTCGATATCAAGAGCGGCTACTGACGCTCAGGCAGCCAGTCCGCGCCCGCGCAACAATGCCGCGACCCCCGGCATCCGGCCCCGGAACCGGGTATAGAGAACGTCCGCTTCCTCGGATCCCCCGCGCGACAGGATATGGTCCTCGAGCGCCCGGGCACGTTCGACGTCAAAGGCACCTCCGGCTTCTTCAAAGGCGGCAAAGGCATCGGCGTCCATCACCTCGGACCACATATAGCTGTAGTAGCCTGCGGAATATCCGTCACCGGCAAAGACATGTGCGAAATGCGGGGTGGCGTGGCGCATACCGATGGCGCGGGGCATCCCAAGGCTGGCCAACACCTCGGCCTGCCGCTGCATCGGATCAGCCGGGGCCGGGCCAGTGTGAAAGGCCAGGTCAACCATCGCCGACGCCACGTATTCCACAGTCTGGAATCCCATGTCGAATTGTGACGCGGCCAGCACCTTGTTCAACAGTTCCTCGGGCATCGGTTCACCGGTTTCGGCATGGGTCGCATAGGTGGACAGCACCTCGGGCACCTCAAGCCAATGTTCATAAAGCTGGCTGGGCAGTTCGACAAAATCCCGTGCCACGGATGTGCCCGAGATGCTTTCATAGGTCACATCGGACAGCATCTGGTGCAGAGCGTGGCCGAATTCGTGGAAAAGGGTGCGCGCGTCGTCCCACGACAGCAACGCCGGTGCGCCTTTGGCGAAATTGCAAACGTTGATCACAATGGGATGCTGCTCTTGCGGGAACCGGGCCTGTGCCTGCATCGCGCTGCACCACGCCCCCGACCGTTTTGAACCGCGTGCAAAGTAATCCCCGATGAACAAGGCCACCGGTGCACCATCGCGCGTTACCTCCCAAGCACGGCAATCCGGATGGTAAAGCGGCACATCAACCGGGGCGAATTCCAGACCGAACAACCGGTTTGCGCAGGCAAACGCCGCCTCGATCATGCGGTCAAGTTGCAGATAGGGTTTGAGCTCGGCATCGTCTATCGCGTGCTCCTGCTTGAGCCTTTTGTCCGCATAGAACCGCCAATCCCACGGTTCGAGCGGACCCGCGATACCGTCATTGGCCAGCCTTTTTTCCAGCGCCTTGCCGTCCTCTTCGGCGCGCGCCCGAGCGGCGGCCCAAACCTCGGTCAGCAGGTCGCGCACGGCCTCCGGAGTGCCCGCCATTTCGGTTTCAAGCTTGTAATGCGCGAAATCGGGATACCCCAAAAGCGCGGCGCGTTCCTGCCTCAGGGCAAGAATTTCCGCGGCAATGGCACGGTTGTCTGTATCGCCTCCATTTGCGCCGCGCGCGGCCCACGCGGCATAGGCTTTCTCCCGCAGATCACGGCGCGTCGCGTTTTGCAGGAACGGCACGACAAGCGACCGCGACAAGGTTATGACCGGCTGATCAAGCCCCTTTTCGCGCCCGGCCTCCTGCGCGGCATCCAGCAGGAATTCCGGCAAACCCTCCAGATCATCTTGACCAAGGGCCATATACCAGTTGCGTTCATCCGCCAGCAGATTCTGGGTAAAGGCTGTGCCCAGTTCGGCCAAGCGGCCCTTTATCTCTTTCATACGAGATTCATCCTGCCCGGTCAGGGCCGCGCCCGCCCGGACAAAGCCGCGACGGGTCAGCATCAGCACACGTTCCTGTTCGGCCGTCAGATCCAGTGTGGCGCGCGCCTCCCAAACCGCATCGACCCGCGCGAACAGCGACTTGTTGGCGGTAATCTCAGCATAATGCGCGGCGATACGCGGCGAGAACTTCCGCTGAAGCGCCTGTCGGGCGGGGTTACTGTCAGCCCCTGCCACGGTGAAGAAGACCGACAGAACCTTGGACAAATCACGCCCCGACGCCTCGAGCGCCTCGATCACATTGACGAAACTGGCCGGTTCGGGGTTTTCGGCAATCGCGGCCATTTCGCGCGCATGAGCGTCCAAGGCGATATCCAGCGCGGGTTCAAAATCGTCATCGGAAATAACGTCAAACGGGGCAAGGCCAAACGGGCCGGTCCAGTCTTGCAACAGGGGGTTTGTCATCGGGGTGTCTCCTTTGAACTGCAAGCTAATCCCCGGGCCCGGTGGCTTCCAGCGCGAAATCCAGATTTGGTGTCGTATCGGGGCTTGCACAGGCGCGATCAAACCGCTCAGGTCAGACAAAACCAGACGGAGAGACGACATGACCCGCCAGCCCCCATTCGGTCCGATGACCCGCGCCATCCACGCAGGCGAGACCCCGGACGCCAGTTCGCGCGCGTCCAGTCCGGCAATCCATATGTCATCGTCTTTTGTCTCGGACAGCGTATCCGGGTTTTCCGCCCACGACATGACCGACGACAGCCCGTATTGCTATACCCGCTGGGGCAATCCGACGGTCAAGATGCTCGAGGACAAGATTGCCGCGATGCAGGGCACAGAAGCGTGTTTGTGCACCGCAAGCGGCATGGCGGCGGCTACGGCAATTTT